>NZ_JBEPTM010000056.1:0-1043 GCF_040549525.1 Frigoribacterium sp. UYMn621 | reverse complement strand
ACTCACCCCGATCGAGTTTGAGACAATCAACATGGCCCTCAACGCCGCATAAAACCACTAACCCAACGAGTCAACTGAACTCGGGGCAGTCCCCAACGCCCTCCACCTACCGCGTGTCACGAGGGTTCCCTCCCCGCACCGCTCAGAGTGCGCGTGCGCGGATCTTCCTGCCACTGAAGGGCAGCCGCAGCATTGGGGCGACGAGGCAAACGTTGAACGATCCCACGGCTGCGAACACGATGCCGAGGACGATCAGCACGATGCCGACAACGGATTGCAGGGCGATGCCCACCGCGATGAGCACCAGGCCCGCGACGATCCGCAGGATGCGGCCAGCAGGGCGTGACATAAACAGGGCGAACTTCATGATGTTTCCTTCGATTCTTGGGTTTCTTGATTGCCACCGTCGACGACGGCAGAGCCTAGTGAGGTGCGGCAGGTTTCGCAGTGTCCGCGGACGGTGATTCCATCGCGGACTAGGTTCTGCCCGAGCTGGGCCTGAATGACCGAAATGACGTCGGCGGGAAGGAGGAGATCGACGATGCCCCCACAGCTCGTGCAGACGAAGTGGTCGTGAACATCGGTTCGCGCGTCAAGGACGACGGTGCCACCATCGGTAGGCCCAATGCCGATTTCGCCACGCTCGAGTAGTCGCGCCGTGATGCGATGCACTGAGGTTAACGACACCCGTGGCATCGTCGCGGCAAGCGAACCGTGGAGGTCGAGGTTCGTGGCGTGTCCCACCGCGCGAAGGTTCGCGAGGATCGCATCGCTCTGAATCGTTGTTGCCATATACCGACACTAGAGTGAATAATTAACGTTCGTCAATGATTCACTAATGTGTAGACCGATCGCTGCTGAAGCCGATCGAAGGCCCTTTCGGTCGCACATTCGCCTTGGCCGAGGGCGATGGATAACAGATGACCATCCACGACTGTGCGTCAAGTGTGGTTGCGTCCCCGGGAGTGGTGTGGTTTTCGGGGTTTCGAGCGTTGGATGGTCGACGTGAAGAGCCACCGTGGGATGGTCAGTGAGTAACGACT
>NZ_JBEPTM010000055.1:0-1071 GCF_040549525.1 Frigoribacterium sp. UYMn621 | reverse complement strand
TGTAGTTCCCGAGGACGTTGTGATCAGCGTGGCGTGAGCTGAGATAGCGAAGACCTCCGGTATCGAAGTGGGTTACCACACTCATTCCGATCCACGGAGGTCTTCGTGACTCACGCTAATGCTCCTTTGACGCCGGTGGGGCGTCTTCGTCTGGCCCGTCTGATTGTCGAGGGCGGTTGGTCGACACGCCGTGCGGCCGAACGGTTCCAGGTCTCGTCGGCAACAGCGTCGAAGTGGGCGTCACGGCATCGAGCTGGTCTACCGATGTCGGACCTGTCGTCGCGGCCCCGCAGCTCGCCGAGCCGGTCGAGTCGTCGTCTGGAACACCGGATCGTGTCGCTGCGGTTCACCCGACGGTGGGGACCGCATCGGATCGGCTACCACCTCGGCGTTCCCCGATCGACCGTCGAGCAGGTGCTGGGCCGTTACCGGATGCCGAAACTGGCCTACCTCGACCAGGCCACCGGGCTGCCGGTCAGACGCCCCAAACCGATCCGCTACGAGCACCCCACACCCGGCGATCTCGTGCATGTCGATATCAAGAAACAAGGGCGGATCCCGGACGGGGGCGGCCACCGCAAGTTCGGCCGCACGATCGGCAACCGCAACAACAAGAAGAAAGGCCGTGGTTACTCATTCCTCCACCATGCGGTCGATGACCACTCCCGGCTTGCCTACTCGGAGATCCTCACCGACGAGAGGAAAGAAACCGCTGCCGGGTTTTGGCTGCGCGCGAACGCGTTCTTCAACGAGCACGGCATCACCGTCAAACGCGTCCTGACAGATAACGGTTCCTGCTATCGATCCCGCGCCTTCGACGCCGCCCTCGGCGCCGCGATCACCCACAAGTTCACGCGCCCCTACCGACCACAGACGAACGGGAAAGTCGAACGTTTCAACCGGACCCTCGCCCAGGAATGGGCCTACGCCGAAACATACCTTTCCGACGAGGCCCGAGCCGCGACATATCAGGCATGGGTCCACGGCTACAATCACCACAGACCCCACACCGGCATCGGCGGCAAGTCACCTATCGAACGCGTTCACAACGTCCCCGGGAACTACAGCTAG
>NZ_JBEPTM010000054.1:0-1132 GCF_040549525.1 Frigoribacterium sp. UYMn621 | reverse complement strand
CTCCGGCGGGACCGAGTAGCGGTTGCCGCGCCAGTCAATCAACGCCTGCCGTGTCGCAAGGCGGTCCTCGACCACCACCACCGGGAACAGGGTCGGTGGCAACGGCGCGAACCGCTCCGCCAGGAACATCACAGCTGCGGTCGTTGACCCGTCGCGGCCCTCGCGGCGCCGCCCATCCTGGCCGGTCGCGAATCTCGTCAAGCTCTGCTGAGCCTGCTCGGGAGTGAGCTCGTCGGGAAGGTTTCGCCACCACCGTTGCGCGGCGGTGTGGTTGTTCTTCTCCACCACCCCTTTGCGGTTGCCCGATCGGGGCCGGCAGGCGACCACACTCACCGCATGATGTTTGGAGAACGCAGCAAACATCGGAGTCAGATCACTGGTTCCGGCTTTCAGCACCGTGCTCATCCGGTCAAACCGCCAGGTGGTCGTCACCCCGCCGAGCAGGCTCAGCAGCAGGGTCATCGCCGCCAGAAGATGGGGCAGGTCCATCGATGGGGAGATCACGGCCCGCCAAACCCCGGAGTGCGCGAGGGATCCGACGAGGACATTGGCGCGTTTCGTCGGGAACGCCCATCCGACCGGCGCGTCGGGCAGCTCGACCCAGTCGAACTGGGTCTCCTCCCCGGCCGGGTGCTCGATGATCGCGTTCGGCCGTTTCGTCACATGCGCGCAGGCGGTGCACGCCGGGCGAAACTTCCGGTCCCGGATGTGGCGGGTCAGCGTCGGATAGGAGCCGGTGAATCCCAGCGGGACAAGCTCGTCTAACAGCGTCACCGCCCATAAATGCGGGTCCTCGGTCAGCCTCGCGGTGACGTAGTCGACGAACTTCTCGAACGGGTCCGGCTCGACTCGTTGACGCACCCCCGGAGCGCGGTCCCCGGCGAGGTAGGAGCGGATCGTCTTGCGGTCGTGATCGGTGCGGCGGGCGATCTCACTGATCGTCATCCCTTGTCTTTTGAGCGCGTGGATGTCCACGTCGTCCTCCTCTGAAAGCATAGGAACAGGGCCTTTCTCGAGCTGGTGCGTGGTCGAAGACCATCAGCATCGAGGAAGGCCCGTTCCTATGTGCGGAAGCGACCCGGGGTGGGGAATTTCAGTGAGCAGAACCGAGGAATTTCAGTGAGCGCCGTCA
>NZ_JBEPTM010000053.1:0-1138 GCF_040549525.1 Frigoribacterium sp. UYMn621 | reverse complement strand
AGGCGGTGATCCTCCCAGAACTCGCCGCCGCCTAAACTAAAACAACTGACCCGCACGGTGTTGAGAAACTCCACCACTCAGCGGGACGTGACCTCGCGACACCGTCGGTCGCTTAATAGTGTCCTCTGATCTCGGGGCCCACGAGTGATATCAAACAAATAGTGTTCACGCATGAAGACAGTTCATTCTCGGATCTGGGTCCGGCGGGCATACACGATGCTCGCCGTTATGGCCGCTGTCCTGATCGCTGCCAGTGCCACTCTGCGCGAAACGATCCATGAACCTCGGGCGGAGATCCTTGCAAACATATTGCAGGCTGCGCCGATCATCAGCGGTGGACTGGGGTCATCGGCCATTCAGAAGCGTCGCCGCCTGATCCCGCCCACCGGACCGTGATGCGAATTCGAAGCGAGACTCGCACGACAGAACGGCACAGTCAGGGGTTCGTGTTGGCGAGAGCTCCCTAAGGGGAAACCCCAGTGATATAACAGCCGCAAGCCGATCGCCTGTCCGACAGTTTTATGCCGGGGCTTACTCTCTCCGGATCTCTCGCAGAATGAGCACTTTCTTCTAGATTGCGACCACAAGATCCTTTAGCGCTGATGATGATCTCGAAGCACATCTGCTGCAGTCGTCCAGCTGCGCTTCCCATACCGATCATTGTCGACGTGGTTGAGCGCATGTCAATCTGGGCCTACATTGGCCCGCTAGGGCGGACTCTCAACTTCTTGTTACAACGGACCGGGGAGCTGATTCATCGCTACTTGTTTGTAGTTACCCCGGAAGCTGCGAAACAGCGTCAGGATCGACTTCCAACCACTTTTGAGCCTCACGGAGTGTCATGACCACCCCGTTCCTCGGCATGGGGACATTGCTCTCTATCAGCACGGAATCCGGGCCGTAGCTGGCAGCGTCGAAGACCCTAACCCCTAACTCCCGACAGTAGCGCTCGAGCATCTCCGAGGTGAACCGCTCTCGAACCCGTCGCGCCGCGTAGGACTCAACCTGCTCGAACAGCTGCTCCGTCCCAGTGGCGCTGAAAACTGGGCTGCTGCGGATATCTCGGACAGTGGGCCCTCTTAAAATGAGGGTTCACTGAAAGTAGAGAACCGCATGACCGCGCCACGCCGGAAATTCA
>NZ_JBEPTM010000052.1:0-1221 GCF_040549525.1 Frigoribacterium sp. UYMn621 | reverse complement strand
CATCACGATGACCGCTCCACATATTGTCGACCCTGCACGCCTTCTTGGCGAAGCCCTCACCGATGCGTCCCCCGATCTGATGCGCAGCCTGCTGCAAACCATGATCAATGCGCTGCTCTCGGCGGATGCCGACGCGGTGATTGGTGCCGAGTGGGGTAAGGCCAGCCCCGATCGCACCGCCCAACGGAACGGTTACCGGCATCGTGACCTCGATACCCGGGCCGGGACGATCGACGTCGCTATCCCGAAGCTACGCTCGGGAACGTATTTCCCGGAATGGCTCCTCGAGCGCCGCAAACGGGCCGAGACTGCGCTGATCACGGTCGTCGCGGACTGCTACCTCGCCGGCGTTTCGACCCGCCGCATGGACAAGCTCGTCAAGACGCTCGGGATCCACTCGTTATCGAAGTCGCAGGTGTCTCGGATGGCCGCGGAGCTCGACGAGCACGTGAACGAGTTCCGTCACCGTCCGTTGGGGGATGCGGGCCCGTTCACGTTCGTCGCCGCCGACGCGTTGACCATGAAGGTCCGGGAGGGTGGCCGGGTCATCAACGCGGTCGTGCTCGTCGCGACCGGGGTCAACGCCGACGGGCGCCGCGAAGTCCTCGGCCTCAAAGTCGCCACCTCGGAGACCGGCCCGGCATGGAACACGTTCTTCGCCGATCTCGTTGCACGCGGCCTGACCGGAGTCCGACTCGTCACCTCCGACGCCCACCGCGGCCTGGTCGAAGCGATCGCTGCGAACCTGCCCGGAGCGAGCTGGCAACGCTGCCGCACCCACTACGCCGCGAACCTGATGAGTGTGACCCCGAAGAGTCTTTGGCCGGCCGTGAAAGCGATGCTCCACTCCGTTTACGACCAACCCGACGCTGACGCCGTTCACGCCCAATTCGACAGGCTCTTGGACTACGTCGACGGGAAACTCCCCGACGCCCACGAACACCTCGACAACGCCAGAGCGGACATCCTCGCGTTCACCACCTTCCCCGAAGGACTCTGGCAGCAGATCTGGTCGAACAACCCCAACGAGCGCCTCAACAGAGAAATCCGTCGCCGCACCGACAGCGTTGGGATCTTCCCCAACAGAGACGCGATCACCCGCCTCGTCGGCGCCGTCCTCGCCGAACAGACCGATGAATGGGCCGAAGGCCGCCGCTACCTCGGCCTCGACATCCTCGCCAAATCCCGCCTCACCCTCGTCCCCGACACCGGAAGCGAGGT
>NZ_JBEPTM010000051.1:0-1252 GCF_040549525.1 Frigoribacterium sp. UYMn621 | reverse complement strand
GGGACTGCCCCCGGTTTGGTTGACTCCTGACCTGTGGAGATTCGTCTCCGCTGGAAGGATGTCACCATGCCCAAGCCCTACCCACTCGAGTTCCGGCGCGATGTCGTCGCGGTCGCTCGCAAGCACGAAGCCCCGCTGAACCAGATCGCGAAGGACTTCGGTATCTCCGAGTCGTGCCTGGCGAACTGGTTGAAGAGAGCCGATGTCGAAGAGGGGGTGAAGCCCGGGGTCACGGAGAAGGAGTCGGCTGAGCTGCGTGAGGCGCGGAAACGGATCCGGTTGCTGGAGCAGGAGGCCGAGGTGATGCGCCGCGCGGTCGCGTATCTCTCCCGGGATGTCAACCCAAAATGATGTACCCGCTGGTCCGTGAACTGGCCGTCGACGGTGTCCCCGTCACGGTGACCTGCCGGGTGTTGTCCTTCTCCAAACAAGGCTTCTATCAGTGGCTCCGAAACCCGGTCTCGCAGCGTGATTGGGATGACGCTCACCTGACCAACGCCGCGTGGGAGGCCCACCAGGATGACCCGGCGTTCGGTTACCGCTTCATCGCCGACGAGCTCCACCAGGCGGGCTTGAAGGCGGGCGAGAACCGGGTCTGGCGGTTGTGCTCCCAGCAGCGGCTGTGGTCCGTGTTCGCGAAGAAACGTGGTCTGAGGGGCAAGGCCGGCCCGCCCGTCCATGATGACCATGTCCAGCGGAACTTCACCGCGATAGGCCCGAACCAGCTGTGGTTGACGGACATCACCGAGCATTGCACCGATGAGGGCAAACTGTATCTCTGCGCGATCAAGGACGTCTGGTCGAACAAGATCGTCGGCTACTCGATCGACTCCCGGATGAAAGCGTCTCTGGCGGTCGCTGCGGCCCGCAACGCGATCGGGCAGCGCGAGATCGATGGCACGATTCTGCACTCCGACAGAGGCTCGCAATTCCGCTCGAACGCCTTCGTGCGGGTGTTGAAGAACAACGGCATCACCGGGTCGATGGGCCGAGTCGGCGCGTGCGGCGACAACGCCGCGATGGAGTCCTTCTTCGCCCTCCTGCAGAAGAACGTCCTCGACCGGCAACGATGGTCGACCCGGGAGGAACTACGCCTGGCGATCGTGGTCTGGATTGAGCGGACCTACCACCGCAAGCGTCGGCAACGCCGCCTCGGTAAACTCACCCCGATCGAGTTTGAGACAATCAACATGGCCCTCAACGCCGCATAAAACCACTAACCCAACGAGTCAACTGAACTCGGGGCAGTCCC
>NZ_JBEPTM010000050.1:0-1293 GCF_040549525.1 Frigoribacterium sp. UYMn621 | reverse complement strand
CTGCTGCGGGGATTTCGGACAGCGGAATTAGTGGATTCGTCTACGCTGCCAGGGCTGGCTGCTGATAACCATAGTGGACTTCGTTGGGCCGTCGGTAACCGAGCGCTGAGTGCCGGCGACGGCTGTTGTAGAACCCCTCGATGTAGCGGATGATGTCGCTTCGAGCTTGCGTCTTGGTCGCGTAAACGGTCCGATACACACGCTCGTTCTTGAGCATCGAGAAGAAACTTTCCGCCATGCTGTTGTCCCAACAGACCCCGGTGCGGCCCATGGATGAGCGCATGCCCAGACTGGTCACGAGGGTCCTGAAAGCGGCTGAGGTGTAGACGCTTCCGCGATCGGAGTGCCAGATTGCGTTCGGCAGGATCAGGGTAGTTGCAGCGGCATTCTTGAGAGCGTCCTCGACAAGCTCGGTGCGCATGTGATCGGCGATGGACCACCCCACGACCTTCTTTGAGAAGCAGTCGATGACCGTGGCGAGGTAGACGAACCCCTGCCACGTGTGGACGTAGGTGATGTCTCCGATGAACTTCACCCCCGGACGGTCGGCGGTGAAGTCGCGTTTGACGAGGTCGGGCATGCTCGCCGCGGCCAGCGCATCGGCCTCCGTCGTGACGCGGAAGGGTCGTGGTTGGCAGGCTACGAGGCCCTCCTGGCGCATGAGCTGCCGGACGAGTTCGGGGGAACACTCCGTCTGCTCGGCGACAAGGTCCGCATGGATTCGGCGATACCCGTAAGTTCCCTCGGTCTGCTCGAAGTGGTACTTGATCCGCTCCACGAGGACCTCCCGGCGGACCGACGTCGCCGATTGCGGGCGCGTCCGCCAGTGGTAGAAACCAGACGTTGACACGTCCAACCAGCGGCACATGTTCACGACTGGATTCCGGTTTTTGGGCTCAGCTTTTTGGGAGTCGATGAATTCGTACTTGCTCACTATCGCTGCTCCCGCGCGAAGTAAGCGGCCGCTTTTTTCAAGAATTGCGCCTCAGCTTTGAGCTCCTGAACTTCCCGCTCGAGCTCCTTCAGACGGGCTCGCTCCGGGACCGTCAGCTCCGTCTCGGTGCCGCCGTTCGCTTCGCGGTGTTTATTCAGCCAGTTGCGCAGCGTCTCGGGGCCGACCCCGTAGGCCTCGGCCACATCCTTGATCGGCTTGGATGTGTTGATCACCTCGCGGCACAACTCATCTTTGAACTCGTGAGTGAATTTCCGGCGTGGCGCGGTCATGCGGTTCTCTACTTTCAGTGAACCCTCATTTTAAGAGGGCCCACTGTCCGAGATATCCGCAGCAGCCCA
>NZ_JBEPTM010000049.1:0-1357 GCF_040549525.1 Frigoribacterium sp. UYMn621 | reverse complement strand
TGAACCGTCCCGGGTTTCATGCCGCTTTCTTTCTGGTGAAAGGATGCGCTTATGCCCAAGAAACACCCGCTGGAGGTTCGTGACCGGTCGGTCCGGATGGTCCTTGACCGCCTCGGCAACTATCCATCCGTGTCGGCCGCCTGCCGCGACCTTGCCCCGAAGTTGAACGTCGGGGCCGAAACGTTGCGGAAATGGGTCATGCAGGCTCAGGCCGATGCTGGGGTCGTATCCGGTCCCACGACGGAGCAGCTGGAGGAGATCAAACTCCTGAAGAGGGAGAACCGTGATCTCAAGGAAGCGAACGAGATCTTGAAGGCGGCGTCAATTTTCTTCGCGAGGGAACTCGACCCTCGCCGCCACTGATCTGCCAGTTCATCGAGGAGATGAAAGCGGACGGCCACCGGGTCGAGTCGACGTGTCGCGTCCTGCGTCAGCAGGGCGTGGCCGTCGCCCCACGGTCGTATCGGGCATGGAAACTGCGTGATCCGTCAACGCGGACGATCGATGATGCGATCCTCACTGCCCGGTTACGGCAGCTGCGGGAACACGATGGCCGCGGCCGGCAACGCCCGGAGGTGCTCTATGGGAGACGCAAGATGACGGCGTGGCTTGCCCGCACCGGGTTTCCCACCATCTCCAAACACACCGTCGATCGCCTGATGCGCGACGAGGGCATGGCCGGCCTGGTCCGGGGACGCAAAACGGTCACGACGGTCCCGGTCAAGAACGGCACCCGCGCCGGCGACATGCTGAACCGGCAGTTCACCGCACCGCGGCCGAATCACACCTGGGTGACCGACTTCACCTATGTCGCCACGTGGAGCGGGTTCGTGTATGTCGCGTTCGTCATCGACCTGTTCTCCCGCGCCATCGTGGGTTGGCAGGCCTCGACGGTGAAAGACACCGCGTTCGTGGAAGGGTGTCTGCGAATGGCGTTATGGCGCCGCGACCACACCGGCCGACCCATCGAACCAGGAATGATCCACCACAGCGACGCCGGCAGCCAATACACCTCGATTCGCTTCACCGAGACTGTGGCGCTGGAAGGGCTCACTGCCTCGATCGGGAGCGTGGGCGATGCCTACGATAACGCGGCCGCAGAGACCGTGATGGGGTTGTTCAAGAACGAAGCGATCGCGAAAACCTCCCCCTTCCGCAGCGGCCCGCTGAAGGGCCTCCCCGAGGTTGAGGAGATCGTCTTCGACTGGGTCTCCTGGTACAACAACGACCGCCTCCACAGCTTCCTCGGCAACATCCCGCCCGAGGAATATGAGCGGGCCTACTACGCTCGAACCATCGGCCCATCAAAAGGTGACGCCGCCAACAAACCGGCGGCATGAAACCCGGGACGGTTCAG
>NZ_JBEPTM010000048.1:0-1402 GCF_040549525.1 Frigoribacterium sp. UYMn621 | reverse complement strand
CCCAAGTAGTGGTGTAACTGCTGATCCTTCGTTTCAGGCGCTGAGGGCCATGATCGTGTCGGTGTTCACCTCGCTTCCGGTGTCGGCAACTGCTCGCATTCGGGAGCGGGCAAGGATATCGAGTCCGAGGTAGCGGCGTCCTTCAGCCCACTCGTCGGTTTGCTCCGCGAGGACCCCTCCGACGAGGCGAATGATCGCGTCCCGGTTGGGGAAGATGCCGACGGAGTCGGTGCGGCGGCGGATCTCGCGGTTCAGTCTCTCGTTGGGGTTGTTAGACCAGATCTGCTGCCACAGGTCTTTCGGAAACGTCGTGAAGGCGAGGATGTCGGCCCGGGCGGCGTCGAGGTGTTCGGCGACCGCGGGGAGTTTCTCGGCCACGTAGTCCAGGGTCCTGTCGAATTGCGCGTTGACTGCTGCGGCGTCGGGTTGGTCATAGACCGAATGGAGCATCGCTTTCACGGCCGGCCACATGGCCTTCGGTGTGACGCTCATGAGGTTCGCGGCGTAGTGGGTGCGGCAGCGTTGCCAGCCGGCTCCGGGGAGGTTCGCGGCGATCGCGTCCTTCAAGCCCGCGTGGGCGTCGGAGGTGATCAGCTGAACCCCGGTCAGCCCGCGGGCGATGAGGTCGGCGAAGAACGCGTTCCATGCCGACCCGCTCTCGCTCGTGGCGACCTGCAGACCTAACACTTCACGGCGCCCGTCCGCGTTGACCCCCGTGGCGACGAGGACGACGGTGTTGATGACCCGGCCGCCTTCACGCACTTTCATGGTCAGCGCATCGGCGGCGACGAAGGTGAACGGTCCCGCCTCGGCCAGGGACCGGTGTCGGAACTGGTTGACGTTCTCGTCAAGATCCGCCGCCATCCTGGAGACCTGCGATTTCGACAAGGAATGGATCCCGAGGGTCTTGACGAGCTTGTCCATCCGGCGGGTCGAAACACCAGCGAGGTAGCAGTCCGCGATCACTGTGATCAGGGCCGCCTCTGACCGTTTTCGTCGCTCGAGGAGCCACTCTGGGAAGTAGGTGCCGGAGCGCAGCTTGGGGACGGCGACATCGATCGAACCAGCACGAGTATCGAGCTGGCGGTGTCGGTAACCATTACGGTGCGTGATGCGGGTCTCGGAGCGTTCACCCCATTCCGCACCGACGACAGCATCAGCGTCAGCCGAGAGGAGGGCGTTGATCATCGTCTGCAGCAGGTGCCGCATCAGATCCGGAGACGCGTCGGACAGGGCTTCACCGAGAACGGTCGCGGGGTCGACAATATGTGGAGCGGTCATCGTGATGATGCCTTTCGAGTGGGATGTGAGAGTTTCCTCGAAGGATCACACGGTGGCCGCGCCCACGTCGTCACCGACGCGGCAAGCCACCGTGAGTTACACCACTATGCGGGACGTGACC
>NZ_JBEPTM010000047.1:0-1425 GCF_040549525.1 Frigoribacterium sp. UYMn621 | reverse complement strand
GGTTGCGTCCCCGGGAGTGGTGTGGTTTTCGGGGTTTCGAGCGTTGGATGGTCGACGTGAAGAGCCACCGTGGGATGGTCAGTGAGTAACGACTAAACCACTCACGAAGGACACAAACCACGATGGCTCTAGATCAGTCTGCCCTGCTCAACCTGCTGGGCGATCTCAAACTCACCGATGTTACCGACCGCATCCGGGTCGCGACCGAGACGTTGTATCAGGAGCTGATCGATGCGGAGGCGTCCGCGTTGATCGGAGCGGCACCGTTCGAGCGCTCCGGCGACCGCACGACGTACCGCAACGGCTCCCGACCGAGGATCTTGTCGACCACGGCCGGGGACCTCGATTTGAAGATCCCGAAGCTGCGCGCCGGGTCGTTCTTCCCGGCTCTGTTGGAGCGGCGGCGGCGGGTCGACCAGGCCCTGTTCGCGGTCGTGATGGAGGCCTACGTCCACGGCGTCTCGACCCGGAAAGTCGACGACCTGGTCAAAGCGCTTGGCGCGGACACCGGGATCTCGAAGTCGGAAGTATCTCGGATCTGCGCGGGCCTGGACGCGGAAGTGGCCGAGTTCCGGGACCGGACTTTGGCCGCGCAGGACTTCCCGTATGTGTTCCTCGACGCCACCTACTGCAAGGCCCGGGTCGGGCACCGGATCGTGTCCCAAGCCATCGTCGTAGCGGTCGGGGTGGCCGCTGACGGACGCCGGGAAGTCCTCGGCTTCGACGTCGGTGACAGCGAGAACGAGGGCTTCTGGACCGCGTTCCTACGGTCGTTGAAGACCCGCGGGCTGGATGGGGTGAAGCTGGTCATGTCTGATGCTCACACCGGGCTGAAGAAGGCCATCGGCACGGTGTTCCAGGGTGCTGGCTGGCAGAGATGCCGGGTCCATTTCATGCGCAACGTCCTCGCCGTGATCCCGAAGGGATCCCAGGACATGGTGGCCTCGATCATCCGAACAATCTTCGCCCAGCCCGACCGCGAGCACATCGAGAAGCAGTTCCGCGAGGTCACGACGATGCTCGGCCGGTCCCATCCAAAAGTCGCGGTGATGCTCACCGACGCCCAACCAGACTTGCTCGCGTTCGCGGCGTTCCCCCGGCGCCACTGGCGCCAAATCTGGTCGACGAACCCGCTGGAACGGGTCAACAAGGAGATCAAACGCCGCACCGACGTCGTCGGTGTTTTCCCCAACTCAGCCGCGCTGCTGCGCCTGGCCGGGTCGGTTCTGATCGAGCAGCACGACGAGTGGGAAGCCGGCGAACGCCGCTACTTCTCCGAAGCATCCATGCTCGAGCTGGCCACCATGAACAACCCCATCGAGGTCATCGACGAGGCGGTGATCCTCCCAGAACTCGCCGCCGCCTAAACTAAAACAACTGACCCGCACGGTGTTGAGAAACTCCACCACTCAGCGGGACGTGACC
>NZ_JBEPTM010000046.1:0-1553 GCF_040549525.1 Frigoribacterium sp. UYMn621 | reverse complement strand
GGGCTCACCATATCTGCCTTTATGGGTTCGTTCTCCTGGATATCATGGGTCGTCGGTCTGGCGATGACTGCTTTGATCGGTTGGCTCGCATTTCGAACGAGGCGGCGAGTGAATTCGGCTATTTCTACCGCCAAGGCTGAAGATGATCGATCCCGTTCGTAACGGGGCGAGCCCCACACCAGAGAACGGGTCACGCGAGTATGGGAAGCGGTCCACCCTAACGTTCTTGCCCACGGACACCTTCACATCAAAGGTGAGACCACCCTCCCCACCGGGCAACGCGTCTACTCCCTCGCCTGCAACGGCCAGCCCGGAAACATCGGGCTCCTGGAAACCGAAAGTTTGGAGTGGGAATGGCTGACAGAAGCGCGGTGAGAGTCCGCATACATACCGACCTATTCCGCGAAACGCGCAACATACTCGGGCGCGCAGCAACGCGCAGGCTGTGGAGCTGGCGATCACTATCGCCCTCGCGATTCGCGCCCCCGGCGGGGCAGAGGCCGTGAAGTACTTGGAGATCCTGCGCTCGGACCGGTTCAAGGTCAAAAGCGCTGCCATTTCGAGCGCCGTGCCCGCAGTAGCGCGGAAACGACAGACCCTTCGACTTCGGATTTTCAAGGCAAAATGAGTAACCAAACCGTGGGGCACGTCAGTCAATCAAACCGACAGCAGTCCCCTCCAATATCGATCATGGATGCGACGAGCACTAGGCCCGACAAACCATGAGCCAGGTCCGCCGCTGCACGCGTTGCTATTCGATCCGAGACATCCACCAGCGGTATCATCAGCGGGCCGCATTCCACCGGCCTTCCCCACGTCGGAATTAGGCGCGGTTTTCGACTCCCACGGGTGCCCGCAGGGGAGCGTCTTACGGTGATGTTCCGGAAAAGCTAAGCCGCAGGTGCGGTTGTGTTGGTGGTGCGGCCTTCGATGATCCACGCTCCGATGGCGATGAATGCAAAAACTATTCCGGCCAAGATCCAGGGCACCCATGGGGTATTACCTTGACGCACCACAAACCACTCCAGAGCCAGCGAGCCTGCCATTACGACGAAGAGTACGACCATGTAAACGACGCCCCATGCCCGCGGTCGCGAAGGAGCTCGTGGGAGTCGGCGGATCAGAATGTTGAAGATGGTGAACGGAACCAACGCAGCCGTGAAAGGAAGGCCGCCAAACTGTCGGGGGAGGACTGCAAACGCGATCATCGCTGCGGCAGTGACTGCCGCCGGAGCGAAGTATTGCAAAATTTGCAGCGCGACTCGTTCCCTTCCACTGGACTGTTTAGCATTGCTCACTGTATCCATGCGGCAATGCTAACTTCATCACCTATCAGGAGATAGGTCCCGGCACCTCCTTGGGTCTCAACAGACTGGCGTCGAGGCGAAAAGCTCTGATTCTCAAATGCCCGCTCAATGGAGTCGCAGGTCGGTTTCCGACCGAAAACCTTGAGGAAATCGGTCACGTCCCGCTGAGTGGTGGAGTTTCTCAACACCGTGCGGGTCAGTTGTTTTAGTTTAGGCGGCGGCGAGTTCTGGGAGGATCACCGCCTC
>NZ_JBEPTM010000045.1:0-1732 GCF_040549525.1 Frigoribacterium sp. UYMn621 | reverse complement strand
TCTGAATGTGTTATGGCGCAGGACATTCCGGACGTTCGGGTATCAACACATCCCGGACGGTTCCGTGTTTTTTGGTCCGGACAGTTCTCCGCTGTGATAGAGGGTGCAGAAGAAGAACTCTCCCGTTGATGCCCGTGTCCGCCTTGCTATTGCCCGGTGGCCTGATGATGCCCCGCGGGGAACGGTGACGACGTTCTGTGCTGAACACGGCATCGGTCGGAGTACGTTTTACGAGCTCCGCGCCCGCGCCCGTGAGGAGGGCCAAGCCGCGGTTCTGGCGCCCCGGTCCCGGCGCCCCAAGACGAGCCCTCGCAGTGTCGCCGACGAGGTGAAGCAGCACGCCATCGATGTCCGTGCAGCACTCGAATCATCCGGCCTGGACCATGGGCCGATCAGCGTGCATGACAAGATGGCCGCCCTTGGTCTGCCTGCGCCATCGGTCGCGTCGCTGGCACGGATCTTCCGGCAGGCCGGGGTCGCCCGGTTGGAGCCGCGGAAGCGGCCGCGGGCGTCCTATCGTCGGTTTGTCTACCCGGCACCGAACGCGTGCTGGCAGTTGGATGCGACCGAGTATGTGCTGGCCGGCGGACGCAAGTGCGTGATCTTCCAACTCGAAGATGATCACTCCCGTCTCGCGGTCGCCTCCCATGTCGCCACCGGCGAAACCAGCGCCGACGCGGTGATCGTGTTCAAGAAGGGCGTGACCGCGCGTGGGGTTCCGCAACGGCTCCTCACTGACAACGGTGCCGCGCTGAACCCGTCCCGCCGCGGCTGGGAAGGTCAGCTCACCGCCTACGTGAAATCCCTCGGGGTCGAGGCGATCACCGGGAAACCCTACAAGCCGACCACGCAGGGCAAGAACGAACGATTCCACCAGACCCTGTTTCGATTCCTCGACAAGCAGCCCATCGCCGAAACCCTCGCACAGTTGCAGGAGCAGGTCGACCAATTCGACCACATCTACAACACGCAGCGCCCCCACCAGGGCCTGCCCGGCCGTCTCACCCCGCAAGCCGCCTGGGATGCCACCCCGGTCGCCGACTCTCCCCGGCCTCGGCCCGCCGGGGAGCGTCCGATGGTCCTCGAGCCCGCCACGGGGGCGCCCGGGACACCGTTCGCGTTGGAGAACATGAGCGCCGTTAAGGTCAAGTCCAGCGGCGCGATCGCCATCCGCGGGGTCACCTACCAGATCGCCCGTGAGCTGGCCGGGCAGACAATCTACATCGCCAAACAGGCCGACGGGGTGAAGTTCTTCGACAGCAACGGCGACCTCCTCCTCGAACACCCCTGGCCAGCGCCCGGCGTCAAACACGTCAGCAACGGCCGACCCCGAGGCGCAGGCAGCAAACGCCCCGCCAACATCAGAGACGTCACCGGCACGAGCACCGACGTCCCGCCCGGTGAATACCGTCGCACCGTCCGCGCCGACGGGCGGGTCAGCATCCGCAACATCGTCTACGGCATCGGCCAGCAGCACGCCGGCCGCGAACTGCACGTCGTCATCGACGAGAAGACCTGCGCATTCTGGGATCTCGTCACCGGCGAGATCATCGCCGAGCACCCTATCCCCGAACACGGCACCAAACACGTCGGATACGCCCGATACACCCGCAAACTCCCCGTCTTCACACCCACCGACCCCGACTCAGACGAAGTGTCCGCGATGTCTTGAGACATGAAATGTCCGGGATGTCCTGATGCAGAACTGCCCGGGATCTCTTGAGACATCACA
>NZ_JBEPTM010000044.1:0-1759 GCF_040549525.1 Frigoribacterium sp. UYMn621 | reverse complement strand
CGTTCTGAGCAGATCGAGCTTCGTCGTGAAGACCCGCTTCGACTTGCGCACCCCGCGAACACCGGCCTCCCGCATGAGGCGCTCGGTCTGATCGCGGCCGATCGCCCAGCCTTGCCGCAGCATCAGCGCGTGCATCTCCCGGCGCCCATAGACGCCGTAGTTCTCCGCATGCAGGCGCGCAACCTCCGGCACGAGCAAGTCATCGCGCAGCTGCCGCGCGGACGGCGCCCTGCCCACCGCGGAGCGATAGCCGCGCGAGGTCAGGAATCCTCTCACTGCCGGCCGCAAGACCTGGCAGATGAGCTCAACCGGCGAAACGATCCCGGTGCTCAGTGATGAACCGGATCATCTCGTCGAGGGGTGGTCGAGCTCCTTCGCGAAAAAGATGCTCGCAGCCCTGAGTATCTCGTTCGCCTTCCGCAACCCCGAGACCTTTTTCTGCAGCTGCTTGATCTCCGCAGCCGCCTCAGTCGTGACCCCAGGTTTCACGCCAGCATCGACTTCATAACGCCGCTCCCATAGCCGCAGCGTTTCCGGACTCATTCCCAGCATCCCGGCAACGTGACGGATCGCGCTCATCGTCGTCGGGTGGTCGGGCCGGGACTCCGCGAGCGTCCTGAGCGCCCGCTCACGCATCTCCGGGGAATATCTTCTGTTCATCGTGTTCCATCCTTACTAGAAGAACGGAACGAAAGTCAGGCCGATTCAAGGTACTTCTGACCGATGACGAACCGGGCCAGCGCGCATTCTACGAATCCCTGGGTTTCGTCGAAGGAAGTGACTTCAGCCCGGCTCCCTTGCGCACTTTCGTTCAAATCGGGTGCTAAGAGCAAAATCGTTCGTCTTTAATATGGGGACGGTCAGCGGACCGCATTTCGGAGTGTTCGCGGAGTCGAGTTGGGAGGTCGTTTTCACTGGCCGAGGGCGCCCGTAGGGGAACCTTCTGTGACTCGGCCACCGTGATCCGATCCTTAACTGGCGGTGGCGTCCTCAGTCGAGGTCACTCAAGCGCTGGAACATTAGGTGGTCCTGCCACACACCCGCGATCTTTAGGTATCCCGGTGCGAGCCCGTACTGTTCGAATCCCGTCCTGGCGAGAACGCTCTGAGAAGCAGTGTTGCCGAGTAAGGTTTCGGCCTGCACGCGATGGAGCCCAAGCTCCGAAAAAGCGATTGCAAGTGCCGCCCGCATGGCATCCGTCGCCAAACCTTTCCCAGTCTGGTTCTTCCCCATCCAGTACCCCACGCTGCACGACTGGAACGGACCACGAACGATGCCGCTAAGCGTGAGGCGGCCAGCAACTTGACCGTCGTCGTTCAGCACGACCAGGGGCATCGCTTCGCCGCGCCCGTGACGAGCGAGCGCAGCCTCGATGTCGGCCCGCTGACCCTGGATGGTGAAGTAGCCCTCTTCGCGGACAGGAACCCACGGTGCCAAGAAGTTACGATTGCGTATTTGCAGCTCCGCCAGCACATCAGCGTCGCGCAGCGTGATGAGTCGTATGCGAGTAGCCATCGCTTTGATTGTCTCAGATCAAGTCCTAGCCACTAAACCAGCACGCCAGAACGGGACGGCCAGCGGGCGGCATTTCAGTCGTTCGGGAAAGTATGATCAGGGCTTGATTTCGACCTTGCTCAGGTGCCCGCAGGGGAACGCTCTACGGGCGCCCGGCGATTCTTCGTCAGGAACGCCGAAGCTGGACCTTCCTACGCGCGAATTGCAAGGAGAAATGCAAGGGTCCGGATCACCAATTCTCCGA
>NZ_JBEPTM010000043.1:0-2759 GCF_040549525.1 Frigoribacterium sp. UYMn621 | reverse complement strand
AGTCGTTACTCACTGACCATCCCACGGTGGCTCTTCACGTCGACCATCCAACGCTCGAAACCCCGAAAACCACACCACTCCCGGGGACGCAACCAGGAAATCCACCCACCGACACGTCCCGCAGGTCGAACCTTCAGTGCAACAGTCTCTCCGTCAGGCGAGGCGACACTTGACTCGCGCGGTCACAATGCCGCGTTCGAGGGGGGTCTTTCCAAGCGAATCCTGCCAGCTTGCCGAACAACGTCGCTATCGATCTTCTCCCGAACGAGCCAGGCTTTGAAATTCTTGGTATTTCCAAACACGACAGGCTCCGAAACTTGATGCCCCAGGTCGCGAATATCATCCGCAATCCAGGCCGCAATTTTACGTTTTCCCCGGGTGCTGACCGATCGTGTGGTCACCTGCAGGGCAAGTCCTACGATCAGCAGGAAATAGCGAAGAGGCAGATTATCGAGCGGAGCAAAGACGCTCCATACATACAACGGGAGCGATAGGTAGCCAACAAGGCCGATGGCCGCACTTCGGGCGAGTTCCAATGAATAGGTTTCCCCCAACACTGGTAACCAGAGGTTGTAACCGGAGCGGACAAGTATCCCCATGTAAGATTCCCCGCTTTTGCTCATCCGTAATGGTAGCTACCGAGAGTACTGGCGACTGGGCGTCTACGCGGGCGTGTGAACGGCATTCCGCGCTGAGCGCTGACCCCGGCGGGATGTCGGTCAACCGCGGGCCAAACCAGAAACGAGAGGTGCGGAACCGACAACGGGCCTCAGCGTCGTCTTGGCCTTTTGTCAAAGTACACGGTGACGGTTAGGTCGTCCTCATCGTCGCTAACCGACGATGAGAAGGTGATGTCCGCCACCTGGACATCTCCGAGTTCCTCAATGGAATCAGCCACTCGGCGAAGCAAAGCAGGGACGTCACCTTGACCGGCGCCCGACGGGTTGGATTGCGAGAAGTGATTGATCGTCCAGTCGTCGCCCGCATCCATGCCATCACCTTAGCCATCGTGAAGCGAGCGTTTCACTAACGGTCTACGGACCGTATCCGAAGAGATCGATAGATCGGTCGAGTTTCGTGCCGCGAAATCCAGAGTTTCCGCGATGCTTGATTCGGTTGCCAAACCGGAGCGCCCGGCATGGAGCTACGGGCGACATGCCGCCAACCGCTTGTCCGTTGCACCAAAGACAGATGGAGGCACACTTGTCCGACGAGGATCCTAGGCTCGCGCGCCTTGATGCGCTGTCCTCAATGGTGTCGATCTCTCCAGACGGCGCACGCGGTCTGGCGATGCTCCGTCAAGCATCGGTGCTCGCCGCGGGTGTCGAGGGGCTACTAGACGATCCGCTTTCGAACACGGGGAACCTCATCGGATTCTGCGTACGCGAGGCGATCGAAAGCATCTTTCCTCCTATTCAGGAGACGCAAATCCGTGACGCGGCCTCTCAGGTAGTAAATCAGTGGCGACGCTTCCAATCCCAACCCGATGATGACCAGATGTCGGGACTTCGAGGCACACTCGAAGCCTTGGACCAGACACTGGTAAGCGCGAACCGAGGCTTTGTGCCGAGGGTTTCCAAGCTCTTGGGCGGGCTCTACCCGGATATCTCGTCGGACATCTCGTTGCCTGCGATGAAGCAATTTCGGCAAATCCGTGACGATGCGAATCGCGCGGTTCACCGGTTCATGGGCGTCGCTGAGGCCGTTTCGCTTCTCGATAATCTTGTCGTCAGGCTCATCGAGCTGGCCGGGCCCCTCACCGCGACCGCGTCCGACTACCAATTACTAGTCGACGCTGGCAACTTTTCTGAACTCGCCAAGCGACTCAGTATCAACTCCGACCCCCGAGTCCGAGTGTTCCTCTTCGACACCGCCCGCGACCCACGTCTCGCTGATTCTGTCGATCTGAGTGAATTACTCCCATCGGAGGGGTTGTGGCTCTCGTTCGGCTACGTACGCTACCTTGCGAACTCGGAGCTCGGAACATTTGCGAAAGTGGTGGACCGAGCAAAGCGGGCCAATCTGCTCACCCCTGGTGTCGCTGGCCAGCTATTGATCTGCGCCTGTCTTGCTGGTTCCGAAGCGGCTGTTCAAGTTGATCGCCTCGCGCGTATCGCTGGCGAATTGGGACCGCTGGACCACGTCGTGCAATGGCTGCGCTCCACGATCGGCAAGTCTGATGACATCGCCTGGTGGTCAACACTTACGTATGCGATTAGACGGACCGGGAAGGCAGCGAGACAGACCCAGTATTACGGCCTGTCGGAAGTGATCAAGTTGGCAATCGAGTCGTTCGATGCCGCCGACGCACCGCGACAATCCATGGTTACAAAGGCTGCCTACCAAGCGTTAGCCGACCTCGATTACGAGATGCCGTACACGGTTCAGTTCTTCTTCGATAATCAGCCCCGAGATCTCCACACGTCTTCCGATGCGCTCATCGATGCGTGCGTCCGACTTCTTTCCTATCGTCTCGCTCGCGGCGAAGCACTAGCCGAAGATCTGTCGAGGGGACTTAGCAGAGAGAGTATGGCAGTTGTCCAGCGAGCGGCCGTAGCGCAGGCGATGTCGGCAGCGGAACCAGGGGTCGTCGGCGGACTATCGGAACGCGCGCTTTCGGACCTTATCGCTCGAATCGACGGTGGGGAGTGGCCAGGTGCATTTGGGTCACGTCCCGCTGAGTGGTGGAGTTTCTCAACACCGTGCGGGTCAGTTGTTTTAGTTTAGGCGGCGGCGAGTTCTGGGAGGATCACCGCCTC
>NZ_JBEPTM010000042.1:0-2817 GCF_040549525.1 Frigoribacterium sp. UYMn621 | reverse complement strand
GGAACTCGAGTGGGTAGGGCTTGGGCATGGTGACATCCTTCCAGCGGAGACGAATCTCCACAGGTCAGGAGTCAACCAAACCGGGGGCAGTCCCAACTGATCTGGGTGATGAGCGAGGGGAACAATGTGTTCTCGCCGGGCTTGTTCCAGATCATCACGGCGGTTTCGAGTTCGAAGGCGGCTTCATCGGTGCCGGCGCCTTCTCCTCCATGACTTCCTTCACGCATATACCGACCTGCTAGAGGGTCGGGGTTGCTGCGGGAGCCGAGTTTGCTTGCGCTATTTCGCCGTCCGCGGATCGGGGTCTTTGTGGCGTCGATGGCAATGTTGCCGCGGTAGCGCTGCCGCACGTCCTCTGGCAAATGACGATACGAAGCCTCGACGAGGAGTCGACAAAAAGTATCAAGCCGGTTCTGGTTGCGCTTGGACAGGGCTTGAGCCGCAGGCTCGGCCATCGTGGTGAGAAGTTTCTCGTATTGCTTCGCGTCGAGGCTTTTGTTCAGTGTGGTGGGGCGCGGATTCATCAGTTCGATCAACCGATAGGTGGCGTCTGACACTCGTTTGTACCAGTGCAGAGTGTCACCTGACGTGACGCCGATTCCGAGTGCGGCAAAGTGTTTCGGCGTAAATCGGTGCGCGAGTGTGCGGGCCAACTCCTTGTAGGTCACCCCTAGACCCATTTGGGTATTCAGGAGGTAGAGGACGACGAGCGCGCGGAGGGGAATGAGAGCCTTCTTGCCAGCATTGCTCTTTCGTCCTTCGGAGTCCCACTCGATCAACTTCTCGATGATTCCCGAGTTGTCGGTGATCCGGATAGCGGCGCTGAGGTAGGCCGTCGGAACGCGGCTGGCGGCGATGCCAGCGTCATACTCGTCATAGCCGACCCCGAAGGTGTCCATCATGCGCTTGTCGAGGTGGGCGAGCGCGGCGGGATCCGTGAGCCGCTTCATGGTCGTCATGCGCGGCCACTTCCGCGAAGCTGTCCGCGAGCGTCCTGGGTGCTCGGGGTGGTCAGGTAGCGGAGGTAGTGGTGCAGGTTGTTGAACTGCTTGAAGCCGGACGCTGCGAAGATCACCGTGATGTGCACACGCTCATCCAGGAGTCGCGCGAGCCATGAGCCGCGAAGCCGAGAGGAAGTCGGTGGGGTGCCGTCACAGTGTTCGGTGAAGTCAGTCACCAAGTTCTTGTTCTTTAGTGCAGTCCTCTCCGGCCCCCACACCGGTTTGCCTGGCTCGCTGCCGGCGATGGCCTCGAGGAACATCTCTTCCCACTCGGCCAGAAGAGTGACTTCTCGTGGCTTCCGTGCCCGGACCCAGATCGTCACCCCAGATGCGGTCGCAGTGACGTCTTCAGCCTGCAGTGCACCCAACTCGGCTGGCCACAGGCCTGCCCCTGCCGAACCTGCAAGGAGTAGCTTCGCCTTCTGGGTGAGGGACGCTGTGTGTTGCCCGTACGCCCAGGCGCGGAATCCTTCGACCTCGGCTCTTGTGTAGGGATCCTTGATGTTGCGACGGGCGATGGGCTGCATCGGAGCCGGGTTCTCTGACGGCGCGACGTGGTCCGCAAGCTTCAGCAGAATTGACCGGTAGCTCGCGACAGATCCGTCAGCGACATCTGAGCGATGCTGGCAATACCCGTCGATGACTCTCCGTGTGAAGACCGCACTCGCCTCTTGCGGAAGGCCCTGAACGTTCACGGCCCACTGCACGAACGGCGCAGCGATCACTACGGCTCGATCCACATCGAGCGAGGTGCGTTCGGCTGTCGCGGCGGCAGCGTCCAGCACGAATTCGCGGATCGCCGCCCAATCCCGATCAGGGATCTTCGGCGAATACCGCTTCAATCGAACGACCACCTCCTTCGGCAGCCTGCGAGTGTGACGTCCATCGAGTATTGCAGCGGCGAGGGCAGCAACGGAAGGGGCGTCGGCCGGCTTCTGAGCGGAGGTGGGGCGGATGGAGGAGGGCGATGCTTTTTTTGTGGTCATGCTTGCTACCTGTGCAAGCACCTCCCGGAGCCTGTCCACTTCGCATAAACAGTGTAGGCCGTTAACACCCTCAGAATTATTCTGTGCCCTTATATTGTGCATGTATGCGTAATATGTAGTAAAAAAGTGACACTTAAGGGGGAGCGATGGATCATGATGTAAGGGCGTTCAAGTTCAAACCGCGTGATGTGGTGCGCGTTCCGAAACAGTTCGGTAAGTCGAGCCTCGCCGTGCAGGCAGCAGACGGTATCGAGTCGGAGGATCCAAGGTTTCTCGCCGCTCAACTGCAGCACCAGGTTGCCAACTCTGCAAGAGAATCGATCATGGCTGAAGGCCATACGCTGCGCAGCTACGTGACCAATTTGAAGGATGTCCCCGGAATGACCTATGAGCGCCTCGTCCGAATTCAACGCGGTGAAACGCTGATGCAGTTCGCAGACTTGATGGCGTGGGCGGCGCGTTTCGAGCAAGTCCGTGATCTGTTAGTCAGCTCGACGTCATGGCCAAATCCGACTCACTTGAAGGTTGGCGGCGTGGTTGATCCTGCGGACGGAGCGTGGACCGCTTTAGATTAATGTCACGAAGCCAGAGGCCTTGGTCGACCGTAGCTGCATGGCTCGTGCGGGGCTTCCCAAGCTGGTGAATCGGCCTGACTTTCGTTCCGTTCTTCTAGTAAGGATGGAACACGATGAACAGAAGATATTCCCCGGAGATGCGTGAGCGGGCGCTCAGGATGCTCGCGGAGTCCCGGCCCGACCACCCGACGACGATGAGCGCGATCCGTCACGTTGCCGGGATGCTGGGAATGAGTCCGGAAACGCTGCGGCTAT
>NZ_JBEPTM010000041.1:0-3227 GCF_040549525.1 Frigoribacterium sp. UYMn621 | reverse complement strand
CGGGGCAAACAACCGAAGCTATCGATGGCGCAGCAACGCCACCTGATGGAGGTACACCGCGCGGGCACGCACTCCACGGCCGAGCTCGCCGAGCTTTTCAACGTCGCCCGCTCCACGGTGTATCGCACCGTTCAACGACAATCCGTCGACCACTGAAGAACCTATCCTCCGGATCCCGTTGCCAAGTCAAGCAGGCCCAGCAACGGGACAGGCGAACCGAGACCGACTTTCGTTGTGGTCGTCTGGCAGTGTCACAGCAGAACACCTAACAGCCGCCCGACCTCCGGCAGCGGATCCGTCGAGAGAGGCTGTGTCGCTACAGCTGGAGGTGAATACGCAATGCGTCGTCGAGCTTCACCATGACATCGGCAGGGGCGTGTCCGAGGAGAGCGCCCAGCCGCTCAACGGCGATTGATCGGACCTGCTCCGCCTGGGCCTTGGAATCCTGAGGCAACCCGGTCGCACCGGCGGGCAGCAAAGCCTGAAAGGGGAAGATCCGGGCGGTGTTGCTGGTGACCGGGACGACTGTGATCACTCCGCGGCCAAGCCGCGTCGCGATCGAGTTCGCACGATCGTTGCTGACGATCACTGCCGGACGACGCTTGTTGGCCTCGCTTCCGAGCACAGGATCCAGATCAACAAGCCGGATCTCACCGCGCAGCATCGGCGATCCCGTCGGCCACGGTCACGCTCCACGCGGCATGGTCAGTTGATGCCTCCCACTCGTTCCAGGCGGCCTCGTAATCCTGCTCCAGTTCGGGCAGGCGCAGCATGCGCACTGCATGGTGCAAGGCAGCCGATCTGGATGAGAGACCTGTCATGCGAGCAAATTCATCGAGGACGGCCACATCCTCGTCGGGCAGGCTGACACTGAGCTTCATACCCAAATACTACCGCAGTATTACCCATATGGCAGGCGTCTTCTACTTTGCTACCCGCCGGCCCGTAGGCGGAACGACATGTGAGACGCAATCACACTCTGAACACTGGATGTCGCGGAGTGTGACCCTGGCGGTGTGACCCGGGCGTCTTCGGCGTCTCTGATCTTGGGGAGCATCCAACGATTCCGGTCAGGCGATTTTGTGGAGCGGATGCATCTCTAGCTGGCGGGTTGGGCGAACAGCGTGATCGCGAGGAGGAGGACAGCGAGCAGCGCGAAGCCACATTTGCGGAGAACTCCTGAGGTCGTGCGGAAGGCGATGACGGCCTCTACGGCGTAGTAGGCAGCGAAAGCGCGGGACGCGATTGTGACCAAGACGAGGGTGGGAATCGTTGCTGCGATAGCGATAGCGGCAGCACCGCTGATCAGGTAGGGCCGTGGGCCCGAAAACCAGGAACTCAGACCGGTGAGGTTGCCTCGTGCCGCTGCGGTGTCGGCGATTGCGGCGCTGAATTGGCTCAACACGGCGGAAATGACCAGCGGCAGAGCCAGCCACGGAGCGATGCGGGCGGTGATATTCAAAAGGGTGCTGTCCGGGCCGGCGGCAGTTCCGAGCCCCATCACGGGAGTGGCGACAAGTACGAAGCCGATATAGATCGATGTGGCCACCAGCTGGGCCACCCGCGAGGCGCGCACCCTAGTGACGGCATCATATTCATCACCGAGGAAACGCACGGTCTCGAACCCCTGCACGGTGATCACCAGACCGCCGAGAATCAACAGAGCGTCCAGGGTGCCGACAGGTGGTGGCGGAGGAAGTCTCAGCGTCGAGGATGTCACCAAGGTTCCGTCGTGGATGAGCAAGACAGCGCCGAGGACGGTGGTGAGCACAAGCACCGCAGCTAACGAGATCCGATCGAGCCGGTCCAGTCCTGTGAATCCACGAAAAATGCCGATTGCGATGAT
Organism: Frigoribacterium sp. UYMn621; assembly: GCF_040549525.1. Taxonomy (NCBI): domain Bacteria; kingdom Bacillati; phylum Actinomycetota; class Actinomycetes; order Micrococcales; family Microbacteriaceae; genus Frigoribacterium; species Frigoribacterium sp. UYMn621. Next base: position 1,381 of record NZ_JBEPTM010000041.1, on the reverse strand, counting down.
CAAGGCCACTGAAGCGCAGGCGATGACCGGTTCCCAGATCGGCGAACCGCCCGGGATGAAGAAGCCCACCATGTACTGCGCCATGATCCGCAAGTAGAGGGCCACGGAAATGATGTACGCGATGACGATTACCGCATCACCGAGCCGGTCCAATCGTGCAGTCGTTGCGTTGAGGGTGCCGCCGGCCGTCCCCTGTTCGATGGCGGTCACGTTGTGTCGGATGACAGTGCCAACGAGCCACGCGAACGCGCAGATCCCGAGCGCACCGAAGATCGCGAAAGAGCCAAGAGCCCGCTCGAGAATCGGCACGATGATCAGAAGGCCCGAACCAAGGATCGACGCCAGCGGCGTCACCGAAGCCGCGGCGACCCCGCGAACAGCACCCCACCTACCCGATAGCGCCACGAGCTCAGAAAATGTAAGACAGCAGGTAAAGCGAACTCATCGATGCCGCGATACCGCCACGACCAATAGGCGCTCGGCGTGGTAAGCGCGGGGCTGGAACGAGAGCATCTCCGCAGGACTCGATATCGACTCGCATGCCCATGAGCCCTTTGCCTTCATCGAGGAACGTCCACATCTCCCACTCGTGGTGGCGCCCTTCGCGTGGTGATCCAGGGACTTCAGCACTAGGGACACACTCTTGTGAAGCGCTCTAGCCCCCGTCTCCGATGTCCCATACTGCCAGAAACGTTATGCCCAGATGTTCACACTCGAGGCTGGCTCCCCGCCCCGCCCGCAAGCCGGACGATGAGTGGACGGCAAGTTACGCAGGTTCGCTCTCGCGTTCGAGACCGCTTTTCGTCGGTATTGGCCGCCCGCAAGCGGAACCGCCAGCGGGCTCGTGGCCCAGCGACGAGCGCCCGCGCTCCTAAGCTCGACTTCTCCAAAACGTCGGCTCAGCCTCAACGCTGCGCATGAAACCAGCTGCCTTCGAAGTCCCTGTCCACGGTTTCCTGAGACTGAACAACTACACCGCTCCGAGAAGTATCGGAGCTAACAAAGCCGGCGTCTTCAAGAGTTGATAAACCGGTCGAGACGATAGTCGGGTCCTCGATTAGGTTGTCCCGTTCGGCATCAGTCATGGTGCAAAGCCAGATCCACGCACCCGGGACGTCCGGAAAGGCGGCCACCGAAGCGACCCCAGTGACTCCGCGCGCCTCGACGCGCTTGAGCAATTCGTGCTCCGCATTCTCAAGCATTCCCCAGCGCTCATCTTTTATGTCGCTCACAGAAATGACAGTACTTCACCGCAGATTCGTCCGAAAGCGGAACGGTAATCGCGACAGGTTGCGTCCCCGGGAGTGGTGTGGTTTTCGGGGTTTCGAGCGTTGGATGGTCGACGTGAAGAGCCACCGTGGGATGGTCAGTGAGTAACGAC
>NZ_JBEPTM010000040.1:0-3260 GCF_040549525.1 Frigoribacterium sp. UYMn621 | reverse complement strand
GCCGCGTCACCACCGGCACGAACCTGCGCTAACCTAACCCCGCGACCTGGGGAACTTCGATGAGCAAGACCGGGGAAATTCGCTGAGCGCCGTCAGCGGCGCTACTCGGTCACAGCCCGAACGCTCAGCGGCACAGTTCGAGGCCGAATGGGGACACTGAATCGTGGAACTTGAGTATGTCACGCTTCGGATCCGGTCGAATACGCGGAGCCACCGACTAGACCCTCGTTGGCGACCAAATTCTTCTACTTGTTGCATCGGAGTGCCCGACCACAACCCATCCACTTCCAATAGCAGATGTGGCAGGCTGCTCGCATGGGTCTCGGATCGACGCTCCGCAAAGGCTGGCTGTTCACGATCAAGCACAGCTTGAACCGACTGACCGGCAGGATAGCCCGCCGGGGCAGCAATCATTTCTCGATCGTGCGCACCGTGGGCCGCAAGAGCGGCAAAACCTTCGAGACTCCGATCATTGTGCAGCCCATCGAAGGCGGCTTCGTCTGCGAGCTCACCTACGGTCCCGAAGTCAACTGGTATCGGAATCTGGTCGCGGCCAACGGCGGCGAAATATTGCGCGACGGTGTGACCACCAAGATAGTCGGGCTCGAACCTATGACGACCGCCGAGGGCATCGCGGCGTTCACCCCATTCCAGCGACTCGTGCTCAGGATGCTCAAACGCACCCATTTCGTGAGACTGCTCGCCGCCTAGACACCATTGCAGAGACGGCCCTCCCCGAGCGGTCCCGTCATGACTGGGTCTGTGCCCGTGCGTCGGTGGAGACCTCGGCGATCCGTTTGATCGCGGCGAGGGTCTTCGGGATGCCATCGAGGGCTTGCTGGGTGCGGTCGGTGATTTCAACTTGGGCGTCTTCGCCAAACTTGTCCTCGAACATGGCGATCCCGTCCGGCAGGAATTCCCAAGACTCGGTGAGTTTTGTCCCGGTCTGCGCGGCGGTGAAGCTGAAGCCCCAGCGGACGAAGCTGCCGCCCACCACCCAGGCGAACTCGCGACCGTGCTCTGCCGTCACTACCTCAGAACGGGTCTCCCAGGTCCGATGCGGGAGCTCGTTGTGCCCGGTGAACCAGGCACCGACTCGACCGGCCTCGGCCTCGTCGTCCCACCAGCATGACGTACAGACCGGGCTCCACTCGCCGGTGCGGGTGATGTCGGAGAGCAGGTCGTAGAGAAACGCGGCCGACGCCTCGACGATGACGGACTCCTGGTGGCTGAGGATGCTTGTCTCACTCATGCTTTTACCCTAACGGAGGGGGTCACTTCTTCTGCCGCCGGCTGCCGCAGCGCCCCATTATGACTGGGGCCGCCCCGCAGGGAGCGTCGGACGTGGAGGAACCAAGCACAGAAGCAACACGGTTCAGGAACGACCTTCGACCGGAGTTTCGCGAGAGCGTTTCTTCCCCTGGTAATCACGGCAAAGCCGATTCCGATAAGAGGAACGGTCAGCGGTGCGGCGTCGTTAGGGGATGTCTGTCAGTGTCTTCTCGACGGTCGCTAGGCGCTGGTCGAGTGCGTCGAGCTTCGCCAGGACGGCCCGGCTCGCCTCGGTGTTCGCATCCAGTGTTCTGCGCAACTCCGGACTGGCAGATTCAGATGTGCGATGCCGGTACTTCCAATAGGTGGCCAGCGTCAAAAAGGTCGCCCCGCCGATGATCGCAACGACAGGAATGATCCAGCCGGCCGCGCCCACGTTTGACCAGTCGCTTGCATTCAGCGTTGTGTTCATTGTTAGTTCTCCTCGGGGAGGGCCGCCGCGATCGATCCTGGTGTGATGGTGATACTGAAGTCGCTGAGTTCGAAAAGCTTGAGCGCTTTGCCGTCTTCGGACAGCACGAGATGTCCGTGAATGAAACCGGCTTCTTGAAGCTTGGTGAGGTGCATATAGAGCAGGGCGCGCGACATCCCCACGCGCCGAGCCAGTTCACTCACATGCGTTTGACCGGTCATCAACTCTGCGATGATTCGCATACGTTGCGGGCTGGCGATGGCGGCCAGACGTTGACTCAGTGCGACCATTCATCACCTCCACCTATCATAGAAAACCTACACGTGCAGCGTCTGTGAGGTCAATACCGAATACCGATTGCCGCTTGACGAAACAGCTGAGCGGATGCCCGTTTGCGGGACGATCACCGGGCGCGTTTTCGGGTGCTCATCGAGGTGCGCCAGAGATCGGATTCCCGACTTCAGCAAGTGCCCGTAAGGGGGACGGCCTGCGGACGGAATTTCCCGCCGGCGCGAGAGCGACCTCAAGGCCACTTCTCCGCCGTATCGGCGGCCCGTAAGTGGAACGTGCTGGGCGACCAAAAACTTCTTCCCACTCGTGCACTAGACCCGCTTCTCGGGCTGAATCCTCTCGCGGACGGTGCCCGACACGCGCCAGGCAGATAATGAGGCCGGCTGATATTGTCACAGTCATGTCAGAGGTCAACCGAGATGGTCGAACCGCGTTGGTATCGGGAATCGTGCTTACCGCAGCGATCGTGGTCTCGGCGGTCGCGCTGGCGGTGGCCATTGTCATTGCTGTCTTGGTCGACGTGCAGAGCAACTATCTCGGCATACGAGCTGAGCAAGCTGGGGGCTTCGACCCGAGCGTCTTTCCGCCAGGCAATGTGGTGCTGTGGCTAATCGGAAATTCCTTCCCAGTTCTATTGGCAATTTTGCTTGTACTGCTTATTGCCGCTCGCATCATCATCGTCGGAGCGCGGCGTGACCGCCCTCGCACCAGCGACAACTGCCTCGTGGAATTGAGTAGTTGATTCGTCAGCTCACACCGCCCGGTAGCCGGACGCTCTGCGGACACTCCGCCGCGGTCACTGGGCCCCGCATGTGGACTTCATCGGCGGATGGCGGTGTTCTTTGATCGCTCGGTGGCGCGGCCAGAGGTGGAACCGTCTTGGATCCCATCGGCGGTCTCAGCTGGTCGTCGCAAGGGTCTGCTGCACGATCAGGTGACGGCTCCTAGTCAAGTAACCGGTGCGGCTGGAGTATTCATGATGACCTCGAGGTCGACCAGCGCAAGTGATGATGGCTATCGAACTCAGTTAACTCCGAGGCCCGCAGGACGGACGGTCAGCGGGCGGCGTTTCCCGCCCTCGCGAGAGTACTCCTTCGAACACTTTTGGGCCGGAAGGGCTGCCCGCAAGGGGAAGGTCTATCGCTCATCAAACCGGGTTCTGGTCGAGGTCGTCGGTCGGGGTCAGGTCGACGAAATACTCCGGTTCTGCTGTCGCGTGTTCCGA
>NZ_JBEPTM010000039.1:0-3611 GCF_040549525.1 Frigoribacterium sp. UYMn621 | reverse complement strand
CTCACCCCGATCGAGTTTGAGACAATCAACATGGCCCTCAACGCCGCATAAAACCACTAACCCAACGAGTCAACTGAACTCGGGGCAGTCCCTTGTCTTCATACCTATGTCATGCGCTGTGGAGCGCAAGTCCGTGTCTGTAGGGCTCGATTCTGGGTTTGTGTATGTCTTTTAGGCCCAATATTGGCTATTTCGAGCTATTCTTGGCGCATGAGCGACCCGCGCTATGCGCCGCGCGACTGCGCCGTTGACTACGCGCTCTTTGGAAAGTCGGACAACCTGACGTGGAAGTCGCTCGAAGCGGTCATGGCGATGTACCCGAACCTCGCGGACACCGAAACACGAGCCCAGGCGCTCCTTCTTGCCGCCAAGCTTCAACATCTCTATGTGCTTCGCATTCGCCAACGATTGCAGGTGAGACGAACGCCAGTGAAGTCCTTCGCAGCCGATGCTGGGATTGGCTACGACCGCATGGTGAAAGTGCTCCGCGGTGCCGCAATTTTGCGCTTCGAGGATCTCGCGATGGCTGACGTGCTGATCGGGGAGGTGAGCGAATTTGCGGTGCGCGATGCGCGCCAAGCGGACATAGTCATCGCAAAAGCCGAGCTCGATGCCACACAGCGAGCACGAGATAGTGAGTTCGCTCTCCGAACTGCAATGCGGGAAACTTTGGCCAAGGCTGCAAGCGACGGCGCCAAGAACATCGGAAATCGCTGACCTCTCTCTAAGCGGTCCGGGGAGGCCGCCTCGCAAGTAGGCGTGTGATGCATTTGTGATCTCAAGACAGAGGACGCTGCCCGAGTCGCCCCTTTGGCTCGACCTGACGCTCAGCGTCCACTGATGACCTGACATCTCGAACTCCGTCGCTCATTCGGCGGGGACTCGCCGAGCGCTGAGACATAACGGTATGAAATTGGTCGGTGTCAAACCGCCGATTCATTGACAAGTCCCCTCACCATCACCTCAACGCGCGCCGTGTTGGCTCTGCCGCGCATGACCTTTCCGAGACCGCTCGTCGAGCGGCTCGGAAAGGGACCAGATGCACGAGCCGATGCGGAACCCGACAGAGCTGCACGAAAAGGCAGCGAGGCGCTGGCGGGAAGCCCAGCGCGCTGACACCGAGTCGGAGAGGGATGAAGAGGCCGGGCGTGCGGTGGCGTTCGAGGTGCCGATCGTCTGGGAAGGCCCGACAAGTCGTGCCATGAATTGGGCCCGGGCGCTGGAAGCCTACGAGATGTTCTGGCGCACGAGCCGACCGAGGCGCGCCCCGCGCGAGAACTCACGAAACCGGTCGTCGCTGCCTCGGGCGGAGGGAAGGCTTGGTGAATGGGCCCGGTATCAAAGGCGATTCCAGGATCGGCTCTCGGAGTTCCAGAGGATCCGTCTGACGGCGTCGCCGGCCTTCCACTGGGATCCGGTCGAGGCAGCCTGGATGACGCATCTTGAGCTGTGCAGGCTTCACTACGTGATTCACCGGAGATTGCCGCTTCTGAATGGCGACAACGCGGAGGAGTTTGCTCTTGCCCGCTGGCTGAACCGGCAACTTCGCCAATTGCAGATGGGAACCCAGCCGCCGGCCCGAGCATCTTTCCTCGCCGAGGTGCTGAGTCTTCCTTCATCAGCCGACAAGTAAGCAGAGCAGGCGATCGGGCGGAAACACCGAACATTCGACAAGGATTCGCATTCATCTGCGCTCAGCCCGGTGGCCCGAATAACGTCAGAGGTGTGAACAAACTCCTTCGTTGTATCGGCTTCCGAACCAGCGTTCTAGGGCACCCCCTTACCGCCTTGCGGCAACCGAACACGGGACCCGAATCGCAATGACCTCCTTCGAATCGCTCCCGACCGAGCCGGGCCGTTACCGGGTAGACACCATCTCTGGGACCGTGCATATCATCGACAACACCGGTCGCCTCTACTGGGAGAGGCGGCCTCGCGTCGGCTCGATGAGGTCTGCCTACGACAACCAGCCGGTCGTCCTGAGCATTCTCGGTCCGGGCTGGCAGGTCGGCGGTCAGGGTTACCTCGAAGTCTCCGACGAGACCTACCTGACGGGGAAGACGTGGCATCTGACATCGACAATCACCTCCATCACGGACGAGCCGCAGGCGTGACCAGCTACACGGAAGACGTCCGAGTCGACCTGGCGAGAGCCCTGATCGATCGCCTCCGGACCGTCAATTGGGATCACGTTTCCTGGTCGGAAGAGTGCCCCGAGGCGATGGCCGATCGGATGTTTGCGAGCCTGCCGACGGTCTTCATCAACGACCCCGCAGTCGGCGCGTGCTTCACGACACGCGGTCTTGTTATGTGGCGAGGGTCGACGAGACAGGCGATTTACCAAGAGCGTCGCTCCGGTCGGCTGCTTGGCTTCCTGCACGGAAAGAAGATCGTGTATCCGGCGCTCCAGTTCAGCAATACGGGGCGACCACTACTCGAGCTGAGGACACTTCTCGCGAAGCTCCGTATGCCGCCCGAGAACGCTGACCAGGCGGCCAACTGGCTCGACACCGTCGATCCCACGTCGGAAGAAAGCCCCCGTGCACTGCTCACCGCAGCGTCAATCCGTCAACGAGACTCGAACAGAACACCCGAACTGGGGCAGGTAAGAATCATCCGGGAGAAACTGAAGCCCGAACGGCTCACAACGGAATTACGGTGATCGACAGCGGCCCACTCGTGGTTCAGCCCGATCGTGTCGCGATCGCTGGCGATTGGCACGGAAGCATCTCCTGGCTTCAGTCGGTGATCCCCCGCATCCATCGGGAAGCACCCGAGGTGGACACGATCTTCCACACCGGGGATTTCGGGCTCTTCCCCGAAGCGCACGGCAAGGGCTTCCTCGCAGCCGTCGACTTCTGGTGCCAAACCGCCAACATCAGGCGCGTGTAGTTGCGTCCCGGCAACCACGAAAATTGGGGTGCGTTGATACGGCGATTCGAGGCACACCCAGGACAGCTTCCTCGGCAACATCCCGCCCTATGAATATGAGCGGGCCCACTACCCTCGAACCATCGGCCCATCAAAAGGTGACGCCGCCAACAAACCGGCGGCATGAAACCCGGGACGGTTCAGAGTGGGGTCCGGAAACCCCGTGACCCAAAACCCGTACGCATTCCACAGCGGCATCAAAGACCCCGGCTCCGGACTGGTCAAGTTCGGCCTTCGTTGGTACAACCCCACCACCGGCACCTGGACCCAACAAGACACATTGGACGCACCCCTCGACCCCGCCAACGCCAACCGATACGCCTACGCCGGCGATGACCCCATCAACAACCTCGACCCTGCCGGGACTAACTTGATTGGCCTCTCTTGCGCCAGCGAGATCTCAGTAGGCGCTGCCGCGATTGTGGCGGGCGTTGGAACCGCTGTGGCCGCTGGTCTTGCGGATGTCTTCACTGGAGGAGTCGCTATTCTGGCATCGGCGGGAGAGGCCCTCGCCCTTGCTGGCCTTGTTAGTGGTGGAGTACTCTTCATCGGCGACGGCATCAACAGTTGTAATGGCTCTGGGATTGGGCTGCTGCGGGGATTTCGGACAGCGGAATTAGTGGATTCGTCTACGCTGCCAGGGCTGGCTGCTGATAACCATAGTGGACTTCGTTGGGCCG
>NZ_JBEPTM010000038.1:0-3975 GCF_040549525.1 Frigoribacterium sp. UYMn621 | reverse complement strand
TGCGGCCCACATCAATGTTGTTGCAGTAATCCCCGCAAGCACCCTAGCCCGAACCATTCCAGTAGATCCGAGTGAGATAGTCGGGGGGTGACTTTGTCAAGGTTTTCTGGCCCCGCAGGGACAGAGAAATCTGGCCCCATTGTCCGGGCTCGGCGGTCCGGGATGCAGCATGAGCGCCTTGCTGACTAGGTCCAGTCCCGGCTGCGATACCGCGATGTACTGGCCCGGCACTCGGAGTGAATCCGGGCTCAGTTGCGGGCGGGTCCATACTTGCTAAGTGCGCGAAAAAGATCGGGACTCAGATTCGGACCGTGGGATCTGCCATGTTCGGGAGGCGGTTGAGCGAGACCTGTCTGGTGTCCTCGAGGTTCAGAGAGGCGCAGGCCGTGCCGACACTGATGCTTTCGCTCAGTCCATCGTGCATTCCGTTAAGGATCCCGGCCGCTTTCTAATCGTTGCCGAAACTGAAGGACGCCTTGTGGGGTGGGCATCAACGAAGTATTTCCCCGACGTCGACGGGGACGCGCCCGCCGGTCACTACTTGATGGGCATCACTGTTGCCCCGAAGAGCCGCCGTTTAGGAGTCGCGCGTTCCCTCATTACGGCTCGCCTCTCGTGGATTTCTCAGGTCGCGGACAACGCTTTTTATTTCGCAAGCTCGATGAATCAAGCCTCTATTGGGGCCCATGAGCCGTGGAATTTTCACGAGATCGCACGAGCGCATCAGTTTCGCGGAGTCCCCTTCGCGAGCGGAGAAGGAATCCTTTTCCAAGCTGCGCTTCGTTAGGAAACGACGCGCTGATTCGACCTGGGTTGCGCAAGCAGAAGACCCTCGCTGGGCTCCTCTAAGTACTTCCGAATGCCAGTGGCGGCGGGGGGACCACGTCGCATTGAAACTGAAAATCCCCTGAGGCAGGAAAAAAATCCCTTTGCCTTCTGGTTGGCGCGACCGCCGATGGACCGATCAATGCAAGCGTGTACGCAGTTCTGCGAACACGGGCGATGCCTACGCGCCTCTAACCGTTTATCTTCTTCGCGGCCGCCATCTGACGGTCGTCCGCGAGATACTCTCGAACCAGTCAAATCAAGCCGGTGTTGCGACCACCGCCTGAACTCGCCAGTTTTGCACACTAAAGTTTCGAGACACACCCAGCTATTTTTCGCAAGCTGCACCACTCTCATTTCATGAGATATCGAAGCCGACGGCGCCATAGTCGCGCTGAAGATCAGACAGGTCGCGACGGACGCGGTCGCTAGATTCACGCATGATGGCAAGCTGTGCATAGACGCGAATCCAGTCCTCCCGGATACGTTCCAGAAGCCCGTCCTTCTCAGCGTCCGTCGAGGCATCGTTTTGTCGCGACAACTTTGCGAGAAGTCGCACCGAGTAACGAAGATAGGCGAGCCAAGTGATCAGGCTTCCGTCGCCGGTGTTCCACCTCGCCGCTCTTTCAAAGGCGAAATTGGCCCGATCGTAATACTCGCCTACGTTGACTTGAGCGTTCGTGGCCTTCTCGAGAAGCACAGTACCGAGCGTCGTGTCGGCGTAGGCCTCGCGTCGTTGGTCGCGGATGAAGTCCGACTGAGTGCCATCCCGATTGAGCCTCGCAGTCAACCACGGTGCTACCAGAGCACCAACCAAAACGCCGATCAGCGACGCGGCTATCGCAATCAGGGCGACGACTGAGTTGTCCATAGTTGAACTATTCCAGGTTTTTATTACTCGATCGGGTCCGCTGCAGGGTTAGGTGACATCTGAGTTGGCTTGCCCGGAAGCCTGCCGTTAGCGCCCGCAAGAGGAACGATCAACGGGCTCGCTGGATGCGCTTATCCCGGGTTGGCTTCGAGCTCTTGCCAGTAGCCGTAGAGGGCTTGTTCGTGTTCCCTGCGCAGTTGGGCCGCTCGTCGCATTGCATCTTTGGTGGGGTGAGGTGGCCGCATGAAACGGTGCTTGTACAGCGTTGCGTGGTTGGCCCATTCGGCGGCGCGGAGTTGGGCGGGTAAAGAGTCGGGGGAAGCGTGAAGCTGGATCAGCAGTCCGCCTTCCAGCGTCGACAACCCGATCTCGGCAGTGTCACCGGGACGATGCCCGGCAGCGCGCCATTGGATGGTAGCGAGCATGTGGGCGCTCCCGCCGATGTCTGCGGCGACGCTGAACAGATCGTTCATGGACAAGTACGGGAATTCGTGCGCGAGAGCGTCACGAAGCGCATCGTGTCCCGTGTGGTCCAACAGCTCGCGCCCACCGGGAGCCTGCGTTGCGACCGCAGCCGCCACGCGCGCGGAGATCTCTCTGGCTTGACCCAGCGGCAGAGAAAAGAACACCGTGGCGGGAGGGAACCTGAGTGGATTAGCCGCCCGGATCACTCGGTCCACCACCTCCCTTTGACGATTCAGCTGGATCTACCTACCAACAATCGCTGGTCAGGGCCGAAGATGCAACGGCCCGTAAGGGGAACCACCTGCGGACGCTTACGAGTGCACCGGCGTGATCAGCGGATACGAACGCAGTGCTGACCTTGTGGCAGTTCTCTATGCCGGCGCCTGGGTCGGGGTCACCTCAAGCCGCTCGACCTCGGCGATGAGATCGAGAACTGAGCCGTACCGCGCCGAGTAGTCATGCGATGTGCACCGCTGGATGATGAGCCCAACCTCGTCCGGCGCCACTCTCAGCGACTCCTTGCCGGTGAAGATGTAGGACAGGATCCACCCGATCGAGTAGATCTCGTTCCCGATGCCATAGTCCTTGAAGCGATCCAGCAGAGGATCGCGGATCGTCCCGCGCACCTCCGTCTGCGTGCGGGTGAAGGTCGATGTCCGATCTTTGACAAGTCCGAAATCGCTCAGCTTCACGAGGACGGCACCGCCGTCGAAGACCTTGAGTATGACGTTCTGCAGGCTGATATCCCGGTGGAAAAGATCTTTGCCATGGAGATAGTTGAGGCCGTAGAGGAACTGCAGCGCGATGCGCTTGCGCGAGGCGAAGCCCAGGGATCCGTTCCTCTTGGCGATGTACTCACGCAGCGTCTCGTGGCAGAACTCCATGCGGTATTCGTTCCGCTCCTCGTCATACTGGTAGACCTCGACGACGTACGGGAAGCTCAGCTTCTTCATGACCTCGAACTCTTGGCGGAAGCGTGCCAGGTCTCGCTCGCTCAGGCCTCTCTTCGCCCGCTTCACCGCGACCTTGATCCCGTAGTCGGGGTCAATGTAGGAATACACGTTGGCGTAGGACCCCTCACCGATCATCGTGAGCTTCGGCCGTGACTGACTCTTGCGCAGATCGACGGTGGTGGACGGGCGGCTGAACACTGGCACGTACTTCTCGATCGCGATCTGCGCGAAGTCGTCTGGCACCTGGCTACCGCCGCTCGGCGACAGCCAGGGCTCGCAGGCTTCGATCGCCGCCTGGTATCCGTCAGCAAGCTTCACTTCGACGCCGACACGCGAGAGCAGATGGCGATCCTGATTCAGCCCTTCGATCAGGGCGAGCAGATCCCGGCTGTTGTCCGCCCAATAGTGATGAGTGCTCCTGGCACGGTCGTTGATGCTCTCGAAGTGATGGTTCAGACGCTTGTGGAGGACTGAGAACACATGCCCGAACTCTGGGTCGTCCTCGTACAAACGATCGAACGTCGGAGATGAAGCCTGGTCCTGGTATCGCGCCTTCAGATCCGAGACCGCGAGCTCCAACGGAGTTGCCACAGCGCCACCCTTCGTTCAGACAGCACGGCCACCGGCGCGTCCCCCTGCATCTGAATGTAGTAGCCCTGCCCGAGTTCGCGGTCGATCAGTTGGACGATACCGTGGCGCGGCGCGGTCGCGGCTCCGCTCCAATGGGAGACGCGATAACCGAACGTCGTACGCGACAAATCTCGAGTCAACCAGATCGACATCAGTCCCCTAGGGACTGCTGGAATGGTTCGGGCTAGGGTGCTTGCGGGGATTACTGCAACAACATTGATGTGGGCCGCG
>NZ_JBEPTM010000037.1:0-4037 GCF_040549525.1 Frigoribacterium sp. UYMn621 | reverse complement strand
CGCCCGGCGATTCTTCGTCAGGAACGCCGAAGCTGGACCTTCCTACGCGCGAATTGCAAGGAGAAATGCAAGGGTCCGGATCACCAATTCTCCGAGCCGACCGCCAACGGCTTTGTGTCAAAGGCGGACCCGATGCGCCCGATGAATAGGATTCCATTGACCACTGTTGGCCGCCGACTTGTCGATCGGTGAAGGAGCCAACGAACCGACGACAGAACGCCCACGACTTTGCGTTTAGCCCTGCGGGTATACCCGTTTGTAGCACTTGGCTGCGTCGATATGGGCCTGTTGGAGCTGCTCGTACCGAGCTTCTTCCGTTTTCTTCGGTGTGATTCCCTTTTCGGTTAGGCACACGCCGTATGACTTGGCTTGGTTTGATGTGTCTTCTCGGCTGGCCTGCCACACTCCGTCCACCCACTGGAACTCTTTCGTGTAACAAGAGTCGTTGAGTTTGCTGGCTGCAGCTGGAACGCCATACTGGATGACCTCATTCACAGCGTCGTTTTCCATCACTACGAATCCACCTTTGGCAAGGCAGGCGGAGAATCGGCGGAATGACGCCTGATACTCGTCATTGGTGACGGTGCCGTCTGCGAGCACGCCACGCTGAGCCGATGAGATTGGGGCGTTTTGAGGGACCGTAATTCCCCAGAGGGGCTGCTCTGATCGTGGCAGCGCGGTCGAATGTGCACAACCGGCAAGCGTCATGATCGCGGCGAGCATTACAGGCACCAGTACCCTCTTCACCCAAACGACGCTAGCACCGCCTAAGAACAATTCACGTCCTCATTAAGGCCGTCTTTCGCACGCAAGATATCGGAGTGTCCGCCTCATATATTCACTAAAGAAAAGGAGAATCGATGAAGCGTCGAACACAACGGTTTATCGCGATGGCATCGACGGGGATAGTCGGACTGGCGCTCGTCGTCGGGGTGGCGGGACCGGCCAGTGCAGCACTCGTGAGCCAGCAGCACCCGAGTTGCGCAGCCTCGGGTACCTACTATGCGACGCTGTTCACAGATCACTCGGAATCCGTGCGCGACTCGATAGGCGGATGTGGCACGTACTACGCCGCTATGACCTACTACTACAACGGGATCAAATACTGGAGCGGTTATGCCTCCAGTACCACTGACGCGATTCAGAATCCTCCGTACTCGCCAGGTCGAACAGTAGGCACAAGACATCGGCGTCTGGCGTGGTGATATCGCTTCCTTAGGTGCCATGAGCCGGTCCGGTCGCCCAATGAAGTTTGCCGTTTCTTCAATCGTGACCGGGCCGTTCGGCGGCGAGCAATATTGAGACCGGACGTCTGTGCAGACCCGAAGGATGCTCGCCGATGTTAGATTTCTGACACGATGACGATGTCGAAGGGTGATTCCGCGAGCGGGCGACCGCGGAGTGGGATTGCGTTCGTGCTTCCACTGGTGGCGCTGTGGGTCATTCCGGTGCTACTTTTCGTCACCTTGGTGCCATTCTCGCAATCGATGGAGTCCACTGCTCTTGCAGCGCGCGCGCCGGTAACGGTGGCGGTTGGATCCCGACTCGATGCTTCACGACAGGCCGTTGACGTCACCGCGGTAACCTCGGCCTCCTCGCAGGTGAAGTCGGCAACATCGGGCCTTGTAACTGCCGTCAAGGTCGCACCGAATTCGCCGATGGTGAACGGAACTCCACTCATCGATGTCAGTGGCACCACGATCCGCGCGTATATTGAACCGTCCCCGTTGTTCCGGGACCTGAGCGTCGGAGCGAAGGGTGACGACGTAAGCCAGCTCGGAAGTTTCCTTGCGTCGCTGGGTCTACTCCCCGCTGCTTCGGTCTCGTCGACATACGGGCGCTCCCTGGCCGCAGCAGCCTCCGCCTACGCGAAATCCATCGGTGTCACACCGAACGGGGTCTTCAGCGCGGCAAACGTGGCTTGGGTTCCCGCCGACTCAACTTCGGTCGGAGTAGTGAAGGTGCGAGTTGGCGACACCGTTGGTGCTGGTGATGTCCTTATCGAAAGCGCCGGGGTGCCGACCTCAGTGAAATTCGTCGTGTCCGGAGGAGGTAGCCAAAAACCAACCGTTCCGACGGGGACGCTCAGACTGACGTCTGGCTCCGCTCACGTCGATATCGAGTCGCTATCGCTCACACCGGCAGAGAGCTCCAGTGTGCTGGGCTTGCTTGTGGCGGCCACGACATCAGGCTCCGTCAGCGCCACCAGCCAAGGCAGTCAAACGATATATTCAGGCGCCGTGCTTTCCGTCGCATCGCCAGCGCGGGTTGGCGTCGTGCCGAGCGGATCGATCTATTTGACCGGTAGCGATGTCGCCTGCGTGTTCGTCGCTGAATCAAAGACCTATCGGAGTATTCGGCTGTCAGCACCGGACCTGATCAGGGGCGAGCTTGGCTCGGTGGCCGTACCAACGACATTGATCGGATCTCGGTTGGTCCGAGACCCATCGGCCTTACCGCCGACGGTGCGCGCCACATGCAAGTGATTGTGACCGAGGGCCGACTGTCCTTCGGATCTCGACGAGTGCTTGAGGGAGTAGATGCAACCTTCTACAGTGCACGTGTCACCGCGCTGGTTGGGCCGTCGGGCAGTGGCAAGTCGACCCTTCTCGCGGTGATGGCAGGCTATCAACGCCTCGATAGCGGCAACGTTTCTTTTATGAACGATGACGGCGAATTCACCGCTCCCGACCCTGCCCTGGTTGCCTGGGTGCCTCAGGGAGCAAACGCGCTCGGCACTCGAACAGCGCTGGACAACGTAATGATCGCGCCACTGGCCGAGGGCCGGGGACTCGCCGCCTCCCATGCGATCGCCGAAAGAGCACTGACGGACGTCGGTTTGCTTTCCCGCGCGAACGCGGGGGCACGCGTGCTCTCCGGCGGCGAACTCCAACGGGTAAGTTTCGCGCGAGCACTCGCGACCTCGAAGCCGCTGATCTTCGCGGATGAACCCTCTGCGAGCCTGGACGCAGCGAACACCTATGTACTCGCCGAGCTTCTCATCGGCCTTCGTAGTCGGGCGACAATCATCGTCGCCACGCACGATCCGATACTTATCAATGCTGCGGAGGCAGTAGTGTCACTGCGGTCGGAGCACACCAATGCAGCGTGACCGATGGGCGCCTGGACAGCTCGCTCGCGAGGCGGCCAAGAACGTCTTTTCACTGCAATCGCGCTTGTACGGCGTGCTTGTCTTCGCGACGATCGTCGGGGTAGCGATTCCGCTCTATGCCGCCTGGGAATCGGTGCAGTTGCGCGAACAACTCGCCCAGGAAGCACAGTCTGGTCGCGGTGTTTTCGTCCTAGCCGCGGCCGATGAGAATTCCCCGGTCGCCATTGACCGGGCGTCGTGCGAGACGCTCAGTAAGGACCCGGACGTGCTTTCGTCGGGATTGCTTATCAGCGCCGGTTCCTCCGACTTTGTGCAGGTCGGGACTGACATCCCCGTCATCGAAGCGAGCAATACGCTCTTGCCAACTCTGGATGTCAGTGGCGCAGTGGTAGGCGCGGCGCTGCGAGATACGGGGCAGCGATTCACACTGCGAATGCCGGATGGCACCATCCAGTCCGCGTCGGTGGGCGATAGCCAGCCTGACGTCATCGGCACGAATTCCGCGATCGTCGTCGGTCTGCCACCTGCGATTCGAAGCGGCAGTCGCTGCTTCGTGAAGATCAGTGAACTAGCCAGCGAGCCGGCGGTGTCGTCGCGCGTCATCGCTGAACTCCAGTCAACCGGCGGGCCAGTCTCTGCCAGCTACAGATTCTCTGAGCCGCGCGATCCCGTGACAGTTTTCCTCAACCGACCCGAGCGTTTCCTCCCTCTCATACTTGCGATCGCAGGTGCAATCACCGCCGGAGCACTCAACCGTCTCCGTACCGGGGAGTGGGCTGCCTACAGAATGTCAGGCACGTCCCCCCGCTCGCTCGCCCTCATCCAGCTCATCGAGCAATTCGCGATTGCGGGTTGCCTCGTTCTCGCAACCGCACTCGCATCGGCGGCGCTCACACCCAGCCTCATCGACCCAGCAGCAACAATA
>NZ_JBEPTM010000036.1:0-4308 GCF_040549525.1 Frigoribacterium sp. UYMn621 | reverse complement strand
ATCAGCATCGAGGAAGGCCCGTTCCTATGTGCGGAAGCGACCCGGGGTGGGGAATTTCAGTGAGCAGAACCGAGGAATTTCAGTGAGCGCCGTCACCGCCCTGCCAACGAAGCCGAATCGGCATTGCTACCCGCGGAGAAATGCGGCGTAGACCGTTAGGGAGACTCGTTGTAGATCGTAGAGTCCACGAAGTTTGTAGAAATCTTCGGTGTGTTAGGCGGTATTCGTGCCGCGGAAAGCCGCGATGGCCTCTTCAGCGCGATCCGTTCGGATGTAAAAAGTGGACCCGTCAGATTTTTTGCTCACGGACAGTCCCGGGCCGCCCGTGAAGAGAAGCCCCCAGGTGCGATCTGGTGCGCGCCGTAAGCCGAGGCCCCCGAATCTGGCGGGGTTGAGGTCGGCCGTAGTAAATTGCGCGATGTCGTCATGCGGGATCTTCTTTCGCCAGAGTGGCCAGAAGCCCAGAGTCACCTGCCGCGCATCAACATCGAACGTAATTCTGCTGAGAATGCCGACAATACCGATTACGAGCCCTATGGCAGCGCTTATTGACGCAGCCACAAGGGGGAATATCTGGCGGTGAAAGGCGGACGCACCCCTGAACACGAGCACTGCAGCAATGACGAGGGCTGCTACGACAATGAGGACGCCGATCGCGCGCATCCAGGGTCGCGCCAGGGTAGTTTCGCTGAACGTTTGCGGACCGTTATCCCGTTGATTCGGTTGCTGGAACATATCCATCGGAGTGCTCCAATCGTCTCGTGTGGTTGCCGTTTCCGACTTCGATGGATCTACTGTCCGGGAGACACTGAAAACTCGACCAGCTCTCGAATCACGGCAATCACGTCCACGCTGTTCAAAGTTACCAAACAGCGCCATCCGATGAATTGGGTAGCACGCACTTCGAATTCGTCCGCACCAGGTTCCCATGTGACACACGTCCAGCTCCGCGGCGTGATGGCCACTTTCACTCTCAACCTGCCCCGGTAATCGTCCGGTTTGCGGGCACTTATTGACCTGTACCTCGTCGCCGGGGGTCTCCACCTTGGTGGTGACCGGCAGTGATAGTCCTGGCCTGTTGCTCCGCTTAGGGTTGTGTCGATGAGTGACATTCAGATTGTGCGTGCTGAGGATCCCCGCGTGGGTTATCTTGAAGCAGCTGGCTATCGGCTGGTCGGCGAAAGCTGGGGTGCGAGGCTGCGCTTGCCAGCGGTACCTGATCTTTCCGCAGTCGAGCGGGCTGTGTCTCGGGCAGAGGAATCTGGGATCGTGATCCGCGAACTGACACCGGATGATGCCGACGCGCTCTACGATCTCGAACTGGCCAATAATGCGGATTACCCATTCACGCCCGCAACTTTTCAGGCACCTCCGGAGCGTGAATCAATCCGAAGCTTGTGGGAGTCAGGCAAAAGAGTGTTCGGCGCTCTAGACGGTGGCGTCCTCGTCGCGGCCGCTGTTGGACAAGTCGTGGATGGCATCGGAGACAACGATTTCGCTTCTGTGCTGAGAACCCACAGGGGCCGCGGACTCGGCACTGCAGTAGCAGCAGCATCCATCATTGCATTCGCGAACGACGGTGTTCGCGTGTTTGCAGCAGGTGGCGCCGGCGTCAACGCGGCAAGCCTTGGCCTCGTCCAATCCCTTGGTTTCCAGGTCGAAGAGCAGTGGCGAAGCTACGAACGACACTGAGGCTCAGCATCCTTTTCGCGCATCGTACTTTTTAGTCACGGATTTTCATCCCTGGTCCGTTCGGCTTTCGGGCCGCCAGTCCGTGCGAATTCCGGTGCCGATTGCACTCTCGTGAACTGCTGAAACCACGTCGGCAGGTCATCCTGCTTCGGTCAACCCGAGTTGCTGTAGATACGCTAAACAAGTGGCTCGAGCACTCATTACTGGAATGTCGGGTGTCGGGAAGTCCACGCTGCTCGTGGAGCTGGCCCGACGAGGTCACGAGACAGTTAATGCCGATTTCGGTAACTGGGAGAGTCCGATCGGCTTTTGGGATGAGAGGCGCATGGCGGCCTTGCTTGACCGCGAACGTGACGTGGTCGTTTCCGGGACGGTCTCGAACCAGGGGCGCTTCTACGACCGCTTCGAGCATGTTGTCCTGCTCTCTGCGCCGGTCGAAGTCCTGATCGACCGCGTCTCAACTCGCACCAACAATCCCTACGGTCGCGCAGCAGATGAGCAGTCCGAAATACGCAAGTATGTTGTCGAAGTCGAACCTCTCCTCAGGACTGGTGCTTCCACAAAGTTGAACGGTCAGAGACCGGTTTCCGAGTTAGCTGATGAGGTTGAACGGTTGATTGCGGAGGCCGCGCACTAACTTGCTGCGGTTGGGGTTCGGCTTACGGAGCTGCGTGGTCGACTCACCGAGGTGCGCGAGGCGGCGGATGGGCGCGCGGTGCGGGTCATGTGCGCTTAGGGTGTGCGCTCGTACATCGCGCATCGGGTTCTTGCCCAGAACGAGTTCGATTCGGCTTCGCTTTCGGGTGGAATGCTCACCCTGCGAGCGTCCCTGCCAGACCACGCGGAGGAATTGCTGTCACGCGTCGACGACGTAATCCTCGCAGGATGAGCAGAGTGAGACAATCTGATCATGGGACTATTCCGAAGCAGGCCGAAGGCATTCACTGAGGTCACCGCGAAGGATGCGATTGACCTGGTAGCAAACGGGGCGATCCTCATCGATGTCCGCACCGGCTTGGAGTGGAGTACCGGTCACGCGGATGGGGCACGCCATATCCCTCTCGAGTTGGTTGGGCTCCGGTCGAAGCAGATCCCCGCCGATGCCGACGTGGTGGTGATCTGCCAGTCGGGGCACCGTTCCGCGCTGGCCGCGCGCACCCTCGCCAGGCGAGGCTTTACTGTCTCCTCCGTGGTCGGCGGTACACCCGCATGGAAGCGGGCCGGCGGCGCTATCGTGTCGCCGGGGGATCTGGTCTAAAGAGTTGCCCGCAGGGTTGGCACACGGCGCTTTCAGGCCGCAGGGCACCCCAGACCCTGGATCAGGCGTGCCCAATAATTGACCTGAGCCGATGTTGCAGCGAGGATCACGATCTCCCTCTCGCTGAAGGCTTCCCTCAGCCGCGCCCCAAATGCTGCCGTGAGGTTGAGCGGCGTGTCAGAGGTGAGTCGCGCGAATTCGATCGCGAGGCGCTCGGAGTCGGTGATGGTGGTCGCGGCGACAAGGTCTGCCAGCCCCTGAACGGCGTGGAGCTCGTCCTCGGTCATGTGAGCCTCCCACCCTTGCGAGTTCAGCCCAACGCAGAACGGGCAGCTCGTGGTGAAGGACACGGCCATTCGCACCATCTTGAGCATCCGTTCGGTGACCCGGCCGTCCGTGTGCGCGATGAGGGCCTCGACGATACCGGAGCTGATCGCCGCCTTCGGGTACCACGCCAGCAGTCGCGGCGGCAGCAGGTCGACTCCCGTCTTGCGTCGGACAACCCAGAGTGCGATCCGCAGATAGAAGGGGATGTGCGAGGGGGGTTCGATGAAGGCGTCCACGGTGTTCCGATCTGGGTCGCGGCCACCGCCACGGCGCGGGAGTTGGTTACTGCCGGTCAAGATTCGAGTCGGAGGGACCCTTTTCGGCGAGGGGAACCCGGGCGGTTCCCGAGATGTGGGCAACCTGCGGCGATATCGGATGCGGCGAAAATCCGAATCGGCTCACGTCCTCGATCTCGAATCCGGCGGCGACAAGCGATTCAAGAGTGGAACGATTCGGGTGGCAGCCGCCCGCTACCGCAGACCAGGCCGGGGTGAGGACGTCTTCGATCACGCCGATCAGCCGACTATCGGACCGAACGTGCTCGTAGAATGCAAGGCGACCGCCGGGTTTCAGAACGCGGATAATCTCAGC
Source organism: Frigoribacterium sp. UYMn621 (assembly GCF_040549525.1). Classification (NCBI taxonomy): domain Bacteria; kingdom Bacillati; phylum Actinomycetota; class Actinomycetes; order Micrococcales; family Microbacteriaceae; genus Frigoribacterium; species Frigoribacterium sp. UYMn621. The sequence goes on along the minus strand of NZ_JBEPTM010000036.1, from coordinate 440 downwards.
CAGCGCTGCACCTTGACTGGGAACGCTGCAGAGTACAAGCGAGCACACCACCCAGTCGCACGACGCGGCAGCGACAGGCAGTTTGTCGGCCGTGCCGTCGACGACGTCGATCGGGATGGCTGTGCCCAGCGCCACCGATGAGGCGACTGCACGAAGCTCGGAGTCGGGTTCCACCGCGACAACGTGAGTGACCCGGGAGCCATAGTGGGGGAATGTCGCGCCGGTTCCGGCTCCCACTTCGACGACCTCCCCGCTGACCTCGCGCAGAAGTTGCGCGCGGTGGCTCGCTCCACCGCGGGCATCCATGACCGGAGAAAGCCCCCTGAAGGCGCGCCGAAACACCAAGGGACTGCCCCCGGTTTGGTTGACTCCTGACCTGTGGAGATTCGTCTCCGCTGGAAGGATGTCACCATGCCCAAGCCCTACCCACTCGAGTTCCG
>NZ_JBEPTM010000035.1:0-4562 GCF_040549525.1 Frigoribacterium sp. UYMn621 | reverse complement strand
TGGCCAGCGGCGCACTATGGACGATGATCGCCACTCTGATCGGAATCGATCTGCCGTTCCGCAAACCTACCGACCTAGCCAAAGACCGCTAACGCGGCTAGGAACCGCTCGCGGTTTGGTTGACCCGGGTGACGGGTGTTCTGTCTATGGCGGAATGGACGCGTTTGGTATAGGCAACGCTCACCTTGGGCACATCGCCGCTGCCAAAAGTTTTCGAGTATCACGGCTGCCCGTAAGCGGGACGGCGGACTCAACCGGTCGTTGCAACACCCGATTATCAGTGAGGTGTTGCACGTGCGATCAAAGGATGCGTTGGCCCAGAGGCGGGAACAGTTCTGGGCGTTAGTGGCCGGCGGCTCGACGTCGGCAGCAGCCTGTGAAGCTGTCGGAGTGAATCAACGAACTGGGCGTCGCTGGCGCCAACCAACGGGTGGTCGGATCCCGCTGCCCAAGCCGGAGCTGTCGGGACGCTTCTTGTCCTTGGAAGAGCGGCTGCAGATCGCTGATCTGCACTTGACCGGGGTTGGCGTGCGTGCGATCGCTACCGAGATCGGCCGATCTGCCGCGACCATCAGCAGGGAGCTGGTCCGAGGCGGGACCAAGTCCGGGACGCGAGCACGCACGAGGTATGCCCCGTATGCGGCGCAGAAACAGGCCGACCGTCGCGGGCGCCGCCCCAAGGCAAGCAAGTTCGACTATCCCGAACTGGCATCCTTGGTGCAGACCAAGTTATGCGTGAAATGGAGCCCGGAACAGATCAGTGATCACTTGGCAACGGAGTTTCCGGACCGGCAGGAGATGCGGGTGAGCCCCGAAACGATCTATCAGGCACTGTATCTGCAAGGCCGTGGCAGCCTGCGCGCTGAACTTCATCAGCACCTGCGCACCGGCCGCGCGGTGCGACGCCCCAGACGGCCCGCTGCGCAGAACTCGGGAAAGATACCCGACATGATCATGATCAGCGAGCGACCCGCGGAAGTGGCCGACCGTGCTGTTCCCGGTCATTGGGAAGGGGACCTAATCCTGGGCGCGAACTGCCAGTCAGCAATCGCCACGCTGGTGGAACGTCAGACGCGGTTCACAATGCTCGTCCACCTCCCCGGCGACCACACCGCGATCACCGTCCGCGATGGGATCCTCGCCACGATCAAGAGTCTCCCGCAGCACCCGACCAAATCGTTGACCTGGGACCAGGGAACCGAGTTGGCCCAGCACCGGCAGATCACCATGGCCACGAAGATGGCCATCTATTTTTGCGACCCGCACAGCCCTTGGCAGCGAGGGTCCAACGAGAACACGAATGGGCTTCTGGACTGGTCCCCGAATGTTGGACTTGGTAATGGAACTCTAGGCGGTGGCAATCTCTTGGGCGCGGTATTCGTCGGGGCTGAGGTAGCCGAGCCGCTGCTGGATTCGGGTGGTGTTCCACCAGCTGAGGTAGTCGGTGAGGCCCGTGTGGAACTCGTCGAGGGTTTCGGGTTTCTGGATTCGGAACCATTCCTCCTTGAGGTGGCTGAAGAACCCCTCCATCGCGGCGTTGTCCAGACACGTGCCCTTGCGAGACATCGACTGAGTGAGGCCAGCAAGGCGTAGCGCGTCCCGCCAGAGGGGGTGGCGGTATTGAAATCCCTGGTCGGAGTGGACAAGAGGTTTCTCTCCATGGTCGAGGGTGTCGATCGCCGTTTGGAGGCCGTCGGTGACCATTTTCACGCTTGGGGAAGGGCCCGCGGTGGCTGAGATGACCCGGTTGTCGTGGAGATCCAGCACGGGCGAGAGGTAGACCTTCGTGGTGCCGACGATGAACTCGGTCACGTCCGTGACCCACTTCGTATGGCGAGACTCTGTGGCGAACTGGCGGTTCAACACGTTCTTTGCTGCTTCGCCGACCTCGCCTCGGAAGGAGTTGTAGCGTTTGCGGCGCCGAACCGGACAGTGCAAGCCCAGCTGACGCATGAGCTTGAGAACGGTTTTCTTCGACACCGTCAACCCCTGGCGGAGCAAGATGGCACGGATGCGTCGGTGTCCGTAAGCGCTCTTCGCCGCGGTGAAGGCACTACAAATGGATTCTTTGATGTCAGCGTTGGGGTCTGGGCGCCGGAGCCGGCGCCGGTGGTCGTAGAACGTCGACCGGGGAAGGGCTGCGATCTGCAGCAGCAGGGCCAGCGGGTAGTGCGCCTTGAGATCGTCGACAGCTTCCACTTTCAGCGTCGTTCCGGGGATCTCAAGGCCCGCAATTTTCCCAAGTACGCGACCTCAGCGCGCAACCGTTCATTCTCTCGACGCAACGCCTCAGTCTCGGTCTCCGGTGGTGCGCCTTCTCGTGTGGTTGGTGGCCTGCCGCGGCGCTTCGGGCTCAGCCCGTCGGGCCCGTCGCGTCGGAAGATGCCCGTCCAAGTGGCGACGGTGTTCGGCGAGGGAAGATCAAACTCCTCTGCAAGAGCCCGCCCAGACTCACCCTTGACATGGCGCCGGACGACTTCGAGTTTGGTCTCGAAGTCGTACTGCTTACGCTCTCTGGTCACCAGAGCCCCCGATCCTCGTAGTTGCCATCGCTGATACAACATTTGAACCGGAGCCCCGGCAAGGTCAAGAGCCAGGGCCACCGATTTCGCGGTGAAACCCTGCTCGAACAGCTCAACGACCGACACGGCGTCGGGGTGGCTCAACGTGCTTTTCAAATACATCTGGCTACTCCTGGAAGAGGGACCCTAAATTAGGTGTCCAACTCTCGGGGACCAGTCCACTTCTGCGACAGTATTTCCCTAAGGGAACCGATCTATCGATCCACTCACCCGAGCGTCTACTCGAAGTCGCCACCGAACTCAACGAACGGCCTCGCAAGACACTCGGTGGCATCACCCCGGCGCACGCCATGAAACGGCTACTGTCAGATGCAGAAAAACCCATTGTTGCAACGACCGCTTGAAACCGCCGAACGCTCTGCGGGCGGAGGTTTGCGATTTCGCTGGCCAGCAAATTCACGCGATTTTCGGTATGGAAGCGTGCCCGGGTGGGGCGGCTTACGGGATTGTTCTTGACCTGGTAATCGGCCAAGAGCACCGTTCGAGTCATGAATGAATTCATGATCGGATACGCACGCGTATCCACGAACGAGCAAGATCTCACTGCCCAACGCAACGCCCTGGAAGCCCTTGGCGTTCGATCGAACCTGATCTACACGGACCACGGACTCACCGGCACCAACCGGGCACGACCTGGGCTTCGAGAAGCCCTCGCCGCCTGCCGCAATGGTGACACCCTCGTGGTTGCCAAACTCGACCGTCTGGCCCGCTCCCTCCGGGACGCGAAAGACATCGTCGACGAGCTCACCGTCAAGGGCGTGAAGCTCAGCATCGGTGGATCAGTGCACGACCCGACGGACCCGGTTGGGCGGCTGCTGTTCAACGTCCTCGCTATGGTGGCCGAGTTCGAATCCGACCTCATCCGCGCCAGAACACGCGAAGGAATGCAAGTAGCCAAAGCGAAAGGCCATCTCCGGGGCAAACAACCGAAGCTATCGATGGCGCAGCAACGCCACCTGATGGAGGTACACCGCGCGGGCACGCACTCCACGGCCGAGCTCGCCGAGCTGTTCAACGTCGCTCGCTCCACGGTGTATCGCACCGTTCAGCGACAATCCGTCGACTACTGAAGAACCCATCCTCCGGCTCCCGTTGCCGAGTCAAGCAGGCGCCGCAACGGGACAGGCGAACCGAGACCGAGGGTCATTCCGGTGGTCTAGCTGTGTCACAGCAGAACACCTAACCGGCGCCCGACCTCCGGCAGCGGATCTGCCACGAGAGGCTGTGTCGCTACAGCTGGAGGTGAAGACGCAATGCGTCGTCCAGCTGCACCATGACGTCGGCAGGGGCGTGTCCAAGGAGCGCGCCCAGCCGCTCAACGGCGATTGATCGGACCTGCTCCGCCTGGGCCTTGGAATCCTGAGGTAACCCGGTCGCACCGGCGGGCAGCAAAGCCTGAAAGGGGAAGATCCGGTCGGTGTTGCTGGTGACCGGGACGACTGTGATCACTCCGCGGCCAAGCCGCGTCGCGATCGAGTTCGCACGATCGTTGCTGACGATCACCGCCGGACGGCGCTTGTTGGCCTCGCTTCCGCGCACAGGATCCAGATCCACAAGCCGGATTTCACCGCGCAGCATCCGCGATCCCGTCGGCCACGGTCACGCTCCACGCGGCGTGGTCAGCTGACGCCTCCCACTCGTTCCAGGCGGCCTCGTAATCCTGCTCCAGTTCGGGCAGGCACAGCATGCGCACTGCGTAGTGCAAGGCAGCCGATCTGGATGAGAGACCTGTCGTGCGAGCAAATTCATCGAGGACCGCCACATCCTCGTCGGGCAGGCTGACACTGAGCTTCATACCCAAATACTACCGCAGTATTACCCCATACGGTAGGCGTCCGCTGCTTTGCTAACGCCTGCCCGCAGCGGAACCTTCACCGGAGTTGCACTGAACCGTCCCGGGTTTCATGCCGCCGGTTTGTTGGCGGCGTCACCTTTTGATGGGCCGATGGTTCGAGCGTAGTAGGCCCGCTCATATTCCTC
>NZ_JBEPTM010000034.1:0-4793 GCF_040549525.1 Frigoribacterium sp. UYMn621 | reverse complement strand
GAGAGTTTCCTCGAAGGATCACACGGTGGCCGCGCCCACGTCGTCACCGACGCGGCAAGCCACCGTGAGTTACACCACTATGCGGGACGTGACCCTGCTGGGCTGAATTTGGCACCCCCACCGGAGATCGAATTGAGCGTGTTTTCCCGCTTGGAGGGGTGCCCGCAGGGGAACCCCTTGCGCACGGGCGGACCTCGTCCGCTAGCTTGATCGGGTGGGCTGCTCAGATCTAAATTCAGCTCATTGCGGTCCCCGCCCCGCGCCAGGCGGCCACGACGGACCACCCTAGGAATAGAAACAAGAGCACGATGGGAGCAGTCGTGGCCTCGGGCGTGAACTGGGCTACCCCTGCAGCGATCGCGACAGCAACGAAGCCAATCCATGACGGAGCCCGAGCGGCCCTGTGACCTGCTACCCAGGCAGCCTCACTGGCCATCGTGGGAGGAATCCTGAGCCCAACGAAGCCATTGCGGCGAATCTTGCCCGACGCGGCAAGCTGCGTCACGACGACAACGAGGAGCATTGCGGCAGCAATGATGTAGGCGGCGAAATTCGTTTCGTAAGTCATGCCTCAGGGTATCGACACCACACAACATCAGCCGCTGATACATAACCGGATCGACTTCGCGCGCCAATCCCCGCCGCTCGACCGCGACGAGTCCCAATTCGTTGTCGACAGGCACACGAAAGGACCGCTCAAGCCGGCCGAGCAAATCTCGACGCACAATGCCATACGAGCACGACGCCGGCGTCCGGGCCCAGGCATCCGAAAGGTCGCGCTGCAGAGGGGCCCTGGCCGCACGAGGGACCCTCACCGGTGTTGACAGAAGCGTGCTTCGTACCTCCCCTGCCACGGTCACGTCCGCGAGCGGTAACTGCGGTAAGCGGCCTCCACTGAGTCTTTTGCAGACGTCGCGCACTCGTCTGTCGCTGAGTAAAGATACCTTTACGTCGACCACTGCTGATGCTATCGTTATGTACAGTGTCCTTTACATCGGAGTGGAATGCGCGCCTGGATTACTTTTGTCGGTTACGGGGTCATCGCAATTTTGGCCGTATGGGCATTGGCTCACGTCCTGCCCAATGAGCTTGCCCTCCTTCCACCAATTCTCTACGGGTTGATCGTGTTCAGCTCTGGCATCGGCAGCTTGCTGGTTCGCAAGCATTTAGAAAAGAAAAACCGCACGGCCGAGCCAGACAGCATCGAACACGCACTCGCGAAGCACGCTGGCTCCGACGCCTTCACATACGCGCTGGTGATAGCCGTCGCGTTCGGTCTCTTGCTGGTGATAGAGGAGCAGTTCATTACGGCGCTAGAAGTCTACGGATTGGTGGCGCTTTGCATTGCCCTGTTCTGGATCCGCTATGCGATGCTGCGCCGCAGCGTCAACGAAGACAGGTGAAAAACTCCATCGCCGCCCTTCGACGCAGCCACGGCTACTCGCAAGAAGAACTGGCCAAAATTGTAGGGGTATCCCGTCAGACGATCATCTCAATAGAAAAGGGCCGCTACGCGCCCAGCCTCGCTCTTGCAATCAGACTCACCCAACACTTTGAAACAACCATTGAACTGGTATTCACGCCGGAGTAGCGGACAGCGCCCTCATAGAAACTCACATTGGCCTCCCCGATAGCGGGATGGTCAGCGGGACGGATTTCACCGTGTTCTTCGAAGCCGATTTCCGGGCGTATTTCGATATTTGAGTTGCCCGCAAGCGGAACTTTGGGCGCGACACGTAGATCTCGGGTCAGTAGTGCTCGCGGGATTGCAGGATGACGATGTGGTCATCCGTGACGTAGTAGACCAGACGGTTCGCGTCGTCGATACGGCGGGACCACGCGCCAGAGAGAATGTGCCTGAGGGGCTCAGGTTTGCCGATGCCTGCAAAGGGATCGCGCAACACGTCGGCGATCAGCAGGTTGATTCGCTTGAGAGTCTTACGATCCTGGGTTTGCCAATAGAGGTAGTCCTCCCACCCATTCGGGTCGAAGGTGATCGTGCGAGTCACGCGTCCAAGAGGTCGTGCTGCTCGAACTCTCCGCGCCGCGCTCGCTCGATTGACGTGAGCAACCGCTCGGCATTCGCCGGGTTCCGCAGCAGATAGGCGGTTTCGGTTATCGCGTCGTAGTCCTCTTTCGACAGGATTACTGCGTTCCCGTGTCGGGAGACAACCTCGACAGCAGTGTGGTCATCATTGACCTGCTGGATGAGTCCGAACAGACTCTTACGTGCTTCAGTTGCGGTTATTGCCGACATGACCCTCTCCTCTAAATAGTACTTGATAGCGTACCACTAAAGGGTGCGGTGGAAGGGGTACAGGACAGACGAGAGAACGCGAACGAAACAGTGCCCTCGTGCCGCCACCGGAACATCGAGTGGCACCGCAAGGGGAAGGCCGAACGATCAGCGGACGCGATTTCGAGCGGCCAGTAAAGCGCTCTGGGGGCCACTTTTACCCGAAAGGGCCGCCCGGAGGCGGAACAATCTACGGCGAGGTCTCGACGGCAACCAAACTCGCCGAGTGGGCCTAAATTCGCCCTGCCAGCACGTCTGTTTGATACGATCCAGTCGGCGCGAAAGCGCTCGAGGGGGATGCGCCTATCGGGGCGCCTCGTCAGGTTCGATTTCTTGAATCCTCCACGCCGTTCGGCATAGACCTCTGCATCGTGGCACATCCTGCGGGCGTGACATTCCCGGCACTGACCACCGCACCGGCCCGAAAGATCTCGCGACATGGATTGGCTGTTTCACCTCTCCCTCGGCAGGCGCTCCTTTCTCCTCCCGGTCGACGCCGTGGCAGTCTCGTTTTTCGTTTACCTGCTGGTGCGAACTAAGAGCCGGCTACTCATACGGGGGATCGCCATCGCGACGGGCGGTGCCCTTGTGGGTGGCGTTCTCGTCTGGCTGGTCAGCGATGTATGGAATGTTTTCGGTATCGCCCTGACCCCAGTGGTACACGTATGGGTCGTGTTGGTCTTCTCTGGGGTATTTCTCGCTGTTTCCAACTTCTGGGCGAGTAGATGGTGGCGTAAGACAATAGCGGCCATCTCGATCCTTTCGTTTCTCGTCGCGGCCGGTGCAGGCATCAATGTCGACTTTGGTGCGTATCGAAACCTGAACGACGCGCTCGGCGTGAGCCCGTACTCCGCACTGCCGGCGGCGCGCATGTCCGCTCACGCCGGCACGATGGATGCCTCCTTGGCGAAGACCTGGAAGCTCCGCGACCATACCGGGATGCCCACACACGGAACTGTCGGCATGGTGACGATCCCCGGGGCCACGTCTCATTTCGTGGCGCGCAAGGCTGCTGTCTACCTCCCGCCGGCAGCGCTCGTGGCAGACCCACCTGTGCTGCCGCTCCTGATTCTCTTCACTGGACAACCCGGGACCCCCACCGAGATGTTCACCTCAGGCCGGGTGCCAGCGATACTCGATTCGTACGCGGCAGCACATGCCGGGCTCGCACCCATCGTCGTCGTACCGGACCAGCTCGGGGCACCGCTGAAAAATCCCATGTGCGCGGATTCTCGACTCGGCAAAGCAGCCACCTATCTCACTGTGGATGTTCGGGAGTGGATTCTCACTCACCTGCATGTTGCCACGAGCGGCCGATACTGGGGTGTTGGAGGCTACTCGGAGGGAGGCACCTGTTCGATCCAATTCGGTGCCGGCCGGCCGGACCTGTTCGGCTCGACCATCGACATCCTGGGCGAAGTAGTGCCGTCGGCGGGCGCGAACACGCTGTCTGACGCGTTTGGAGGATCCCGATCCGCGTACAGGGCGATCAAGCCGTTACCACTGCTAGCTCGGCACGCTCCGTATGAGGACAGCCTTGCAATCTTCGGGGCCGGTGTGAAGGACCACCAATTCGGGGCCTACGCGCGCACGGTCGAAGCGGCTGCGGCCCGGTCAGGAATGAAAACACGACTGATCGTGTCCCCGGACTCTGGCCATGATTGGAATACGGTCCGCTACGTGCTCACTCTGGCCCTGCCGGAGGTGTGTGCACGCTGGGGCTTGGGATCGTGAGCGAACCCTTCGCTGCCGATCCCTCTACAACGATGCCGCAACTCGCGATCCGATAGCTAACAAAACCAAATTGATCTTCCCCTAACACCTCACTCAATCCCGCAAGCGGGACGATCACCGGACGGAATTTCGAGCGTTCTGGAGAGCGCGCTGGAGACCACTTTTTGGCCTCGAGGGCCGCCCGTAAGCCGAACCGGCAAGGGGCCAGGACGCGGACGCGAGTGTGCACCCGCGGCCGGACATGGATTCGAGGGCCTTTTTAGCTTTCACAGGCACCCGGTAGCGGGACGGCTACCGCACTGTCGTGATGGTCCCGCTAATTCGTGTGGCAGGTTCCGCTGAGGCATCGGCCAACTAGTCGGCCTTGTTGGAGTAAAACCTGGCGATGACACTGTCATTGTTGGTAATTCCGTTGATGGCCCTCCCGGTGGATACCAGAAATATCACGACGGCCGGATAATTCTTGCAAGAAACCGCGCAACAACTCCCCGCGCCTAGGCCCATTTGTGGGTTCTGGGGATGCTCCGTTGGAATATACTGCTGGAAATATGTTGCTCCGTGGCTGCTTCTGTGAGCGATCCGGGGCATCTGCCGCTGAATACCAGGACGTGTGCCCTGGCAAATCCGACAGGATCCCGTGCTTCCATTCATCTCCCTTTCGCGTGCTCTGGGCTGCTGCGGATATCTCGGACAGTGGGCCCTCTTAAAATGAGGGTTCACTGAAAGTAGAGAACCGCATGACCGCGCCACGCCGGAAATTCAC
>NZ_JBEPTM010000033.1:0-5653 GCF_040549525.1 Frigoribacterium sp. UYMn621 | reverse complement strand
TGAGAGTTTCCTCGAAGGATCACACGGTGGCCGCGCCCACGTCGTCACCGACGCGGCAAGCCACCGTGAGTTACACCACTATGCGGGACGTGACCCAGGCTGGGGGCTGCTGACGATTGAGACGACGGTCGGTCCGGCAGATGACGGCGGGCTTTCCGCCGCCCGATGTTCGCGAGCTGTCACGAATCGCGCCCTCGCCGCGCGCATCTTGCGACGGGCGAGCTCAACCGGCGAAACCATCCATCACATCATTGGGTCGCATCACCCCAGTTCAACGGGAAGTGCCCGTGACGTGCGTCGGAAGTGCCTCGTGGCGCCGGTGTCCTCACTCCCCCGCGGCAGTGTCGACCCCGGGTAGGCCATTCCAGTCCGAGGCGTACGGTGTCAGTGGCCGGGAAATCCCCGATACCACCGAAGGAGTCATCATGACAACTGATCAGTATCACGAGCCGCCGCAGGAACTCTCCGCCGAGGTCCGCACGTTCGCCCGGATGTGCGCGAGCCTGTCCGAGGAAGCCGAAGCAATCGGCTGGTACGAGCAACGCATCGCCGTGGAGCAAGACCCCGTCGCCCGCGCCATTATGATCGACTCGCTCGGCGAAGAGTACAAACACTTCAGTATGGAACTCGAATTTCTCCTCCGAGCCAAGCCCAGATGGCGGCAAATCGCCCGCGGCATCCTCTTCACAGACGGCGACATCGTCTCCCACGGAGAAGAAGCAGAGTCAGCCGCTGACTGACTCCACGGCGTCCCGCCCTGGCCGAGATAACTCCGCGATTCACCGCGGCAGGTCAGAAGCTGCCACGCACCTTGTGGCCCTCGCTCGATCCGAATGCGGCGCGGCGGTTGGCAGTCAGACAGTGGCGGCCTCCATCGAGCTGTGAGGTCTTGCACTCCGGGGAGCACCACACAAGCAACCGGCGCTCACGAGATGCACCGGTCGACGCGTCCGCGTCAAGTCCCGGCCCCGCTCTCCTCGAAGAAACTCTCTCCGAGCACGACGGGGTCTCAACGAAGCCGTGAGCGTGACCTGTGACCTTCGCCGGGCAGCTGCCGGTGCGCTGCGTCTGGGAACAGCAGGGCTACATCCTTCATTACCGACGGATGGTGCCTACCGGGGCGTCGCGCGTCGGCGCGCCCGCACATGTGTGCCGACCCGCCAGCCGATCAGTGCCAGCACCAGAACGATTGCTACGACGGCGGCGATATCCCGGCCAACAGTCTTCGCCACCGCCGCATAGGAGTTGCCAGCAACATAGCCGAGGGCAACAAACGCGACGCCCCAGATAAGGCCGCCAGCAGCATTCCAGGTGACAAACCTGGGATACGGCATGCCGGACGAGCCTGCGAGTGCCGGCATCACTGCGCGGAAGAATGCGACGAATCGGCCGAGGAAAACAGCAACCCCGCCGCGGCGACTCAAGAAATCCTGCGCTCGATCGAGCTTCGTGCGACGTTTCCTCAGAGGCTTGCTCGCCAGTAGACGCGGGCCGAACCTCTTTCCGATTTCGTAACCGACCGAGTCCCCCAAGATCGCAGCAGTCACGACAATCGCAGCCATCAAAATCACGTTCGCGTTGCCCCGGCTAGCAACCACGCCACCGACAACCGCGGCGGTCTCTCCGGGGATGACAAATCCGACAAAGAGCGCATCTTCGGCGAAGACCAGCACCCCGACCAAGATGAAAGCGAGGACAGGGTTGACGTTGAGAATTCCGTCAATCAGGTTGCCCATACCTACCTCCGACCTGTCAGGAAGTGTGTTCACGGTCGCTCTGAGACCCATCAGCAGCCTAGATGACTGCGTCCAGAGTGCAGTGGACAGGGCAGGAATCGTCCCGGCCGAAGAATCCGTCGGACCCCTGAATCGCTGGCAGCGAACCCCAGTTCGGCCGAGCAGCCCCAAAGTGTCGCCAGACTGGTGTTTACCAGCCGTTTGTGACAGTTTGCGCACTGGTCGGGGACGACCCGGCACGGTGAGCCGTCACATAACGCTTCGGGAGGGCTCGTTGCCGACGGTTTGTGACGGATGGTGCGGTCAGTGCTGGCCGGGAAGCAGCCCGAGAGCTGCCACCGCGGAGCGTTCCTCGAGCAACTCCGCGACCGAGGCGTCAATGCGCGACCGGGAGAACGCGTCGATCGTCAGGTCGGGAACAATCTGCCAGTCCTCGCCCGATGAGGTGACGGGGAAAGAGCTCACCAGTCCTGCCGGGACGTCGTACGAACCGTCGGAGACGACGCCGGCAGAGGTCCACTCCCCCGAAGTCGTACCGTGGATCCAGTCGCGCATGTGGTCGATGGCGGCGTTGGCTGCGGATGCGGCAGAAGAGGAACCGCGAGCCTCGATGATCGCCGCTCCGCGCTGGGCGACCGTGGGGATGAACTCGTTCTCGACCCAGCTCTGGTCCACCGTGACGGGATCACCGGAGCGAAGAGCGTGGCTGAGATCCGGATACTGCGTGGCCGAATGATTGCCCCAGATCGTCAGACGGGAGAGCGAGGAGACGGGTGCGTCGAGGTGACGTGCGAGCTGTGACAGTGCCCGGTTGTGGTCGAGTCGGGTCATCGCGGTGAATCTCGAGGACGGTACATCCGGGGCGTGCGCGGCGGCGATCAAGGCATTGGTGTTGGCGGGGTTGCCGACCACGAGAACACGGATGTCAGCCGCCGCCGCATCGTTGATCGCGCGACCCTGCGGCCCGAAAATACCGCCGTTGGCCGCCAGGAGGTCACCGCGTTCCATGCCCGCCGTGCGCGGTCGGGAGCCGACCAGCAGCGCGACGCTGCTGCCGTCGAAGGCGTGCGTCGCATCATCCGAGATGTCGACTGACGTGAGTAGCGGGAAGGCGCAATCGTCCAGCTCCATCGCGATCCCCGCCGCGGCTCGCATCGCCTGCGGCACCTCGAGCAGTTGCAGCTCGACCGGGACATCCGGGCCGAGCATCTCGCCGGACGCGATGCGGAAGAGGAGGGCATAGCCGATCTGTCCGGCTGCGCCGGTCACCGTGATTTTCACAGTTCGACAGTACGCCGCTCGACCAGGAGACAGTACGCCGCTCGACCAGGAATGAAGGGCTGCAAGCTGAACGATCGGCCCGCCTCTCAGCATCCGAGGATCCCAACGGAACGTGTTGGATGCGGTGACTATGGACCTCGCCGCGATCGTGACGGACAATATTGGCCAGCATCTTAGCCGCGGGACGACCGAGAGGAGAACATGTCATGAGCGATCATCAGGCGGCAACGGCGTCGAGGGGCGTGTCAATCGAATTGCTCTCGGCGGTGGACCTCGGCCCCGAGATCGCGGGTATGGCGGGGCGCCAGCTGAGGATGCGAAAAGTGACCATCGAACCAGGAGGGGTCTTCGGCCCCGTGCACGACCACGTGGGCAGACCGGGCTCGGTCTATGTCCTGCAGGGAACGATCACCGACCATCGGGACGGCGAAAGCAAGGAATACGGGCCCGGCCCGGGTTGGCCGGAAGACAGTCACACCATGCATTGGCTGGAGAACACGGGCACGACACCAGCCGTCGAGATCTCGGTGGATATCGTGGCGGTGCCCACGGCCTGACATGGGCCATCCACGGACTTGTGGTCGTCCGGCAGCCGATCGCCGGTTGTTACGCCGAGAGACGCCGTGTGACGTAACGCTCGACGGACGCCGTCCAGTCGACCATACGGTGTGGGCATGACACTTCTCGACTCAGCCCCAGCATCGACCTCCAGCGCGGCAGACCGTGCCGAACGACTCACCGCCGCCGGCGCCTCCTGGGGCTCACGCATCGCCGCCGACCCCGCCCAGGCCCACCTCACCTACCGCGTGAAGGGCCGGGGCGAAGGCTCGGTCGCCACCGCCATCACCGCGGGCAAGCACCGCTTCCTCGTGGACGAGCCTGCCGCCCTCGCCGGTGATGACACCGCAGCCAGTCCCGTCGAGATTGCACTCGGCGCCCTCATCTCCTGCCAGGTCGTGGTCTATCGGCTCTATGCGCAAGCGCTCGGCATCCGGGTAGACGACATCTCGGTCGTTGCGGAAGGCGACCTCGACGCCAGCAAGCTATTCGGCATCAACGAGGGCGTGCGCGCCGGCTTCAGCGACATCCGTCTCGACATCACCCTCACCGGACCGGAGTCGGACGAGCGGTACCAGGAACTGCGCGAGGTCGTCGACAAGCACTGCCCTGTACTCGACCTCTTCGCCAACCCCACCCCCGTGAGCGTCGCGGTGGTCAAGGGCTGACAGGCGCGAGGGCAGCGCACATCCGTGTGCCGACGCCACGAGAACGGCCCGCCGGCGAAGTCACCGGCGGGCCGTTCTTCGGTCAGAAGGCGGGCTGGCTCAGATCAGAACGCAGCGTTGATGTCGACGATGTCGATGACCTTCTTGTTGATGAATTCCTGGATACCGAGATTGGTCAACTCGTGACCATACCCGGAGTGCTTCACCCCACCGAACGGGATGTCGGCCTTGACCATGGTCGGGTGGTTCACGTAGACCATCCCGGTCTCGATCTTGCGGGCCACCTTCTCCCCGTTGACCGTGTCCCTGGTGAACACGGATCCGCCGAGGCCGAACGGCGAGTCGTTGGCGACGGTAATCGCCTCTGCCTCGTCCTTCACACGGATGATGATGGAGACCGGGCCGAAGAACTCCTCGAAGTACGAGGGGTTCGCGCTGGTCATTCCGGTGAGGATCGTCGGCTGGTAGAAGGCGCCATTCGCGGGCACCTTCTCGCCGAGAGTCTCGGCGGTGGCGCCGCCGGCGATGGCCTTCTCGACCTGGACGGCCAGCTTGTCGGCGGCTCCCTGGGACGAGAGCGGGGCGAGGGTTGTAGCCGGATCCATCGGATCCCCCATCTTCAGCGCGGTGACTCCGGCGCGGTACTTCTCCAGGAATTCGTCGAAGACCTCGTCGACCACGATCAAGCGCTTGGCGGACACGCAGACCTGCCCGGCATTCCAGTGGCGTCCGAACACGGCCCACTGCACTGTCTTGTCGATGTCGGCGTCGGCGAGCACCACGAACGCATCCGAGCCACCGAGCTCGAGGGTGCTCTTCTTCACGGCCTTGGCGGCGTACGCGGCGATGATCGCGCCCGCCTCCTCGCTGCCCGTGAGGGCGACGCCACGAACGCGGGGGTCATTGATGACGTACTCGGTGAGGTTGTGTGGGAGGTAGAGGTTCTTGAATGCCCCGGCTGGAAGACCCGCGCGCTCGAAGAGGTCGTCGAACATCGCGGCAGCCTGGGGTACGTTGCTGGCGTGCTTGAGCAGGATCGTGTTGCCGGCAAGCAGCTGCGGGCCGGCCACGCGAACGACCTGGTAGTACGGGAAATTCCATGGTTCGACGCTGAGAAGCACACCGAGCGGCTGGCTCACGATCTCGACCTCTCCCTCCGCGGCAAAAGCCACGGGCACGGTGATCGTTTCGAGCAACGACTCACCATGTTCGGCGTAGTACTGCAGGATGTCCGCCGAAAGGTCGACCTCGGCCTCCGCCTCTCCGATCACCTTGCCCATCTCGAGGGTGAGGAGCTCCGCATAGCGACGTTTGTCAGTAGTGCCCCATAGAGTGGTGTAACTCCTGGTGGCCGGCTCGTCGCGAGACGTAAGCGCGGTCACCGTGTGAGACCTTCGAGAAGTTTCTTAC
>NZ_JBEPTM010000032.1:0-7032 GCF_040549525.1 Frigoribacterium sp. UYMn621 | reverse complement strand
ACAGCGGAGAACTGTCCGGACCAAAAAACACGGAACCGTCCGGGATGTGTTGATACCCGAACGTCCGGAATGTCCTGCGCCATAACACATTCAGAAGAGAACTAACTGCCATAGAAGCTCGGAGTCCGCCTAAAGGAGACTGGGCGTCCTTCGGCAGCGTCAGGTTCCCTGGGTAGCCGGCGAAGGTGTTTGGTGAGACAGTTCCGGTCAGCGCGATTCCTTGACGCTCCTATCTCGCGCGAATGTCGTGCCCGCAAGTGGAACCTTCTCCGGGCCAAATTCCGGCAGTAGTGCGATTGATTGGGACGTGATTGATGGTCTTTCTGTGATGCAAGACCCGGTCGGTCTCAGTCGTTATCGAAGTCGATATCGGCTCCGCGTAGTGCGGCGACCGCTTGGACGGCCAGCTGGGCCCCCGCGTAGCCAATAACGGCGGCGAGGATGAGGGCGATGACTGGATCGAGCCAGTAAAGCCCGCCGGTGCGCCAGATGATGGTGCCGGCCACGAGCACTCCGGCAGCTGCTGCCGCATCCGCGAGGGTGTCCAGGAGCACAGACTTCATGTGGATGTCTTCGCGACGCGCGGACAGGCCGAGCACAATTGCGCCGGCGATCATTACGGCGAGAGTGATAAAGCTGACCACGGCCATCGGGAATCCGAGCACGGCTGGAGAACCTTCACGCAATCTCGCGATCGCTTCGACGGTGACAATGACGGTCACCGCGATGAGGATCGCGGCGTTGACGAGAGCGACGATAGCGATCGGCCTGTTAGCGCGGGGGTGATCCGGGTTTCGGTCGCGCAGGGTCACCGCGATCAGCCCGAGGGCCAGAGCCACTGAGTCGGCCAACGTGTCGCCTGCTGCCGCGAGGACGCCCACCGAGCGGGCCGCGATGCCGACTGTAACCAGTCCGCCGATCAGGGCGAGGTTCAAGGCCAGAACGATGGCAAGCCTGCGCCTCTGGCTGAATCGTACTGTCCCGGGATTCGAGCTCACGCGCGCGCAACGGATTTAAGGGTATACCTGTTCCACAGCGGACCGCACACCGAATCAACACAACTGGGAGAACTCGCCAGACCATCCTTTCAAACCCAGGCTGCGGCCTCGTCGTAGCGGCCCGCAAGTGGAACAGCCAGCGCGACAGTTGTGGACCACTCCAGCCAACGTCCGAGTGCGGACCTTGGCGTTCTATCCGCCTATCGGTCCGATTCACCACTGGAGCAGACCGATCGAGGCAAGCAACTTCCGAATTGATGCAGCGATCCCCGTTATGGGAATCCACCAGGTCGCCCTTGATCGGTTGTAGTTCCAGACGCACAGAGCGACGCAAGCCAGGAAGACCGCGAGGACTCCGATGGGAACAATCTACGCGGAGAACTCGATCAGAGCGAAGCTGTAGTCCCTGCTGCCGCAGGATTCAGTAATCATCGCGCTCACGGCCGCGACGAAGACGAGACCGCCCGCGAGGAGGACTTGGACGACGAAGAGAACAAAGGTACCGCCCAACGGTGGGGCATCAGGGGTCCTCGGGAGGTCGGCTCCAATTCCGCCGTAGCTCTCGTTGAAGAGCATGCCCATCTCACGACGACGGTTGCGACGAGCTACTCGATCCATGGATCGACCATATTCCGAAGGACGTGTTGAACCAGAATATTGCTCGACAAGTGGCCACCGCGATGATTCTATGGCTAGTCAACGCAACTACCGACCGTGCTGGCGCTGTGTCACTTGGGAACCTTGAGCGGACGCTGGGTGGCTAAGCGTGAGAAATACTGATCGGGAAAATCGACGAGGCGCAATGGGCGACCGAAGTCGCCCATTGATATGGACGCCATCCAAGCGGAGGATATTGCCAAAACTCGATCCTGAAACGGTGGCGTTGAGGAGGGCTTTGTCTTGGATCAATCGGATTCGCTTGACGGTGGGGATTCGAGTCCCGCAAATTCTCAGATGTCAGTTGGAAGCTTCAAAGTTCACCAGGCGACAGGGATGGTGATAGCGCAGGCAGGAGTGTCCCCGGCTGAAGCTCTTCAAAGGCTGTGCTTCTATGCCGATGCTGTCGGCGCCCCGCTGGAAGACGTGGCCCGGCAGGTTGTAGACCGCGCAATCTCATTCGCTTCGGTCGGCTAAATGCCACATTGATCGCCCCACATGATCCTCGTCACCGGTCCCGAAATTAGCGCAAAGCTACTGGCTCTTTTCAGACAATGGCCGCGACGTGATCCAAATTGCGACGAGCGCGGTGCCGAGCCCGACCATGAGGGCGGCGGCGTTGACAGACCCGGAGATGATGCCGATCGTCGAATCGTAGGTGACGAGGCGCACCAGCCCGACGATGATCGAGATGGCTCCGGTTGCGAGCAGGAGCAGGGGCATCCGCAGCGCACAACCGAGCGCGGCGAGACCTCCTATTGCGACCAGCACGACTGCTTGCACGAGGTTGACCGAGACGAACTGCAGCGGCGTGTAGTGCAGCAGGGAGAACAGCGAACCGAGCGCGGTGAAGCCGGCGACGATCAGGCCGCGAGTACGCCAGGCGACTGAGCTGCGAGCTGTGCTCCGGGTGGGTGTGGCGGCGCTCATGAGAGCACCATCGCAATCCGAGCCGGCCGACCTTCCGCTAGCGACCATCGGGGTCTGAGTAGTCCATCGACGCCGGCAATCCGCCCGGCGGCGGTTGCCAGGATCACGAACTGCGCCGCGAACATCAGGTAGTAGCTCCACTGCCATTCCCCCGGTGTGTTCAGCACCGAAAGGGTGATGGCAATCGTCTGCAGGATGCCGATGGCCGCCCAGAAGCGGGTCAGAAAGCCCACAAGCAGAAACGCACCGAGACAGAATTCCGCGATCAGCACCGCCCAGCCGAAGAGTGCGAAGTTGGGATAGATGACGTTCTGCACCAGCCAGCTGAATGCCCCGAGCACCGGATGCTTCACCGCGTCTGCCGTGTACTGGTAGAGCCCATTGTGAGCAGCCTGCCCGAAGTCGGGCGGACGCTTCCAGTTCACGTTCTGCAGCCACATCAACCCCACCGCGATTCGTACCGCGGCGAGAACTGCGCGAGTGGCGCGCCCCGTCTCGATCTGGTTGACATCCCTCTCACGGGCGGTCGCTGGCGTTTCGGTAGTTGTCATGGCGTTCTGGTTCCTGTTCAGGCGCAGGCGAACATGGCCGACGCGGCGGTCATCGACGACCACTGTTGGGTGAAGAGTTCGCTCACCCGATCGAGCGCGGGGGCAAGCGGCAGGATCTGCCTGGTCACCAGCGCGTCCTCATCCAGCGCGGCAACGGGATGCCAGTAGATACCCTCCGCCGTCACCGTCACCTCGGGAATCAACGATTCACGAGTGAAAGTGACCCCTTCCTCGGCGACACCCTGGAGCGCGATCGGGCGGATGATCTGGTCGGCTCGAGGGATCCCGAGGCCGTCGAATAGCGCATGCAGCTCATCGAGGGCCGGATCATCGTTCGCCGAGATCGTCGCGGCGACCCGCACAGTGAAGCCCTCGTCGAGCGCCACTCGAATGCCGGCAAGTGCCCGTTTCCAACTCCCGGCACCGCGGTGTGAATCGTGTACCTCAGCGGTCGGCGAGTCGACGCTGATCTGCAACGCGAAGCCTTCCCGAGGCATTGCCTGCAGTTTGCGCAGCCCCAGGCCCCGGAACAGCATCCCGTTGGTCAGCAGTGTCGTCGGTAGGCGGTCGACGCAGGCACGGACTATCGCATCGATATCCGGAAGCAGGAACGGCTCGCCGCCGGTGAGATACAGTTCCTGCACACCCCAGTCGGCCGCTTCGGCAACAAGTGCCTGAATGTTGTCGATGCCGAGCAGCCGCGGATCTGTTTTGGGCGACGATGCGACGCAACAGTAGTCGCAGGCCAGATTGCAGTGGAAGTTCGTGTATAGCCAGAGCCGCGCTCCGGGCATCCTGTCGGCCGGGATCATGCTGCTGGGGTTGCGGGGCCTCCCACGACCGACGGTGACATGGCCGGTGTCCTGTTCGACCATCAGCGTGCTGACGAGCGTGTTGCCGGTCTTCTCGCACCAGCGGCGCACAAGGTCCAGTTCGCTCGCCGAAGCAACCGCGAACTCGGCGGTGTCACCCTCCGCTAGCTGTTCGACAGTGCGCATGAGTGCCATGACTACCATCGGGAGTCCACGCCCTGCTCCGCGATCGCCTCGAACAGGCCCGCGTAGCCCTCCAGGTGCGGCTCGACCCACTTGGTCAGGCCCTCCAGTTCGAGAATGCGCCGATGCGCCGGCACGTTCCAGTCCATGGCGAGAAGCTTCGCCACCCACGGCGCGTAGACCGATTCGGGAAGGGTATCGAGGGCCGTGAACATGCAGTGAGAGTAGGTTTCGGTCTGCCAGACCGGCTCGAGCATCCCGGGCATCAGGTCGCCGCGGCCGATGTTCTCCCACACCGTGATTCCGATGGCCGCGACATCAGCCTCACCGGCGAGCACCGCATCGATCGCATCCAGCTCGCTGCGACCAGTGTCACCGTGTTTGCCAATATCACTGTTGAAGCGTTGCACCTGCATGCTGTCCACGTCCACGCCGGCCGCGCGCAGGTAGTGAAGCGGCAAGATCGCGGCGTGCGCTGAGTCGGCCGAGCCGAGGGCCAATCGCCGGGTGACGATGTCTTCGGGTCCGGACCAGCCGCTGCCCGCCGCGGCCACGAAGACGGTCGAAAACGCCGCGTCGGTGTCCCGCTGGGCGAGCGCCTGTACATGACCGTCCGTCTGGAGGACGGCCCGCGCGTACGCGAGGTTGGTATTCCAGGCGATGTCGATCATGCCGGCCTGAAGGGCGTCGACCAGACGCCCGTAGTTGGAAAACAAGACAAAATCCATCGCGGTCGCGGGCTCGTCGAAGTATTCGCGGATGCCCTCCCAGATGGGCACGACGTTCGGTGTGTAGGCGACTGCCCCGATGAGCAGGGGGGCTCCGCTGAGTTTCGACATTCGCAGCTCAGAACAGGGGAAGGCCGGTGAGAGCCTTGCCATAGAAGTCATAGAGAACGTCGGCGGTCGGGGCCATGACCGATCCGGCACGCGCATCACGGAACGCCCTCTCGATGGGAAGGTGTTTCGAGAACGCCGCACCCCCGCACACTCTCATCGCCGATTCAGTGATCGTGAGAGCGGCATCATTGGCGGAGGCTTTAACGCCGAGCACAAAGAGCGGCGTGTCCTCGGCCGGACTCGCCACCTTCGCGGCAGCCAGCGCCAGGTAGGCCTTCTGCGCGGCTAGTGCAATGCTCATCTTCGCGATCTGCGCCCGGATCGTCGGTAAAGCGGAGAGGGCCTGATCCAGGTGCTCCAATCGGGCGCCAGTCACGTGCGCCACGGCGGCATCGACCGCCGCGGTGGACAGCCCGAGTGACACCGCAGAGTTGCCCAGGTTGAACCACGGCAGCACCGTTGCCATCATTGTGCCGAACCCGCTGCCCGCCTCACCGACGCGATAACCGGAGGGAATAGTCACGGCTATCGACATCGGGCTGGACGCATTGCCGCGAAGCCCCAGACCGCTCCACGGTCCGGCGATATCCAGTCCGGCGGTACCGGCCGGGATCGCGTACAGGTCCACCGTCTCAGGGTCGACCGCGCTCTTAGACGACATGACGTAGACATCGGCGTAGCCCGCCGAGGTAACCCAGCTTTTATAGGCTGTGAAGCGAAGATCATCCCCGTCGGCCACCGACTCCGACACCGGTGCCCAAAAGTGCGAGCGCGAGCCTTTTTCACTGAACGCCAGCGTGCCGAGCACCTCACCCGAAGCCATCCGCGACAGAAGGTCCGGCATCCCGGCCGGCGGGGCGGATGCCACCGTCACCGCGGCCGCGACATGCATCAGGTAGATCATCGCGGTCGAACCACAGGCCGCCGCGATGGCGCCGAGCACCTCGGTGAACTCGACAGGCCCAGCCCCCATGCCGCCATGTTCCTCGCTGATCACCAAGCCCAGCAGCCCGCTGGCGCGGAGTGAAGCCACCGAATCAACGGGGTAGACCCCATCCTCGTCGACTTGTTGTGCATGAGCGGCGGCCACCGCCGTTACCTGCGCCACTGCTTCTTCGAGGGTCGACTGCGTCATGGTCATTCGGTCTCCTGGAATCGTTGCTAAGGGTTCTCGACACCGCTTTCGCGAGACCGACCAGCCAAGTATCTCTCGCGAGAAGGCGCACGCGGAAACGAATTTCTTACCGATCTCTAACAGCTGTCACCGCGCCCAGCTGCCAACCCCGCGATGGGAGTCGGACGGTCAGCACTGCGACAACTCTTCGACTGGTCTACAACTTTCAGGCTTTCGCGCCCTTGCTCTATCGTCGTCATCTTCGGCCAAAGGGTCGATCCACCGTCAAGGGACACCTCAATCCCGACCAGCCCTCAAGCGGGAGGTGGGTTGGGGCGCAACTCGACCTTCCCTTACCTGTGCTCTGCGGTGCATGATTTCTGCATAGAATCAACTGGCTCCAAGGTCTGGGTCGCGATCACTTTGATCCTCGGGGCCGGCGTGACTTTCGGCGGTGCTGCGATCGGCGGATGGGCAAACGATTGCAAGAGGGCATTGTCAGGGCTTGAGATACCCTCGGCATCCTTCTTCGGCGGTCCACCCGGGTTTTCACGAAGCGGTTGTCAAGTGTTGGTGGATGCGTCTGCGGGGGGTGTCGTGAACCTAACTTGGATCATCGCAGCCATAGCTTGTGTCCTCGCGGCCGCCATCATCTATCTCACCAACCGGGCTCCGAAGAAGGCTCCGCCATCAGCGTAGGTCCGCCAAAAAAATCTGGACCATCTGGTGGCTGCGATCACGCTGAAGGCACGGCACCTCATGGTCGCGATTCCTGAGTGCAGCGACTGCGCCGGACATTGACACTTGGGAAAGTAGCCGCGCCTAAAAGGCAACACGGGCCGTCCCGCAAGCCGAACCCTCACTGGGACGGTTTTCTCGATGCGCTTGCTCCTTCCAAAATCCACACCGCGCGATGACCAAGTCACAAACACACCAGAGCCTTGGCCA
>NZ_JBEPTM010000031.1:0-8381 GCF_040549525.1 Frigoribacterium sp. UYMn621 | reverse complement strand
GCCGCGTCACCACCGGCACGAACCTGCGCTAACCTAACCCCGCGACCTGGGGAACTTCGATGAGCAAGACCGGGGAAATTCGCTGAGCGCCGTCAATCTTGCTCGTTCGTGGATACGCGTGCGTATCCGATCATGAATTCATTCATTAATCGAACGGTGCTCTTGGCCCATTGCCAGGTCAAGAACAATCCCGTAAGCCGCCCCCATCCGGGCACGCGTTCCCTACCGCAACCGCGTGAATTCGCTGGCCAGTGAAATCGCAAGCCTCCGCCCGCAGAGCGTCCCTCTTGCGGGCATAACAAAGTGATTTGTTGGGGCGGAAGGCCGCCTTTGTGTTGTAAGCGACTCAGAACAGCGTTCCGAGGGTGGATTATGTGAGCAGTTCGAGGACGTTGATGCCTAGTCGCCCTTACCTTTTTTATCGCCTTTGTCGTTGTTTCCTTGCTTACCTGGGGCCTGGACCGTCGGGGACGGTGACGGCGTGGGCAGTGCGGCGGTGAGGTCGCCGCGGACCAGGTCGATCGATGCCTGAATTCGAGCACTCCGATCAGCGTTTATTGCCCCGGAGGCCGTGCCTTGTCGCAGTTGTGCCTCAAGGGCGTCAAGAGCGGCGATCGCATTTGCGGGTTTGCCGGTGGCGGCTGCCTGGGTGACGGCGGAGACGGATGTTTGCAATTGTGCGGCAGCCGCAGAGTCGATCCCGGGCACGGACGGCGCACACCCACTGAGTGCCACGGCGACCAAAACGACCGTGCACGTTACCGCGGCGACTCGCTCGGTCCAATGTCCCGAACCACTCACGGTGTCACGCTTTCCTGAAGCTGCTTGAGGTGTGTTCCGAGCGTGCCGGATACTGCCGGATATGTCGGTGCGGGTGGGGCGGCCGGAGGCTGAGAGTTCGACCAGGCGACCACCCCCACCGTAGCGGCGATAACTACGACGGCAGCGAGAGCGAAGCCGATGGTCCTTTTGCGGATCACCCCGAGCGGGCGCTTCGGTGCGCTGGGTCTCGGTTCCGACCGTTTCGGCTGCGGACGCCTGGACTGCGAAGTCCTCACTCGTGGTGCAACCTGGTGCGACTCCTCCGGCCGGTTCAACACCTCGGTTGCTCCTGTTACCACCGCGGTGTACACCTTGGTTGCCTGCAGCGAGGTTGCGTCGCCGACTTCATCAATAGGCGGTTCACGTAGGTCGAGAGGGGTTTCATCATTCACCGCCACACCGTTGTCTGAGTTGGCGAGTTCCCGTAAAACGACGGCAACGTCCATTGGCGGTAGCCGATGTTCAGCGTCGAGGGCTGTCATGTTTCTCAGAAGCTGAGCCCAGTGATCGCCTAGTGTGTCCGGCACGGTCGGTGCACGGTTCAGCCGCGCGCTGATCGTCTCGATCGTGTTTCCCGGGAAGGCTTTCTCGCCGGTCAAGGCTTCCAACAACACGAGACCGAGCGAGTAAACATCGGACGCTCCCGCTATTGCGCCCCCGCGCGCCTGTTCCGGGCTCAGGTAGCTCGCACTACCGATGATCAGGCCGGTCGAGGTCAGTCTTGTACCGTCGACCAATTGGGCGATACCGAAGTCGGCGAGCTTCGCGTGGTATTGCCGGTCGGGAAGTTCCGAGTGTGCCAGCAGGATGTTGGCCGGCTTGATGTCCCGGTGCACGATGCCCCGGCCGTGCATGTAATGCAACGCTTCTGCGATATCGGCGCCAAGATGCGCGACCAGTCTTGGCGGGAGGGGTGCTGTCATCACCTCGCGAAGGTTGGGCCCGTCAACGAATTCCATGACGAGAAACACGCGATCACCGGCCTGTGTCTTCTCGGTACCCGCGTCGAAGAGGGTCACGAGTGCGTGGTGGTTGAGCGCTGCTAGGGTATCGATTTCATTGCGTTGGCGGCGTATTTCTTCAGGGTCCGCCATCCCCGGCAGCATCAGCTTGAGTGCCACCTCACGCGGTAGCGACTGATCGGCGGCGCGGTACACCGACGCCATGCCTCCGCGGCCGATGAGGCTAGTGACGCGATAGCGGCCACCGATCACACTTCCGATGACCTCGTCATCCTCGCTCGAGGTTGGTCGAGCGGGACTGCGAACCGGCACGCGAACCTCCTTAGCCCTGCGCACACCATGGTAGACGAGTTGGCCGGGCTGAGACGATGGTCGACCCGCACTTGAGGGCTTCTCCTAACGACTTGATGCACATCATGACGGAGTGCAAGACATCTCTGCCGCGGTCAGCGGCAGTGAGTTTCTCATAGCTGCTGGAGGTCAGAGCGCCGATCAGCTATGTGTGTGGTTTTCTCGTTTGTCGCGAGATGGTCGTAGTGCGATCCAGAGTCCGCAGCGTCGGCAGATGTATGCGGCGCCATCCTCGAGCGCGTGGAGCTGGTGTCGCTGGAAGAGTTTCCCGCAGCAGGAGCAGACGAGGTTCCGGTCACTACTCATGAGAGGTGATCGCGTCGATGAGTTGCTCGGTTGTCGGGAGTCCCGCTAGCCCGGTAGGGGTGAAGTAAATGCGGCAGGCGAGATCGGTGGTCCTGCCGCCAGACTCGAACAGGTCGTGTCCGTCGAGGGTGATCGTCGGAGAGCCGGCGAAGGAGACCTGGGCTGCATCGTTGGAGATGGCAAGGAGACGGTATTTGACAGGTGTATCACCGTGCCCGGTCGCAGTGAGGGCGTCCTCGAGACGCTTGCCGGCCTCGATCCAGTTCGGGCAGGCATCGATATGGAGAATTTCGAAGATCATGCACCTGATCATCCTCCTGACGGGGACTGGGCACCACGGCGCTGGTCGCGAGCGTGGGCGAGACGGTAGGAGTCCAGTGCCGGTTTCGATGATGGCGCCGTTGAAGGTGCGCCGATCGCCGGGGAAGATCCGCAATGTCATGTCGTGAGACTATTTGGGCCAGGAGACGTTCCCTTCTGACACACCCCGAGCTCGCGAAGCGACAGCCAGCTTTGCTCCCGAACTCGTCGGTGAGGGGTTCCGCTTGTGGCGCACGGAGCACTCCGAGCTCGCCGACAAGTGGAGGCCACTGGTTCCCGGCGATACACCCCCGTTCGGGGACTGGCCGTTCGCGACGGTCAGCGTAGTTTGGAGCTATACCGATTCGAGGGCGTCTAGGGTAAGCGACTCGAATCGATAGGCCCTCACTAGCTTTCGGGTAGCTGGCGAGGGCTTTTTTAGTTCCTGGCCCAGCACGCCATCGGATATTCCGGGTGGAACTGACCAACTACTCTCACGCCACTCACCGCAACAGGTTCCCTTGTGACACGGCTCGACCCTCGAACTGATTGCTGCCGCCCCCTGGGCCGGCTGTCCCGTTGCCGACTTGCATGGCTCGGCAACTGGAGACGGCCGGTATGTTTCAGCGGTCGACCGACTGTCGCTGAACGGTGCGGTACACGGTGGAGCGGGCGACATTGAACAGCTCAGCAAGCTCGCTCGTGGAATGCGTCCCAGCCCGATGAACTTCCATCAGATGGCGTTGCTGAGCTGTCGACAGCTTCGGTTGCTTGCCCCGTAAGTGGCCTTTCGCTTTGGCCACTTGCATCCCTTCTCGCGTTCGGGCGCGGATGAGGTCGGACTCGAATTCGGCCACCATCGCGAGAACGTTGAACAACAGGCGCCCGACCGGATCGGTCGGATCATGGACGGATCCGCCAATGCTGAGCTTGACGCCCTTCACGGTGAGCTCGTCAATGATGTCTTTCGCATCCCGAAGCGAACGGGCCAGCCGGTCGAGTTTGGCAACCACGAGAGTGTCGCCGTTCCGGCAAGCGGCGAGTGCTTCGCGAAGGCCGGGGCGTGCCCGGTTTGTGCCGGTGAGTCCGTGGTCGGTGTAGATCAAGTTCGATCTAACGCCAAGAGCTTCCAGGGCGTTTTGTTGGGCGGTGAGATCTTGCTCATTCGTGGACACGCGTGCGTATCCGATCAGAAATTCATTCATAGTTCGAACGGTGCACTTCGGCCGGTCGAGGGGTCAAGAACAATCCCGTAAGCGGCCCCCACCCGGGCACCCTTCCTATGCTGCAAATCCCGACAATTGGCCCCTCCTGGAAGGCCTAATTTCGCGTCCGATAGTCGTCCCACTTGCGGGCACCTGATACGAGATCGGCTTCCCAAGTCGGTCCGATGCCGTGATGCCCCGTGGGTCGTCGAAAGAGGGAAGAGACGCTTCGGCCGTAACGGTGATATGTGGGGGATGGTTTTGGTAGGACCTTGCTCGGGAAGCTTCTGACCGGTCCCCCGCACTGGGGCGAGAGCGGATTTCTGAAGCTCGCTATGGTGAGGTAGCTTCCCCCGAACTCAGAAAGTAATCCATGAACTCGAGCTCCATCGTCGTTCTCATCGTGGTCATCATCTTGATCGCTGCCGCAGTCGGCTCGTTCTTTCTCATCCGCGCGAAGCGCCGGAAGGAGATGGCACGGATCGATGCGTTATCGCCGGTGGAGCGGGAACATCATGATGCGCTTGTCGAGCATGAAGCGGCTGTGAAGGGTGCAGAGAAGTCCCATCAGTCGGAGGTTAAGGCCCGCGAGTCTCGGATGAAGGCCGCGGAGAAAGCATTGTCGAAAGCACAGCAGATCGGTACGACGAAGCTTGCGGGTTATCGCGGAAAGGATGGGTTCATCAATCTCACCGGGACGACCATCCAGACGGCGCAGGGGACCTGGAATCTTGACCCATCGGTGAACGCAGTCGTCGACACCGCTGGGAATCTTGCTACAAGCAGCCGCTCTACGTTCACCCGTGTTGCCGCCGGTGGACTCCTCTTCGGGCCGGTAGGCGCGATCGTTGGTGGTGTTGCCAAGAAAGGCAAGATTCACGACACTCGCGAGTTGTACCTCATGGTCGAGGGACCCGACTTTGCAGGCGTCGTCACCTGCAACCCTGACGACGGCGCGAAGGTCCGACAGTTCGCCGTCGCTGTAAAGCAAGCCGCGCTCAACGCCGGCAATATTGCCGGCCAACGCGAGCACGCTGTTGCGCAGACGTTTGCGGCACTGGATGCTGAAAAGAGCAATCTTGGCGCACTAACGCAGGCTGCGGCCGCATTGGAAGCAGCCCGGAACAACACTGGACGAATTGATTCTGCGAATCGGGCAATCGAGGCTGGGCGCGTGGTGCTGTCGGCTCCAACGGAAGGCGAATAGCCTCGATCTGCCGATGACGGTTCTGGCAAAGGACGTCACCGCACAGCAGGTTCCCCTGCGGGCGCCCCTCACCAATGAGCCTCAGTTATTGGAGAACCGACCCGTCGGACAAATCCAAGTAGGTTTGGGTCCGTGAGCCTCTCACCGGTCAACACGATTGTGAACGAGGAGCAGTTGAAGAAATCACTTCTAGGGATCGTGATCTTGGCGTTCGTCCTCGTCGGGTGCTCTAGTCAGGCTTTGACGCTGACGCCCGAAGAGAGCGCCATTTCTGACTGCGCGCCCGGCCACGACCCGATTCCTGTCGCGACTCTAAACACCCAGACGCAAGCACCTTGCAAGTTGACGGGGGTCGATCTTGTGTTCCCCGATGGAACCGTTCTCGCAATTCCTGAGGGGTCGGCAAGCGGGTCCACGACGAAAAACTCCAAAGGCAGCCAAAAGCGATACACGTTCTACAACGTCGGCGTTTACGGCTTTGTTGCCGGCGTCGGACAGGCCGGATGTCAAGGTAGCCATGCTTGGGGTTCCACCGAGGCCAAAGTGAAAGTTCGCGAGGCGTTCGGCAAAAACTGGACCTGCGACGGATGATCTGCCGAAAGCTTCCTCAGGGGACCGTTAGCCTCAGCGCTTCGATCCCGGTCGCTTCTGCTGCAATCCCAGTTGCTTGCACCGTTGTGGAAGACAACTCGTGCACTTGGCGTTCCCTGATCGGGTCGCTGCTTTTTATTCGCGGGAGGCCGGTGGCTCACGCCCCGGCGTAATCCTCAGCCATTCACAGGGACCGCGCCTAGGGTCTACCCCGTGCACATCCTGAACATCGTTTCCTCTCCACGCTCCGACGGAGCATCCGTCACGGTCGCGAACGCCTTCCTCAAAGCCATGTGCAAAGACCATCCCGATATGGTCATCGACACCCTCGACGTCTGGCAGGAGAATCTCCCCGAGTTCGATGCCACGACCATCGGAGCGAAGTACAAAGGCGTGTCCGGGGAGGAAATGAACGAGACTGAGCAGCGACTTTGGGATCGTATCCAGAACCTCGCGGAACGTTTTCGTCGTGCCGACCGCATTGTTTTGGGAGTTCCGATGTGGAATTGGTCGCACCCATACAAGCTGAAGCAGCTCATCGACCTCGTCTGTCAACGTGACATGCTCTTCACCTTCGATGGCACCCATTTCAGACCGGCGCTCGATATCGAACGCGCCCTGGTGATCTTCTCCCGCGGGCAGTACTACGCGGAGGATGGGCCGACTCCAGCATCGCGGTGGGACCACCAATCAGGATTCATCACGTTCTTCCTCACGACGATCGGCGTCCGCGACGTGCGCACTCTCCTTGTCGAACACACCTGGGACGACCTGGTGAACGAATCGATCGCAGCTGCCCTTCACGAGGCAGAGGCTCATGCGCAGGACTTCTGATAGTGCCCGCCACTCGGGTTATTTCCGCGAAAATAACCGCCGAAGATGCGTTCCGCTTTCACAGACTGCGCCCTCCCCGTTACGATGGTCGCTTTCGTTCTCGAGCTGCGTCGCTTAGCGTTCCGCGAACGGGCGCTCTGTAGCCTGCGGCGGTTTGGTCGGACTGGTCCTGGTCAATTGTCGAAGGGTGCTCGCGCGATTCGGGTATAGACGATGACAATCAGCAACTGAGAGCCAGCGAGTGGGAAGAAAGCCCAACCGTATCTGTATCCGGCCTGAAGAAAACCGATTCCAAGGACGAGCACACCAATCGCACATAGGACCATGACGGCGGCGAGCACGAAGTTCAAACGGGGCTGAGCGTTCAGAGAGAGCCGAACGTCATCTACCCAGTCACCGTTTCTTGAACGCTTGAAGAGCACGACGGCAGTCAGCACGAATATTGCGACGCATACCCAAGGGACAACTGCTGCCACCGCATCCATTGTCCAAGAATACGAGCGCTCGAACGATGGTCGCGCCTGAACACTGCCTCGATAGCAGTCCTCTCGGAACGTGACCGATAGCGGTCCGGCGGATTCAAGTGGTCTCCTGCGGGCTTTCCTGAGCGTTCGAAATCCCGTCCGGTGGCCGTCCCGCTTGTGACGACGAGCCCGGTCGCGGGTCGGTGCGTCGACGAGGGCAATTCCACTTCAGTGAAATGATCGGTCCATGCCTGCCGAGGATCTGTCTGATGAGGACACTCGGCCGTCATCGGACCCGGCACCGTCCCAAGACTTGCGGCCGTTCCTTTGGCCAGTGATCCATTCCTGGGCGCTAGTGCTCGTTCCGATTGCCGGATGGATCGTCGCGCAGTCGCTCACCTCCCGGATCGCCCGTAATGACGAATACACTGGCGCGCTTATTCACACCCTCGCAGCGAGCGTCTTCGCCGTGATTCTTGGGCTGTCGGCGGTCACGAACGCGATCATCGTGACGTTACGGTTTCGGGACCGCCCATCAAGCTTCCGCTTCCGCAGGTTCCCCCTCGGACTGCTCATCCTTGCCACGGTCGCCGTCTCGTGGCTCATTTGTCTCGTCGTCGGCAACATTGCACAGTCGGTCGAGTTCTGGATGGCGATACCCCTCGCTCTCGCGTCGGTGTACGTGTTCATCCAGATCCTCCAACGTGACCACGCGTCGACCGGCGCTCGGCGCGAACGCCTAGCCGCGCGGCGGGATGCCCGCTCGCCCGCATCTCAACGCCGAGTTAGCGTGGCCAAATGGCTGGTCCCGATCGGGGTGGTTGTTGTGCTGCTGGGCATCGGAACTGTTTCGGAGATCGTCCCAATGGTTCACGTCGGTTGCCAAATCCAGGAGTACGGGAACTTCGACGGCAACTATTCGATGATGACAGACTGCGGAAGCTTCGCCGTTCAATCAGATGCAGCCTCGAAACGAGCGGCCAGCAAAGCGTTTTACTCATCGCGCCTTGTCACAATAACTACCCGCGGTTACGCCTTTGGGATCCCACCGCTCGGAATCGTGACGCAAATCACTTCAACACGCTGAGCCGCCCATCTGCCCGCTCAAGGTTCCCCTTTCGGGACGCACAGCCTCAGAGAAATTCATGCCCCAGTAGGATCCCGCCGCCCTAATCTCAATGGCCTTAACCCGGCCCACCCGAGCTCAAATTCTCACCTGTTTCCCGGTCGGGGTCCCTTCCTGATCTGAATGTGTTATGGCGCAGGACATTCCGGACGTTCGGGTATCAACACATCCCGGACGGTTCCGTGTTTTTTGGTCCGGACAGTTCTCCGCTGT
>NZ_JBEPTM010000030.1:0-8477 GCF_040549525.1 Frigoribacterium sp. UYMn621 | reverse complement strand
AAACTCACCCCGATCGAGTTTGAGACAATCAACATGGCCCTCAACGCCGCATAAAACCACTAACCCAACGAGTCAACTGAACTCGGGGCAGTCCCAGTCGCTCAGTGCCCGTCGTACCACTTCTCATCGCCTAACGGGCAACTTGTCATTGGCTGCGCCGGCGTGCCCGGAGCGCTCGGCCTCGGACTGGTGGAGGCGGAACGCTGGGCGATCGGCTGGACGATCCGGATGCCCGCGCCATTCGAAGTGTCCGGTTGACCGCTGAATTGATCGCGTTGTCGGGGGAGCGTAGTGCCAAAACAGGACGCACTGTCGGGGAGCCTATGCGTCTTCTTGCCTAGGTTGGACGCCTCCACAAATGAGATCCAGTTCTTCTTTCGCCGAACGACGGCCCGGCAGTTAGAACTGCAGAGTTGCTCCGGGGAGGGGCTCGAGGTCGTGGCCTTCGATCTCAAAAGACTTTAAAAGGAATCGGCTAAGCGGTGTTCAAGAAAATGTTTGCAGGTCAAACTCACAGTTCATGCCAGGTCATCGGGGAGCACGATGCCACGCCGCTTGGCGTACTCACGAAGGAAGGCCATGCCGCTGATGCGTTCCTTGGCTTTGTCTTCCTCAGTGAGGTCACCATCGTCCGTGATCCAGCGGCCATTCTCACGGTCTTGCGATGTCCACGGCCAACCGTTGAACCCCGCACGCCCCTTGTAGCCAGCCGCGTATCCGATCGCCTTTTGCTCGGTCGTGTCAGCGCCACGTCGCTGTCTGATATTCAGCGCGCGAAGGCGGCCGAAAAACACAATCCCGCACCAGTCCTGCTCCTCACGGGTACCGTGAACTTTCGGCGTCACCGGAGGCACATCGTGCTCGGGATCAAAAACAGAACCATGAGCAAGAAAGCTGTGTTCGGCACGCACTACATAAGGAGCCGTGTCCGCGCGATCCGCGCCAGCCAATATCTCGAGTTGGTCGGCAAGCGAGCGGAAGCTGGCGGCGATTGTCTCCAACGCTTCTGAATCTAATGACATAGTTGCTCCGTTATCATCGATAAGTCAATGACTATCGATCGAATCTAGAGCGTTTTGAGGAGTTAGTCAATATCTAATCGATGATTAGTCGATAACTAATGACCGACAGTTTGGAACTCATTTTGCAAAGGGTGTTGACGATCGCGGGTGAGCTCCCCAAAGCACAAGATCAGGTGATCGGGAAGTCGTAGACCGCAGCAATGATGGGACAGTAACCCCTGGTAAAACGCCTTCACTTCTGACAACAATTGGCCCCAAGCGCCCGGTGGAGCGGGCGCGAGTCACTCTCTACTCACCGAATTCTCACCGAAATGGAAACCGGCACCCCGATACCGGTGAGTACCGCTATGTCCCTGCAAGAGACTCGATGTCGCTAAAAATGCCGTCCAAGCCTGGTTTTAGGACTTTTCGGGACGGCCTTAGCAGTTTCAATCCTGCTCAGTGGGTTCCCGGTTCAAGTCCGGGGGGGTGCACCACACCACGCGAACTCTCCGATCCCGGATGATGTACTCATGCCCTCCCCGAGAACTCGCGCCGAAGCCCTTCGTGCCGCGGCAGACCGGCTGTCGGCGAGCCCGATCCTCATCGACGGCGACGCGGACGGGTTGCTCGGGATCATCCGCTCGGGCAGTGAGCAGTCCGACATCACGGTGACCGATCGCGCCACGCTCATCGCGAGTGGCCAGAAGGCGGCGATCGTCATCCTCGCCGTCGATGGCGACGGCCGCCGATCGTCGTTCGCGCGTGCTGCCACGATGCTGCGGGGGATGGATGCCCTGCTCGCGCCTGACGCCGTGCAGATCTGCGTGATCCAGAGCGGCCGCTCGCGCATGGCGCCGCTGCGTCTGCGCCGGCTTCTCGCGTCGGAGATCCTCTTCCAGGTCACCATGGCAGTGCCGGAGTTGGTGCCGCTCCAACTGCGACGGTCGATCCGGCAACGCATCGGTCTCGCGGCTCTGGATGCGGCCGGCCTGAGGGTCATCCGGTTCGGGTGATGCTGATGACGCGCTCGACAACCCCTCCCATAGACTGCCGTCTATGGGACACGAGGCACGGGTCTTCGGGGAGCTGAAGCTCCTCGCGGATCCGACCCGCGCGCGCATCCTCGGTCTCATCATGGAGAGCCCGGTGGGCAGGCGCTCGGTAGGGGAACTCGCGCTCCAGTTGGGACTGCGCCAACCGACGGTGAGCCACCACCTGAAAGCGTTGGTGGATGAGGGCCTGCTTACGCGAACGCCAGAGGGCCGCCTCGCCTGGTATTCGATGCATCCGGATCATGTCGATCGTGTGGCGGAGGTGCTGGACCCTCCGAGCGCCACGGTGCTGGCCGACGCGGTGCTCGAGCGAATCTCGACCGATCTCGCCTCGCGGTTCGCGGGAGTGTTCGGGCTCGAGACCGTTCAACGGTATGTGCGGGAGAGTCACGCCCTCCTGACGGAGGGGCTGCGAGGAGCGCGTCACCTCCCGTCCCGCACCTCGCGGTTCGCTGCCGAACGGCTGTCGGCCCTTGCCCGCAGCGAATCGACCTCACTCAGGAACGTTCCCGAGGTGTTGTTCGTCTGCGTGCAGAACGCGGGCCGGTCTCAGATCGCGGCGGCGATCCTTCGACACCTCGCCGGGGACGCCGTGCGGGTCCGTACGGCCGGTTCCGCGCCGGCCGGTGCCGTGCGGTCGGTGGTCGTGACTGCACTGGACGAGATCGGAGTCTCGATCGGCGCCGAGTTTCCGAAACCGCTCACGGACGAGGTCGTGCGCGCGGCTGATGTCGTGGTCACGATGGGCTGCGGGGATGCCTGCCCGATCTATCCGGGCACACGGTACCTCGATTGGAATATCGAGGACCCGGTGGGCCTGCCGATCGGACGGGTGCGGGGCATCCGGGACGACATCGAATCGCGGGTGCGGGAACTCCTCGTGGCGCTCGCGGTGAGCTCCGCCTGACGTGTCTACCAACCGCGGCCGCAACTTATAGATGACGGTCTATGCTTTCGGTATCGTCGAAAGATTGGGAATCCGATGGCCGAGAAGCCGACAGTCCTGTTCGTCTGCATCCACAACGCGGGCCGTTCGCAGATGGCCGCCGGGTACATGCGCGAGCTCTCCGGGGGTGCCGTCGAGGTGCGATCCGGCGGGTCCGAGCCGGGTGACCAGATCAATCCGATGGCGATCCAGGCCATGGCAGAGGAGGGCATCGACATCTCCCAGGCGGTGCCCCAGCTCATGACCACCGAGCAGGTCGAGGACTCCGACGTGGTCATCACCATGGGCTGCGGAGACGTCTGTCCGATCTTCCCCGGAAAGCGCTACGAAGACTGGGAGCTGACGGATCCGAAAGGCAAGCCCATCGACGAGGTGCGCCCGATCCGCGACGACATCAAAGCCCGTGTTCTGGCGCTGCTTGCCGAGCTGCTGCCCGAAATCGACTGACCGCGCCGGCCTCGACTATCGGCGTGGCCGGCGGGGGCGATCAGGAGCGGTCAGGCGGGCTGGCGTGCACCATCGGTCAACGCTGAAAGCCGCCGTTCACCGATGGGCTCCTCGGCCAGGAGAGGAACGATCGCCAGCCGCGGGCTGAGAGCCCGTACCCGGCCGAGTTGCTCGACCTCGTTCGCGGCGCGCTGACGCAGGAACGGCGATCGTGGATGCGCCGCCGCGATCGAGTTGTTCACCACCCAGGCCCAGGGGTGGATGCCCGCCCGTTCGAGATCCTGCTGGAGTCCTTCGGCCTCGAGCACCGGCGTCGTCTCGGCGAGTGTGACGAGAATCACCTTCGTCTGCTCGGGGTCCTGCAGTCGCATCAGCGGAGTGACGAACGAGAGGCTGTCGCCGATCTGTCGGGCAATCTCGCGGTGATAGGAGCCTGTGGCATCCAGGAGCAGCAGCGTGTGGCCCGTTGGGGCAGTGTCGATCACGACGAACTGGCGCCGCGATTCATGGACCGCGCGGGAGAACTGCTGGAAGACCGCCACCTCCTCGGTGCACGGCGAAAGGAGGTCTTCGGCCAGGGCCAGCCTGCCGTTCTCGTCGAGTTCTTTGCCCTTGGTGGCCAGGACGTGGTCGCGATACTGTCGCGTCGCCACTTCCGGATCTATTCGGGAGACGGTCAGCCCCGGCACGCTGCCGTGAAGCGTCTCCGTCAGATGCGCTGCGGGATCGGTGGTGGTGAGGTGGACCTCGTGTCCTCGTTCCGCGAGGGCGACGGCGACCGCGGCAGCGATGGTGGTCTTGCCGACGCCGCCCTTGCCCATGCAGAGGATGAGACCGTGGTCGTCCCTCTCCAGCTCATCGACGAGGGCGGCAAGGGGTGCGTCGATGGTCTCATCGGCCCGCGAAAGAATGGGGGATGCCAACGAACCGGCCGCAAAGAGGCTTCGGAGTGCCGCGATGCCCACCATGTTGCCGGTCTTCAGCTCGAGTGTGTCTCGCGGCAGCGCCGCAATCGAGGGCGGCATGGCTCGGATGGCTTCGCCTTCCCGGTTCCGCACGGCTTCGGCGATGGGCTCATCACCGGCGGCATCGGGCAACACCCCGTTGATCACGACGTATCCGGTGCGGATGCCGATCTCCGACAGCTCCCCGAAGGTGCGATCGATTTCGGCCAGGGAGGATGCCTGTGCGCGACCGACGAGAACCAGGCGGGTGCGCGTGGGATCGGTGAGTACCTCGACCGCGTTCGCGTAGATGGTCCGGTGTTTCTCCAGCCCCGACATCGGTCCGAGACAGGAGGCGTCGCCCTTGCCGGTGGACAGGAACTCCGTCCACGATCCCGGCAGTTGCAGCAGCCGGATGGTGTGGCCGGTTGGGGCGGTGTCGAAGATGATGTGGTCGTAGAGTCCATAGGCCGCGGTGTCGGTGAGCAGGTTCGTGAACTCATCGAATGACGCGATCTCTGTAGTGCACGATCCGGAGAGGCTCTCGGCAATCCCGGCGATCTCGCTCTCGGGAAGCAGCCCTCGCACGGGTGCGATGATCCGTTCGCGGTACGCCTGAGCCGCTTGCTCCGGATCGATCTCGAGCGCTGACAGCCCCGGGACTGCGGATACTGCCGTGATCGTGTTGCCGATCGTCAGGTCGAAGACCTGTCCGATGTTGGACGCGGGGTCGGTGCTGACGAGCAGAACCCGCTTTCCGCCGCCGGCGAGCTCCAGCGCCGTCGCACAGGCAACCGAGGTCTTACCGACCCCGCCTTTGCCGGTGAAGAAGACGAACCGGGGCGGGTCTTCGAGAAACTTCACGATCGTCTCAG
Source organism: Frigoribacterium sp. UYMn621 (assembly GCF_040549525.1). Lineage (NCBI taxonomy): Bacteria > Bacillati > Actinomycetota > Actinomycetes > Micrococcales > Microbacteriaceae > Frigoribacterium > Frigoribacterium sp. UYMn621. Next base: position 3,209 of record NZ_JBEPTM010000030.1, on the reverse strand, counting down.
CAACATCCGGAACCGCCGCAGCAACCCCCGACCGAGCTCTCGGTGAGCCCGAGATCGAGGCGAGAACGAGACGGCTCATCGGGAGCGCCGAGCCCGGCGAAGTCGCGAAGTGCCTCCCCCGTGGGGTAGGAGCCGATGGCGACTGTGACTCCGTCGACCACAGTCAGCGGAAGTCCTTTCGACCCGACGGTGTTCATGAAGGCCCGCACCGTCTCGTCGCCGGTGAATGCGGTGGGGTCGGTGGCCAGGTTGTGGCGCACGATGTCGGCGCCCAGTTCCTGCAAACGCCGAACGTCTGCGGTGACGGTGACCAGCGACTGGTCTACGTCTACTCCACAGACTCCGGTGTCGCAGCACAGCGCGGGTTCGTAAATACGGATTGTTGGCATGGTGTCCTCTTTCTCGGTCAGGCAGAACAGTCGGTGGGGTCGAGAGCGGCGGGGGCGTCGAGGTGGATGGCGACGCCGAGAGCGCGGATGGCTGGGGATTCCACCGCGTAATGCACATTCATGCCCCGGCGCTCCTTCGAGACCAGCCCGGCCTTCTCGAGAGTCTTCAGGTGATGACTGACCGTCGCCTCCGATAGTCCAACGGCTGGAGCCAGGTCACAGGTGCACGCTTCCTGGTTCGGCTGGTTCAGCATGTAGGCGATGAGTCGAAGCCGAGCCGGGTCTGCCATGGCCTTCAGGCGCACGGCGAGGCGAACCGCATCGTCGAGGGGGAAGTCCGGGGTGGACGACAGCGGCGCGCAGCAGATGGGCGAGATGTCGTCGAGAACGGGCAGTGCTTTGGGCATGCGACCAGTGTCGCATTAATTCGACATATATCAAATAGGTCTCGCGCGGTCGAGGACAGCGGCCCACAATGGGCAGAGCGGCAGTAGAGAAGCGATCGCGGCGGTCCCATCGATCGCTCAAGCGGTTTCTTCGCCGGAGCCGTGGCCCTGCTAGATCTGGGGCTGATCCACCACCAGCGCCTCAGCGGGTGCGGCCGTTCGTGACGCGGTCGCCGAAGCCCCCGCCGCTGCCCCGGCGGCAGCGCCGCCGGCGAAGCTGCCGAGCAGCCCGCGGAGGTCGATTCCGGTGGTCGACTTGAGCACGGCGTCGATCTCGGTGAAGCCCCCAGCGACGTTCTTGGTCAGCTGGCTCGCGCCATCCGTCGACACGACCGTCAGCTGGTCGATGTTGCCCATCGGGGCCGCAAGCTCATGGGCGATCTGCGGCAGCATCTCGACGAGTCGCAGCTGGATGAGCGCCTCGGACTTCTGGGCGACGGCCTCGGCCGCGAGCTTGGTTGCCTCCGCCTCCGCCTGGCCCTTGGCGAGGATCGCGTCGGCCGTGGCTTGACCCTCCGCGCGGATCGCCTCGGCATTCGCGACCCGGCTGTCCCGTTCGGCGGTGGCGGCGATCACTCGGGCCTCGGCGGCGGCGTTCGCCGCGACCTTCACGCGGTAGGCATCCGCATCCGCGACCGCGTTGACCTCCGAGGCCAGCTGCGCGGTGCGGAGCTTCGCTGCGGCCTGCGCGGTCACCTCCTGCTCGTGCACGATGTTCTGCTGGGTCTTCGCCTCGGCGAGTGGCTTGGCGCCGGCGGCTTCCGCCGTGGCCTTGTCGGTGTCGAGCTGCAGGGCAGCGCGCTTGAGCGCGAGGGTGTTCTGGGCGATCGCCACGGCCTGTTCCGCCGCGATGGAAGCCTCCTGCGAGGCCTGGCCTGCCTGGGCCTCGGCCACCTCTGCGGCCTTCAGCACGGAGGCCTGCTCGGCACGGCCCATGTTGTGGATGTAGTCGTTGTCGTCGGAGATGCCCTTGATCTCGAATGAGTCGACGTCGAGGCCCTGGCTGAGCAGAGACTCGCGCGCGGTGGAGAGCACAGCGGCACCCAGTTCGTCGCGCTTCTGGATGATGGTCTGCACATCCGTCCCACCGATGGAGGAGCGCAGCGAACCCGACAGCACCTCGAGGGCGAAACCGTCGATGTTCTTGTCGTTGCCGATGAAGCGCTGACCGGCGGCGAGGATGGCGGAGTGGGTGTCGCCCACCTTCACGATGGCAACGGCCTCGACGGTGAGGGTGATTCCCCGGGCATCCTGAGCCACCGCGGCGAGCTCGATCGCGCGCGATCGCAGGCTGATCTTGAACGCCTTCTGGAAGAACGGGGTGATGAAGACGCCGGAGCCGACGACGATGCGGATGCCCGACTCCTCGGTCGCGACGCCATCGACGGTCTTCACCCTGGCCCTTTTGCCGGTGATCAGGATCGCCTCATCCGGTCCCGCATTCTTGTAGATCGACTTCGCGTAGATGAGCACGATGAGGAAGACAATGATCACGGCGGCGATGATCGCCACGAGGGGAGAGAGGGTGAAGGGCACGACGACGTCCTTTGTTCGGTGCCCGAACGCTAACATCCCTCGACAAATTGCACGAGCCTCCCTCGCCCGCAGGGTGCTACTGGCGGGGGGAGGACCCCCGAAGGCCGTCTGCGGCATTGACGACCGAGAACGCGGTGTTCGGTCCGACGAGCAGCAACTCGACGCCGTCGCGATGGAGAAGCGGCACGAGCTCGGTATCCAGGCGGGCGACGACATCCTCCGCGCGGGCCGCGAAAATCGCCGCCATGGTGGAGGTGGCCAGGAAGCTCCGACCCCCGTGGCGCACGATCTTGTCGAAGGATCGCCCGTTGCCATCGGAGCTGCCGATGCCGCGAGTGGCTGTCGAGTGGATGGTCATGTGTCCTGCTCCGATGTATTCGGGCCCCATTGCGCCGAGTGTGTTTCGAGCCTAGAACGGCGGTGACTTTCAGAGCAGCCATTGACAGGAGACGATTTCGAGGAATGCCCACCCGAGGATCTGCCGCGAAGGGATTGACCATCCGCCCGGATGAGGGCACCGTTGGGGCGGTAACCAAGGGAGAAGATTATGAAGTTCAAGTACGTGCTGATCGTGCTCGTTGCCTTCGCGGCCTACGTGCTGGGGGCAAAGGCGGGCGAAGACCGGTACAAGGAGATCACCCACGCCGCAACGAAGTATTGGAATGACCCGAAGGTCAAGAAGGCCCGTGCCAAGGCAAAGAAGGCGCGGAACAGGGCGGCAAAGGCCGCTCGCAAGAAGTTCAGCTAGCTGTAGTTCCCGGGGACGTTGTGAACGCGTTCGATAGGTGACTTGCCGCCGATGCCGGTGTGGGGTCTGTGGTGATTGTAGCCGTGGACC
>NZ_JBEPTM010000029.1:0-8533 GCF_040549525.1 Frigoribacterium sp. UYMn621 | reverse complement strand
GAACTCGAGTGGGTAGGGCTTGGGCATGGTGACATCCTTCCAGCGGAGACGAATCTCCACAGGTCAGGAGTCAACCAAACCGGGGGCAGTCCCACTTGTTTGACGTCCGGGTCGTTGGTCGGATCGGCGAACGAGATGCGGGTTTCCCGGTCAGATACTTCCGCTGCCTGCCAGTCGGGTTCGGGGGTTTCACCAAATCACAGCGACCCCGTAATCATTGAGCACTTTCCGCAGCGGCTGAAATCCATTTCAGACTGAGAAGCGATCTCTTCCAATGACGCTCAAGCGGCCTCGTCACCTGAATTCATTCCACTCATTAGAAAGAACGAATCCCTCAGCACACGTCCTCGTTGGCTTTGTCGTGCCGGCTAGTCGAAAGCGTAATAGAGATTTCGCACGCGCACCTGCCACCGCAGAACGACATTTCGAAGCTCTTGCGGGTCACCCATGGAAGGGTCAGAATCTGGCATCCGGTGAACGAATACGTCGGTGACCCCGACATCGAAAATGCCTCCCGTAATTCCGTCCTCCCGGAAGATAAGGAGCGGGCGTCGCATCCCAAATAAGATTCCGGCTTCAAGCTGATTCCACGGACTAGGAAACAAACGGGGTTCGGACAGCGTTTGTTCCATACTCGTGCCCAGCTTGGACACGCCGTTCAAGCTGCGGAACTGCTCGAACCCTAAGATCACCGCTCCAAAGCATGATCGAGCGATCACGGCTACTTCGCGGAGAGGGTAATCGAGCGGGTAATCCGTTCGGCTTAGAGCCCTCGGTTCGAATCCGAACTCTTCGAGCAGAGTGACGATGCGTGCCCTTACGATTTCCTGCGACGGATTTAGGTGGGTAGGAGCGCTCACAAAGACCGGAATCTGCATATTCTAAACCTAGAGGCCCGCGGCGGCGTGGTCGAGATCGAGGTCGATGATGCTCAACGGAATTCCCCATCCTGGGCATAATTCCGGACTCCTTCCGGGACGATCATCGCCCCAACTCAGGTGTCCGGGAAACCCGGGACAGGTCAGGCCGACTGTGTACCGTAGCCAATGATTTGTGCACCGTAAATGGTCGTACTCCACGCTGCGAAGCTATTTGCGCGAGACACCGCCGTGAGCAGGTCAAGACCAGCCGCTAGCCCGTGCCCGAGGGCACCACAGAAGGCATCGCCTGCGCCGCTGGTGTCCACAGATTCGACCTCCACAGGAGGGACCAACAACGCGCCTCCAGCCTTTCTCGACGCGTAAACCGCCACACCATCACTACCAAGAGTGACAACCACCTGTCCTGCGAAGTCCAACTGGGCGACACAGTGGTCCACATCCGACATCGTAATTGGGGTCTGAGTATTCGCTAATCGACCCAATTCTGCACGGTTGGGAACGATGATGTCCGTGAACGCCAAAATTTCAGAGAGATCCGTCGAGTTCGCGGGCATAGGGGCAGGATTGAGAATGAATATTCCTTTGCTGCACTTGGCGGCAGCGAGTACCGAATCGAGGTCGATCTCAAGTTGAGACATCACAACTGCGGGGTTTGCTGTCCCAAGGTAAAGTTCGACGTCCTCGGCACGTACATGAGCGTTAGCACCCTGGTCCACGATGATGACGTTCTCGCCGCCAGGGTCCACCAGGATGGTGGCCGTGCCTGTGGCGGCCCCGCTCACGACCCGCACATTCGTCACGGGAACACCTCGCGCTTGAAGGACGTCCATTAGGAATATTCCCTCACGGTCTTCGCCTACGCACGATAGAAACGTGACGCCACTTCCCAAAGCGGCCGCGGCCACTGCCTGGTTGGCACCCTTTCCTCCAGCGCCGACACTCTTTCGAAGGCTCATAAGGGTTTCTCCTGGCCGTGGCAAATGCGGCAGCCTGAATGTGGTGTCAACGTTAACCGAGCCAACAACGCAAAGGTCCTGAGTGTGCTGTTGGAGATTCACTGCCTCCGCCCGAGCTCGTCCATCGCACCGAGGACGAGATCCCAATATCCTGCTGTATCCAATTTCATCGCCACGCTTGCGTTGGGGGACTTCCTATATCTTTTGTGCAGGTCGACGACTGTAGTTCCTCGAGTCCATTCACCTTTTGTTTCGACAGCCAGGAAACACTCTTGCCAAGTGATCAGCTCAGGTTTGATCAATGCAGCTATCGTGCAAGGGTCATGGACTGGCGGAGAATCAAAGTTCCAAACTGCGTGATAAGAGGAACCAAAGAAGCCCATCCACTCTCCGCAGATCCGCCCGATTGAATGGCGCATGGCTTGCATCCGAGCAACGACCTCCGGGGTGGCCAAAGCTTGGTGGGTCAGATTGAGTCCGACCATTCTGATCGGTATTCCAGAAGTGATGACAATGTCTAAGGCCTCAGGGTCTGCATAGGTGTTGAATTCGGCAGTCGGTGTATGGTTTCCACGCTCAGTCGAACCACCCATAAAGACTATTTCAGCCACTTTCGCCACTGCCTCTGGGTGATTCTGTATCAGCGTTGCGACGTTGGTGATGGGCCCTGTGGCCACAATTGTCACTGGACGGTCGGACGATTCGAGGACCAGATGCATCAGCTCGACAGCGGACTTTTCAGACAGCCGGAATCCGGGTTCGGGCATTTCGGGTCCGTCCAGGCCGCTGGGCCCGTGGACATAGTTTCCCAGCTCGCTCAATCCGGCTAAGGAGCCCGCGGCACCGCGGGCCACGGGGATATTTGTAGCCCCGGCCAGCGTGAGAATTCTTAAGGCATTTCGGGTCGCGTCCTCGATCGAGCAGTTCCCGAATGTGGTCGTGACTGCTCGCAAGTCAATGCGAGGCGATTGGACCGCCAGAAGGATTGCGATGGCATCATCGTGTCCGGGATCGCAGTCAAGAATGATGGGGATGGGGGCAAGCTTTTCGCTCACGCCGCAACCTCGTCTTTGTTGAGCCACCGCACCATAGAGGCCATGAGCGCGTCGAAACCTGGCCATTGAAGGAATTCATTGGGGCACCAGTGCGGACCGATGTCGCTGGTCCAGACCAGCGACCGACCAGTGCCGTATTCAGCTGTGGCGATGAGTACGTCACCGTTGACGGTGGCTACGACTTGGGCCTCCGGTTTTGCAATTACCCGGTTGTACCCCAGCAGGGCGGGAGGGTTCTGCGTCCATGCGCGTCCGATCACGTGCTCCGGGACGCTCAAAATCGGGACGACGCCCTCGGGCACTTCGACCCTGTCGTCGTAGTCGCTCATCGTCACGGGCAAGATGTCCGCCAACGGACTCCGCGCAAAGTTAGCGCGTGCCTGGAACCCCTGAAAGCTCAAATAGCCTCCGGCCATCATTAGCGCACCGCCACCTCGCACCCACTCACACAGGTTTCTTAGCCGGTTGGTGCTCGGTCGACCCTGCAGCCAAGTTTCTTGTGGCAACAGAAAGGAGTTCGCACCAATATCCGAGAGGATTATGACGTCGTAAGCGTTGAGGGCTTCTAAATCTGCAGGGAATCGTTCCGGCACATCGTGGGCGTACATCTGGTCCACCAGGATGCCCTGGCGGCCGAGTGCTGCGATGTAGTCGTCGGCGCCGGAGTGGAATGTGACGCTTGAGAAGCTGTCAAACCCTTTGAAGTGGGTGGATTGGGATACCCAGGATTCGCCGGCTAGAAGTACGCGTACCATTTATCTTTTCCTCACAGTTATCAATCGGTGGCTTCGGTTTTGGGCCATTGGTTGTTCGGTCGTGTCGGACACAATTCCATCCTGTTGGGGCCAAGAGCAAAATGCTCATGCCTGTGTCCGAAGCTTGGCCCACCCTTGCCTTACGCGGTAGGGAGAGGGCGGAGTGGATCAGTCTGTTGCAGCTATAGAAATAATCCACAAGGAGAGCAATCTGTCTTGCATAGTCATTGCGCGGTGGCCCCGGTCATCGGATACGACCCACGACGCGGCTGACAAGGTTTCCGTTAAGGAGGATCGCAACGATGAGTATGATTCCCTGGGTGATGGGCACCCAGTAGACGTCGACCTGGAGTAACACGAGGCCGTTGGCTATGACTCCAAGAGTCATCGCGCCGATCATGCTGCCAATGACCGAGCCGCGGCCACCCATAAGGCTGGTGCCCCCGAGTACCACTGCCGTGATCACTTCAAGCTCGAAACCCGTTCCTGAGTTCGACGAGCCGCTGGCAAGGCGAGTTGAAACGAGCACACCTGCAACAGATGCAAATAAGCCAGTCAAAACCAGAGCCCACATCTGCAGACGCCGGATGTCGACGCCTGATCGTCGGAGTGCTTCGGCATTAGAGCCGACGGCCACGACGTATCGCCCGAATCGTGTCTGCGTGAACACGTACCAGCCAACCAAAACGGTTGATATGGCTATCCACGTTGGTGTGTACAAACCGAGGAACTGACCTTGGCCGATCGCGAGGAGCCAGTTGACCTCGATAGGGGTGCTGTACCCCTGTGTGATCAGTAATGCGACGCCGCGCACAGCGATTAAAGCCGCGAGCGTCACGATGAACGACTGAAGCTTTCCGTATGCGGTGAGGTAGCCATTGATCAGCCCTATCCCTGCGCCAACAGCCAACGTTGCGGCCAGGGCCAGTAGAGGATTTCCTGTTTTCGCCATTAGGCCTAGAACAGAGGCGCTGAGTCCGACGATGGATCCGACAGACAGATCGATGGCACCGGTGGTGATTACGAAAGTCATCAGTGTCGCAACTACGACCGTTGGCGCTATCTGTCGCCCAATGTTGACCAAATTGTCGACCGTGAGGAAAGCGTCCGCTCGAATGCTGAAGAAGACAAACAGAACGATGAAGACGGCGAGAATAGAGAGAACATTGAAGTGCGCCGTGGCGAATTCGTGAAGCGGGCTTCCTTGGGTCCGTCGGGTGTCGACGCGAACTTCACCTTCGGCGTTGGCGGCCATTTATTTTCCCATCATTGCTGTGACAAGACCAGATAGGTCCGTATCTGCCGGAACAAGTTCGCGCCACACCGCGCCTTCGTAGAGCACCACGAATCGATCAGCGACTTCAAAGAGGTCCTGTAATCGGTGTGTAATCAGAATCACGCTGACTCCTCGCGAGGAGATATCTCTCACTAGCTGAAGAACCGTTTCAACTTCTTTGGCGGCCAATGCTGCAGTTGGCTCATCCAGAACGAGCACCTTCGGATCAAAAGTCACGGCCCTGGCAATGGCAATCGCCTGACGCTGTCCACCCGAGAGCGTGCCAACACCTTGTCGAGTCTTTTTTACGCGAATGTGCAGTCGTTCGAGATGCTCAAGCGCTTGCGCGTGCATCTCTTTATGATCTAGGCGGCGTGACCACGGGTGGTACAGCTCGCGTCCCAGGAAGAGATTTGAAGCGACATCCAGGTCGTTGCACAATGCCAGGTCTTGGTAGACCATCTCGATGCCGTGCGCCCGTGCCGAGCGCGGTCCAGAGCGCAAGAGCTCAACGCCGTCAATCAACATTTTTCCGGAATCCGGAATCTCAGCGCCAGCGAGCATCTTCATCAGGGTCGACTTTCCCGCGCCATTGTCACCGACCAGCCCTATGACTTCCCCGGGTGCGATCTGGAGGTTGACCCCTCGAAGGGCCTCAATCGCGCCGAAACTCTTTCGGATGTCAACCATCTCGACGCGATAGGGGTTCTCATTGATTGTCATAGGGGTCAACCTCCTTGTTGATGCGATGGGTCAGGGAAAGATCTTGCGATATGGCTCGACGTTAGCTTTCGTCACGATTGTTATCGGAACGTCGATGAACCCCTTAGCTGTACCGCCGCCGATTAGTCTCTTTAGCTCCCCGACCGCCTCAACGCCCTCCTGCTTGGGGTCTTGTTGCACGACAGCCGTTACGAGCCCTGAGTCGAGGCCAGCGATCACTTCCTTGGTCAAGTCCCACCCAATGATCTTGGTCCGAGAGTTGCCTTTCAGGGCTGCGACCGCGCCAACTGTCGCCGGCTCGCCTGTTGTGTAGACGAAGTCCAGCTTCTCCTGCGCGGTGAGCAAATTCTGCGCAGCAGTCGCAGCCTTCTCCTGGACGTTGTCTCCACTCACACTCTGGGTGTACTTTGCTCCGGCGCCGTTCACTACCTTGACGAAACCGTCTTCACGCTGGTTCTGAATGAATGAGTTCTTTGCGTCCACTACCCCGTAGGACGCGTTCGCGGCCAGCTTATTGTCCAAGACCCACTGCCCAATTTTGGCGCCGGCCTTCTCGTTGTCCACGCCTACCGTGGTATCCACTGCCCCGTCTTTCAGGGCGGTGTCGACTGCAATGGTTTTGATGCCTTTGTCTCGTGCAGCCTTGACGGCAGGCAGGACACCATTATTGTCAATGGCCACCACGATGATTCCGGTCATGCCCTGAGACACAAAAGCTTCGATGTCGCTATTCTGCTTGGCAGAATCGTTGTTTGCATTTGCGATGGTTAGAGTGCAACCGACGTCCTTTGCGGCCTTAGTCGCTCCCTCATTCATCTGAGTGAAGAAAGCAGCTGTCTGGTTGATCTGGGTCATGCCAATTTTGCACTTGCTGCTTGCGGAACCCGAAGTTCCGCCCGATGGTGACCCCGTCCCGCTGCAGCCCGCCAATAGCAACCCCAAAGCGGTTGCCGCAGCGATGGCACCAAGTGTGCGATCGGATCTTGACATTGAATGCCTCATTGCATCTCCTGAAACTCGACGTATAGAACTTGGTAAAGGTTTACCGAGCCCTACAATAAGCACCGTACACCCCAATCGGAAGTCACAAATGCGTAACGGCGATTGGCGTCCCGTACGACAAGGAGAAAATCTTAGTGATCCAGGATGACAAAAATGCCGCGATCACTATCCACGACGTCGCAGCGCATGCTGGTGTGTCCACTGCGACGGTGTCCAGAGCGCTGAATAATAGTCGGCCTATGTCCGATGAGCTCCGAAATCAGGTGCTTGTTTCGGTCCAGGCGCTTGGATATCGAGTCAATTTGCTGGGTCGCGCACTGCGGTTGAGGCGCACGTTCTCCTTGGGCCTCGTCGTCCCGGACTTGGAGAATCCTTTCTTCTCCGCCCTCGCTCAACGAGTAAGTCGAGCATTTATTGATTCGGACATCGACGTCTTTATCTACAGCGCCGACAACGACATCGAACTGGAGCGTCGAGCGATTCAGGCCTTTCTCGGGCGGCAAGTCGACGGCTTGGTCCTTATTCCGTGCAGCGAAATTGAGAGCAAGGACAACGTCCTCCTTGCCGATCGAACTGTTTCAACTGTTCAATTCGACCGATTGGTCCTATCCGTGCCAACACGATACGTCGGATGCGACAACGGACATGGAATGAACCTCGTTGCTGAACACCTAAAAAAGAACGTAGATCTTCAGCGGCAGCCACCTATTTTCATTGGAGCGGGCCCTGCGTCTTCGTCCGGTCATCAAAGACTGTCGGCTTTCAAAAAGGCCATGCCCGAAGCCAAAACCCTTCTAGGATCTTTCAGTTTCGAATGGGGACAGAATGCTGCCCACGAATTGGTCGATCAGGGAATCACCTCGGGGGCAATAGCGACAGCCGCCGACGTGATCGCCCTGGGCGTCATCGCCGGAGTACAGGAGCGCGGATACCGCGTCCCGGAAGATTTTCGCGTGGTTGGCTTCGACGATGTCGGCGTTTCCTTTCTTGCACATCCCGCGCTGACATCTGTTCGCCAACCGGTTGACAAGATGACTGCAACGATCGTTGAAATGGTCATGAACAGCGCTACGGGCGTCGACAATGTGGCAAACCAGGCAAAAACTATTTTCAAGCCCGACTTGATCGTCCGACAGTCCAGCCCTTTACGAAAAGTCTGAGCTCGCGACGGCACAGCGTGCCTTCATTGCTGAGAAATGCAATTGAAATTATCCGATGAGCTAACGATTCGAAGTCTCGTGAGTTAGTCCTGCAAAACTCATCAAAAGCTGCGCGTTGAATCTCAAAAAATAGTGGACATCGTTTTGGGAACGAAGTACGCGGAGTGTTCAGAAGGAACAATGTGAAGCGCCCCGGGTTTGATGCCGCTCCTATGCGGGTTGCGGCTCTCGGTTGAGGGTCGCGTAGTGGGCTTTCTCGAACTCGGCTGGTGAGACGTAGCCGAGGCTTGAGTGAAGCCTACGAGTGTTGTACCAATCGACCCAGCCGGCGGTCGCGAACTCGACGTCCGCGATCGTCTTGTAGGGGCCATCGTGGAACACCGTCGTGCGGATGCACTCGGCTTTGTAGAGTCCGTTGATCGTCTCCATCAGGGCGTTATCGTATGCATCGCCGACGGATCCAATCGAGGGCGCGATGCCGTCAAGTGCGAGCTTGTCGGTATAGGCCAGGGAAACATATTGAGAGCCCGCGTCCGAGTGTGCTCGCAGCTGCTGGGGCTGGATGGGGTGGCCTTGCCGGCCACGTTCCCAGAGGGCCATCCTCAGCGGGATCATGACCAGCTCGACATGTTTGCTGGTCTGCGCATGCCAGGCGATGATCCTCTGCGAGTAGACGTCGACGGTGAACGCGACGTAGACCCACCCGGCCCAAGTGCGGCAATAGG
>NZ_JBEPTM010000028.1:0-8541 GCF_040549525.1 Frigoribacterium sp. UYMn621 | reverse complement strand
GAACCCTCACTGGGACGGTTTTCTCGATGCGCTTGCTCCTTCCAAAATCCACACCGCGCGATGACCAAGTCACAAACACACCAGAGCCTTGGCCAGATCGCCCTCTGTAACAATGGCTGCGTGATCGTCGTCGGTCGATCGTGAAATCGTGTTGCGGCTGTGAATGCACGGATCAGCGTCACAGAAGCCCGAGGCCGAGGGCCAAAGGGCCGGCGGCCAGAGTGGCGATTCCCAAAACGACGGTTATCACGTATGCGCGCCGAGGGAAGGAACTTGTTCTCGATCCATCCGTCGCGGCGACCGGTGCGTTAAATGGGCTGATGAAAAGTCGCAGGTAATAGACAAGGCTCAGTACGGTGTTCGCTGCGGCGATAACAACCAGCCACGCCATTCCGCCGTCCCAGGTAGCGGTGAAAACGGCGAGTTTTCCCGCGAACACTGCGGTAGGGGGAGTTCCGAGAAGACTAAGACAACCGACGATAAGAGCGCCGGTTAGCCAAGGATGGGTCTTCGCGACTCCGGCCCAGTCGGCGAGGCTCGGCCGTCGCGGCAAACACGCGACAACCGCGAACACCGCAAGGTTGGTTACCGCGTAGAGCACCAGATAGGTCAGCAGGGCCGCGGATGCCCGTGTGGCCAGGGTAATGACGGCGACGGGCATCAGGAGGTAGCCGACTTGGCTGACCGTGGACCAACCGAGGAGGCGGAGAACGTTCGTCTGTGCCAACGCGGCGAGGTTGCCGACGGTCATGCTGAGCGCAGCGAGCACTCCGATGAGAAGTGGGAGATGCACGGTATCCGGGGCGACCATCACAAGGCGAGAGAGTGCCACCACGGCGCCGAGTTTGGGGACTGTGGTGAGGAATGCCGCGACCGCGGTTCCCGAGGATTGGGCGGCGTCGGGGATCCAGAAATGCCCCGGCACGCCACCGGCTTTGAAGAGAAGCCCGATGATCACGGCGACGAATCCCGCCGCGACCGCAGCCGGCGGAGCGTGCTCGAGCCCTCGGGTGAGACTCGCGTAGGAGCTGGACGCACCGAGGCTCGTGAGAAGGGTGATGCCGGCGAGGAGAAGCACTCCGAATATCGCACCCAAAAGATAGGTCTTCAGGGTGGCCTCGGCTGCCCGCTTTGTGCGGGACAATCCGATCAACGCGTAGAGGGGGATGCTGGCCAGAAGGTATCCGCCCATGACGACCAGCAAATCGCTGGCACCGGCGACGACGACGGTGCCGAGGGTAGCAAGCACGAGAAGTGCATAGGTCTCGCTTTCCCGAGCCGAGCCGATGAATTCATCCTGGCCGATCAGAATTACCACACCTGTCGCTAGCGGCGCGGCGATACGGATGACCGCCGTCGCGCTGTCGATCGCGTAGGTTCCCGTGAAGATTACCGTCGCGGGCTCGAAGGCCGCCACCAGCGCTGTAGCGGCGCTGACCAGAAGTGCTCCGAGGGCGAACCAGCGCGTGAAGATCTGCCGGTTTCGGGGGAGATAGCTGCCGGCGAGGAGGGTGATGACCGCGGCCGCGAAGAGAACGACCTCGGGAATGAGGGCAGCATAGGTCATGTTCATCGATGTCATCCGGTCATCACCTTGATGACGGAATCGACGGCGGGGTGGATGAGCGCAAGCAACGGCCCCGGTAGCACGCCGATGATCACCGAGAGGCCCATCAAAATGGCCAGCGATGCCGTTTCACGGGGGAAAAGGTCCCGGAATCCTTCGGAGCGATTCTTCGTTTCTCCGGTGAACACCTGTTGGAAGGCACGGAGAAGCAGGACCGCGGTGATCAGGATTCCGGGTAGGGCGATCAGTGCCCACCAGGTGGTGCCGATGCTTCCGGTGAAGATCTGGAACTCGGCGATGAAGCCGCTGAACCCGGGAAGCCCTAATGAACCGAACGCGGCGACCGCGAAGAACGCCGCGAAGCGGGGCGCTGGGCGGGCGAGCCCGCCGTAGTCGCGAAGGTCGTAGCTGCCGGTGCGATCGTAAAGGACGCCGGCCAGGAGAAACAGAGCACCGGTAATGAGCCCGTGAGACACCATCTGGGTGACCGCTCCGGTGATGGCCAGTTGTTGTGCCTGCTCGCTATTGTGGCCGACAATTCCAGCCGCACCGACAGCGAGGATTATGTACCCCATGTGGTTAATCGAGGTGAATGCAATCATCCGTTTCACGTCTGTCTGCGCCAACGCGACCAGCGCACCGTAGAGAACGGAGACGATCCCTACCGCGACGATCACACCAGCGTACGAACGCCAGGTGTCGGGGAGCATCGGCATCGCAATACGGACGAAACCGTAGGTGCCCATCTTCAACAGGACACTGGCAAGAACCACTGATCCGATTGTCGGAGCATCCGTGTGCGCCGGTGGCAGCCACGAATGGAACGGGAAGGTGGGCGTTTTGATCGCCAGCCCCACAACGATCGCTGCCAACACGAAGCCTGCCATCACGGGTGTGCCAGTGAACGCTCCCGCCCGCGACAGCTCCACCATGTCGAAGGTGTGTGGAGAGGCGCCGAGGTAGAGACCGATGAACCCGAGCAGAAGGGCGAGGGATCCGAGGAAGGTGTAGAGGAAGAATTTGAGCGCGGACCGGCGCGCGTTACCGTGCCCCCACCCGGCGATGACGAAATACATGCCCACGATGGACAAGTCAAAGAATACGAAGAAGAGGATCAGGTCCTGGGAGGCGAACAGTCCAAGACAGGTGCTCTGAAGGAACAGGAACAGCGCAGCCTGCGGTCTCGGCCGATCAGTCGCCCGAAGGGACCAGATGGCGCAGACCAGAAAAATAACTCCGGTGAGAACAAGAAGTGGCAGCGATAGTCCGTCGACTCCGACGTGGTAGCTCGAGCCGATTCCGGGCATCCAGGAGAGTCGCTGTTCACCCCGCAATGCGGACGAGGGCGAGGGTGCCACCGCGATGATCACTGTCAGCAGGAGATCGACTGCGGCGGTTGCCACCCACACCCACCGCGCAATGGCGGTCGGGAGGCGGCGGATCGACGCTAGGAAGATGGCGACCACGACGGGAAGGAAAATGACAACACTCAGCATGCGGTTACCTCACAACGATCAGCAGAAGAACAGCACCGACAGTGACGACCGCTGCGAACGCGTAGTAGTCAGAGATTTTTCCGGTCTGCAGGCCTCGTACCCGCGCTCCGAGCCCACGGACACCGCCGGCGCCACGATCGATTGTGCGGTCCACGACTCGGTCGAGTCTCTGAATCACCATCGCCGTGTAGTTGAGGGTGGCAAACGACCCGTCCACTGTCGCATCCAACTTCCGATCGAAACGGTATAACGCTCCAGCGAGGCGGAGAGTCGGTTCGGCAACAGTGATCGCGGCCATCCGTTCCAGGCCGAACCAGGTCACACCACCGGGAATTCGCGGGATGCCCCGCCAGAAGACCAGAGCGACCGTCGTGGCGGCAATTACGGCGGACGCAACCAGTTCGGGTACCGTCGATTCCGGTTGGCTAGATGCACCCAGAAGTGCCCGGAATGGCGTGGAAACCCCGGGGATAGCGAGAATTCCGAGCAGAGCAGCTCCACCGGCGAGCACGATCATCGGTGCCAACACGGTTGGTGGGACGGCGCGGGTTCCCCGCTTCTCGGCATCCCACAGCTTGTCCTCGGCTAGTTTTCGCTCGGGAGGGTGGGGCTTTGCCCAGACGGTAGCGATCATTTTGGCCGAATAGGCGGCCGACAGTGCCGCCCCGATCAGTCCCGCGGTATAGAGGGCGGGACTAGCGGCCAATGCGCCGGCAAGGACAGCGTCCTTGGTCCACCACAGTGCAAAGGGCGGTAACCCGGCCAGAGACACTGCCCCGAACAGAAACAGCACTCCGAGTAGTGGCCAGGTGCGGGCGACGCCGCGAAGGGCTTTGAGTTGTTTAGTGCCGGTGGCGGTCAACCAGGCCCCAGCACCGAGGAACAGCAGCGCCTTCGTCGCAGCGTGGCCGATCAGCTGTGCGGTGCCGCCCGCTGTTGCTCCGATGCCTGCGGCGAGGATAACGAAACCGAGTTGAGCAGCGGTGGATGCGGCAAGTAGTTGTTTGAGGTCCTTTTGGGCCAGGGCGATGACCCCGAGCACGATCGTGGTCGCCGCGCCCACCCAGGCCGCGGTCGGACCGGCCCAACCAGTGACCTGAAGGAGCGGCTCCAGCCGCAGCAGAAGGTAGGCGCCCATCGCGACCATAGCGGCGGAGTGCAAAAGGGCGCTGACGGGGCTGGGGCCTTCCATCGCTCGGGACAGCCAGAAGCTGAACGGCAGTTGAGCCGCCTTCCCGAGTCCCGCGATGAGAACGCCAGCGGCGATGACGTGCACCCAGGGGCTCGGGGCGGCTGCCAAATCGGACAGTTTCCACCCGACACCACCGGCGATCGCCGCTCCGGCAGCCGCATAAAGGCCGAGGTCCGCGGCACGGGTGACGGTGAAGGCGACAAACCCGGCCGGCATTGTCGCCGGTTGCCTCCAGTGGAAGCCGATCAGCGCATAGGAGGTGGCCCCCATGATCTCCCAACCCGCCAGCAGCGATGGCAGCGAGTTCGATGACACGGTCAGAATGACCGCTGCAGCGAAGACGAGCATCAGCCCGTGGAACCGTGCTTCCGGCTGCGTCTTCTCCGCAACGGCGAAGATGAGCACCAACAGGGTTACAGCGGTGATAGTGGGCAGAAGAACGGCGGTCAGAGAATCGACCGCCACTGTCGCCCCGGTCGGTGAGATGAACGCGAGCGACACCTCTGGCCGGGTCACCGTGACACTGACGGCCGCGATCAGAGCCGCAGTTGCGACACTGATCGATATCGCTGGGGCACCCCGGTTTGCCCGAGGTCCGCACAGTAGCAGGGACACTCCGGCAGCTGCCGGAAGGAAAATCACTGCGAGTAGCACGGCGCTCATCCGGCGAGATCCGTCGCGGAGTCGGTCATGTCGGAGTTCCGGGACCGGTGCACGACAGTCGCGACCGCGAATCCCATCGCCATCTCCACCGTCATGGCTGCCAATACGACCAGAAGAACAGTTTGCCCATCCGGAGTCGGTGCGAGGAACCACCACAGAGCGCCCCCGGCGAGCAGCACACCGTTGATCATCAGCTCGATGCCCATCATGACCATCACCACGACCTGTTGGGATAGCGCTCCGTACAGCCCGATGGCGAACAGGGCTGCGGCGACCAAGAGAACCAGTTGTAAAGTCATCGGCCGATCCCTCCCCGAATCGGATCCTCAGGATCTGCATTGCCATCGGAGGTTTCCCGGTCGAGGTCATCGCCGTACCGGTCGTAACGTCCTCTGGGGTTTGCGAGCACCAGGCCGGCGACGATCGTGGCGAAAAGAACCGGGCTGATGGTCAACATGACGAGCATTTTCGACCCCATTATCGCGTCCCCCAACGATTGGGTCAGATCGGCGGCCGGAGAGCCGGTCCGAGCCGGCCAGGGGATGACGAATATTGCCACGGCCAGGGCGATGAATACAACGACGGCCAGAACAGCGGAACGGCGTTTGTCGTGGGTCATATCCATCGGCATCAGCGCCGGATTCATACCCATGAACATCACCATGAACACGGCCATTATGGCCATCTCCATTATCATCATCAGGATGGTGATCACCCCGATGTAGTCAAGGTGAAGCATCACGATCATCGCCCCGACCGCGACGAATGAGACGGCGAGTGCGTAGGTGGCGCGCGCCATCGAGTTCACGACGAACACGGCGATGCCACCTGCGATCGCCAGAACGGCGAAGAACCCGAACAAAATGAACGTCATCACAGTGCACCGCCATTCACGCCGACCACAACGGCGACGACGGCCAGTTGAACCAAGACCACCGGAACCACGATCACCCAGGCAATTTCGGCCAGCCGGTCGGGCCTGACCATCGGAAACAGACGTCGGAGTCCCAGGAGCGCCGCAAGGACCAGACACGTTTTCACCACGACCCAGACGCTGGCTGGGAGCAACGGACCGGCGCCCCCACCCAGGAACAGTGGCACCGAGAACGCGGCGCCCGCGACCAGGACGGCGTACCGGCCGCCCAACACCAGTAATCGGTCGATGCCGCTGAGCTCAGAGAGAACACCCCCGCCGATGTCTTCGCCGAGGGCAGTATGGAACGGTCCCCAGGAGGAGAAGGCGACAACGGATGCGGCGAAGACCATGAACGCCACCGGCATCCAGACGATGAACCACAGGTGTTGCTGCGCGGCCTGCACGTCGAGCAGTCGGAGGCTCCCGGCGCCGATGGCCGGCGCAGTAAGCGCGAACATGAGCGGAATCTCATAGGAGAGGGCCTGCGCGAGAAACCGGTAGCCGCCGACGAGTGACCAAGTGCTGTTCGCCCCCCAGCCGAGCAGCCACCACAAAGCCCAGAGCAACACGTCCATCGCGTTGAACCACACCAACCCCACCGGCAGGTCGGCAAAGGTGAAGCCGCCGAACGGGATGACAAGCACTTTCAGAACAGCGGCAATACCCAGCCCCGCACCGGCGATTCGCCACAGTAGCGAATCGGCTCCCGGTATTGTTCTGCGTTGCTGTCGCAAAAGACGCGCGGCATCCCAGAGTGGAGCGGCAAAACCCGATCGCATCGGCGCTCCCTTCGACCGAGCATCCAACGCTCCATTGGCGGATGCCGCGACCCCGGCCAGCGCAACAACACCGAGCGGGAGAAGGAGAACGGCGGCGATGGAAGTGTCACTCATGCGTGACCTCCGCGCTCTGCCAAGGCTGATGGGTTCCCAGGCCGGCCACAATCAGCCGCGTTTCCGACAGCTCCCGCCCGACTATCGCCTCCCGGAGATCGTCTTCCGAAATCACCCGCAGAGAAATTACTTCTGGGATCTTCCTCGCCTTCGGCGGACTCTCGAGAAGTTCCAGAGCAGTATCCAACCAGGCGAGCAACCGTATCCGGAGCGCGCCTCGCTGCACCGCGTCGATTCCCGCCAGAGACCAGCGCAGAGTGCGCGAGCGACGCACCCGGACCAGGGTTCGGCGAAGCTGTGGTCGCAGACGGTCGACGTCTCGACCGGTGATGACATCGCCGCGAATCCGCGCGAGCGACAGTGCGGTCGGCTCCCATCCGGCCACCTCGAGTAGGCGCGCCGCATCATCGATCAACGTGGCCAGCACCGGGGGCTGTTCCGGTTCTGCTGAACGCGGGATCCGCTCGATGCGGGCGTCGGCGACGACATCGCCATGAAGTGTGGCGTGCACGATGAGATCTGCGGGCCACGCGGGGAGAATGGGGCCGATGGACAGGTGCGTCACGTCCATCTCCAGCCCATCGCGGTCCTGGTCTCCCCCGGCCAGCGCGATTCCGGCGGGTCCCGACATGTCCATATCCATATCCATGTCCATGTCCATGTCGCCGTCCGCGTCGCGGGTTCCACCATGCTCATTCGGCATCGACTCGCCGTCAGCGGAGGCGGCCGGATCGGGTCCACGCGCGTCGTCGAGCGTCAGTCGCCGGGTGCCGGCGTCGCGGCGCTGCAGTTTGTCATCCCGAAGCGCCACTGGAATATCGATGAGTGCGTCGGTGAGAGAAACCGTGTCGGTGAGGACCACCCGGTGACGAGGCGAGGGGATTTGAGCCCAGACGGCATCGATGATCGAGGGGAGAATGCCGGTCGGCGAGCCACAGACCAACAGCGCGTCCGCGTCCGCTGGCCCGATCGCCTCCACCCATCCCATCTCGGTGATCGCGACCTGCGCGTGCATCCGCAGGAGGCTGTGTCCAGGCACTTCGACAATCAGCACATGCACCCGCCGAGTGGCCGCCCGCGTGATCGCCGCTGTCACACCCATCGGAGCGCTCCCTCGCGCCACGCCCAGATGATGCCGGCCACAAGGACCCCCAGGAACACAAACATCTCGATGATCGCTTCGGCGCCATTTCGTGCGACGACGAGCGCCCAGGGATACATGAACAGCATCTCCACATCGAAGGCGAGGAAGAGCAGGGTGAGCGGATACCAGCGGGCGTGAAATCGCGAGAGGGCATGTTCCTGAGGCTGCCATCCGGAATGGAAAGGCAACACCTCGATGGTGTCGGCAGAAACCGCAACCGCCCGCCCAGCCAGATAGAGCGCCCCGATTCCGGCCACGCAGGCCCCCAGCACGATGAGCACGCTCAGATAGGACGACATCCGTACCTCCTCCACTGGGACTTTACGATAGCGATCACAAGGCGCTGCGGCGGCAGTACCCACGAGAGAGAGAAAGAGAGAGAGAGAGAGAGAGAGAGAGAGAGAGAGTCTGTGCCTTCGGACGGATCGCGCACGGCCGTCAAGGAACGAGTGATTTCACGATATGCGCCCATGTGCCTGCGCGCTCAGGACAGATCTCGCCGCGGCGAAACCTGTCCCGAGCACGTCCAAGGTCCTATCCGAGCGACGCGAGAAGGCCGCTCATCTTGGTGATCTCCGCGGTCTGGGTCGAGATGATGTTCTTCGCCAGCGTCACGGCGTCAGCGTTTTTGCCCGAGTCGACTTCAGTCCTCGCCATGACCAGCGCGCTC
>NZ_JBEPTM010000027.1:0-10575 GCF_040549525.1 Frigoribacterium sp. UYMn621 | reverse complement strand
TCGGAACGCTTTGCCATCGAAATTCCTTTCACCTATTCCACGATGGGCTCCGGCAATCGCTTCACAGCGTCCGACCAGGACCGAGGCACGCTCAATCGGATTCACCGCTCAGCGAATAGGCGGGCGGGTCCGAATTCATCTTGCGGTGGCGGCGGTGACGTCTAGGGTGCGTGCGATTATCCCGTCTGCGACCTTCGCGAGGGTGAGGTTGTGGTTTCTGGCGTACGCACGAATCGCGGCGAAGGCTTCGTTCATGGTCATTCCGGACGTGGCGGCGAGAACTCCTTTGGCTTGTTCGATCAGGATCCGAGAATCGAGCGCATGTTGAAGTTGCGCGGTGATGATGCTGGAGCTTTTGATGGTGCGTTCTTGAAGTATGCCGATGGTGGCGACGTCTGCTAGCGCTTGGGCGACGGCGATGTCGGCCGGGGCCAGTTCTCCGGTGTGGGTGCTGAACAGGTTCATCGTGCCGATGATCTGACCGCGGAGTCGGAGCGGCGTTGCGTGCACGGAAAGGAATCCTTGTTTAATCGCCTCGGCACTGAATTCGGGCCACTTTCCGGCGTTGATCTGTATGTCGCCGACGGTGACTGCGATGCCGGTGCGGAAGCAGTCGAGGCAGGGCCCTTCGCCGGCGGCGAGTTGGAGGACTTCGACTAGTTGCGCTTCTTCGCTGGTGGAGGCGATGAGTTGCAAAACTCCGACGGCGTCGACAAGGAGCAGTCCTCCTGCTTGGGTATCCAGAATGCGTGTGCATTCCTCGACCAACCAGTGGAGGAGGTCGACCACGTCAAAGTCGGTGACGAGGGTGTCGGCGAGTTTTACGAACGCGGCACTGAGCTGAGCTTCCCTGCTGTTTGCGGTCATTCTGATGGTCTCCTGCTTTATGACTGTTTTAGAGGGGCAAGTTATCAAATGTGAGAGTGCGGGTAACCACGTCGCGTGCGACTGAGAGGACGGTACGTCCTTGAGCGAAAGCGTAGGCCTGTAACCGTGAATAGGCGATGGTTGCGGTGGTGTCCAGTTGGACCAGGATCATGCCTGTTGCTTGATGCGCTTCCCGGCGCAGCGCCGGCACCGCTACCGATTCAGAAACATCGTCGTCGGTGGCGAAGGTCATAGCTCGTTGTATGGCGGTGCTTGCGATCGCGGACGCAATAGCGAGAGCGGATGACTGACCGTCTTCATCCAATCCACCCGGGGTGTCGCGGTACAACGTTGCGGCGCCCACAGTGACTGCCCCCATTCGTATGGGGATGGAAAATATTGCCCCCACATTCAGCTGCCCCAACGATGCGGCAAATATCGGCCATCGATCATGGGGGGCTGAGGCGACGTCCGGCAGCAGCACAGCGTTGCCGGTCCTTGAGGCAACCCACTGGGGTCCCTCACCCAACTCGAATTGCAGTTCCTCGAGGCGAGCGGCCACCGCGTCGCTTGCGCACAAAGCCACTTGAGCTCCCGAGGGACTGATCACCGTGACCGAAGCTCCCGAAATTGGAAGGTCATTGAGGAACGGCCGACACAAATCCAAGGTCGCCGAATTTGTTGCCACGTTGGGTTCTGCGCTGATCTCAGCCATCATCATCGCCGTGGTGGTCCGTTGGCATGAACGGGAGCGGGGAACAGTGCATCGGGACCTCTCGCAGTGGAAGCTGCCAGGGGCTGGGACAGTGCTGCAACGCTATCGCACAGCCCCCCAATCCGTCACTGGCGAGTCCGCGCGAAACAGTTGGGCGCCAGATTGTTTCCTGCATCAGTCCGGAGACTGACAACACCTTATGGCGATATTCGCCCACTACAGGCGTACTCTGTCGATATAGCAACTCCTGACCTCGGTCGCTTCTCTATCGGAAGACTAGGGAGTGCTGATGACCTTCGCGAACACAAGACGACTGACCTGGGCGCTTCAACCGCACGATGGCGTCGCGAATGGATCTTCTCCTACATCTCGGATACGTTCCGACGCTGAGAACAACTTATCGGTGGGCTTGGTTGTGGACGATGCCTCCCGTCGAGGGGTTTTCGCAAACCGCCTTGTCGAGGCAGACCTCGGATTTCCGCAGACGGAGGGCCTGCGGGAAGTCCCCTTGCGGGTCGACACTGTCCCGCTGCCTGTGGGCAGTTTCTACGGCCAAATGCAGACCATACAGATCGAAGTATTTGATCTGAACGAGTTGACTGAGGAAATCGTCCTCGCCGGCAACACCATTGGTTTCATCAGCCGGGTATGCCCAATATTTGTTGCGGAGACGGGCAGCCGAGTGGATCGAGCTGAGGAATGCGGCCAATTCCTCGTATGGGATTCAGCCGCGGCACTTCTTATCTCCAAATTGGGCCAAGTTCCGGAACCGGCGCAACCCGGCATCCGGGTGAGAGTCCACAAGCAGACCACCGCACTTAGCGCAGGTGGCGCCCGACCCTTCTGGCCTATCGACCCCACCCTCCGACATGCCTGAAAACTCACGGCGCGGGACCTAAGACTCTAGGCCACGTACGAACTTTCTTTTTAGCTGTATCTGTTGCTCCAGATCCCGGCAGCGGTCAAATTACCGACCCGCCAGGAGCAGCAATGACTTCCCCCACAACCTCAGACGCCGTCAATCAATCGGCCATCAGCCCCGCGAACGCGGACGCGCACACCGCGCTCCCTGCCACCCAGCCGATAGAAATCATCGCCCTGGGGCTCGGTTCAGCCGCAGCGGCCTCGGCTCCGGCATCATGAGCGCCTTCCTTATTGTCATCGTGGTGCTGGTCCTGCTTGTGCTCATTCTGGTGCCGATGGCGCTCCACATCGTGACGCAATACGAGATGGGTGTGCAGTTTCGATTCGGCCGGGTAATCGGAACAAAAAGCCCCGGGCTTCGCGTGATCATCCCCATCGCGGATCGGCTGACCAAGGTGTCTCTCCGCATTATCACCATGCCGATCCAATCCCAGGGGATCATCACGAAAGACAACGTGAGCGTCGATATCTCGGCGGTCGCTTACTTCCGCGTGATCGCCGCGGTCAAATCTGTTGTCGCGATCGAGAACGTCTACTCAGCAATCGACCAGATCGCACAAACCACCCTGCGCAAAGTCGTCGGCCAGCACACACTCGACGAGATGCTGGCAGAGACAGACGTTATCAACGCCGACATCCGCAAGATCCTCGATGTCACCACCCTCGACTGGGGAGTAGAAGTCACGCTCGTCGAACTCAAGGACATCCAACTCCCCGAGACCATGAAGCGGGCGATGGCTAAACAGGCCGAGGCGGAACGCGAAAAGCGAGCGAAGATCATCGCCGCGGAGGGTGAGTCCTTAGCTGCCGCCGCGCTCGGAGACGCCTCAGACACGATGATGGCCCACCCGCTCGCTCTCCAGTTGCGCAACCTGCAGACCCTCATCGAACTGGGCGTCGACAAGAACACGACCGTCGTCTTCCCCGCCCCGCTGATGTCCACCATCAGCGAACTCGGTTCCTTCCTGGCGCGCGAAGCCGCTGGTGCCGCAGCCGTGCTACCTACTTCCGCACCGACGATTCCCGCACCACCGTCACCCCTATCCGAAACAGAAGCGAAGGAACTCCCATGACCACCACCCCCGACCCGCGCACATTCGTCACTCTCAACCCGCTCTTTGCGCGGCCCGGGGAAGATACCGTCGCGCTCAAATATCAACTCGGTAGTGGGCAGATGCTGCCGGAGACCGCATATCAGATCGTGCATGACGAGACGATGCTCGATGGCAACGCGCGGCTGAACCTGGCCACGTTCGTTGGAACCTGGATGGACGATCACGCGAACCGGCTGTATGCCGAAACCTTCGACAAGAACATGATCGACAAAGACGAATACCCACAGACCGCGGCGATCGAAACCAATTGCTGGCGAATCCTCGCCGACCTGTGGAATTCCCCCGACCCTGAGAAGGCGATGGGGACCTCGACGATCGGATCGTCCGAGGCATCCATGCTCGGCGGCCTCGCGCTGAAGCGTCGCTGGCAGCAGGCGCGGCGCGCTGACGGCAAGTCGACGGAGAAGCCGAACATGGTGATGAGCAGCGCCGTGCAGGTGTGCTGGGAGAAGTTTTGCAATTACTGGGACATCGAAGCACGCTATGTGCCGATCTCCGAAGAGCACAAGACCTTCGACGGATACGAACTCGAGAAGTATGTTGACGAGAACACCATCGGGGTGGTTGCGATCATGGGCGTGACCTACACGGGCATGTACGAGCCGGTCAAGCAGATTGCCGAAGCATTGGATGCCATCCAGGCGAAAACCGGGCTCGACATCGCCATCCATGTGGATGCCGCCTCCGGTGGCATGATCGCACCGTTCTTGCAGCCCGAGCTGGAGTGGGATTTCCGGCTGGAGCGGGTTCATTCGATCGGCACCTCCGGACATAAATACGGTCTCGTCTACCCGGGACTCGGCTGGGTCGTCTGGCGTTCGGCCGATCTGCTGCCTGAAGACCTCATCTTCAAGGTCAGCTACCTCGGCGGCAACATGCCGACCTTCGCCCTCAACTTCTCCCGGCCCGCTGCGCAGGTGCTGTTGCAGTACTACCTGTTCCTCCGCCTCGGGCGGGACGGCTACACGCAGGTGCAGCAGGCCTCCCAGGATGTCGCGAAATACCTTGCCGAGGGGATTGCCAAGTTGGGGCCGTTCGAACTGTGGAACGACGGGAGTGACATTCCCGTGTTCGCGTGGAAGTTGAAGGACTCCGCGTCGAAGAACTGGAACCTCTATCACCTCTCGGACCGGCTGCGTACTGAGGGATGGTTGGTGCCGGCCTATCCGATGCCAGCAGACCTTCAGGACATCACGGTGCAACGAATCGTCGTGCGCAACGGAATGAGCATGGATCTCGCCGACCGGTTCCTGGTCGACATGGCAAAACAGACCGACTACCTTGACCGGCTGGAATCGCCCATGCCGATCGAAACCCAACCCGCGTTCCACCACTAGAACCAGGACCCAAGAAATGACAACACCGACTAAACAACCAGCCTCAACTCCCTCCGCCACGAAGGAGAAAGTCAAACGCGCTGCGACGATCAGCATCTTCGGCTTGGCGATGCTCAACATCGTCGCCGTCCTGAGCCTCCGCGGTCTTCCCGCGGTCGCCGAATACGGCATGGGTGCGATCTTCTACTACGTGCTGGCCGCGGTGCTGTTCCTGGTGCCGACCGCTTTGGTGGCTGCCGAACTTGCCACCGGCTGGCCCGAAACCGGCGGTGTGTTTCGCTGGGTGGGCGAGGCCTTCGGGCGCCGCTGGGCGATTGTCGCCATGTTCATGCTCGTGCTCGAGGTCACGATCTGGTTCCCGACCGCGTTGACGTTCGGCGCTGTCGCCCTGGCGTACACCGGACCCGATCACGCCGCCGATGCGGCCGTTGCGGGCAACCGCCTGTTTGTTCT
The DNA here is from genome assembly GCF_040549525.1 of Frigoribacterium sp. UYMn621. Lineage (NCBI taxonomy): Bacteria > Bacillati > Actinomycetota > Actinomycetes > Micrococcales > Microbacteriaceae > Frigoribacterium > Frigoribacterium sp. UYMn621. Next base: position 5,164 of record NZ_JBEPTM010000027.1, on the reverse strand, counting down.
CGCCGTGGTTCTCGTTGTCTACTGGCTGGCCACTTTCATCGCTCTGAAAGGTGCGAAAGCGTTCTCACGCGTCGCGAAATGGGGCGGCGTAATCGGCACCCTCGTGCCGGCCGGCATCCTGATCGTGCTCGGCTTCGCCTATGTCATCGCCGGCAACAAGCCGCAGATCGATGTCTCGTGGAAGGCGGTCATCCCCGACTTCTCCAACTTCGGCAACATCGTCCTCGCGGCCAGCATCTTCCTGTTCTACGCGGGCATGGAGATGAACGCGATCCACGTCAAGGACGTGAGGAACCCGACCAAGAGCTATCCGATCGCGATGCTGATCGCCGTACTCGGCACCGTCGTGGTCTTCGTGCTCGGCGCCCTTGCGGTCGCGTTCATCGTGCCCAGGAAGGACATCAACCTCGTGCAGAGCCTGCTGACGGCCTACAACGACCTCTTCGCCTGGGCACATATCGTGTGGGCCGGTCCGATCATCGCCGTAGCGCTGGCGATCGGCGTGTTCGCCGGTATCGTCACCTGGATTAGCGGGCCGTCGTCAGGGTTGCTGGTCGTGGCCAAAGCGGGCAACCTGCCCAAGTTTTTCCAAAAAACAAACAAGCACGGGATGGGCCTCAACATTATGATCACGCAGGCGATCATCGTCTCCGTGCTGGCGGTGTTGTTCATCATCCTGCCGTCGGTGCAGTCGGTGTACCAGATCCTCAGCCAGTTGACGGTGATCTTGTACTTGGTCATGTACCTGTTGATGTTCGCCGCCGCCATTCGGCTGCGCGTCACGCAACCGAACCGTCCCCGTCCCTACCGCATCCCCGGTGGCAAGGTGGGCATCTGGATTGTGGCAGGAGTCGGCTTCCTCGGGTCGGTGGTTGCGATGTTCTTCAGCTTCATCCCGCCGAACCAGATCAAGGTCGGCAGCCCGGTGTTCTACGTCGGTCTCCTCGTCGTGTTGAGCGTGTTCTTCGTGGCCGTGCCCTTCGTGGTCTACCACGTACGGAAGGACAGCTGGCGGGATCCGCAGAGCGGCTTCGCGGCGTTCACCTGGGAAGCTGAAGGTCACGAGCCTGGCACGGTCACCACCTCCGCGAAGGTGCCCGCCCAGTTGCATGAGGAATCGAAGCAGAAGGCATCCCATGGCGGATCATGACCGGATTGCGTCCGCGGTCGCCGCAGCATGGTCTCAGAACAGGGATGTCACCGGCGGAGCTAACGCGGATTACATTCCCGCGCTGGCCACCGTCGACCCCGACCTGTTCGGGATCAGCGTCGTCACCGTCACTGGGGACACCATCAACGCCGGTGATGCGAATACAGAATTCGCGATCGAGTCGATCTCGAAGGTGTTCACCATGGCTCGGGCGATGGATGAGATCGGCTCCGACGCGTTCCACTCCCAAGTAGGCACCGACCCGACCGGCCTCCCCTTCAACTCGGTGATGGCACTAGCCCTCCACGGCGACAAACCGATGTCTGCCCTCGTCAACGCTGGCGCGATGTCCTCGGTGAGTCTGATCCCTGCAGACAGTACCGAAGACAGGTGGGCGAAGATTCTGGCTGTGCAGAGTGCCTTTGCCGGGCGCACGATCGCGCTCAGCGAGACGATCAACCAGTCGGAGCAGACAACGAATGCCCACAACCGTGGCATCGCCTGGTTACTGAAAGCCGCCGGATATCTCTACGACGACCCCGTTGGGGTCTGCGACGTGTACACCCGCCAGTGTTCCACCTTGATCACGACCGCTGACCTGGCAACTATGGGTGCCACCCTCGCCAACGACGGTGTGAATCCTCTCACCGGCGCGCGCGCGGTCCACGGGGAGAACGTTCCACATATTCTCGCCGAGATGACGATGGAAGGTCTTTACGAAGCATCCGGCGATTGGGCTTACACAGTCGGCCTGCCGGGCAAAAGCGGCGTCGGCGGCGGCCTGATGGCAGTAGTGCCCGGACGGCTCGCGATTGCCGCATTCTCGCCCCCACTGGACAGCCACGGAAATAGCGTCCGCGCGCAACTCGCAATCACCCAGATCGCTGCGACCCTCGGCCTCAGCCTCTACCGGAAACCGCACGAGGCGGATGGACAGAACGCCGGCCGAGAAAGCAGTATCAGGTTGGCAACTGCCGGGAGGCAAAAATGAAGATCATCGTAAATTCTGACCACAACATCACCCTCACAGAGGAACCGATAGCTGCCATCGAGTCGACGGTGCAAACAACACTCTCCCGCTTTGACGTTCACCTGACTCGGGTGAATGTCACCCTGAGCGACGGGAGCGCTGGACGGAGCACCGGTGACGACATCCGTTGTGTCCTCGAGGCCCGGCCCGAGGGCCTGACTCCCGAATTCGCAACCGACAACGCCTCGACCGTCGATGACGCGGTCAGCGGTGCGCTCCACAAGATGCTCCGTCTGCTCGACAGCACATTCGGCCGACTTGACCATCACAAGGGCGACAGTTCCATGGGCGGGGTCGAGCCCCGCTAACACCCGCACCCAGCACCGTTCAACACACCCGGAAGGACGTGGGGGCATCATGGGCGCACCAACCACCGAGAAGAAGACTCGAACCACTTCTGGGAAGCTGCGCCGTGAAGTTGGTCCGATCGGCCTGCTGTTCGCCGCGATCGGATCGATCTTCGGTTCAGGCTGGCTTTTCGGAGCTTTCAACGCGTCGGTGATCGCCGGTCCCTCTGCGGTATTCTCCTGGCTCATCGCCGGCGGAATGATCCTTCTGATCGCACTCACCTACGCGGAACTCGGACCGATGTTTCCCATTTCTGGCGGAGTGGTGCGATACCCGCATCTGGTCTGGGGCTCATTTGCCAGCTTTTCCGTCGGCTTTGTCACCTGGGTTTCGACCATCGCAGTACCGGCAATCGAAGTCGAGGGTGCCCTCACCTACGCGAGCAAGTTCGCCGCATTCACCACCGCCTCGACCGTCAATGGCAACATCGTGCACGTGCTCACTCCCTTGGGCTACGGGTGCGCCGTGATCCTTCTCGCGGTTTTTCTGGCTATTAACGCGTTCGGGGTGCGGCTTTTCGCTCAAGTGAACAATGCACTGGTGTGGTGGAAACTCGTTGTCATTCTGTTGGTGATCGTGGTCTTCATCTTCACTGCCCTCTCCACAACAACAATGGGCACCCCCGCCAATTTCACCTCTCATGGGTTTGCCCCGGGAGGCATGCCGGGCATTTTCGTCGCCATTTCCACTGCAGGGATCACATTTTCTTTTCTTGGCTTCCGTCAGGGCATCGAGCTTGCTGGTGAGACCAAGAATCCGAGCCGGAATATCCCTCTCGCGGTGATCGGATCTATCCTGATCACCTCCGTGATCTACGCCCTGTTACAACTGGCTTTCACGTTGGGTGTGCCGGGTTCGGTTCTCGCAAAATCTGGTGGATGGGCACGGTTAGCCTTCGCAAACGACTTCGGTCCGCTCGCGGCGATCAGCACCCTCGCCGGCCTCACCTGGTTGGCGGTCATCCTTTATGCCGACGCGATCATTTCCCCGGCCGATACGGGACTGGTTTACACGGCGGTTGCCGCCCGAGTTTCCTACGCTCTGGCGCGTAACAAAGATGCTCCGGCTGCCCTGGCTCGAACAAGCAGATTCGGCGTTCCGCTGTGGGGCCTCATCGTGAGCTTCGTCGTCGGCCTCGTGATACTGCTGCCATTTCCGAGTTGGCAGCAACTCGTCGGATTCATCACCAGCGCGACCGTGATTTCCTTCGGTGTCGGCCCCGTCGTAGTCGGCGCCTTGCGCCGGGAAGTACCCGATCGCCCGAGACCGTTCCGAGTGCCCGGAGGCGACCTGATCCCTCTCTTGGCCTTTTACTCGGCAAACATGATCGTCTACTGGGGTGGATGGGCCACCAATGCGAAGCTCTTCCTCACCGTGTTGATCGGCTATGTAGTGCTAGCAGTCTTCAGAGTCGCCGGTCGTCGGGACAAACACCAGGGCCGTCTTGATTTTCATGCCGGCGCATTTTGGGTCTTGCCGTGGTTCACTGCTATGTCAGTGATCAGTTGGACCTGTGACCCCACTTCCAACCCGCAAATGTTCGGCTGGGTGTTCCTCATCAACGTCGCGGTCACAGTCGGGATCTTCTATTTGGCGATTCGAATGCGGCTCCCGCGGCACCGCGTCGAGGCCAATATTGTGGAAGTAGAGGCCGAGCTTGCCAACCGAGAATAGTTCGAACTCGAAAACTCGAGAGAGAACCTGCTCCTGAGTGCAGTTCATCGGCTTGACTTTCGTCCCCGAGAAAGAAGGTGCGCTCACTCGGCATCAGCGCCTGTCAGGCTGTTGACGGCCAGAGTATCTGTTTCGATATGCCGCGGTCGACTGCTGGCCCTGGTTGCCGCGATTCGGCATCAGAGGAGGATATCGCCGATTTTATCGCTTCGAGTTCGATTCAGAATCGGCCCGGGCAAAGTGAACACGATTCTGCGAAAATTCGAAATTCTTTTCTGGCTCCGGCACGCATTTAAAATTCTGTCCGGGTGCGCTGCCGGCGGGCGTGCTCAAAGAGGCTGTCTTGCCTGCTTCGATGCATCGACATCTTCCTCGGCAAGATGGGTGATTTCGGATCCACGCGTTGGAAGAGGTGCATGAGGATCCGGCCCGTGGACACGAGACACTCGCAATCGTGATCCGCAAAGAGTCTCGCGTATTGACACCCCAGTCATGCTGGAGGTACGTTCGCGGTGTTGCTCCAGCCCTCGGCCACGCCTTTTCCCGCGCGAAGTCAGGAGACACAATGGCAACAGATGAGTACGCAAAGCTCGTAACTTTGGACGACCTCGGAAAAACGGTCGCCGATGCGAGCAACGATATTCGCGGTCGCAAAGTAATCGATAAAGACGGTCAAGAGATCGGAAAGATCGACGCTCTGCTCATCGACGACAAAGCACGGAAGATCCGCTTCCTGCGGGTCGAGACCGGCGGCTTTCTCGGTATCGGCGAAAAGAAGTCACTGATTCCAATCGACGCTATCGCCTCGATCAGCGAAGACGAAGTTCGCCTCAACCACACGCGAAGCCAAGTTTCGGAAGCACTGGGCTGCTGCGGGGATTTCGGACAGCGGAATTAGTGGATTCGTCTACGCTGCCAGGGCTGGCTGCTGATAACCATAGTGGACTTCGTTGGGCCGTCGG
>NZ_JBEPTM010000026.1:0-12805 GCF_040549525.1 Frigoribacterium sp. UYMn621 | reverse complement strand
CAGACCGATGAATGGGCCGAAGGCCGCCGCTACCTCGGCCTCGACATCCTCGCCAAATCCCGCCTCACCCTCGTCCCCGACACCGGAAGCGAGGTAACCGAACCAGAACTGGCCCTCAGCGCATAATCCTTAGCTCGAAGGAAAACCGGCTACACCACTACCTGGGACTTGACCGCTGACGGCACCGCAACCGCGAAGCACGTCATCAGCATCACTTAGAAACCAAGACCTAAATTGGGCCGAATCAATCACCCCGTCTAGTGACGCCGCGGCCCGATCCGCGCGTCGCATTTCATGACGTGAGCCGCCACCGAAGATGGCGGCGAGGTACTTATCGAGGGGACGATGCGAAGCCTCCCGACCGCCCGCGAGCCCGACGATCACTGCGACAGATCCAGGCTCGTTCGCAGTACTCAACGCTGTGTCACTTGGGAACGGCTGTCGGCATTGGAAAGCAACCGAGATTGTCAGATCGGGTAGAGGATTCAGGAAATCGAACCTGACAAGGCACCCCGATAGGCGAATCGCTCTCGGCAAACACATGACCCGCAACCACATCGCCGAGCGCCTGTTGCAAAGGTCTCCATCCCGCGGGCTCAAACCACATCCGTCTTCTGTTGTGTCACGGAAGGAGGCTGAGAGGGATCATGGAAAGTCGGCATTTGCCCTGCGCTGGGGGCGGTTGAGAGGGAAAGTATCGACCTCAAAGGGTGACGTGCCCTACGCGCCACGGGAGTCTCTGGCTGTCCAACCGACCATGATTACACACTGGATCGTGCGCCCGGGGCGAGGTGCGCGGGAGAGCACAGCAGTTCAAAGGCGAGGCCGCCTAATCTGATCTGCGTGAAGAATTCGAACAGGGATGACGATCCGGTTTATGCCAAGGGCCGGGAACGTCTAGAAAGATCCCGTGCCATGACTCGGGACGAATCGGTGGTACCGCCTCAGAGACATTGGAGCAGCCGAATCCTGCATCGTATTGGTCGCGTGAGCGAGCATGCCGCTGCTGGATCGATAGCCGCTGCAGCCATTGTGGCGTGGGTCCTGTTCGGAATCGCGTCCGGGTTTCCCTCATGGTGGGACAACGTTCTCTTCGTGGTGAGTTCATCCGTGACAGTCGTGATGGTGTTCGCCCTCCAGCACACGCAAGCACGTCAGCAAGCGGTAACGCAACGAAAGCTCGACGAGTTGCTGCGCGCCCAACCGACCGCTGACGACCGTCTAATCGCATTGGAGGGAGCGTCGGACGACGAATTGGTAGCGTTGACAGACCTGAGCCAGGCCCACCGAGAACGAGCCCTCGGAACGGACACAATCCACCCCATCGCGGATTCCCCGACGTAAACCATCGGCCAGGAAAGCGCTAGAGGCCAGTTTTTAGCCAAAAGGGCCGCCCTCAAGCGGAACGGCTCGTGCGACAAGCTCAGTTTTCAGGGCGGGATCCGATTGGAGCGATGGGCGCTTCACGCAGCCTCGACGGGCGCAAGAAGCTCTACCCGGTTTCCTTCACCGTCGGCTGAGTGAAACCGCTCGTTCCCCGGAAAGTTGTACCGCTGGCTCCAATTCACATGGAACCCGAGGTCGTTCAGCCGTTCTGCGGCAGTCTCAAGCTCAGCTACGTCGGCAACCTGCAGAGCGGGGTGCGCTTTGAGTGCAGGCACAAAAGGATCCTCCACGCTAATGTGGATTTCCGCGGTCACTTGCCCGACGTCATCAATCGCTCTGAACCACACTCCGTCTTTGGACTTCAGATCATCCGGCTTCTCCACCTCCGCAAGCCCGAGGCCGTCGCCGTAAAACCGTCGCGCTGTGTCCTCCGCTCCGGATGAACATGCCACCTGCACATGGTGCAACCTCATGGTGTCTCCTTGATCTCGGGAGTCCACGGTAACGGATGATGCTCGACTGCTACCGGCGATGCAGGTTAGACGTGATCACTCGCGATCCTTCAGTGGCCGTCTGAAATCGGCGCGCGGTGTCCCAACAGGCGTCCCGGCAGCGGGCATCGTCTCTCGTGATCTTCAAATTGCTAGGGTTAATGCTCCCTCCGGCGTTCCGTCGGTCCTTGCTGTAACCGTCGGTGTTCATGGGCATCGCTCCATCAAATGCGCCCTCCGCGCGCGCGACCAACGGTTTCCCACTATGGATATGCTGCGACTATGCCCTCCGCGGCGCGGGCCGAAGCTCGCCATTTACCGCGACCTGGACGGAAATCTCTTTGCGTTTGGTAGGAACCTCGATCTGCAGAGTGACTTTGGAGCCGTCAAGCCAATCCGGCTTTGCACGCAAGGTGTAATGGCGGTTGCCTAGGTGTCCGCGCGCCGTTGGCAAGTAACGCGTTGTTTGAGCAACCTCTGGCCAAGTTACGTCGAAGTTGGACCAGACAATCTGCGCGACTTCTCCAAGCCACCATTCGCGGCGATACGACATATATCGGGCCCATAGCGCCTCCATGCAAATGGCAACGGCTGCACCAGCAGTCCAAACCAGAGCGTTCCAGAAGCCATCACCGTAGGTGCTCGAAGCCACCGAGCGCGCGAGCTGGATCGCGGCGGCACCAGTCACCCCAAAGACAAATATGCGAGTGAGGATTCGAAGAACAAACGAAATTGTGGTGTTGTTGAAGAGGTCCAAACTAGGCGACATTAGGCTTCTGGGCGCAACCTGCACGCCCGGACCAACCGGTTGCGCCACCTTAGCCGGCGCTTTCCCGGCCCGACGAAGTTCGGCTAATGCGCCGACGCTTAAGAGCCCCCCGATAAATGCGAACAGAGCATATTTATTCAACGATTGTCCCCCTTAGTCATTACCGAGACTACGCAATCAGGGCCGAAACAACGGGAACGGTCAGCGCGACAGACTTGGGGTCGTTCTCCTCGACAGCCGAGCGCTCTTCGTCGTCTCAGGTGGGCGCCCAGCCCGCTCGAGCGTCGCTTACTTTCTTTGCCTCGGCGAACTTGCAGGAGGCCCTGCCGGAGGGTTGGAGGACGGCGCCGGGGTGGTCGACGAAGGCTGTGCACCTTTGGTGAGTGGCGACGTCCCTCGGGTGTTCAAGGGGCGATAGCCCTCGGTCAAACGTGTTGGCGTGCGGTCAGGCTGGTCAGCCATTGGACTCCCTTGCGTTCGGGTCTACTTGTGCAGCATCAGCGGTTGGTTCGGTCCATTCCACGAGTTGCGCATTCTCCAGCGATAGCCACACGCCTGAAGCGCCCTTGGCTTGTTCGAGGAACTCGCCTTCAGGTGACATTATCCACTGGACCGCTAAATAAATATCGCGCGGTTCTGGATAGACGCTGACGAAAGATTCGTCAGCGAACCAGCCGCCGAGCCAGCGCCCCTCACCGGTGAGTATCCGCACCCACCGACCGCCTTTCCTGACCGATACCCAATCCCAAGCAGTGGGCGTGCTGTTGTAGCCCGTTTTAGGCAATACATTCACCAACCAGCCCGGGGCTCGGTTGCCAATGGCCTGGACGAGCATTCGGATGAGAGGAACTCTGCCGTACATGACAAGGCCCGCAAGAGCCGGGATGATGACCCCCAAAACCAGAAGCGCCCAGCCAACCTGACCCGGCCGTTGAATGACGACCTTCTCTCCGACCTTCACCATTGGAGCAAGCCAACTGCCCAGAACGATCAAGTAAAAAGCGTCGAGGACAACGCTGGTAAGTATCGCCTGGAGGATTCTCTCGCCGAGGACTCGATCCGCAGCCGTGAATCCTTGGTTAGCCGTACGGACGGCCGAATGGACCACTCCAGGCAGCAAGAGGGCGAGCAGGGCAAAAATGCCGAAGAACGTAGTGGGTAGCGTCATTTGCGACACACACTAGCGCGCAATCGACGCGAGATCCGACGCGACGCGGGTCACCCTTCAGTCAATCGGCACTTGCCGCTCGTGGGGGTCGCGTTCGTTTCTATCGACTTTTCTGTTCAGGACCAAGGCGGTTCCCATGTCTTCAGCAATCGAGTCCAAGCGATCTCTCATCGGATGGTCAGGAGCCAGATCATCCCAAGCTTTTAGGGCGGTTATTAGGGCTACGGCTTGCACGCCCATCGCGATTCCTGCCCACTCCCACTCGCGCTTCGGGTCGTATTCGAGACCAAAGGGATTCGCAGGGGTCGGGTCAATTGGCCGACCATAATGCTCCAGTAGCGCCGCGCCAGCATGCGAGTACTCCGAGAGCAGTCGGTAGTACGGGTAGAACCAATCTGCTCCAGCTAACGAAATGGCGCGCTGTTCTAGGTTGCTCGCTTCTCCTTCGACTTTGCTCGTCGAAGACTTCTGGCCGCTCGACCTTGCCTTCATTGTTTTTCGAGCCTTCTCCGCGTTTCGAACATTTTCCCTAGTCACGCGTCCGGCCGGGTCGGCCAAATCCTCCATCGCTATATCAAGGACCGCCCGCGCGCGCGCCGCCTCCTTCGTGCCAGCGGTTCCCGACCCTGGCGTGACCGCAAACCAAACGCCGGTCACGGCGCATTCCAAAGTCAAACGAACGAGCGGCGCGGTCTGAACGAACATCTCCTGTTCAACGAGAACAAGTATCGCGTCCGTCATCCCAGCGGCGTGGTCAGCTTGGCCAAGAACAAACATCCCTCGTTCTACTCGGTTCTCCAGAATCGGCACGGTTGACGACTCAAGCTCGGAGTTGCGCCAAATGTCGAGCAGTCGTCTCAGTATGGTCACAGATTCAGTGATCGACGGCACGGTAGGCGCGCGCGAATCATTCGTCATACTCGGAACTTACGCGAGGCAACCGTCACTTCAGCGCAACGCCGCGATCGGCGGTCACGCGGTCCAAGACGTCCGCGAACTCGAAGTCGTCCACGGCGACCCCGAGCACAGAGTGGAGTTCGGCGGCGATTGTGTCGACGCACTTCGCCCTCTGACTGGCCTACGTCGAGAAACCTCGCCGGTACCTGACGTCCGGCGCCGAGCATTGATCGAGATGCCTTTAGAGTTCGTTTACCGGACCATCAACGGACTGACCCGGAAGGGCACTGATAGTTTCGGGGGATGGGCAAGCAAAGTGACCTCACAGCACCTGTGCGCTGGTGGCAGGGCGTAACGCCCCTGGTCGCGGCAATCATTGGCGTCCTAGGAGTGGTCATTGGAGGAGCAATTAATGCAACCATCACTCAAGCGACAATATCTGCTCAGATAGGTGCTGCCACCAGCGCCACCCAACGCTCTGACCGAGCAACGGTCTACTTCGATTTTCTCGACGCTGCGGACGCATACCAGGGCACAGTTTTACAACTCCAAGAGGAGATGAGGTCGAAAGCCAGCTCCGGCCAGACGTTCACTCTCGACGACAGCCATGGCGTGCTCAGCGCGTTTAACAAGGCTAGGCCAACATTCCAAGGCGCACTAAACAAGGTGTACGTCTACGGTTCGTTTCGGGCTTGGGAGCTTGCCTCGGGAATGGCGGGCGCTCTGCCAACGGCGGGCACACAGACTTTTAACCTGGACTACAACGAGAAACGATTCACTTCGGACTACAAGCAGCTTCTGGATGTCCTCTGCCATGAGGTCAACGGACCCGTGCCACGTCAATGTCAGCTCCCGCATGAGAGTGCAGGCACCCCTTAACGATTCCCTGCGCCTGCCCGTAAGCCGGACGATCAACGGACGCATCCGTGTGATTACTGGGATTGAGCTCCTTGCTGGTCGGAAGATCGCCGTTTGAGCCGCCCGACTATAAGCCCGATGACCGGGCGGTGGTTTCTATTGGTCGACGCAACAGTTGGACGATTTTGGGCTGTTGTGGCCCGTGTTTGAAAGGCTATCTCAGCGCGCGTGCGGGCGTGTCACGCTCGGATTTGAAACGGCTCTGCGGGGTGTCATAGTCGAGAGTTTTCCGGGGTCGCTGATTGAGTTCACGCATCACGTGGGGGGACTGCTGACGGTTTAGTTGACTCGTCTTGTTTGGGGTTTCAGGCCGCGTGGGCGGCTTGTGAATTGATTATCTCGAACTCGATCGGGGTGAGTCTGCCGAGTCCTCGCTGGCGGCGGCGGCGATGGTAGGTCCGTTCGATCCAGGTCACCATCGCGAGGCGAAGTTCCTGCCGGGTGCGCCACTTCTTCTTGTCGAGAACGTTCTTCTGCAGTAGCGCGAAGAACGACTCCATCGCGGCGTTGTCACCGCACGCGCCGACCCGCCCCATCGAACCGGTGATGCCCTCCTGCCGCAGCAACTCGACGAACTTCCTGGACCGGAATTGGGATCCTCGGTCCGAATGCAGGACCGTGCCGTCGACATCGCGGAGGGCGACCGCGTTGCGCACCGCCGCCACCGCGAGCTCCGCCGTCATCCGAGAATCGATCGAGTAACCAATGATCCGGTTCGACCACAGGTCCTTGATCGCGCACAAATACAGCTTGCCCTCGTCGGTCCAATGCTCGGTGATATCGGTCAACCACAGCTGGTTCGCCCGCTGCGCGGTGAAGTCGCGTTGCACGAGGTCGTCATGGACGGGAGGGCCGGCTTTGCGGTTCAGGCCGCGTTTCTTCGAGAAATGCGACCAGATCCTCTGCTGTGAACACAGCCTCCACACACGCCGCTCCGACGCCGGAATGCCGGACTCCGCCTCGATCTCGTCCGCGATGAACCGATACCCGAACCCCGGCTCGTCGCCATGGATGGCCAGGGCGGCGTTGATCAGGTGGGCGTTATCCCAGTCGCGTGACGACACCGGGTTCCTCCGCCAGACGAAATATGCCTGCTTGGAGAAGCCCAGCACCCGGCAGGTCACCGCGACCGGAATCTTCCGGTCGGCGGCCAGTTCGAGGACCAGCGGGAACATCATTTTGGGAGCGACGCCTGCGACAAATACGCGGCCGCCCGGCGGAGGATCTCGTTCTCCTGCTCCAGCAGCCGGATCCGTTTCTTCGCCTCCCGCAACTCGGCCGCATCCGCCTGGGTCACCCCGGGCCGGTTGCCGTCCTCGATATCGGCGAGTTTCAACCAGCGTTGCAGACACGATTCGGAGATTCCGAAGTCCTTCGCCACCCGGGCGATCGGAGCCTCGTTCTTCCGGGCGACGGCAACAACGTCGCGGCGGAACTCCAGGGGAAATGCTTTCGGCATGCTGAACATCCTTTCGTGAGAATCGAAATCCTCACAAATCAGGAGTCAATCAAACCGACAGCAGTCCCGAACGCCGCCCAGAACGCGTCCTCCGCACGGGCGTCAACACGAAGATGATGGCGATCCGTGTCCCGGGTGACGTCTGCTTCCCACGCCAGCAACCTCGACGTGGTGAACCCCAACTCCGCGGTCGTCTCGACCATGGTCTTGCCGGCGCGACGCAGCACCAAGTAGCGCTCACGCAGCCAGCGATAGCCAACCTCTTTATTAACCCCCGCTTCCCGGGCGGAACGTTTGAGACCGCGCCCCTCCTTGATCGCGGCCAAGAACCGAACACCAGCTGCCGACGCGGACGAGAGATACATGCGAAACCACCTTGAAAGAAGGTGTTGCTTCGATCAAAAGAATCTCCCGAGCGTCTTATGCACGAGATCGAAACGCATCTCAGCGTTGTATTTGGCCGAATCGGTCGAAGCAAAAAAAACGATTCGGATCATTCAACTGATGGGCCGCGTGTCGATCAAGAGTGGCAATTGGCCTATTTGGATAGCAACGGACGCCCGGAGCTGGCATGCCGATTAGTCTGTCGCCACAGCCACACTCCTCGATACGCTTGGGGCCATGACGGATTCGAACCGCATGCGGCACTTGGAGATTGTCGAGCGTGGCACCGAGTGTGGCGAGCCGGATCTCGATTGGATCGCCACAGGTATCAATGCAACGATCGATCTTGATCCCCAGTCGAGATTCCCGACCCTGCTGAATGAGGCCCCGCAGGACTAGTACGAACTCTATTTTCGTGGAGTAAGCGTTGATTCCACGAGTTAGTGACCACTGCAGTTCCCGCGATCGCGGGGAAATTGCGACAATAAGACCTAGAATCAGTGGGTTCCCGGTTCAAGTCCGGGGGGGTGCACTTTTTATGCCTTCGGACCAGCGCTTATAGCGCTGGCCAACGAAGCTTGAGCCGGCGTACAACTGAGAAACTCACCGGTTACTCACCGAAATAGTGCAACCTGCTATGACGAAACCCCTGCCGAGATGGCAGGGGTTTCGTCATTTGACGCGCGGGCGTCAGGAGTCCAGCGGTCTGCGTGGCATCAGGTTGTCAAGTGCTCCGCTGCCGGCGTCGTCCACTTCGTTTATGAATTTCACGTAGTGGGCGTAGAGGACCGAGGTGCCATGTCCGTGCCCGAGGTACTTGGCTGCGTACTCGGGGGAAATCTCCTTCGCCAGGAGCGTGCCAACCGTCCGCCGAAGAGCGTGTGGCGTGATCTGCTCCAAGTCTTAGAGGTCGTCCTGGCTTCGAATCCTCCTCCAGGACCGACGCAAGTTCGCGGGCGAAAGACCAGTCGTTGTCCTTGGTTGGCCCAGCGGTGGTGACGCGGCGGTCAATATTGGCGCGGTGACCAGACGCTATCGATGCGCATAGGGTCGCGAACTCGCCTGGCTGCGGAAACGAGACTGATGAATTGCACACGTCCCTTTTTACGGAAGCAGCCGGTCTTGGCGTTTTTGCCAATCAATTCCGGCCCTTTTATACAAACGAATCGCCTCGTCGAGGGAGGCGAGATCGACTGACTCATTCGCGGAGTGAACGGAGGTCGGATCCCCCGGACCCCACACGACAACCGGAGCAGGAGGCATACTTTCGGTGAAGACGGATGCGTCCGTGAAATAGGCTGCCGGAGTGGTTAAAACCTCTGAGGGAAGGCTTGCCACCCAGGGATCATCTGCTGCTGTCCATACCGGTACCAGGGCCAAGTCGATACTGACGTTGGACACTGTTGGTTGGTTGCGCCACCAATCGATGATCCTTCCGACGTCTAAATCCACCACGCGATGATCGACTCGTATCCGAGCATGATCTGGCACAACATTTGGCACAGTTCCCCCGTCGATGGTGCCAACATTAACTGTCTCCGCACCGAGCTGGGGATGTGTGGTCAACGGAACTTCACCGATGCGCCCGAGTATCCGCGCCATCGAGAGAATCGCGTTTCGCCCGAGCTCGGGAGTGCTGCCGTGCGTGGCGACTCCCGTTGTTTCCACGCCAAGCCAGAGAGCGCCGCGATGACCGAGAACCACTTTATTGTTGGTCGATTCCGGGATGACCATAGCCCCGGTCGAAATCTGTGAATCCCGGATCAAATTCACTATCGTCGGTGCTCCGACGGAGCCAACCTCCTCTCCGGTTGACACCGCGAGAGCCACGCGCGCCCCCGACTCGTGAAGCCATGCAATCGAAATCATCGCCGCGGCGAGTCCGGATTTCATGTCCGAAGATCCACGACCGACGAGTCGCCCTTCATCTACCCTCGGTTCAAAGGGCGGGGATGTCCAGTCGGCGGCGTTTCCGACCGGGACGACATCGGCATGGCAAGCAAAAATAAGGACGCGCTCGCCGGAATCAACAGATGGCAAGACAAGCAGTCCATTGCTTCGTCCGTGATGATCCTTCGAAACGAACACTCTGGAGGCAGTATGAGGACCGAACCAGTCTCCAACGTAATCGATAACCTCTGATTCGCCAGGCGAACCTGAGGTCGAGTTGATCCTGATCAGGGCGGCGAGAAGGTCAAGGGGGACGCGCTCCTCCATGTTCATCCGCCGAGCGCGACTGGGTCAGTTGTCGAACGATGGACCAGTGAGATGAAGTGGCAAGAAAGTAAGCTCAATTCGGGAAGCACCGACAACGAGACTTCCTCGAGAGCAACGGGGACGAATGGATCACGACGCATTGCCGGGGGCGTGGGGTGTTGTCCGGGCCGCGGCGGAGAAAAGCGCGGCGGGGTTGATGGTCATTAACCCGTGTGCGGTCGCGGCGTCTACGCCCGCGTCGATCAGTCGCGGGAGGAAGGCCACTGGGACGTAGGCGAACCCGCTCCCACCATTGCGAGCCCACATGGTCTTGAGGAACATGTCATGGGAGAGCAGGATTCGGTCCCCATGTCCATCACTGAGCAAGCCCGAGACAGCATCGACTGTGTCTTGAACAGAGGGTGACTGCCCCTCACCAGGAAAATTCAGGTCCATCGCGATCATGTCGAACTCCAGCCAGACACCCCGATCGGCGATCTCGCGCTGGTAGATCGTGTCCTTACCCGACGGGTCCATGTGGCACAGCACGACTGCTGACGGGTCCACTCCATACTCAGCCACGATGTCCAGCACCTCATGACCTCGCCGTTGCCATCCCGGAAGATGGATGAATAACGGCACCCCTGTTTGAACTTGGGCTAGGCACGAGGCCACCAATGTAGCCCGCTCCGCCGCGGTGAACGAGGGGCCCACCCCAATTTCCCCGATCGAGCCCACCCGCACGCGCTCACCACTTGGCAGCTCCACACCATCTCGGATCTCACCCACCAGTTCTGCTGTCATCCTTGACACATCTGCTGCAGTCAGGGTGTGCACATCTCCATGCGACAGGCACCAACCACCCGACATTACGATCTGCAGACCCGTGCGGTGAGCGGTCTCGACCAGTGAGGCGGGGCGTCGCCCGACACCTGTAGTGCTGTTGATGATCGTGCGACCGCCAGCATTCGTGAACGGCGCCAGCTCGGCGACGATCGTTTCCATATCCCGCTCGTCGAAGCCACAATTGTCAGCGCTGGAATAGGGGTCTTCACGCAGAAGCCATGCAGTTGCGGGCGTGACGGTCGCGTGCGCGAGGTCTCGAGAGAAAGGCCGGATACCGGGGTAGAACGCCTCGGTCAGGTCATTGAAGATGTGTTCGTGAGGGAGAGTCATACCGAGCTCCGCGACAGGTACGGGGCCAGTCACTGTCTGCACCATTACTGGCGTCGTGGAACCTCCGGGGGTAGGAGTATTCATGATGCTGCGAGCCAAGTGACGTGTTTGTCGAACAGGTATTTACATTCGCAGACCCTGCTGACAAAGGAGCGGAATGAATTCTGGCGTGCGTAATGGACGACCCAGGATTCTTCGACGATGAAGCCAAGCGCCATGGGAACTCCTTGCAGGTTGGGCGGACAGGGGGGGGATTGATCAGGGCGCATTGCCGGGGGCGTGGGGTGTTGTCCGCGCTGCGGCAGAGAAAAGCGCGGCGGGGTTGATGGTCATTAATCCGTGTGCGGTCGCGGCGTCTACGCCCGCGTCGATCAGTCGCGGGAGGAAGGCCACTGGGACGTAGGCGAACCCGCTCCCACCATTGCGAGCCCACTGCACTTTCAGGCCAATGTCGTGGGAGAGCAGGATTCGGTCCCCATGTCCATCACTGAGCAAGCCCGAGACAGCATCGACTGTGTCTTGAACAGAGGGTGACTGCCCCTCACCAGGAAAATTCAGGTCCATCGCGATCATGTCGAACTCCAGCCAGACACCCCGATCGGCGATCTCGCGCTGGTAGATCGTGTCCTTACCCGACGGGTCCATGTGGCACAGCACGACTGCTGACGGGTCCACTCCATACTCAGCCACGATGTCCAGCACCTCATGACCTCGCCGTTGCCATCCCGGAAGATGGATGAATAACGGCACCCCTGTTTGAACTTGGGCTAGGCATGAAGCCACCAATGTAGCCCGCTCCGCCGCGGTGAACGAGGGGCCCACCCCAATTTCCCCGATCGAGCCCACCCGCACGCGCTCACCACTTGGCAGCTCCACACCATCTCGGATCTCACCCACCAGTTCTGCTGTCATCCTTGACACATCTGCTGCAGTCAGGGTGTGCACATCTCCATGCGACAGGCACCAACCACCCGACATTACGATCTGCAGA
The DNA here is from genome assembly GCF_040549525.1 of Frigoribacterium sp. UYMn621. Classification (NCBI taxonomy): domain Bacteria; kingdom Bacillati; phylum Actinomycetota; class Actinomycetes; order Micrococcales; family Microbacteriaceae; genus Frigoribacterium; species Frigoribacterium sp. UYMn621. Next base: position 970 of record NZ_JBEPTM010000026.1, on the reverse strand, counting down.
CCCGTGCGGTGAGCCAGGTCCAAGAGTGCCGCAGGTTGGCGTTCCACGCCGGTGCTGCTGTCGATGACGGTTCGCCCGCCGGCCGACACCAGCGCAGTCAACTCGTCAGCAACAATCAGACCTTGATCCGCGCCGATCCGGGCATTGTCTCGGTTCGCGTACGGGTCCTCTCGCAGTAGCCATGCAATGTTCGCCGTCACTGTGGCTTCCGCCAGGCCTACAGGGAAAGATCGGACCGGCGCGTGGACAGCTTCTGATAGGTCCCCGAATAGGTGCTCGTGTGTCAACGTCATACCCAGCTCGTCGACTTTGACAGGACCGGTGACAGTCTGAACGAGGACGCATGCGTCGTCGGCTCGCGACAGGGGATCAGGATTCATCGGCAGGTTCCTACGATAGCCACAACAAAGTGATGGGCCGGCGCGGCTGTCCCCGTGTGCACGGTATGCCACGCTGTGCCCGAGTCTTCAAGCAGGCGGCACGGAACGAACTGCCACGCCAGCTGGGTGGCGGCTGGGGCTGCGAGGCTCGCGATCTGTCTGGCAGTCATACGGAGCGGATTCGCGTCGCGATACCTGGCATATTCGTTGATCCAATAGTTGGCAAAGTGCACTGCCGGTTTTCCAGCCGCGGTTTTGGGTAAAGCATTTCCCACCGCGAACTTATTGGATACCGCGCTCTGCGTCAACGTAAAAATGACCAAGGTTCTTGCCGTTGACAGATAAATAATCGAGGCGCCGCGTGGTTAGGCATCGCAAGGTGATGCACGACGCTTCGCTCGCCCGAGGCCGTCGGACACATTCGTCTGACATCTCGTCGCATCGACCACAACCATGCTCCAAAAGAACATATTCATAAACTCCAGAGGTGCTCATTGAAGCGCCCCGGGTTTGATGCCGCATCCTTTTGAGTTGAAGGATGTATGTCATGCCGAAGAAGATCGATCCTGCGCTGCGTGAGCGCGCTGTCC
>NZ_JBEPTM010000025.1:0-13890 GCF_040549525.1 Frigoribacterium sp. UYMn621 | reverse complement strand
CGCGGCGGGCGGGCAGTTGTGGTGGGGTCTGCCGGCGTGGCGTTGGATGCTTCTGGTTGGGGTCGTGCCCGCTCTGGCCTACGGCGTCCTGTCGTCCGTAATCCCCGAGTCGCCGCACTACCTGCTTCTCAAGGGACGCAACGATGACGCTCTGAATGTCGTCACCAACGTCACCGGGGCCGCCGACCCTCAGAAACGACTCGATGAAATCAAGGAGAGCCTGGCAAGTTCGGAGCGCTCCAGCTACCGTGACCTTCGCGGTAGAGCGCTCGGGCTGAACCCGATCCTGTGGATCGGAATCGGCATGGCAGCGCTTCAACAGCTGGTGGGAATCAATGCGATCTTCTACTACTCGACCGCGCTGTGGCAATCGGTCGGTTTCTCCCCGGCCGATTCATTCATCACCTCGGTGATCACGGCGGTAATCAACGTTGCCTTGACTTTCGTCGCCATATTCCTCGTCGACAAAGTGGGCCGGCGGCTTCTGCTCCTGGTCGGCTCAGTGGGAATGTCCATCGGGCTGATCGCAGCCTCCATCTCATTCACGCACGCGCATAACTCTGGTGCAACTGTGTCTTTGCCGCCGCCGTGGGGGTTGATCGCGCTGGTCGGGGCAAACCTGTTCGTGGTTTTCTTCGCCGCGACGTGGGGGCCGGTGATGTGGGTGGTGTTAGGCGAGATCTTCCCGAACCGGTTCCGCGGGCTGGCGCTGGGTATGTCAACTGCCTTCAACTGGATGTTCAGCTTCCTGGTGACCCTCCTATTCCCCATGCTCTCCAGCGCGGTAGGACTGGGCTGGGTATATGCCGGGTTCGCCTTCTTCGCCGTCGTCTCGTTCGTGTTCGTCAAAACCCTCCTGCCCGAGGACGCGGGCCTCGAGTTAGAAGACAAAACCAAGACCGATCGAGCACGGCAGGTCACCGCTTCCTGAATGGTTATTCAGCCTGCCCAGTCCAGAACCCGGCACGCCAAGCTGATTCTGAAGGTTCGGAAAGCGGGCCAGAGCCGAAACTCGACCGATCTCGCCACCTTTTCGAACAACGAACACAACGTCCCGGGTGTATTTCTCAACCCGGAAAGTCAGTAAGCGAACCTCCTGCGCGACAGATTCGCAGTTCACTCATGTTCTGGCTGAGCGTGCCAATGTTGTGACATTGGCGAACGTCCAAAGCGTGTCCCATTTGATCCATCGTGCGAATCAGCGTGAGTCGCGATACGGGGCGGTTGAGAGGGGCGGCGGGGTAGTGGGTAAATGTGGGGTTTGGGAGCTAAGAGCGTTCAGCGTCGCCGGTTGCCTCATCCGGCAAATTGGTCGCTCCGAACAGGTACCACAACAGTCATTTTCTTCTCCAAACGGGGACGTGCATGATGAGTATTATCCTTCAAGGGTTCCGGGATTGTGAGTGTTCAGTAGAGACTTTGGTCCGGCGAAGATCCGCCGAAAGCCCAGTCGAAAATGCGGAGGCAATGCGGGGCCCACTGTGGGGTGATCCCAACCGGTGGGCATGCCGATCGCGGGGTGTCGGCAAAGCCCTCCCCGGGTGGAGTCACCGTTTGTCACTGGGCCGGCCACCGCCGAGCTTCGCAGTGAGCGGACACCCACCCATGTCCGGGTTGATTCGTAGGACCAACGGCCCTAGTCGGCAACCTGATCTGCGCGGAGTGTGGAACATGAACGCATCTCCCAAACGATTGGAACGAGATCATGAGCATCGCAGCTCCCATCCGAAGCGACCACGAGCTGCAGACTGCGGTGCAGGATGAACTGGAATGGACGCCGGACGTCGACTCCGCTGCCATCGGTGTCGCCGTCGCTGACGGAACCGTCACTCTTTCCGGTGAGGTCGACAATTACACCGAGCATCTGGCCGCCACGCACGCAGCCCTTCGCGTACGCGGTGTGATCACCGTCGTTGACGACTTGACTGTGCACCCGAAATCGAGTTGGCGAACCACCGAAACAGATATCGCAAAAATTGTTGAGCATGCCCTCAAGTGGGCCACCGACGTCCCGGAGACAGTCAAGGCTGAGATGGTTGATCGCAGTGTGACACTCACCGGTGAGGTGCAGTGGGATTTCCAACGTCGAGCTGCCCAGCGCGCCGTACAGTACCTTCGAGACATCTCTTCGGTCGACAACCAAATCACCCTGAAAGCTCGTCCCACCGCCACTGATGCTGAGCAACGCATCACCAATGCGATTGTCCGCAACGCCCAGTTAGACGCCAAGGCGATCACGACGACGGTGGTGGGGGTGAACGAGGTCACCCTGACCGGCACCGTCCGCTCATGGGCGGAGAAGCAGCAGGCTGGCAATGCGGCGTGGGCATCCCCGAACGTCACGACGGTTCACAACCGCCTCGTCATCCGCCCGAACTGAACCTCGGATCTGAGTTGGAAACCGCTGTGACCGCCGAGCAACCCCTGCGAACATCTCCGCACCCACCTCGACGAGACTTTCGACCCTGTCGCTCGCTAGAACGGGCCTGCCTCTTCACCAGAAAGCGCGGCATTCGACAGACCTGCGGGCTGGCTCGGATAGGGGCGCCTGTGCGTTGCGAGTGGGCGGAGGGTTAGCTTCCTACGGGCGCCAGCAGTAACTCACAGGTCGTGAGCGCGCGTCGGCGTGAGCGTCGTCTCGGCCGCTGATCTTGAAGGCACCCTCCTGGATCTCGCGGGACCTTCTAATGTGCTAGAGAATCTGGAGACACGATCCACGCTATTGAGATGACCGAAGATCACCCAGCACCGACTGAGGTCCCTTTCTGGAGCCTGTCCTCGGCCGACATCGAGAAATGTCTCGCGGACTCATCTCGCTCCCGGACGGGTCCCGTTCGCATCCGGCATCATTTCAGCCCTCGCGCGATCGGGCGCCTCCGGATCATCGGTCGCCAGTTTTCCAGCCCAATCACCCTCATTCTGGTCATCGCCGCAGGGTTGTCGATGGTCGTCAGCGATGTGACAGACGGCACGATCATCCTCTCGATCGTCGCCCTCAGCGCCATCCTCGGAGCGTGGCAGGAGAGCCGGTCAGCCGATGCGGTTGCGGCCATCACCGCTCAGGTAGCGATCGACGTTCGCGTTCAACGCGATGGGGTACCAGTCACGGTCGCGTTAAGTATGGTGGTGCCGGGCGATCACCTGGTCCTCTCTGCCGGCGATATCATCCCCGGCGATTGCCTGCTCCTCAAGTCGGATTACTTGTCCATCGACGAATCAGCCCTCACGGGTGAATCCTTTCCGGTATCGAAAGTCGCCGGAACCGTCCTCGCGGTGCAAACCCCGCTCGCAGCCCGCACGAACTCCCTTTTCGCCGGAACCCATGTTGTCAGCGGCACAGGTCTTGCCCTCGTCGTCCTCACCGGTGCGCAGACCACGTTCGGCCATGTCACCGCGTCCCTCCGCCAGAAGCCGAAGGCGACAAGCTTCGAGATCGGAATCCGAAAATTCGGCCTTCTGCTGTTGCGCGTCACTATCGTGCTCGTCTCCGCGACGCTAGCAATCAACCTCGCCCTTCAACGTCCTCTTCTCGACTCGTTCCTGTTCGCCATCGCCCTGGCAGTGGGCATCACACCGCAGATGCTCCCCGTTGTCGTATCAGTGAGCCTGGCCGTCGGTGCTCGAAAGATGGCGCGGGTCAAGGTGATTGTCAAACGGCTGGACGTCATCGAGGACCTCGGGGCGATGTCAGTGTTGTGCACCGACAAGACGGGCACCATCACCGTCGGTGTGGTGACCATCAAGAAAGCCATCGATGTGAAGGGTGAAGAGGACCCCCGTGTCCTCGACCTCGCCGTGCTGAACGCGGGCCTGCACACTGGGTACTCCAATCCTCTCGATCTGGCTATCCTCGCTGGACGCGCTGTGCCAGCCGGCGCTGCGGCGATCGGAGAAGTGCCATACGATTTCATCCGCAAGCGGCTGTCAGTCGCCGTTGAGGTCGACGGCAGCCCGACGCTAGTCACCAAAGGGGCCTTCGATTCGGTTCTGTCATGCTCCACCCAGGTGAGGATCCAGGGTGGTATCGATGACATCACTGCGAGGATCCCCGCGATCACTGCTCTCGCACAGTCCCTTGGCGCCGACGGATTGCGCGTCATCGCTGTCGCCTATCGCGTCCTCGCCCCCGACGAGCGTGCTGTGGGACCTCTTGCGGAGCACGACCTGGTCTTCGCCGGCCTTCTCGTTTTCGAGGACCCCATCAAGAACAGCGTCAGGGATTCCGTTGCCTCTTTGACGGATCTCGGGGTCGAGGTTAAGGTCGTTACCGGCGATAACCGATTCGTGACCGCGTCACTTGCAGCGAAACTGGGTTTTGCCAACGCGCGGGTTGTGGTCGGATCGGAACTTGACCAGGCGAGTCACGAATCGCTGCTCGACCTCGTCTCGAAAAACAGTCTCTTCGCTGAGGTCGAACCCGGTCACAAAATCAAGATCGTAACCGCGCTGAAGGATGCCGGCGAAACCGTCGGATTCCTCGGTGACGGGATCAATGATGCCGGCGCCCTCCACTTAGCCGATGTCGGAATTTCGGTCGACTCTGGGGTCAACGTCGCAAAAGAGGCTGCCGCTGTCGTGCTGCTCGAAAAAGATCTTTCGGTGGTCGCGACCGGTATCCGTCTTGGTCGACGCACGTTCACGAACACGTTGAAGTACGTTCGGGTCGTCGTCAGCGCGAATTTCGGATTTATCCTCAGTACAACGGTGGCGGCCGCAACCCTGCCGTTCCTGCCGATGCTCGCGGCGCAGATTCTGTCGCTGAACCTGATCGCCGACGTGCCGAACACCCTGATCTCGCGGGACCGGGTTGACCCGGAGCGACTAGGACGCGCCAGCGTGTGGAGCATGCGAACGGTGACACGCGTCATGATATTTTTCGGGATAACCAGTAGCGTCTTCGATCTGATCACGTTTGCCGTGCTCATGTGGGTCTTTCACGCTGACGCCGTACTCTTCCATTCGGGGTGGTTTGTGCTCTCGGCACTCACCCAGTTCGTCGCCATGATGACCCTCAGAACCTCACGGCCGTTCTGGCGCAGTAGACCAGAACCGGTCTACCTGCTGGTCAGCGGCGGGATCACCGCGGTGGGGATTCTCCTCCCCATTTCACCATTCGCCGCGGCCCTCGGATTCGTGGCCCTGCCTCTTCCCCTGGTCCTCGCGCTGTTCATCATCGCCACGGGCTACGGGCTAGCGAATGAGGCGATGAAACGGATTATAAAGTTCTGAGAGCTCCTCAACCTGCCTGTCCCCTTCTCGTCGAATGGAATTCGATACCGAAGTCCTCGAGCTGCTGCGGTCGACACGACCCTGACCGGGCCGCAGGCAATCTGGCCTTCCGAGCGTGGCAGAGCCTTACAACTCGGGGCTACCGGGCCGGGGTGAGCGGTTTGGGGACGCGTTCATCCCTAGGTAGCTTGGGCGTGTAGCCAGCCCGGACAGTGGAGAAAATCAATCAAATCTGCTGTCCGAAGCGACCGCAGGAGCCCAGAACGGTGCCTCTGCCTTCGGCCGGGCAAACCCCGCTCACCGACATTCGGAACTCTAATTATCGGTGGGACTTTGGGCCCTAAGACCGCTGACTTTCGGAACTTATCCTGATTTGACGCTTCCGAAGACCAGCCCTCATGGCAGTCGAGCCGAGCCCGGCACCTAGTTGCCCGATTAGAACAGATCGCAGATCACTACAGGAGAAATCACATGCTCGACGAAATTTCGATCAAAGCCCTGATTATCAGAGATCTCGACGTCAAAAGCGGCACCAATCAGAGAGCGCTTGAGAGGCTGCTTAGCGAACTTTCGCAACTGGGTATCGCGGTTCGCCAGTCCGACTCGGCGGAGGACGCGGCCTTGGCACTTGGTTCAGACGCCTCGTTCGACGTCGTCGTCGTCGATATTACAGGCACACTAGACGCGTCGACTGTTGTCCCGGCCATTCGTGAGCGCAACGACAAAGTGCCGGTCTTCATCGCATCCGGGACGCGAGGAGCAGAAGATCTTCCTTCATCGGTGCTGGAGCAGGTGGATCAGTTCATTTACCTGCTGGACGACACCCCTGAATGGATCGCCGGCCGGATTGGAGATGCCGCCTCAAAATATCGACGAGCCGTGTTGCCGCCAATGTTCAGAGCTCTCGTCGATTTCTCTGAGACCCACGAGTACTCCTGGCATACCCCGGGTCATGAGGGAGGCGCTGCATTTCTGAAGTCACCGGTGGGACGTGCGTTCTGGCAGTTCTTCGGACAACAAACTTTCCGCTCTGACCTCTCTGTCTCGGTTGCCGAACTGGGGTCTCTTCTTGATCACTCTGGCCCGATCGGCGAGGCCGAGAGGCGGGCTGCCGACATATTTGGTGCGGACATGACCTTCTTCGTCACGAACGGCACGTCAACGTCGAACCGAGTCGTCTACCAAGCTTCCGTCACAGCGGGTGACGTCATGCTTCTGGACAGAAATGCTCACAAGTCGATCGAGCAGGCGACCACGATCACTCATGGCGTACCAATTTATCTACAGACGACACGCAATCATCTCGGTATCATCGGGCCGGTTCCACCAGCAGAGATGACTGCGGAAGTTGTCGCCGAAAAGGTACGGAACTCGCCGCTGATATCGGATGCGGAGACCACGCCGGCAATCGCTATGATCACCAATTCGACCTACGACGGTCTGCTGTACCACGTGCCGACCGTGGAGGCGACATTGGGATCACACGTCGATCGACTGCATTTCGACGAAGCATGGTACGCCTACGCGGCGTTCAACCCGATCTACGCGGAACGGTTCGCGATGCACACCGCCAATCGGGCGCCCGACGCCCCGACGACATTTGCAACACAATCCACCCACAAACTCTTGGCGGCCTTGTCGCAAGCATCGTATGCGCACATTCGGAACGGGCGTCGCCCAATAGGCCACGATCAGTTCAATGAAGCGTTCATGATGCATGCCTCGACGTCTCCGCTGTATGCGATCATCGCCTCCAATGACGTGGCGGCGGCCATGATGTCCGGTACCGGCGGTCGGACCCTGACCACCGAATCGATCGCTGAAGCGGTGGCATTCCGCCGAACCCTCGCACGAGTAGCAGACGAAGAGGGTACGGGCAGCTGGATGCCACGCCCATGGCAACCACCGACTGTCCTCGGTAACGACGGTGTGACGCGTTCATTCCAGGATGCCGACGAGCAACAGCTCATCACATCACCGGAGCCCTGGCTGCTGCGTAAAGACGCATCGTGGCACGGCTTCGACCTGCCGGACTCCTATGCGATGCTCGACCCGATCAAGGTAACCGTCACCACACCCGGCCTGTCGCTTGACGGAACACCAGAACCATTCGGCGTGCCGGCAGCGCTCATGAGTGCGTATCTGGATGAGAACGCGTCGATCGTTGTTGAGAAGACCCAGGACTACTCAGTCCTCTTCCTTTTCTCGATCGGAGTCACGCGCGGCAAGTGGGGCACCCTATTGAGTTCGATACTTCAGTTCAAACGAGACGTGGACGCAAACGTCAGTCTTGACACTGTCCTACCCGGCATTTTCCAGATAGATCCTCAGCGCTACGCCGGTATGGGGCTGCGAGACCTCGCAGAAGAAATGCATAAGACGATGTCGGACAATCGGCAACTGGCTAAATTGCATGATGCATTCGCCACATTGCCCGCGCAGGCGATGACACCCGCCGACGCATACTCGCACCTCGTCCATGGCGAGACCGAAGAGATCCAAATTGACGACCTAGCCTCCCATACGCTCGCCGTGGGTATCGTGCCTTACCCGCCCGGGATCCCCCTTATCATGCCCGGCGAGAACTCCGGCGGGGACACCGGGCCGTTCGTCCAGTACCTGAAGGCTCTGCAAGATTTCGACCGCCGATTCCCGGGGTTCGAACACGACATCCACGGCATCGATCATGTCGATGGTGTCTACCACACGCACGTCGTCCGCGAGGTTCAATCATGACCGAGACCAAGACCGCCACGCCGCACCCACGCGTCGCCCGCCGCGAACAGGGAAGCGCCGGCAGCGGAGCACAAGCTGCACGGAAAGCGAAAGGATTTAAGGCCCCCCGAGCAGTGACCCTCGGGGTATTCGCCTTGGCCATGATCGAAGTCAACGCCGTTCTGGCCGTTCGAAATTTGCCGTCAATGGCCGAACTTGGATGGCACAGTATTGGATGGTACGTCCTTGGCCTCCTCCTGTTTTTTCTGCCGCTCTCCCTCATCGGCGCTGAGCTCGCCACCGGCTGGCCCAAAGGCGGAGGAGTCTATGCCTGGGTCCGCGAAGGATTCGGCGAAAAATCGGGCTTCATCGCTATTTGGTCGGACTGGGTAGAAAACCTCGTCTGGTTCCCCACGGTGCTGGCTTTCATCTCCTCGACCCTGGCGTTCGCACTATTCCCGGCGGCGGCAGATAACCGTTGGCTGATGGTGATCATCATGCTCGGGATTTTCTGGGCAGTGACGCTACTCAACTTTTTCGGAGACAAACTCAGCAGCCTCATTAGTAGCATCGGCGCGATTGTCGGTGTGATCATCCCCACCGGGCTTCTGATCGTGCTGCTGCTGGTCTACGTTTTCGAGGGCAAACATTCGGCCATCCCCTTCAGCGCCCCCGCTATGCTTCCCAATCTCAATGCTGGCACGCTGCCCTTTGTTGCGACCATTGTGTTGCTTTTCGCTGGTATGGAGATGGCTGGCTTCCACGCACTGGAGACGAAGAACCCAGCCCGTGACTACCCGAAGGCGATCCTGCTCTCCGGGGTGATCATCTTTGTCTTCTCCGTTCTCGGCACCATCGCCATCGCCGTCACCGTCAGCGCTAAGGACCTCTCCCTCGCATCAGGCGTGATCCAGGCCACTTCCGCTATGGTCAATGCCGTCGGAGCGCCCTGGTTGACCATACCCATCGCGATCATGCTCGTCATAGGTGTTGTGGCTCAGCTCAGCACCTACCTCGTGGGCCCAGCCAAGGCCATTGGAGTCTCTGCGGCCCAGGGGAACCTGCCACCCGTCTGGAGAGAGCACAACCACGTCGGCTCACCTGTGGCCGTCCTGGTCATTCAAGCTGTGATCTCATCCATTTTCGCCCTCCTATTCGTTCTCATTCCCTCGGTGAACACTGTGTACTGGATTCTTACCGCGCTCACCACCCAGGGGCTCATCGTGATGTATGTGCTGATGTTCGCTTCCGCGATAAAGCTCCGCTACAGCCAACCCGGTACACCGCGCCCGTACCGCATCCCCGGTGGGAAAACTGGAATGTGGATCGTCGGCGGCATCGCGCTCCTTTCGCTGGGCTTCGCATTCATCGTCGGACTCTTCCCGCCTAACACCACCAACACGCCAGTTTGGTTGTATTTCCCCCTGATGCTCGCAGCCTCCCTGCTCTTCACGGTCGGTGCGCCATTTATCATCTGGAAATTTAAGAAACCGACCTGGCGTGCGAAAAACGCCGACGCCTACCTCACATCTGCTACTCCGCCGGACGATCCACCCAGCGAGCAGCCGAAGGTCGGGTCTGCTGCAGGGAAATCGGACGGTAGCGCCTCGTAAACCAAGATCTTTGCGGAATGAGAGACGAGCGTGCCCGCGTCGCGCCGGCGACTCACTTTAGAGTTCAAGAACGAGTTGTGCCACGAGTTGATTCCCGCCTCGAAACCGACCAAGGAAGTCGCGCTCGCTTGCGGCGTCGGGGACTGCTGTGGTCGCGGTTCACCCCATCATTTGCTTTGCGTTTGCAGCCTGCCCCAATGACTGGCTCGTCGGTGCGCGGCTGACGGAACTCTACCCGCGAGCCGGACGATCACCGGACGGAATTTCGAGCGTTCTGGAGAGCGCGCTGGAGACCACTTTTTGGCCTCAAGGGTCGCCCGTAAGCCGAACGGCCAACGCACCGTGGTGGTTCAGCTGATCTGGGTTGCCCAGTGGCGCAGGAGGTCCGACTGTCCCTGGACCCGGGCAAGTATTCGAGCATTCGGGCTCGCCTGACCGGACCGATACAAGCTCAGCGCGTTCACCGGAGTTCGGCGAGAGCGTCCACGGGAATCAACCCAGATGATGCTTGGGTAGCTCGTGATCTCCTTCACCGACTCGCGGGGGATCCGCACGATGCGCAGGAACCCGTGGACAACGGCGTTGTCCCGGGTGAGGACCAGTTCAAGGAAGAGGCACGCGGGTGCAGTCCAGAGTCCGAAGAAAGCGAAAGGGACACCTAATGCCGTGAGCATCCAGCCCTGGTGGACCGTGATCCCGACCGCAAAACCGCCCCACACTCCGACGATTCCGGCACCAGCGATGAGCAGAGCTGCGATAAAACTGTTCACCCGGATCACGGTGAAGGGCCGCATCCGGATAGGGAACGAGTCGAAATCCGGATGGGTTGGCCCTACCCGAGGGGATACGTTCGGTGCACTCACCTGCTCGGTCGAGACTTGTTCGGTCCAGGCATTCCCGTCCCACCAACGTTTTTGTGCTGACCCAGGCTCACGAGGATCCGGATACCAACCCGCAGGAATCGATGCACGCGGATCCGTCATGATTTCGCCTCCGGCTTCAGCGCAGCTTTCGCGTCAATGTTATTCGCGAAGCGATGCCTTCCCGGCAGCCACCCCACGAACGTTGACACCGTCAATATGCCACCGGATCTAGACAGTGGGTGTGCGTTGAACTATTTCGGGCGGAAGTGTACGAAGATGCGACCGAAATTCTTGGAGTCCTTCTCGACCCTGTGGTACTGGGCTTTGATCTCGGCCTGGTCCAGGAACCGCAGCACGCGTTTCTTCAAGGCCCCAGACCCTTTGCCGGGGATGATTTCGACCAGTGGCGCCTTCTTGGCAACAGCCTCTTCGATGATGGAGCGCAGCGCCCGATCAATGTCGCCGTTCCGATTGTAGATATCGTGCAGATCGAGTGTCAGCTTCACCTGCCCATCCTCCCCTACTCGCCTTCCTGAATCTCCGGCGAGTCAAACGATGCACAACCCCTAAGTTTGCTGCGCCCGCCTTAGAGCTCGAGCGCCCGTAAGCCGGACCACCACCGGGCGGCAATTCAGGTGCTCACGGAGACGGCTTTTAGGGCACTTTCGGGCCTCAAGTGCCGCCCGTAAGCCGAAGGTTGACAGACACTATCCCGCGATTCCTGGCGTCGGGGCTGCGGAGTTACTTGTCTACTGGCGGCGTTCTGCGATGGTTCCTCGCGACTCCGGAAAGAATTGTCTCGCATCCCATGGGATGCAAGACCATCGAAGGGCCTCGCGATGCAAAAGGTGTGACGACTCGAATCTGGGACTGACGTGGCCCTTTGCGCGGTGGTAGGGGGCGGCGGTCTATCGTCGGTGCCGCCCGTCGCGTAGATCACTTCCAGCGAGTGCTTAAACACTCTGGGCATTGCCAGGCGAGGAAATCTACACCGACCGGTTCCATTCGAGTGAGACATTCTTCGCAGTTGAGGGTGTCCAGGAAGTCCATTTGCTGAGAATAGTTGCCCTCGTCCGTAGGCGTGGAAGTTATCCACAGGTGGAAGTGGACCACGGTTGGGGACGCGGACTTGTTCTAATACTGGTGACCTTTGTCATGGTGCGAGAGTTGGTCACCTCGGTAGGTTGGGGGGCATGGATCGCATCCCGTCGGAGCCCCTCGTCCACATTGACAGTTTCCGGATGGATTTCGGTGCCACCACCGTCATCCGGGATCTGTCGTTCGATATTCGGCAGGGAGAGACGTTCGGGTTCCTCGGGTCGAACGGCTCAGGGAAGACCACAACCATTCGGGCGCTCCTCGGTATTTACATTCCGACCGCTGGGACGCTTCACATCGGTGGGCGGCCGTTCTCTCCGGAGGACGGTGACCGGCTCGGATACCTTCCCGAGGAACGGGGGCTCTATAAGAAGGAGTCGGTTATCGATGTGATGACGTACTTTGGCCGGCTGAAAGGCCTCAGCAAACGAGACGCGACAGCCTGGTCACTCGATTACCTCGACCGTGTGTCCCTCGGGAGTAAGGCGAAGTTGCGTCTGGACAAACTCTCCGGAGGTGAGCAGCAGAAAATCCAGCTGGGGGTGACGATCATGAACAAACCCGAGTTACTTATTTTGGATGAGCCGACGAAGGGCTTCGACCCGGTGAACCGACGCCTATTGATGGAGATCATCGACGACCAGAAGAAGGAAGGCGCCACCGTTTTGATGGTCACCCATCAGATGGAAGAGGTCGAACGGCTGTGCGACCGGGTCATTCTTTTGAAGAACGGTAAAGCGGAAGCGTACGGAACGATCCCTGAGGTGCAGAACAAGTACGGCGGGACGATGATCCGCATGACCTACAGCGGAACCATCCCAACGTCTTCGGATTATGAGATCACGACGCAGGAGCGGAATTATGCGGAGTTGACGATCGCCGATCATGCGGATGAGGCGATCATCCTGAAAACTTTGGTCGATGGTGGGGTGACGGTTCGGAGCTTCACCACCAGCAAGCTGAGCTTGGATGACATTTTCGTCCAGGTGTATGGGGACGAAAACGAACTGGTGGGAGTCTGACCATGGCCCAACACAACCTGTCCACCGTCGTGTCCTTCGAAGTCGTCCGCACCTTGACGAAGCGGCGGTTTTGGATCTCGACCCTGATCGTGCCGATCATCGGCGCGATCGTCATCGCCCTCGTTGTCCTCTCGAACACCTCCACCGACAACAGTGTCACCGCGCAGAAGAACGAGAAGCTGACCTTCACCTACAGTGACGACTCCGGCCTAGTGAACCCCACGATCGCCTCCGGTTTCGGCGGGACCCTCGCTACCGACCCGGCCGCGGCGATCGCGGCGGTGAAGGCGGGGAAGCTCGATGCGTACTTCGCCTACCCAGAAAATCCAGCCAAGCAGCACACCAAGGTGTACGGGGCCGACCAAGGAATCTTTCAGAACGGCAAATACTCCGCCATCGCCACCCAACTGCTGGTCGCCAGCGCCCAGGGGAAGATCGATAACCGAACCCTGACCACCCTGGTGCAAGGGAACCTGCCGGTGGATGCGACCACGTACAAAAATGGGTCCATCTCCGGGAACATCGGGGGTGTCATCCCACCCCTGCTGTTCCTCGTCATCTTCTACGTCGTCATCCTGCTCCTCGGCAACCAGATGCTGAACTCCACCCTGGAGGAAAAAGAGAACCGGGTCACCGAGATGATCCTCACCACCTTGAACCCGACCACGTTGATTGTTGGGAAAGTGATCTCCCTCTTCATCATCGGCGTCGTCCAAATGGTCACCTTCGCCTTACCGGTCATCGTCGGGTATCTGCTGTTCCGCACCCAACTGAACCTGCCCTCGTTCGACCTCGCCTCCCTGAACATCAACCCCTGGCAGATGGTCGTCGGAGCACTGCTGCTGATTGGCGGATTCACCCTGTTCACTGGAACGTTGGTGGCGGTGGGGGCGATCATGCCCACTGCGAAAGAAGCCGGGCAGATCTTCGGCATCATGATGGCATTGATCTTCGTCCCCTTCTACGCCGTCACCCTCGTCGTCTCAGACCCCCACTCCTTCATCGTGCAAATCTTCACCTACTTCCCCTACTCCGCACCGGTCACAGCGATGCTCCGCAACGGGTTCGGATCCCTCAGCCCACTCGAATCGATCATCATCATCGTCGAACTCTTCGCACTCGGGATCATCGTCCTCCGACTCGCAGTCCGCCTGTTCCGGTACGGGTCGATCGAATACTCGAAGAAGGTATCCCTGAAAACAGTGTTCGCCCGCCAACGCTGAAACGTGCAGTTGGTGCGGTGTTCGCGCTGGGCGGGTCTGTAAGAAATCTTGTGTAATTGGTTCGGCGTGACATCCGCGGCTGGGAGCTGTGGGATGGGAACAATGACGCATGAGCAGAGATATTCAG
>NZ_JBEPTM010000024.1:0-14675 GCF_040549525.1 Frigoribacterium sp. UYMn621 | reverse complement strand
GCAGCAGGCTGCGCATCAGATCGGGGGACGCATCGGTGAGGGCTTCGCCAAGAAGGCGTGCAGGGTCGACAATATGTGGAGCGGTCATCGTGATGGTGCCTTTCGAGTGGAGGTAAGAGACTTCTCGAAGGTCTCACACGGTGACCGCGCTTACGTCTCGCGACGAGCCGGCCACCAGGAGTTACACCACTTTATGGGGCACTACTCCGTCAGCGAGTTGTTGTTGGAGCGCGGCGGCCTGGTCTAAGCCTGGGGTGACGGTGAGGCTAGGAATGAGAGCGCCTTCGGCGATCAGGTTGAACACGGCATCCATGGCGCGCCTGACGCGCAGCGGTGCTGTGGCCGAGAGGGCGGCGATACTGAATCCTCCGACAGCAGCATTGGCGGTATATAGCCTGCCCGTCAGTACTGGGTTGAGCGGGGCGCCGGAGGCGTTTCCGAAAAGCACGACGCGGCCGGCGGGTGCCAGCATGCGCAGATCGGCGTCGAGCCAAGTGGTGCCTTGAGGATCGAGCACGATGTTGACGCCGTTGCTGCCTATCCGAGCGAGGATGTTGTCGACTAGCTGATCATTGCGGACAAACACCTGCGGATAGCCGGCACGCTTGGCCTCTTCGAGGCGGCTCGTGGATCCTACAACGCCTATAAGAGTGGTGTCAGGGATTGCTTCGGTAAGGGCGGCGAGTGCCGTACCGACGGCACCCGACGCGCTGTGAACGAGGATTGTGTCACCGCCGCGGATGCGGGCAGCCTCATGCAGTAACAGCCAGGCTGTGGCCCACACCCCAGGCACTACAGCCGCGACCGCCGAGGGCACTCCTTCGGGGACGCGAACCGTCAGCGCTTCATTGGCGACGACGTAGTCGGCGAGTCCGCCGATGTTCGTGAGAGCGGCTACTCGCATGCCGACCGTGAGATCGTGCACGTCACTTCCAAGCTGCTCGATGACGCCAGCGACCTCAAGGCCGGGGACGGCGGGCCAAACAGGCACGTAACCAGGATCGCCGCGCCGCATCATCACGTCCTTGAAGTTGATCCCGGCGTGCGTGCCACGGATCAAGACTTCTCCAGGACCGGGCGCCGGAGTCGGCACTTCGGTGACCCGGGTGCGAGAGGTGTCCACCGCGGGGCCGTCGAACGTCAGCGCGCGCATCGTCGAAGCGATCATGTTCCGCCTTCTTTCGTAATATGTCGAATGACTACCACGATGCTATCCTTCATTCGTAGAACATCGAAAGAGGTGAGTGTGGCCCACAACCCGCGACCGGCACTGGAGCATCCGCAGCTCGGGGTCGTTCCCGTGACTGCGGTGATGCATGCCCTCTCCGACGAGACGAGGCTTGCAATCGTGCACACCCTCCTCGCCGAGCCGACCGGGCGTGCGTGCGGAACATTTCCCGTTGATGTTGCTCCGTCGACCCTGAGCCATCACTTCAAGGTCCTTCGAGAGGCGGGACTAATCCATCAAGAAGACCGTGGTACGCAACGCTGGACAATGCTCCGCGCTCCTGAGCTCGATGCCCGGTTCCCCGGTTTACTTGCCGCCGTGATCGCCGCACCGGAACTCAGCACCGATCCGTCCTGACCGCTCAACCGCGCAGTGGACGACTTGAAATCGCGGCACTCGGCGAGCCCAAGGTGATGGGGCCAAGTCAGCCCACAGGCCCGCTGATCGTCCGGCTTGCGGGCACCAATGGCGGCGAACCAGTGAAGCCATCTCAGATGTCACCTTCTGTCCAGAAGACCCTGCAGGAGTCGACGTTCCTGCCTTTAACCGCGCGTTCCTCGCAGGATAACGACGTCGATAGACCTAGTGAGCTCGACGGCCATGGCACGTGGACATACCTGCAACCGCAACCGGCAGACTGCCGTTGGACTGAGTTAGACTCACGCCTATGAGGCTCTGGATACTGGCGGTTGTCTTAATACTTGTGCTGACAGGCTGCAGTACAGGCCGCGCCGTCTCTGCGTCGCCTCCGGCCACTGACACAGTCGGTCGCCAAAATGGTCCCTCGCCGACGCCGACGCCGCAGCAGAAGAACATTGTCGACACTTCTGCCGCCTTCACGGTCACCACGGGGGATGGATATACTGCTGACGCAAAAATGAGTTATTCGATTGCGCCGTTCACCAAGTCAATTGTCGATGCAACGCCTGGTCATACCAACCTTTCGGCGGTGATCACTGCAACGGCGACCGCCACGAACACAACGACCGGCCGGCGCAACCCGGAAACGTTCAAAGCGGACGGCTGGATCGCCTACGACACGAACAGTGTCGCGTGCACATCGCAAATTGGTCAGGTATTCACTCATCTGCACACGAAGAACGGTCGATACTGTTTATTCAACACGGCATCGTTCTCTTTGGGACCTTTTGAGCCCAGTGCAAATATCACCGTGGATTCTTCCCAGTTCCCAAATTTCTCGCTTACTTACCCAGGAGTGTCAGACGCGGACGTAACGAACGTCATCGCCGCGGCTTCTCAACCTTCTGCGACGATGATTGAGGCCGGGGTCGAATCAACTGCGACCATCACGACGCATGCGGGCGCGTCTCTCTGCCAAATAGTTGGAGACCGAGACGTTCTCCACGCTAACGGTGGCTATGCGCCCTTTTTGATCTCAGCCGTGATGGTCAGCGGAGTGGGTTGCGACGCTCTGACCGCCCCCTGAAGCTATCCCCAGTTTCTTATTCCCCGAAGTTCGAGGCCATGCGAGGGGTGCGCAAATCGTCGTCGAATCAGACGTCCCTAAGCCTTCCGCTTGCGGGCGCTTTCTTTGGGTTGCGCGCGCCCTAGTCGATCGGGACCTAAAGCACTCGGAGCGCGTTCTTGTCGTCGCGTTCTCGGCGGGCGAGTGCATGAAGAACGGAAGTGTCTCCGTGGCGGATTCGGGCGGCGTCGAGGAGGAGATCAACAGCGGCAGTGACGGCGCACGGGGGTGCGACACAGTCCGCATCGATGCTCAGTGCCAGATCTTCGGTATGGACGGCGATTTCGACCAACCGAGTGCAAAGGTATTCGTCGAGGAGCAGCTCTTCTCCGGGGCGGTGCGCGATCGCCACACGTCGGTCGGCCGGTTCCACGCTGAGGCATGTCTCAAGCACTTGGAGCGCGATCCTGGTCTCGTCGGCGATCGCTTCGGGCCCCCGCATCGCAGTCTCAGCGCTTCGCTGTTCGACCCCTGCGTTCAGAGCTGAGGTGCGGCTCGAGGTATCCGAGAGACGGGCGTAGTAGATCGTTGCAGAGAAAGGCGGCTGCTGTCCCGTCAGATCCCCGTCAAGGAACCAGCCGACTTGCAAAATGCTGCGGGCGAGGTAGCTCGCGAGCACTCCGACCGTCATACCTCCCAGCACCGAGTCGTCATTCCAACGAGCGGCTGTCTCGTCGGATTGGAGCAGTTTCAGGGCCGTGTGAGCTGCCTCGAGATAGATAGAGCGGGAGTGATCCATAAGCCATTTTCTCAGCAGGCTCGCCGTGGATCGCACCATGCCACGTTGACCACCGTTGACCGTCCCTCTTGGGCAAGAAGACGCACAGACTGCCCATCAGCGCGTCTTCTTGAGGCACAGCCGATGCCCCGACAAAGCGGCTATTGTTGCGCGCAACTTAGCTTTAAATCCAACGCTTTGAATGGCACGGACATCCGGATCGTCCACCGGGTCGCTCCACGATTCGCCTACCGCAACGAAGGCGACGAACTCGCGCTGCCGGCCGGTGGCGGGCACGGCGGGGCTGGGCGATCTGATGGGCGGATCGACGTGCGACCAGCAAACCGCTCCCCCGGCTCGTCCAACGCCCCGTTCCCCTTTACGCTTCCCGGTAATACGCTCGATCGCATGGATGAGCCTGCGGCTGAGCGGCCTCTGAAAGTTGTGTCGGAGGACGATTCGCCAATCGAGCCGAATCTGGACTGGGACGCCGCGGGGATCAATGCGTCGGGCGGGTTGGATCCGCGGTCTGGCTTGCCGACAGTGCTGCATGAAGTGCGGGCCGAGGAGTGAGGCTCTTCCGAGCTAGCCGCACACGTATGTCTACATGAACGGCAACCGCGTTTTCCTAGGTGCCGCGCATGGATACATCAGAAGCGGCAAGACCGCGCAGAGCACGACTCAACCAGAAAGAGCTATTCATGACAGGCAACAAGAACAACAAGCTGACGGCCACGAAAGTCCCGGTGACTCTGCCGTCAGGCCGGACCATCCAGGCCGTGCGGCACAAGACTCTCGTCCCCCGACCGATCGCTAGCACCCCACCCGCCGGTCCGTCGGCCGTCGCGAAGCCCAGCTTCCAGCCGGTCACCGCGGCGTTCATTTCGCTCTGGACCGCGAACCTCCCAACGAGCGACGGCCACTACGGCGCCCGCCGGTGCGCAGCCATCGCTGAGGAGACGAACCGCGTCCTCACCGCCCAGCGCTACAACGAAGCCGATGACGCCGGCCACCAGGCAAAGACGAAGGCGGCGCTCGGTGCGTTCAACAAGCTCGGACCGTCCTTCTACGACGTGGAAGAAGGCCTCCTTCGCGACTTCATGACGGAGTTCGACCAGAAGGTCGGAGATCCCACCGACGCCCAACTCGCTGAGTTGACCGGGCTCATCAACGGCATGCTCGCATCCGGCGACTATCAGGAATCGACCGACCCTGACTCGATGGAGCTCGCGTCCATGCTTAGCGGGTGTTTCGCAGTCATGCGGGGCGAGACCGTCGACGCGGTCCCATTTCGGTAGAAAGCTGCTGCTAGACCACCGCCGCCGCCCGACCGGGTGGCGGCGGTTCTCTCAATTCCGGCAGTGCCGTGTTTCAGCGCAGCGCGGGCGGTCAAGCGGCTCGTCCGTTGGCCCCGCGATTTCCGCGCCACGCCCCGGAACCGGTCGTTTCTGAGAGCCAGCGGCTCTGGCCACATTTATGGCCAATAGCCAGCAGTCGGGAGGTAATGGTCAAGGTTATGACCAGGCATACCGGGAAGCGGCTCCCGAGTCGTCCGGCGAATTGAGAGGCGGACCGTCGGGCATCCGGATCGTCCAACGGATCGGCCCACGATTCGCCGACGTACGCGATCTGGACGAGCTCGCGCTGCCGGCCAGGTAGTCCACCGGGTCGCCCCTCGATTCGCCGACCGCCGCGACGGGCGAGGACGGCGACGGTCCCGCACGACCGGGCGCCGGTGGGCATGGCTGTGCCCCACGATCCGGTGAGGCGGATTGTGGGGCGTGCCGGGGTTAGGCCGAGTCGCGCTTACGCTTACGCTCGGCGGCGCGATCGGAGAGCTCGAGGGCAGCATCCCAGAAGCATCTGTCTTCGACCTCTCCCCACGCGCCCCAGGTGACGTTTGCAGCCTGCCGATACTGCGCTTCGCCGGCCCCGACGATATACGTATCGGCACCAGGGTCGTATGGAAACTTCGTAGCCTCTATGAGCAGGAGTTCGTGGTAACGGACGATTAGCTCGTCGTCAGTGAAACCCTTCGGGAAATCGCCTTGGGACTCGCCGCGAACGTTATTGACCATCTCTTGGTCGGCCTCCCAGTTGGGACCGGGGGTATATCCCCGGTCACGCCTACGGTCGTAGTTGGCTGGTCCGAACCTATTACCAGTCTCTCGGTGGATGCCGTATTCGTCGAAGCCGTTCGCGTCAAAACCGGCCTTGTCGAAGCCATATTCTCCGAAGCCGTCCGCGTTGAAGCCGTCCGCGTTGAATTCCGATCGGGTATCCCGATGGAGACCGGCGGCGGCGATGATGCTTTTGGGGCTGGGCGCTGGCGATTCGGCAACCGGGCCGGCGGAAGGGGTGCCTGGGCCGGGCGCTGGCATGAGGTTTTTGTGACGGATTCCGGTCCCGATTTCTCCTGACGGCAGTTTTACGGGCACTCGGGTTGGAGTGAGCTTGGGTTTCGGCACTGGATCTCGATTCTGCGTCGGCGTTGCGCGGAAGTGCGCTCGAATACTATGTGTGCGGCGCGGTTGGCGGTGCCGCAGCCTAGCCGCGTCGGGGCCCGACGGTCGTGCCTTACGGTTTCGCCAGCTGGCCGGCAACCATCGCCGGGCGCGGCGCCACCGTATCGATAACCGGGTGGAGTGCGCCGATCGATCAGAGGATGCTCGCCGCGTTGAGCGCGCCGAGGAGCGACCAAGCGATTGCCTGGCGGCGGCGAGGGTTGGCAGTGGTTGGCATCTCTCCTCTCTGCTAAACGACGGTCGTCAGTCAGTCAGTCGGCGAGCCGGAGGTCGCAGAAATGGCCGGTGGTTTCCTGGCCGTATTCGTCGCCGGAGGTCTCCCAGTCGACCGGAAGAGTTGTCGCTTTCAGACCATACGCCCGAAAATTGACGAGACGATCCGCGACGCCGTTCACCTCGTCTCCGCCGCCGCGAAAGTCGTCCACGGCGATTGAAATCGGACGGATGACCTCGCCGTCGTCGTCGGTAAAACTGACGCCAACGTAATCGGTAGAGTGACGCGGTTCCTCGGCAGAGGTGATCGTTAGCCAGACCGAGAGGAACCCCTCCGGGGAGTCCTGAATGCCGGCTCGGATTGTGCCCAACTGCGTCACGGTCAGGGCGATGCCGTGCCGGCGGAGAGCGTGCGCGCTTGCATTGTGGGCGCGGGCGTCTGGCTCGCTGAGGCACGCTTCGACTCCGGTCAGCGGGCGGGGCGGCACGACGATCGGTCCGGCGGTTGGGCCGGTGGCCGAGGGGCGCGGCGTGGCGCGCATCCAGCGGGTGGCCTTGCCGATGCCGCCGTTCGGGAGGGCGACCTTTCGCGTCACGGCGACGAGGTTCCCGCGGGATTTGTTGACGGTCATTGTGCTGTTCCTTTCGATTGGCGATTCCGGGTGGTGGTTTTCTAGGCCTTTCGGCGAGCCGGCGGATCAGTCGGCAAGCTCCTCGCCGCCTCGCCCGAGGCAGTTGGGAAGTACGGGTTCCCGAGAACGAATCGGGCGGGGCTGTGGAGGTTGACGTCGTTGCCTCCCTCGTCGAAGCGGGTCCCGTTCCTGTGCCTCCCGTCGACGTCGAAGCCGTGCCAGTCGAACTTTTCGCCCGAGGACTGGTGAATGCCGCCGCGATCGAAACCGGCGGCATCGGCTTCGGGCCAAGCCGGGGCTTCGACGGTCGTCGGTAAAACCTGCAGCAGGCCCGCTGACGGCGCACCGGCGACGGCGGTCGGGACCGATTTCATCCAACGGCGAGCTTGACCGCGTCGGCCGTTGGGCAGCCGGACCGTGCGCTGGACGGCGGTCAATCCGCGCTTGCTTGCGGTGGTGGTGTCGTGTGAGATGGTGAGTCCTTTCGTTTGGGTGGAGGCGGCCAGATTGGCCTTGGTGGAACGATGCGATGGGCGAACCGGTCAGCTGCAGAAGTCCGGGTTGGTATCGGCAGGAAAGAAGAGGTAGCGAGGGGTACCATCAGCCGCGATCCTCGTCAGAACGGTGAACGCGCGCGTCGAGCTGCTGGTCATTGAGATGCCCTTGTATTGGGTCACCGGGTTCTCGAAATTGAGGGTGAGCGTGCGGCATGTGGCATCCACGCGGCCTGCAAGCTGCGTTTCACCGAGCTTCCGCACTGCGGTCGGGCGCGTTGTTGGGAACTCAGCGACCTGCTGACCGAAGTGGTCGATGGCTACTTCCAAAGAGTCACCCGTAGCTTTGGTGGCGGGTGGCGGGGTTCTGGGCGGTGCCTGCACGCTGCACGCTGCGAGCGAGAGCATGAGAACGAGAGCGGCGGTTAGGCCAGGCAGGGCCCTATCGAAGCGAACCTTCATCAAAGCCTCCAATCAGATAGTGACCGCTGGCGGCCGTGACAGGGTCAAAGTGACGCGTAGCAGACGTAGTTGCCGAGGAAGACCTCGAACCGACTGGGGCCTCCTGCCCCGGGCTTCTCCAGAATCGAAGCACCTTCCGAGATCATCTGCCCCGATCCGTTTTTCAGCAGGAGCTGGAATGCGCGGCACTGACCGGCCACCGTCATGACCGGTGCTGTCATGCTGCGGGCTGCACCAACGAAGCCGGCAGGCGGCTCATCGACCGTCCGATAGTGCGAAATGATCTCGAGGCGGGGGTCCCATTTGCCGGCCGCGAAACCTGCGGCCCAAGCCGACGCCTGCTTTTGCGCCTCGGAGGACGACGACCTCTGCGCCGGCTGCGGCGCTTGGGCTGGCGCGGGTGCGCTGCACGCCGCGAGTGCAACGGCGATACCGACTGCGGCCGCGAAGTGGGCGAGAGGGCGAAGCTTCATGAGGTGCTCCAATTAGTAACGGGCCGCCGGATGGCTGCCTATTTGATACGTGTGCGGCTCGTCCCGGAGCCACCGCACCCCGCCCCGCCCGGCGGTTCGTGCACCAGGGCGGGGTGGGGTGCGGCTCTATGCGTCCCGGAGCTCGAAGAGCAACTCGGCGAGGAGCTCGACGGCGTCGAGCTCGGCGGAAAGCGGCTCCTGGCCGGCTTCGATCCGCTCCCTGGCAAACTCGGCCGCAATCTCAACTGCCGCCTGATCGAGGCGCGCCTCCGAAATCACCGGCCGGCCTAGACGATCATTCCGGCGAGGATGCCGGAGGTGCGGAGCCGCGGGGTGAGCGTCGGGATGCGGGCTTCGGCGAGCTCTTCGTCCGCCTCCGCCTTCGCGATCGCCTTTTCTACTAGGACCTCCGCGGTCGACTGGCCGTCCGGGTTTACATAGACGGAGGGGCCAGCGGGCCGGACCGGCTTTGGCAGCGTTTCGAGCAGTACGACGGTTGCCGCGGCCGGGTAGGTGCGAACCGTGCCGTAGTCGGTGGTGACGTCGACCACGCGGGATCCGCGGGTATCGTTGCTCGTGCGGTGCTCGAGGAAAGTGATCCTTCCGCGCAGGCCATCGCGCAGCGCGATGGTCTGGTTGAGGTGCGCAGCGTTCAGCGAGCCGGCGCGGACCTCGACGGGGATCTCCTGCGTGGACCCGGCCTTCGCCGCGGGTGCCTTCGCCACAGCGGGTGCGAATCGGGCCGCGATCCGGGAGATCAGGCCTGAGAGAGGTGCGGTGTATTCGGTGGTGGTAACGGTGGTCATGATTGCTCCTTCTGGGGAAACGGTTCTTCCGCTCCGCTTTTGATTGCTAAATGCGCTGGTCGGCCTGGCGATACGCGGCGTGCGATGACGATTCGTGGTCGCCTTCGATCTCGCCGATCTGGATCCTGAGCGCGTGCTCGCGGGCGGCCAGCTCGTTCTTCGCCACGGACACGTTGGCGAGCTCACGCTTGAGCGCGGCTGCGCTTTGCGTGGCGCCCGCCGTTTCGGTAATGATCACGGTGTCTCCCTTCGATCGAGAGAGGCTGTTTGCCTCCCTATAAAGGTGTGTGCACGCCCATCCCAGAATTCACGCCGCGAGGCGCTCAAGGGCGGCAGCTGAGTTTCGGACGTGCTTGACAGTGGTCGGGTCGATGCCATCTTGGAGCGCCTCGATCAGGCCGACCGCGCCATCCGGGTTGCCGAAAAGCAGGCGTACTGTGGCGAGCCAAACGGCCCGGCTGATCCCCAGCGCGTCTGGCACTGCCGTTTCCTTTCGGAGAAGATCGGCCGCACCGGCTGGGGATGAGCTGCGCGTTGCCGTGGCGATCATCTCTTCGAGCACCGCTTCGGCGATAGCTGCGGCGTCGGCGTCCGGCAGCCCAGTCGCCGCCATGACAAGCCGCTGAGCGGTGCGGAACGCCGCGGAGTTGAATCCCTCCGCCGGGAGCGAGCGAACCGTGGCTTCGGTCGGGGCAGCGAGGAGAGCGAGTTCGTCGTCCCCGTCGAAGCTGGTCGAGTTGACGTCGCCGTTGGCGACGGCGCGAAGCTTGCTTTCGTCAACCATCAGGCGGTTGCCCTGGCGATTGCGGGCGAGCCTGTAGTGGACGGCGGTGCGGGTGTGTGCCCACGCATCCCCGCCAGCGAGGATCTGGTCGGTTTGCTCTAGCCAGATCTCCCAGGCGTAGCTGACCGCCATAGCCGACTCGGCGCCGAATCGGTGGGCGGTGCCGGCAAGCTTCCGATCGGCGTACGTGAGGAGTTCAGTCGCGGCGCGGGTGCTCCAGCCGCGCCGGCCGAGCGCCTGGATGTCGGCCAGAATGCTCTTGAGACCTTCCGAAGTGGTGCAGTCTGCCGTGATGTTTTGCATGCGATGCTCCTCGCGTTGCCCGGATTTCCGGGGTCACAAAGGAGACATGCGGCGCTTTTGGGCCGATCTGACGTTGATCCGAGGCTCACAGGTAATTGCCAGCTTTCGGCGTGGGCTGCACAAAAAAAAGGGGCAGGCCCGCGAAGGCCCGCCCCTAGATTCCGTTCATCCGCTCACACCCAGTGGTGGTGCGAGACGCGTGGCTTCCCGGTCAGCACGACACCGTGGCCGAGATCGACGGTCATCGCCTCCATGAGCATCGCGACGGTCGCTTCCGAGTGCCCTTTCGGGGAGAGGACGAACAGCTCGTCGTGGAGCGGGATGCTCGGGATAAGCCCGGCGGCAACCGCGCGGCGGGTGGCGAGCCCCCAGGCGTCGCGGGCGCTTCCCTGAACGAGGAGGTTGGTCTGTAGTTCGAAACGGGTCTCGAAGGACGACCCATTCAATTGCGGCAGTGGCCGTCCGAACAGCGTCTCGAAGCGCTCGCCCGCTGCAGCGCGGGCGGTCATCTCCTCGAAGAACGCGGTGATCTCGGGGACGACTGCGCGGATCGCAGCGTGGCTGGCGGCAGCCCTCTCGGCGCCGATCTCTTTGGCCAGGGTGCGCTCTCGCATCGCGTACATAAATGCGATCGTGTGCCACTTTTGCTGGCCTCGCGAGAGCCCGGAAACGTCGGCAATGTCCTGGTAGAGATCGCCTCCGGTGACCCGCGCCGTAAATCCTGGATCGTCGATATATCTGGCGACCACGCGCAGTTCGGCGTTCGAATGGTCGACTGAGACGAAGTCGAAGCCAGGGTCGGGGACGACGACGTGGCGGGTGCCCTGGCGCTTCGCCGGAAGGTTCTGCAGGCCGGGCGAGGAGACTGCGACCCGGCCTGTGACCGCCCGGTTGGTCTTTATCAGGGGGTGGACGCGTCCGTCCTGACCGACGCTTTTGTGGACCTGGTTCAGCGGCGAAAGCCGGTGGAGGCTTTGGTAGGCGAGATCGTACGCCGTCCACGCCACGGCGCTCTCCGGCGAAACGCCCGACGAGTCGCACCGGCTCGGTTCGCCCCACTTGGCGTCGGACGTCGCGTCGAACCGCACACCGATCGCCGTCAGCCATGCCGCCTGTGCCGCGTCCCGGGCGGCATTCACTGCCGCGCCGTTGCGTTTCCAGGGGGACTCGCGGCGGATTTCAACGCCGGTCCGCGCGAACGCCTCGAGCACTCGAGTGTGCCGCGCGCGCTCCTTCGTGAGGGCCTGGACATCGACGAGATTGCCCCGTCGGGTGGCCTCCCGCCAGATAAGATCCTCTGACTCGACCAACATCGCGGCTGCCCGGTGGGCCTTCGAAGCGGACACGTTGTGCGCCGCCAGGAGGGCCGCGAGCGGCTGGCCGGGCAACGGCGTGGCTTTGTCCTTCGCGGCCGCCAGAACCCGATCCACGGTCCCGCCGCAGTAGATCCGAGGGTGCCCGAGCTTGGCCAGCAGGTCGCCGCGATCGCGGTCCATCTGGCCAGCGTCTTCCGAAAAGACCTTCCGGCCGCTCAGCGATCCGAAGGCCTCGCGGAGTGCATCGATGCCATCCGCGAGGAAGGGCTCCCCGGCCACTGCGTAAAAACGCGCGGCCGAGCGCTTCGAAGCGAAACGGATCGCGAGCGGACCGCGGTTGACGGCCAGCCAGGCGGAGAAGTTGCCGCTCACGGCTAGGCCGCCGCTTCGGCGTCGTCTGGCGTCCCGGTCCAGACAGACCACGGGATCGAGACGGTCTTGACTCGCTGGCCGTCGATCATGACCATCTTCGTGAGCTTCAGGCCGTCCTTGATCGAGACCTCCTCGAACGCTTTCAGAAGTTCGCTCTCCGTCAGCCCTTTAAACCGCGGCTCCCGGTGCAGCAGCGAAAGGATGTCGCTCGGCTGCATCGCAAGGAAAAGCTCAGCCTCGCCGCCCTTCGTTGAGCGGCCCTGCTTCTGCACGCCGACCAGACGCGCGCCGAACCGGCCCTGGTCGGATTCGAGCTGCTGCTCGCGCTCCACGCGGGTCGGGTCCCCGGCCGACTCGTCGAACGGGCTCTGCAGGTAGCGGACGTAGCCCTGCCGGCCGACGATGGACGAGCGGAGCGTTGCAAGGATCGATTCGAACTCCGCAGCCGTGGTCATCGGGACGTTCAGCGTTCCGTGATCAAGGGCAGTCTTGTCGACAGTGATCAGGGCCAGTTTTCCTGCGAAGAAAAACTCATCGCGGTCGATTACCCCGATCTCGAGGAGGTAACGCAGCCAGATGACGAATCCCGTGTGGGGGACACTCGCCACCTCGCGCACTCGGATCGACACGGGCAGTTTCGCCTTTCGATCGACAAACCCTTGCTCAGCTTCCTTCCAGAAGGATCTCCAGGCTTCCATGCCACCAAAGTCTTCGATCGATTCTGCGCACCAGCGGATGAAGTGGGCGAGGTGCTGCTCGGGCAGGCCGTTTTCCGTGAACTGGACGAAACGCCTGGCGTTTCCTGATTCGAAAATCTCCGCGCCCTTAGGGATCTGGACCGGGTAGATCCGTTCGCGCGAGGAGGCACCGTTCTCGTCCCCGGCCGGGAGCGTCTCGCCGGAGAGGATTACGAGAGGGCTCGCGAGGTCAGGCAGCCCCTCGGTCCACGTCTGGGTTTCCTGGTCGAATTCCGACACCGTGTACCGTGCGGCCCCGCCGGCGTAACCCATTCGAAGGAGGCGTTCGATCCCCTCTGCCTCATTCTCGGCCTTCTTGAGCGAGGTGCGCTTGCGAGCGTCATCGACGCAGATGAAGCTCGATTCGAGCCCAGCGCCGAGCCGTCCCAGGTTTGAGGCGGAGCCATCGATGGTCGCCATCGGCAGGTCCGAGGAGAAGCTGGAGCCGGCGTGAGCGGCCAAGAACGAAACGACGGTCGTCTTGCCGCTGCCCTTCGAACCCTGGATGGCGACGACGCAGCCGGCGCCGCCGTTACCGAGGCCGGCAACGTTGTGAATTATCGCGCCCCACGGGCCGATGAAGAGGTTGGGGTCGGTCAGTTCCTCAAAGGCTGCCATCGTGTTCTTGGCGGCTTCCACCTCGCGGGAGCGGTCAACGGTGTCGGGGTAGCGGATGTTTCTCATTCGCTCGGAGAGCTCGCTGACGGCGTCGTCGGTCAGCCCGTCGGCCGTCATGAAGCCGGAGGCAGACAGATAGCCCCAGCGTCCGTTGATTTCCTTCCAGCCGGTGCGACGAAGAGCGACGGATTCGACCACCAGGTCGTATTCGTGTGCGCGCACGGCCGATTCGATAGCCCGGAGAACGTGCGCGCCTGTCGCTACGGCGATGCTCGTACCGCCGGGGATGCGGTTCAGCCAGCGGCGAGGGGATGCGAGATCAGCGTCGCGGACACCTTGCACTTCGTAGGTGCGCAGGCCTGCGCTGGTGTTTACCGTGATCTCGAGGTCGTGGAGGTGGAGTGCCTTCCTTGCCCCAGGGTCGCGCAGGTCGTCATATACGGTAACCGTGCGAAGGCGCCGGGCGGCAGCCTCCATCAGGACTTCGCGGCCTTCGAGACGCTCGAGGTAGATCTGCCCGGCCTCCAGGTCAACGATCGGCGCAATGCTCTGGCGGCTGGATGCCGCGGATGTCTTCGGAGCAGCCGGGCGGCGGCCGATAGTGCCAGCATTCGCGACCAGGCGGTCTAGGTACTCGGACTTCTTCTTCGGATCGTCGCCGAGCGTCTCGAGGTCGAGCTCCAGCGTAGCCACGCCGATCTTCGCGAAGCTGACCGTCTTCGCGCCCACGCGGGTTAGGTAGGAGCCAAGCGCCACTGCTGCATCGTAGGTCGCGATGTCGGTCTCGACGCGAGTGAACTGGATCGTCGCCTCGGTCGTGCCGTCCGGGCGGACCATACGGCTCAGATCCTCGTGCGGTGCGCCGTTCACGCCGTGCCACTCCGACGCGCGCTGGAGGCCGACTGTCAGGATGGCGGCCGAGCCAGCGGACTCGGCGGCCTGCCAGTTCTCGAGCCCGGCGACGATCAGGAGCTTCGAGCGCGGGACGGCATCGCCTTGGCGGTCGGCGGAGATCAGAATGGTTCGGGCGTCGGCCAGCTCCGTGTCTACGAGGGTGGTGCTTGAATCGGACATTTGCGGCTGCCTTTGCTCTCGGGGTTCACCTGGGATAGGTGCCCTCTGATTTGAGGTGCGCAGTCGCATCCCAGAAAATCCGCCCGGAGCTGGCCCAAATCCGCCGTTTCGGTCTATTTACCAGGCGATCCGCACCAAAATCCAGCTAGTTCCGGCGCTAATTCCAGTGATTCACCGGCAGGATCTACCGAGAAACCCCGGAAACACGGGGTTCTTTCGGCAATGCCAGGTCGCTAATTCCTAATTCGCATAATTCCGGCGGAAACAGGTACCCCCCTATAGAGATACATATAGAGACCCATGAATCGGTATATGTGTCTCAAACCCCCCCCTACCATTGGTTGCGTCCCCGGGAGTGGTGTGGTTTTCGGGGTTTCGAGCGTTGGATGGTCGACGTGAAGAGCCACCGTGGGATGGTCAGTGAGTAACGACTA
>NZ_JBEPTM010000023.1:0-19854 GCF_040549525.1 Frigoribacterium sp. UYMn621 | reverse complement strand
TAGTCGTTACTCACTGACCATCCCACGGTGGCTCTTCACGTCGACCATCCAACGCTCGAAACCCCGAAAACCACACCACTCCCGGGGACGCAACCTGCCGTCCGAATACTGCCCCTCCGTCTTCGCCTGCCCAGGCGCGTCTTCCGGCAATCTGGGCGATGACCCACCGGTTCCGCCTTCGGTGTGGCGGGGTGCTTGCTGGACCGTCTTCTGCCCGCTCCTTCGTCGCGAGCGTCTCTGCCTGCACCCGTTCCGCAGCCGGGACGCTGTCGCCTCCGCGGTCCGTACGATCGCGGGGTGGATGCTGACCCGCGCAAGCGCGAGCGTCCCGGCTCGCACCCAGCCCGACAGCGCGACGAGACCTGGGGGTGGCCGGAGCGACATGGGGATGGCGCCGGCGGAGCCGGGAGGGCTTTGGTGATGGCGTGGTGGGTTCGCGACGGAGGCGCCGGTGGTGGGGAGATCTTCAGCCGGGTGCTGCTGGCTGACGACAGGCGATGGAGGCCGGGTGTCGGTTCGGTGCCTGGGGGGACGGCAGCTGCTGTTTGGATCGCGACGCGCGGCGGGGTGGAGCTTGTCGTCGGCGCCGGCTGGAGGCCGGGCTAGACCTCGAACACTGTCCAGCACCGGTTACAGCGCCAGGATCGTGCCCACCTTGCGAGGGCACTGGGGAACTCATGGCTGTTATAGGTAGCGTCGCGGGTGGTGAGCACGGTTCCCAGTAGAACGAGAATGGCGCCGACGACTGCCGCGATGCCGATATTCAGCGGCGCGGTGCCGATGTTGTCCACTGCGAGGACGTGCCCTATCCAGCCGCCGAACCCGCCGACGGCGAGTCCGATGATGATCAGTGCGATCCCATTCCACCGCTTACTAGGTGGGGATGCTTCTTTTGCCGCCGCCGTCAGGGTGGTCGTGCGCTGGGAGGTTGAGAAAGTCGCCTCGCCGTGTGGCTGGGCTGGTTCCCCACGCCGTCTACCCAGCCGGTGGCCGTGCCGCGGGAGGTGCCGTGGGAGGTGCCGTTTGCGACGATCATCTTGAGGGTCGACGCATCGCTCGACCCGCACCGTGGACACTTCCCCTGCCCCGTTGCATTCACCATCGATTCATGCATGACTCGCAGCCTACTGAGGATGTGTCGCTTGCGGGGGAAGGCGCTGGCATTACGGGTCGTCGGGAGGACGGTCTCTGGCCCTCACATGCGTCTGGAGTATCCCGACATCGCGTGCTATCGCCGTCAACGCTGCGATCGGCTGGCCGCAACTGCCCCCCCGGCTACGGCTTCGCCTGCCCAGGCGCGACGGCACGCCCGCAGTGCAACCGCTGACGCAGCTGGTGGGCGTAGATGCTCGGGACGAGGACGTGACGGAGGCGCCGGCGTAGCCGGGAGGGGACATTGCGTGCGGAACGGGGAGCAGGTAGTCCGTTTTGGCCCTGGCTGCAGTGGGGGCGCGGAGGAGGCCAGCGGTTCTTATGGGACCAGCACCCCCAGTGATGGGGGCTTTTCACACTTCGAAGCCAGACCGACCCTGGGCGGGGCGACCCTCTCCGGCCCGAGATCATTGGCCTTGGCGGGCTCGCAACGACTTGCGCCCGAATTGTGACAGGACTGGCAGAAGGCGCTGTGGTATACCGAACGTTCCACCGTGCGCTGTACTGAGGAGACATCAACTAGGGGAGCACACAATGAGTTTCGAATTCGAACTACGGCACGACAGTTCCTAACCATCGGGGACATCGCGGCGGTCGACCATCGATGCGGGCAGCCAGACGTTGATCTCGTGACCTTGCCGATCACGCCAGCGGACCTGAACTGCTCGGGTGTTGTACGCGACCGCCTCGCAGTCGGGCCTGATCAAAGCGTCCGCGTGGAACCTAATCCAGGCTTGCACGGGCACAGAGATACCGCGTGTGATTGGGAAGTGTTCTTCGTCGAGCTCTTCTGGCGACAGGCCAACCGGGCGGCTGCGGACTGCCGCTTCCTCAATCTCGCGGGCGAGTGCCCCTGGGTAGCGCCGGTTGGATCCCATACAGCCACATTATCGAATATATGTTCTAACGATTGATGATTGTGCTTGATTTCGGGGTTCTCAATGAGGGTCATGAGGGTCGTGAGGGTCGTTTTTGAACTAGATCTCTTGAAAACTCTTCTTCTATCCCTGTTATCTCCAGCGTCACTGCGCTCAAAACCGACCCTCATGACCCTCACGAGCCCTCTTCACTGACCCTCAACAGAATTCCAACACCACCAACCGTTTTTTTTCGAGCCAGTCAGGGCATATAGAAATCATGACCAACCAAACGACACCGACAGCAGCAGAGGACCTCTTCCGCGGCGAGCTGATGAAAGCCCACCGTGATCTAACGGACGCAGGCCTAACCGTGGCAGCTTCCACTGATCTGGAAGGCACCCCACTCCCGGTACCTGCGCGTGTAACCCGGCAAGACCTCGAAGCCGGCTCTGCACGGAGCATCCCTATCCGCCTCGGAATCGGCGGTAAGACGTCTACCCCGTCCGGCGCGCTGTATCCACTGGTTGTCGAGCTTCCCATTGATGGTGCCCATACGGCTGGGGACGCACTTCGCCAGGCGGTCGAGCGCGCATCGTGCGAACCGCTTCTCCAGCGTCTTGGCCGAGGATGGTCGGAAGACACAGGGCGGGGCGCAACGCAGTACTGGGTGGCAGTGGGGTGTGCCTCCGATGAGGTCTTCCGCGAACTCATCCTTTCCCTCCCGTCACGGACAGCCACCCAGGCGGGTGAGATCTCCGCGGCAATCCGCTTCGGCGCCTCGGTCATGACTTCTCCGAGCCCAACGACGGCGGGGTCGTCCAAGCACATCGCCGTCATCGCCGGGACCCGCGGCGAGCTCACTCCTATCACTGCGTTCGAGCTCTTGGGCCTGAGCACCATCGTCGACGAGCTCTCTGACTCGCGTGACCGTCACGCCAAAGGCATCCACGATGTCCGGTCCCACACGACCCAGGTCAACGCGGTCAGAGACATGATCAACCGCCAGACGCCAACGGCAGACGTCGCCCGAGCACTCACGGAGAACGGCTGGGTCGAGGGCGAATCGGACGGATTCCGCACCGTGTTCACCCTCCCCCCAGTGGAAGCGGCAGATGACCGCGACGCGGCGCCGGAGCGCAGCGGGGAGCTCCTTCATTCGACGGCGACCTTCATCGCCAACCCGGGGGCCAACCCGGAGACGTTCCGTGCCTTCGACATCATCGCCCAGAACACGCGTCATGGAGGGTCAGCCGAAGCTACCGCCGAGTGGCTCGTTAGTGAAGGCCATGTCCACCTGTCAATTGAGTATCTGGCCGCTCGCGGCGAACGGGTGCTCGTGGAGGAGAACCAACCGACCGACTTGATCATTCGGGCTTTCACTGAGGCCGTGAGAGCCGCGAGGAGTGCGAACGACGTGTCCATGCCTCTGTGCTTCAGCTATCAGGTAGGCGGAGTTCATGTCGATCTCCTCAGTCTCTTGCCGTCCGGCATCGTCAAGACCTGGGACGACAGGAACGCGTCGACCCTCCTTCTCACCGTCGCCCAACTCGTAGCCACCCATGAGAACAAGGACGGAACCAAGAAGGTCACCTACCGCCACGCGATACCGCCAGCCATTGTCATGGGAGTGCTCAGCGCGCTCGGCAGTTCCGCTGTGCTCCCTCCGGTTGAACACCTGGCCACCGAACCGATTCTGACGGGTGCGGGGGCCATCGCATCGGCGCCCGGATACGATCGCGCCGCGCGCGCCATCGTGGCCATCCCCCTTCGTGAGCGGAAGAAGTGGGCTGCAGAGTACTCAACGCCCGCGCGCCCCACCCTCGCCGAAGCTCAGGCTGCCTACGAGTTCCTCGACCTTGAACTCATCGACTCCTTCTGTCACGCAACGCCGGTTGACCGCGCGCGCCACATGGCATTTCTCCTCACAGCAGTGTGCCGCTCCGCGATCACGGGGTCTCCCGGCTGGCTAGCGACGGCCACCAACCGGGGCACAGGAAAGTCGCTGTTCTTACTCTCAGGGCGAGTGTTGGCGCAGGGCCACCCGGGGTGCCAGTCGTTCCGGTCGGCGGAAGCAGCTGACATTGAGACGGAGAAAGCCCTCGCTACGTTGGCGTTCTCGCACGGGCGTTTTCTCCACTGCGATGAGGTCAAACGAGGCTCAGGGCTCGGCGGCGACACTATAACGAAGGCGACCACCTCAGTCGACGGTGAGTTCGTTGTGCGAAAGCTCGGTCAGTCCGTGGCGATCCCAGTTTCAGGGGTAATCCCCACTGCAGCAGGCAACAACGTCTACCTCGAAGGAGACGCAGGCCGACGCTTCATCACTTGCGCTTTCCAGTGGGAGGGTAAGGGCTCCGTGCTCATGCGTGACGGGTTCCGTCACAAGAACCTCATCCATTACATCGTCGAGAACAGGCCTGCCCTCATCAGCGCCGTGCACACGATCGTCCTCTACGGCATGCAGCAGGGGCCCGCCCATTCGATCCCGCCGTACTCCTTCACCCACGACTGGGCAGCTGTCATCCTCGGCGCCATGAGTCACCTGAAGACAGCCTCCGGTGTAGACGCCCACACCCTTGCGATGTCCACATGGCTTGCCTCCGTAGATGCAACAGACACCCTCTCAGAAGACAACGGTGAGCTTTGGCACGCACTTTACGAAGCAACCCAGGGTGAGCCGTTCGACATTGGGCACTTCCGGACAATCGCTACACTCCCAGCCGCCAAGGGCGGCGAGTCGGTCTTCCTTCCCGACGACCTCCGCGGGCTTCACTTCGAGTCGGGCGAGGTCGCAAACCGCGCTTATGGCAAGCACTTCAGATCATTGCGAGGAACGTCCATCCCCTACGAAGGGGACATCTTCCGAGTGCAGGTCGTCGCTCAGAGCGAGAAATCAAAGCGGTCGAGGAAATGGCGTTTTGAGAAGCTCGACACAGACGGCAGGCCCATCACCCGGCCGAGCGCCGCCGAACCTGCCCCGGCCCCCGGCTCGGAGTTTGTATTCGAATGACCACCATCGTCGACCAGGACACCCTCCCTGCGTTCAGGGAGTGGCTTCTGGCTAAGCGCCCCCTGGGGTTGGCGACCAACGCCGCCGCCACCTCATTCGCCGTCGCGGACATCGAGAAGGCTTGGACGATCGTGCTCGACAACGATCAGATCGCCCGCGCCGCTGTCGCAGCGCTCGCCCACTCTGGGCGGAAGGTCTGGGTCGACACCGCGGTGGTCACGGTACTGGCGATCGCGAAGTCGCTGTCAATCCCGGTCTCGGAGTTCAGCTGGATCTACGACGCCTCGACCGCATACGCCGTCGCCAAACCAGGTGAGGAGCCCATCGTCCGACCAAGAGGGGCCGACCGCGCCGCGCTGTCGGTAGCACGTTCGATGAGCGCGGCGGCTGTCGAAACGTTGCCATCCGTTCGCGCGGCGACGATGCCGAGTGTCGCCTTGGAGCAGGCGGTCCGAGAGCGCCAAGCGAAGGGCTGGCGGGTTGACGTCGTCCGGCTGAACGAGGAGCGCACTGCAAACCGCGCCGCGACTGTTGAGGCCACTCGTGAGGACGGCGTCGACTTGACCGCCACCTATAGCGAGAAGGACAAAGCCGCGGCAACCGCATGGCTGGCCCGGTTCGGGATCACCCTCACTGATCCCGACGGTAAGCCAAGCCTCAGCCGGGATGATTTCGATCGTGTTGACATTCCAGACTCGCCCGAGGCGCGGTACGCGTGGAAGCGGTTTCGCGCCGCGGCGAGCCGTCGGTCGGCGCGTCTCTCTCTGGATCAGATTCATAAGGGCCTCGTTGGTGACCGCGTCTTCTCCCGCATCATCATTCGCGGGGCTCGAACGGGTCGTGGAAAGATGACCTCCCCAAATCTGACCGCGCTGGCCCGTGTCCACCGCGGGATCATCCTCGCAGATGAAGGGATGACGTTCCTCAGCCTCGACCTTGACCGTGTGGAGCCCTCGGTCGGCGCGGCTCTCTCAGGGGACACGGCGATGACCTGGGCGCTCACGAGCAGCGATGTCTACGTGGAGCTCGCGGTCGCCATTCAGGGTGAAGGCGCCCGCACCGACCCAGATGCTCGGTCTGAGGCCAAGATCAGCCTCCTAAGCATTCTGTACGGCACCGGAGCTGGGGGGCTGAGCGCGCGACTGGCAATCCCGAAAGCCCAGGCCCAGACGATCATTGATGCGATCTGGCGCGCGTACCCACAGCTCTCGGAGTTCTCTCTGGCGTGCCGCAAGGCTGCCGACGATAAGACGCAGCTGTTCACCCCGGCTGGTCGGCCGCTGCCGTTGCCCCGCAAGGGGTCGTACCAAATGCTCAACACCGTGCTTCAAGGGACCGCGAGCGATGTGTTTTATGGCGGTGTCAGCCGGCTTATAGAGGCCCTGGGCTCCGGCACCAGTCTCGCCCTCTTGGTGCATGATGAGGTCATCTTGGAAGTCCCTACCGCGGATGTGTTTCAGGTCGCCGCGGTAATGCAGGAAGCGATGAGCTCCGTGCTCAACGATCTGCTGATCGGTGGCGAGACCAAGATTTTAGGGCCGCGCTGGGGAATATAGCCCGGACCGGCTCTTTTCTCCACGCGTATATCAGTTGATTTTTTGGGTTCTGACAACGCATTCCGCTGTTTTGCGCCCTTTTACGGGGCATCCCATTGCCGGTAGGGCCAATCAGCTCCGTCGAGTCTGATCGGGCAGAAATTGTTCGGAGAATCCGGGCCTCGCCGCACTCATTCAGGTAAGTCACCAACTTATCCGCCATGAGAGGCCACCAAAATGTACAGCCAGTCCACGCCCGAATCACGTCTCGCGCAGACCGTGGCCGCCAAAGCCAACCGCGCCGCCGCG
Source organism: Frigoribacterium sp. UYMn621 (assembly GCF_040549525.1). NCBI lineage: Bacteria > Bacillati > Actinomycetota > Actinomycetes > Micrococcales > Microbacteriaceae > Frigoribacterium > Frigoribacterium sp. UYMn621. The sequence continues at coordinate 12,988 of NZ_JBEPTM010000023.1, read as the reverse complement.
AACGAGCTCAACCGTCTCATCGACTCCGTCCGCCCCCTCGCGAACAAGCTCGCTCAGGGGTTCCGTAACCAGGGCGTATCCACAGAAGACCTCGCCCAGGTTGCCCTTCTCGCCGCCGTCGCGGCGTCAAAGAGCTTCAATCCAGCCCTCGGCGCCTTCTCCAGTCACGTCTACGGCCCAATCATGCAGTCGCTCACGCGGTCGGTCGCGAAGAGCGGTGCGGCCGTCGTCATCCCCGAAGCCGTCCAGCAGGCCGCGTACCACCTCCGCAGCGGCGGCACCGTCAGCTCCCGCAAGGACCGCGCCAAGGGGCGGGCCGCCGCTGAAGCCGCTGCGGCCGCGTTCGCGTGGAGGACCGCCACTCCGCTCGATGCGCCCGCAGGTGAAGACGGCACTTCCACCATTGGGGACCTCACCCCACAGCGCGGATTCTCTACAGCAGAGATAGTCGACGACCGCCTCTACGTCGAGCACCTCCTCGCTGGCCTCACCGAAACGCAGCGCTTCGTCATGCGCAACCTTGCGAACGTCGACCCTGACGCTGATTGCCTCACCCGCCAGGAACTCGCTGCCGCGCTCGGGGCAAGCCCGCAGGCGGTCGACGGCATCCGGAAGCGCGCCTCAGCGCAGCTCAAACTCGCGCTCACAGCTGCGTAAAGAATCTCCGGCAGCCCCATTTCTATTCTGGTACGGCTCGGGCATATCAAGATCATGAACATCAAGAGGAGCATTCAGATCGGTCTCCGAAGCCGGACCCAACGCCGGCACACCATCCGCTTCGAAGCGGAGGGGACGTCGATCCTCGTCTTCATCGGGGGCCGGCTGACCAGCGGCACAGCGCGAACTGTCCACGCAGAACTGTCTTGGTTCTTCGACCTGACGGAAGTCACGATCGACCGGGTCCGCGGCCAAGTGTTTGCGGTTCCGCTATTGGTCTCGGCTGCCGAGTTCCGTAAGTCGACAGCCATGCTCGCTGACCTCGGCTGGGACATCATCCAACCCCCCGCAACATCCCCCGCTCGTCTCATCGCCCTGTAGTTCCTCCCCCAGCCACGACCAGAAGGAAGCCCCATGACCGCGAACTATCACTCACCAAAGTCGCTCCCCCGCGAGCCCCAGGTCGGTACGGCGGCGGCTCGCGGCGACCGCCTCAGAGCCCAAGCAGCAGCAGCGGCGGCGAATACCGACCTGTTTCTGACCTACGAATATAAATCCCGGACCCTCGTCCCCACGCCCGAAACAGTCTCGGCGTTCCGAGCTAACATCGGCCCCGTTGGGGCTGATGCAACGGACGACGAGATCGCTCAGGTGATCGCAGAGCTCGTCCACCGCGAGGGTTTTACTGAACCCACCGACCTTCACGAGATCCGGCTTGTCGGCCTTGACATGGGCGCGTTCTGTCGGCACAGCAGGACCGGTGAGTGGAAATCCTTCACCTGGAAGAGCGCCGGCGTTCCCTATGTTGCCCCCTGGCTAGCAGCCCACAATGCCTCCCTCGTCACCATCGAATCTATCTAGCACGACCCCCATTCAGTTCCACCGAACAGAAAGCTGCAGCTCATGAAACCGACCATCTCTAACGGGGCCCCAACCTCGAACCACCGCCCACCGTTCATCGCGCCCGGCAGCATTGAGGAATTGGACGGCTTCGAGCCAACACCCGAGCAGGCCGCCGCGCGTCGGCGGCTGGAGCTCTCGATCTCCCTCGCCGCGGACGGCAGGGTGTCCTGGGCGGGAGACCCGCTGCGCTCGATCATGGGCGTCTACGGCTTCAGACCGGACTGGAACATCCCTGAGATTCCACTAGCATCCGGGCCAGCCCGGTGGCTCGCCTCCGCGATCTCCGCAGTAGACAGCCCGAACCCGTTCCTTATGAATGAGACGCTCGAGTTGCCGCCCCTCGCCCAGCAGGACCGCGCGCATCGTGTCGCGAGACGACTGGCTGGACTCGCGGGAGTCGAGCACGTGCGGGTCGTCTGGCTCGCCGGACTTCACCGTGCCAACGACTCAGCTGAACGCCACGCCGTCTAGCGCAGCAGCCGCAACGCATCAACCCAACCGATTCCACAGAAACGAGCTCTCTCATGATCCTCAGCATCTCTAGCAGCGCCGTCGGCAGCGTTGTCGTGATCGATACATCCGCCGATACCTCGCTGGCTGATCTGCAACAGATCGCTGCCCTCGCCAGCTGGGGCAGCGAGGCGACCATCGCCGGCCAAACCATTACGGTGCGGTTCGAGAGCGAGCCGATGCCGGGTTGGCTAATCGAGCTCCTCCTCCGAGAGAGGTTCGCCTTCGCATATCTCCCAGAACCCAACCCTGATCAATCATTACCTCCGTGGTTAGACCGAGAATCCTGGACCGCCGAAGACCGCCTCCTAATCCGCAGTGAAGAGCCAGTGTCCGACTCCGACCTGCTCACGACCTTTGGCGACAAAGCTGATAACGCGGGGCGGATGTTCGCCAGCGGGGCGCGCTTCGACCGCTACGCCGTGGCCCGTGTGGACGGCTGGTTGTGGGGGTTCGTGCCGCTGCGTGGTGTTGGCGGGGAGGCGGCATGAGGTGCGGCAGAAGGCGCACTACATGCCGGTGCAATCCCTTCTCGCCAAAGCCGCGCACAACAGGAGTGACGGCGACTGGTTCGCTCCGTCAAAGCCGCCAGCACACCATGTTCGAAAGAGAGGCACCACGTGAATCGCCAAGTCTTCACGGCAACCGCACTCGTGCTCATCGCCGCATTCGCCATCCCAGGTCCAGCCTTCGCAACCGAGGGTGGGACCCAGATCGATCTTTCCCAGCCCGGCCACCCGTGCTATCTCCTGGCGCTGGCGCCCTTCGGCCAGGCGATTGATTGGACCGCGTTCTCGACTGACTGGAAGCTCAGCTCTGGCAACGCTCTCGACATTTCGCTCGGGCCTGCGAACAACGGAACTGCCGTCGCCGTCTGCCAAGGCGCGCAAGCCCAGGCTGCTCCTACCTATGCGATCAAGTTCTCGATCACATACAAGGGGACGACAGACGCGTACACCCTGGTCCATGTCGGTGAATCGACAAGCTCGCTGAGCGCATACCTGACCGCTTCGAACGCCAAACCCGCTGAGTATGCAGCACTGGGGCTGACCGCGCCAAAGCCTGCCGAGACCGAGTCACCTGAGCCACCCGGGACAAAGAAACCCGCACATGTCTTGACCACCGCCCCCGCCGAGCAAACCACTCCCCTATCCCCGGCTCTCCCAATCACGCTTGCGCTCGGTTTACTCGCAGCCCTCATCGCCGCCTCTGCGGTTGGGATCCTGCGCCTCGCCAAGAAGAGGAGTGCCGCGAATGAGGACTAAGCGCCTCGCCGCCGCAACGCAGAGAATCACACCGACGGAGGAGCCGACCCCGGCTCCGGCCAGGCAGGAACAGGAGAGCTCCAATGGGGGCTCGTAAGCGCGCGATTCGACTCGGCACCGGAGGCTTTCATCTTCTGACGGCCGGTGAGTTCAAGACTGCCGAAATCCGGACGAGGGCTACGAAGGTTGTCGGCACGATCATCCTTGCCGTGCTCGCCTACCTGAGCGCCCTCGGCGGGGGCGGCGTCATCACAATCCTGCTGAGCATCGCCGCGGCCGCAGCAGTCGCAGGCAACATTTCGCACTGGAAAGCGGCGGCGGCGTTCAAGGCCTACCGGGCGACCATAGACGATCTCTGGATCCCGCTGGTTTCTGCAGGAGTCGCTCTGCCACTTGTGGAGGCTTACGGGCTTGGCTTCGTCAGCAGCATCTCCCCCGCGATTTCAAGCTTCCTGACAGATCAGCGCCCGTTTCTCGCCATCTTGACGGTGGGCGGATGGATTACCTACGCCGCATTCACCGCATCCGGGGTCTCCTTTGGTGCCGGCAAACAGCGGGCACTCAAAGCAGAACTGATCCCCGCCCTAGTGAAGACCTTCGGCGGCGGCACCACGGCCGACTGGAACGAACACTCGGGCATCCACCGTGACAAGGCCGGGATCATCACGATCACCCCCGTCCCAGCGGGGGCTGGCTCCCAGCTCACCACTTCGAACGAGCGGCTCAAGATAGAGCTGCCGGGCTATCAGCTGCACCCCGATTCAACCCCGCAGAAAATTGTGCTCACGCACGTCGACGAAGAGGAGTCGCACCGCCGCATGTCGCTTGGCGAGAGCGAGAACCGGGTGACCGCGATTGTTGAGCTGGAGCCGACGGCTGCTCGGCCAGTAGGCCATGAGCTATGGAAACTTTCGCCAGGCGTCTTGAGTGCCGTTAACGCCGGCCTCATTGATGCCCAAGCACGGGCTCAGGGGAAGGTTCTCTGCGAGTGGGACCCGCTCAACCGGGACGCGTTCGTTGCGGAACTGCCAACTTTGCGGCTCGGGCTCCGCGATCGCCTCGCCGCGCTATTGCAGCTGGAATGCTGGGACATCGAGATCGTGGTGGTCCCTAACACTCTCGACGGGCAGCCCGGCACCGTCGACGTTGTCCGATATCCAGCAGATCTCAGAGCGGCAGATCGGATCGATCGCTGGTTGACAGCTCTTCGCGCGTTGATTCCCATCACGGGTGCGTATTGGAAGGTCCAGGACGACGTCGTCAGCGGCCGAATGCGATTTGAGCGCACCGTTGATCCTCTCGCCGATACCGTTCCCTACACCGTAGACCCGAGCACGATGATCGACCCGAGCACGCCTTGGGAGCTCGGAATCGACGAGGACGGCGACCCTGTCTCGATCGACCTTGCAGGGAGCGCCCACTTGCTGGTGGCCGGCGCGACGCGTTCCGGCAAGTCGGTTCTTACTTACTCCCTTCTGACCCACGTTCTCCGAATGGGCGCAGCGGCGCGTCTTCTGGTTGCTGATCCGAATGACACCACGATTGCGCCCTTCGAGCATCTGGTGTCATGGGCAACCAACGACGTCCACCCGGGGCCAGTCACCGAGATGTTGCGCTGGGTGCGCGCCGAGATGGACCGCCGCAAGCCGCTCCTTCGAGAACAGCGTCGCGACAAGATTGACGTCTTCACTGAGGAACAGCCGTTGATCGTGGTCGTGATTGACGAGGCCAGCAACTATTTGCGGAGCCCCGATGCACTGGCCGCGAAGGATCTTCAGACCGAGCTCTTGGCAGTCGTCTCCCAAGGCGCGAAATTCGGCGTCCGAGTTGTTCTGATCGCGCAACGCCCCGATTCGACCATTCTGCCCACAGCGATTCGGTCGCAGCTCTCCACTCGGATCAGCTTCCGTCTGGAGGATTCCGAGACCTCAAAGATGGTCTTCCCGGAGATCGACGACCCCACCACGCTCTTGACGTTCGCCACTGGCGTCGGCCTTGTCAAAGAAGTGGCCGGCAAGCCGCGCCGGTTCCGTGCGGCGTATCTCGATGACCACTGGGGTGCCGCGGATCGTATCAGCGCACCGCTTCCCAAGGTGGATGTTCGAGCCCTGGGAAGGCTCCGAGCACCCGTACAGCGGACCTTTGCGGTCACGCCGGATTTTGTCGATCTCAGCGAGTTTTCGTTCAGAATCGACCAGCTGACGGAGCTGGATGTGGCCCCCGAGCCGGCGCCGGTACGCCCCCTCCTGCCCGCACCCCCGGTCCCCGACAGTCTCTGGGCGATGACACCTTCCTGACCCGCCGATGTGACGCAGGTTTGAAAGGCACAGCGCTTCCTGATCGAGATGCCCGGGTGGTGCCCGGAACAGCCGCTCGATCAGGAACGCCCGGCAACGACCTCTCCCGACGCCGGGCACGCCGGACTGCGAGCCTGGTGGCTTCGCAGGCTGGCTCATCTCCTGCCCCGCACTGCTGACGCATCAATGGCGAACCGTGATCCGCCGCGACCTGGCGAAGTCAGGTTCCAGATTAGCGGTCCCATTCGACGGCGCCCGTGGCTTTTCGCCACTTGAGCTGGGTCATACTCATGTCATGCTCAGCGATTTCAACGTACAAGAGGGCGAAGACGATCACAGCCCTCCCTTCATTCACGCGTTGGCTTCCTGTCTTCGGGATGTAGAAGGTCTGATCTCGACTGTCCCTCTGCCTGTGGTGGTCGCAGAAGTTTCGAACTGGATTCGATTCGCCGGCGAAGAGTCATGGGATCGCGCAGAAAATCGCAAGTCGCTAAAGCGAGACTTGGATCTCGCCAACCTCGCGGTTGGAGCCCTCCTCCGTAGGGTTCTTGCTCCAGAGCTCCATACCTACAAGCTGGGCATTTCGAATCTGATCGCGGCAAATAAGAAAGCGCGGCCGGAAGCCCGAACCGAAGCCTTAGCCAGGCGCACGGAACTCATTGGAAAATTGTGTAGCCCGAAGGCGATTACCGCCACCTGGAATGATCTGATCGGTCTTGCGCGACAAGGCACTGCGGACTCCCGAGACCTGAGGTCGATAGTGGATCTGCTTCGAGCCCAACTCGATGTGGCCGGTCATGACGCCAGGGTGCTCCTGAAACGAATAGTCCAAGTGCTTCTTCAAATGGAACACGAACGCACGGACATCACTAGCTCGGAGAATGGCACACTCGAACGGCATCTCAAGGAACCACTTGACGTTGCAGACCGGCTACAAGCGGTAGAAGGGCTCCTTTCGGAGTTGCCAAAAACTGGCAGCTGTGTCGTTTGGCTCGGGTATCGGCACGGCCGGGTTAATAACCCTGTTTCGGCGGGGGACGTTACTTTTCTGGACGCGGGATGGAGCATCCCGAATGCAGCGCTCGACGATGGGCAAAATTTTCAGTACCGAGATGAACTGAGTTTGCTCACGCAGACGGGAGTTTACAAATACACCTACGAAACCGGCACGATCACTCCAGAGGTTGGGCTGCTCGTCCGTGTTGACCTCGGCCGACGTGTTGTCAGAGGAGCCAAAGAGGACGCGATCGCAATAGCCGATGCACTTCTTGATCTCGTGATCTGGCGAAGCGGAGGGCTTCGTCCAATCGGGGACCACGCAACCTTAATTCTTGATGGGAGAGGAAGCTCTAGCTGGTCTTGGAGCTCCGTCCGTGGGCCCGATTCCGCTGACTATCGCGGGATGAACATCACCTCCGACGCAATCCGCGACTTCGCTCCGGACATCGGTGAAGCCTGGGCAAAACGGACGATGCCGGATCTCCTGATCGAGGCCGTGCGCGCGTCGACGGAATCTGACTCAACGCGGAGCAGGGAAGCCTTGCTGGGTCTTCCCGGGAAAGCGCAGGACCGGACAGTCGTCGTCTTGCAGGACCAAATTGTCGACTACATTGCCATGCATGCGAGGGTCGAGCGGAAGATTCTCGAATCTGCGATAGAGCGAGAATGGATGCACGAAAGATGGTGGGCTGAAGTCAATCGTGCAGCTCAGATCTGTCTGTACGGAGGAGGTGGCCCACAAAGGTCCGCTGAGGTCGAGAATTTGCGCCGAGAACTGTTCAACTCGACCTCAGAAATATCGTTGCTTTCCTCTCTCCTCCGACATGAAGCCGATTTGATTCGCCTATGCCCTGTCGAATCGGAGCGATCGTACGTGACGACAAGGCTGAGAAGCATCACCAGCGCCCAGCTATACCTATCGCTCCGATCTGGTTATTACAACGATTGGGACATTCTCACTGCGCGGTGGCATCGTGTGCGCAACGGGATTGCCCACGGAAACCCCGTGAGGACAGAGATGCTTGAAAGTGTGTTGGAGATCTCTCGATACATCAGCAGCGACGCCCTAGGGCTAGCTCTGAGAGCTTTCACCGACAACACCGAGTTCGTAACGCTCCTGAAGGAGCGTGAAATGAAGGCCATCCGGCGGAACGAGGCGCTACTCCAGGGAACGCGCATCGTAGACATCCTCCTTGACGGACTGGAGGCGGAATCGAAAGAACTCAAGCCTTGACCGCCTGGCGAAACCTGGCAGTGCTCAACAGCCGATAACGATGCGCATCGAGTGGGTCGCCGCTGAGCGTCAGACTAGACACGTGAGTTCAGCTCATAAAGTGCGCCTTTCGACCCCCATCTGCCGCGCACAAGAGACTTATGCAAATACAGGCAGAACCGGCCGGTTATGCCTGTCAAATGTCAACCGACCGGCCGCCATGCGAATCCGGGGAGATCGCACCGGCACAAACCCGGTCAAAATACGATCCGGGCGAAACCGGTTATGGGACCTTTGTGCCGGTTGTCTACGGCTACGCCCGCGTTTCACGCGGCGACTCGCAATCGCTCGATCGCCAGATCTTCGAATGCACCCAGGCAGGCGCCACCCGGGTCTTCACTGACCAGCTCTCCGGCGGCCGCGCAACGGAAACCCGCCCGGGTTTCGCTGATGCCGTGAGCCACCTCCGTGGAGGCGACGTGCTCGTGGTCGTGGAGCTTTCCCGCCTCTCTCGCAGCCTCGCCGATCTCATGCGTACGGTCGACCAGCTCGTCGAGCGCGGGGTCGTCGTCCGGGTGCTTAACCTCGGCGACTTCGACAACCGGTCTCCGACGTCCCGCCTCTTGTGGTCAATCCTCGGCGCGGTTGCCGAATTGGAGAGATCGCTCATTCGCGAACGGACACTCTCTGGCCTGGAGCAAGCCAAGCGCTCCGGCGTTCAGCTCGGCCGCAGGCCCTCTCTCGATCCCCTCGGGGTTCGCACAGCGAAGTCGATGCGAGCCTCAGGCGCAAGCGTGGTCGAAGTGGGCCACGCCCTCGGTGTCAGCGAACGGACCGTCCGTCGAGTCTTGGCCGCCGACTGACCGCGGCCTCCTTCGTCCCTCAGTCACCCGCTCCCTCCCGCGCGCAACCCCCGGCACCACCTCATCTCCCACCGCCGTCGACCAGCACCGCCCTGTCGTCGACCAGCCAGCGTCACGCCTCATGCGGGCGGATAGCCCCATCGCGTCTCCGCAGCGCAGCTGCCGCTATCGCGACGTTTCCCGATCCGCCCGCCAAGCCCCGTCCTGCCCCCGCACCGCGCTCGTATCGCCGCCCGGCAGATAGCCGGCGCCCCGTCGGCGTTACGGCTCAAGGCGCGGGCGAGCGTCGCGCCTGCGGGGCGGAAGCAGGGGCGCAGCCTTGGAGGCGGGTCGGGTACGTTCTGCTCTCGCCGAGGGGCGAAGCCCTCTCGGAGGTTCGGGATGGGTGCGACCCGTGGCTGTAGGCGCGGCTCAGGCCCAGCGCCGATCGATCACTTCGCGTGGTGTCTCTCCGGTCCCCGAGCGCCAGAGCCCACCCGCCGACGCCCACGCCACGACATCGTATTCGAGACCCGGCTGGGCGCGGCAGATCACATCCGCCTGAGCCGCGGCGCCCGCCCGGGTTGGGTAACTGCCGCTCACGAGCGGGCCTGCTGTCTCGGAGGCGCTGGAGAGGAGAATTCCGTAGCTGTCCATGACGTCGCTATGCGCGGCGAGACCAGGCGGGTATTCGCTCAGCCGGAATCGTGCCCCCGAAACGGGGGCGCAGCATTCAGTGCCGGCGTTGCTCCAAGAAATCCAGCATGGTCACCAGATCGCCTGGCGTGATCCCATGTTCCGGATCTGGTCCGAGCATCAGTGAGGGCAGGTCGTAGACCTGCCGTACGAAATCCCCGTGCAAGGGCGTCTCATCGTCATCAGCCCAGATGAAAGCTGACGGTGGGTCATTTTCGAGGTCCTCAATCAGCGCTTCCCTCTTCCAGAGGCTCGACCGATAGCCACCGAATTTCCTTTTGGGAATCGTCAACAGGCGGGGGTGGTGCAACGCGTCCAAGGCTTCCGTCAGCTGGCCGATCATCTCCGGATTCTCCAGCCAGGTGCTCAGAATCACGAGTTCCAGATCGAAGTCGGCTCGCAACTGGTCGATGGCGGCGACCATCGCCGGAGCGACAGTGATGCTGTAGGTGGTGACGTAGCCCCCGCCGCGGTGGTCGCCGCGGTGGTCGCTCACGGTGAAGGTGGTGGTCTCCAGCCAAGGTGGATGTGGCGCGTTTACCACCCCGTCGAGGTCGAGAAAGAGGCGAGGACGAGGGTGTGTACTCACAGGGCCTCAACGCCCGTCAAGAAGCCGGAACAGCGGCTCAAGCCGATTGACCATTCGCCGCCTCCACGTCAGCGGTTTTCCGACCCATTTCGTCTCCGCGTAGTGGTGTGAGGCATCCACCAGGCATCGCGTGCAAATCCCGAAGAGCCGCTCGCCGCAGCGAACGCAGTATGGGCGCACCCTGCTGATGCCCGTGACAACCGCCTCGAACCGCTCGCGGCCTGTGATTGTGAATCTGAGGGGTTCTCCAAGCACCGCTTCGAGGGCTGCCAAGCGGCGCGGGTGGCGGTCGGAGGCAACGTCTGAGCCTCGTCGAACGATTGTTGGCTGCGAGGTGGCCGCGAACTGAACCTCGTAGGTGGCGCCGTCGGCTGTCTGGACGCGCCAGGTCGTACCCGGGGCGCCTGTGAGGTAGAGGGCGGTGGCTGTGGTGGGGCGTCTCATGACAACCCTATGCGCGGCAGCGCCCGTCAGGGGCACGCCGGTTGCGGGACGCGACGGGAGGTGTGTGCAGGGGACGCTGCGCGAGCTTGGCGCTGGAGAGGCACGGCGAGAGCGGGGAGGGGCGTGTGGCGTGCCGAAGAGGGTTTCGACGGAGACGCAGAGCGGGCGGGGAGAGGCGCGCGCGTGAGCGCGGTGGTTAGCGTTTTCGACCGAACAGTCCGAGGAGGCTAGGCAGCTTCCCCTTCCCGGTTTGCCGGATCACCGTCATTGCCGGCGAGTATAGGCCGGCGCGCTGCTTGAGCCGCTGCTTCACCCGAGACGGCTTCGTCCAAGCTTGTACCTGAGAGATGCCGAGCTCACGTTTGACCCGACGCTTCGCGGCGGTGACGCCGAGCAGCTGGTTCACAGACGGCCGGCGGTAGCGGAACAGCTTCATGCGGGCTCCTAGCAATTGACGGCTGCGATCGCCGGGTGAGGCGAGGCTAGCAGCGGCTTCAGACACGGGCGCAACACCGCAATAGGGCGCTTACAGCCACCGGCCTGCCCTGCCTGGCCGCTGGCTTGTCGGCTGCGTGCTGGAGGCGATGGGCGATCCAACGCGACCGCCCCCTCCGGAGGCGTTCAGTCGGCCAGAGGTCCAGGCGAAGCGCTTCCAAAGCGAGCAGACAAACAATCCGACCGCCGCTCCGAGGCAGGCGCAGTCGACTGCTACATAGTCGGCAGTCGCCTTGCCGACACTGCCGACAGCCTTGGCCCAGGAAATCAAGCCAACTAGACCAAGAACCCATGTCCAGACAGTCCGCTTAAGTCGCTTCGATACGGATTGGGTCGCCATAGGCACGTTGTGGCAGGGAAGGAGTGATGGTCCGTGCCACGCCCTCGCACGAGTGATCGGGCAGTCAGCACGTCAACGAAGCCGGCAGCAGTCCCCCGCGCATTTTTCGACACTCACGTCTGCGTGTCAATAGCTCATGTTTGCGATTTGCGACGATAGCGTCAAGTTCATACTGTGCGCGGGAGGACAGATGCCCGATCGGCCGAACCTGACCTTTCTGCTCGACACGAACGCCATCATCGCTCTGGAACCCTTTGCCGGTTCCATGGAACTCTCACAAGCCCCTCTCGCCCAGTTTGTCGCATCAGCCCACGAAAACGGTCACCGCATTGTCGCGCACCCTGCGAACCGCGACGACCTTTTGGAAACCGCCGATGATGGACATCGCAACCAAAATCTCGCTGCGCTGAAGAAGTATGGGCAGATTATCGAGGTTAACATCCCTGCTCAACTCGAAATCTTGGCGGGACAGAGCAAGGTCGGTACGAACGACTACCGAGACTTGAGATTGCTCGCTGCAGTTTACGCAGGTGCCGCGACCCACCTTGTGACCGCAGATATGAAACTGCGCAGGCGTGCCGAGCGCGCCGGTCTCGGAAATCAGGTCATATCGGCAGACGCGGCGCTCGATCTCCTTAACCAACTCCACCCGTCCGATCCGCCCACCCCACCATCAGTCGAACGGATCGAGGCTGCGAATCTCGACCTTTCCCAGCCCATTTTTGAATCGTTGCGCGAGGACTACCCGGAATTTGATGACTGGCTTCGGAAGGTTGCGTCTCAGCAGACGAGCCGGAGGACCTGGGTTGTCGTCGACTCTCGTGGTCACTATCGAGCCATCGCGATAGTCAAGCTCGACGACGATCACCCGACTATCCCCGGCAATCGCGCAACCAAGCTTTCGACGTTCAAGGTAGACGCCGGTTCCGAAGGCGAGAAATTAGGCGAACTACTACTGAAGACCGTCCTGAACTGGGCTCACCGCCACCGTGTCGACAAGCTATTCGTCACCGTGCTCGACGATGAATCAAAACAGTCGCTGCTCCACTTTCTCCACGTATTTGGATTCGTCCCCATTGGGGCTGTCCCGAAAAACGAGCACGAACACATCTTCATGAAGCACTTCGTTGCGGACACATCTGACGCGCACACCCCGCTTCAATATCACGTGTTGCACGGACCACCTGCAATATTGGGCACCGCCGCCGTGTACGTCGTGCCCATCATCCCCCGGTGGTACGAGGGGCTGTTTCCGGACGCCCCATCCGTTGGACCTTACGGACAAACGACTCTGGGTGGTTTACTCGCGGACACGGCGCCTTTCGGGAACGCACTACGGAAGGCATACCTGTCGAACGCAAACACCAAGGAATTGCCACCGGGTTCGACCATTCTCTTCTACCGGTCTGCCGGTCCAGGCGGTGGAGGTGTAGTACAGGCCATCGGCGTTGTCGAGGCCACTGCGAGGTCTTCGTCGCCCGGGTGGATTGTGTCCTTCGTTGGTCGACGCACGGTCTATAGCGCAGATGAAGTCGCACGCCTGTGTGAGGATGGCAACGGAAGGCAGCAGGAGGTGCTCGCAATACTCTTTCGCCAGGATCGCTTCGTTGAGCCGCCCTGGACCCTGAAGCAGCTGATCGCCAGGTCACGTCCCGCATAGTGGTGTAACTCACGGTGGCTTGCCGCGTCGGTGACGACGTGGGCGCGGCCACCGTGTGATCCTTCGAGGAAACTCTCA
>NZ_JBEPTM010000022.1:0-19918 GCF_040549525.1 Frigoribacterium sp. UYMn621 | reverse complement strand
TGGCCAAGGCTCTGGTGTGTTTGTGACTTGGTCATCGCGCGGTGTGGATTTTGGAAGGAGCAAGCGCATCGAGAAAACCGTCCCAGTGAGGGTTCCGCTTCCGGGCACCCCAAATATCGCAATACGGCCGAAAATCGGCTTCGGGGAACACGGCCAAATACCGCCCGCTGGTCGTCCGGGCCTACGGTCGCTTTCAAGGCGGCCTTCTGCTCGGCTTCACTCACTGGCCCGAAGCGGGATCTTTTCTGTCAGCATCGGGGTGCTCCTCGTTCAGCTCCAGCTTCGGCCGGTCACTCAGCAATGCCAGAAAACGATCGACGCCAAATGGCACCTGCTTGTTCTTGTGCCTAGTCGCTGGCAGACCGCGGAGCGTCATCCGCCTGATTTCGCTGTGTTTTTCGGACCGTTGATGTGGATTGGTGCGGAGCGTGTCCGCGGAGGCTTTCTCGGGCGATGGCGGCGAGGTGGCGAAGCCCATCGCGTAGCGGGTGCAAGTTGGAGTTCCGTCCGGCGGCTGGGGGGTGCAGGGTGATGGGAGTTTCAGCGATGCGTAGGTATTGACGGTGGGCGTGGATAAGCATATGGGTGGCGAATTCCATACCGGTGCTCCAGGTAGGCAGGTCGGTCATGGTGGTTCGGGTAAAGGCGCGCAGTCCGCAGTGGATGTCGCGGGTCGATAGGCCGGTGGTGGTGCGGGTCAGGGTTGACAGCAGCCAGTTGCCTGCGTGGTTGTACCGGCTCATGGCGGCGCGACTGGGGGGTAGGGCGAAGCGGTCGCCGATGACGATGTCGTGGGTTTGGTTGGTAGCGATGGGGTCGTAGAACGCGTCGAGGTTAGTCAGATCGTATGTGTTGTCGGCGTCTGCCATGATCACGATCCTGCCGTGTGCGGATTGGATCCCAGTGCGCAGGGCGTTGCCGTAGCCGACGCGAGGTTCGTCGATTACGCGGGCGCCGGCCGTGAGAGCGCGGGCTGCGGAGGAGTCCGAGGAAGCGTTGTCGACTACAAGGACTTCACCTGTCAAGTTGCGGAGGCTGATCCAGGCCAGAGCGAGGTTTATGCAGATGGCGACGGTGGCCGCTTCGTTGCGACACGGTAGCAGGATGGTCACCTCGAGCGGGGTCGACACGGATATGGGGGTCGCAGCGCTTCGGGTGTGAAAGGTCGGCTGATTTGTCATGGTTGGCAGCTGCTGTATAGGGCCCAGTTGTGGTTGGACTGGCGAGGCGGGGCATCAGTAGGGAAATTTTTTTGCTCCGTTAGGGATGTCATGGGTCCGTATCCGGCCAGCTCCGCGGCTTCCCTCGTCAGTGGCTGGAGCAGGACTCCGGCGCCCGCTTGGTCGGCTACCGTGATGTCGCGTAGCGGGCGATCGAGAGTTAGCGCGGTCACGGCGACCATGGCGGGGCTGCGAACGACAACGGGTGCGGTGCAGTGTCGTGCAAGGTCGGTGTCGAGCAGTTCGACGGCGGACGTGAATGCTTCGGCTCGTACTTGGCGTGCGTGGAGAACGTCCTGCCAACCGGAAACGTTCGCTCCGGCCGCTCCCGCGACGAGGGCGATTGCTACGACCACCGCCACCGTCAGGGATGCCCGCGTGGTTCGGACGAGCCGCACCGCCAGGGGAATGCAGAGTGCAGCCAATGCGATGCTGAGCAACGCCGGCAGGAGCAGATAACGGGCGACCAGCGGAGTGCCAATCAGTCCCTGAGCCAAGTAGGCGATCAGAGCCACGCCGATGAAGCTACCGGTGATGGTTGCAGCGCGCATTCGGTGCCGGACAGCGATGGCGGCAGCTACGGGTTGGCGTTTGCTGGTCCGCACCGGGTGGGCCGCGCCCATTCGGGCCGCGCGCGTTAGGGTCCGGCGAGCCACTGCCGCCGAAATTAGGGCAATCGCCGCTGCGACCAGGGTGAGCCATCCGGTGGGACCGGCCAGACCGGGTAGGGCCTGGGTGAGGGCGACAACCGGGCCGCGGAGGTTGTTGTTGATCTCGGCGTTGGTGTTGGCGGAGTGCAGCCCTATCAGCGGGTCCCCGCCTGCTGCACCCATTACAAGCCATGCCGCGATGGCCAGGGTTAAGCAAACAGCAAATATCCCCGCAGTGAACACCCAGGTGAAACGGCGTGCTGCGCTGCGCTGGTCGGGATCACGGCGGCCTATGAACGACAGAGTTAGCGGCAAACAAGCGAGCAGGACCGCGTCAGGCCGCAACAGTGCCGCGACCATGAAAACCGCCACGGCAGCGGAGTGCCGAGATCGCAGGGTCAG
Organism: Frigoribacterium sp. UYMn621; assembly: GCF_040549525.1. Classification (NCBI taxonomy): domain Bacteria; kingdom Bacillati; phylum Actinomycetota; class Actinomycetes; order Micrococcales; family Microbacteriaceae; genus Frigoribacterium; species Frigoribacterium sp. UYMn621. The sequence continues at coordinate 17,646 of NZ_JBEPTM010000022.1, read as the reverse complement.
GAGCACCGCACCTAGTCCGAGTGCGCAGTAAGGGATGTCGCTTGAGGCGCCGAGGACGAGCAGACCGATTGGGGCGCTCACTGCCGCAGAGCCGATGGCGGCGCCGACGGCGATACGGCTTGCGGTCAACTCGAACGTCACGAAGCACAGCAGGGTCAGGGATGCCAACCAAGCGACGACGTTGAGGCCCCCGGCGGCGGTGATGGCCCAGTGGACCGGTGCGAAACCTACACCCGCCCCAGCAAGCACAGCGAGCGGGTGCGGCGTGGGAGACGATGGGTGCGCAAAGTTCAAGGGATGGCCACGGACGAAGTCGCGCCCCCACGCTAACGTGAACGATGCGTCATACCCCGGGGTGATCAACGGTGCACAAAAAGCTACCAGGGCCCCCGCGGCAACGAGACCGAGAATCGTTGCGATGAGACGCCGAGATTTCCGTGTTTCATCCATTCGGTTAATTCCTCCGGTGGATGAGTTGCGGCCGCCCGTGATTGTGTTAGCATACCTCAACATTGCTCTAGAAAGAGCGCATTCCTCAAAGGAGACTGACCGTCGTGCGCTCATTTCACTGGAACTCACCTGAGCACGAAAACGTGTCCAACGCGACGCCCACAGGTTCACAATTCGGCTCCGGCGCGGTGGTTTCTCTCGTTGCGATGGTCGCGGTAGTTACTCTAAGCCTCGGCATGGTCACAGCTGGCCCCGCGGTGGCCGCTTCACCCTCGCCCACCCTCGCCCCGAGCGCCCCGATCGTGCCACCCCGCCCGACCGCCCCGGCGCCAGTGGGTAAGGTGCCCGGTTCGAGTTCGCCCTCGAAGAAGACCCCTACATCTCCTCCTGTGGCGGCTGCACGGATTGAGTCTTGGACTCCAACCAGTCACTCAGTGACCACTGACGGCAAGACGACACTGGACTTGTTTGCCCATCCCGCGTTCAAACGTGGGGTCGATGGGTGGACAACAATCGACTCGACGATCACCACAGGGGCAGGAAAATATCCGTTCCAAGCACTCGGGTTGGCCAACCCGGTGCACTTCGGCGTAAGCGCTGACGCATTGGTGACGATAGATACTGTCAGCGGCCCAGTGGTGTTTGGGCTTGAGGGTGCCACGATCAACCCACCGACGTTGAATAAGGGTGTGGTCACATATTCCGGAGTGTTCCCCGGCGTCGATCTGGAATTCAGTACCGAGGGTGGCCGCATCGGCAAGCACCTGATCTTGGCCGACAAGCGCACCCAATCGAAATTCCGGTTCACAATCACCGACCCGCAACACACCCTCGGCAAACCGAAAAAGGGCGCTGGTGAGGCGTGGACCTTCTCCGCTGAAGTGGCCTTCGCCACCGGGATGGCATTGCCAGCACCCGCAGCCTGGACTCAGGCGAAAAAGGGACCGGGCTTGCCCGGCAGTGCGCACCAAGGCGTGTCCGTCACCGCGGGCGGATATGCGATCAACCTCAGTGTCGATCCGTTGTGGGCGAAGACCGCCGCATACCCACTGGTCCTCGACCCGGCCGTGCAATGGGTCGACCAAACATGGGTAAACAAAGACGGCCTTGCGGTCGCGTTCGCACCGACGGGCGCGACCGATTGCAGTGGCGGACCGTGCCAACTGGCAGACCCCATCGACGGACAAGTGGCCATCGGTCGCTTCGACTTCAACGGGTTAGGGGAGAAGTCGTTCCTCACCTATGTCGGTGCCAACGTCAATGTTCTTACCGGACGCCAAGTCAGCTCAGCTGTTTTGGGTGGCTACGAATACTCGACTACGCCAACTGTTGGTGCCCTCTGCTCGAGCATCGGGACCGGGAGCACCGGCACGGACCTTGCTGCTGCGCGTTGCGGCGCCCCGGTCACATCAACCCACCAATATGCCTCCAGGCCCGACTTTGGGTGGTTCACCGACGTCACCGCCGCTGTGCGGGCTGCCGTCAAAGGCGCAGGCCCCACAGGATCGACTGCAGGTTTCGCCATCGACGTCGATCCGAACGACCCTTCTGGGTCAGGCCTGCAAGAATCACCGGGCCTTCGTTTGGTGTACGCCGGGTACCCGGTCCCGCGTCCACTGACCGCAGGTCAGACATTTGGTTGTGATTGCTGGGCGGGTCACTCCTCCGGCAACCAAGCAACGGCGGGCGACCCGGTGAATACGGCCACTGGTGCGTTGATGGAGAAGTTCGCTGACGTGTCCCTTACGGCACCCGGGCAACCGATCGACCTTTCCCGCACGTACAACTCGCTGGATACCGCATCGGGGCCTTTCGGCCCGGGATGGTCATTCAGTTATGGTGCCTCCCTTGTGACGAACACGTCCGGGGAGCTGGTCTTCACCGACGGGTCCGGCACGCGCACACGCTTCGGCGCGATCGTCGGTGGCGGGTACGCGCCCATCGACCCGGCAGTGTCAGCGAGCCTGTCCGACGGTCCAAACGGCACCCATGTGATGCGCAACCTGGCCGGCAACACCATGACCTTCGATACCACAGGGGTACTGATTGCGGCGGCAGACGAGCGCGGCCAGGGCCCGACGTTGGCGTACACCGCCGGTGTGTTGACTACGGTTACTGACGCGCTCGGGCAGACTCTCACGTTCGGGTGGACGGGGACCGGCGTGGACGCCAGGATCGTGTCCGCGACCACCTCAGACGGCAGGACGGCCCGGTACACCCACACCAGCACGGCGGGCGCACTGCGCCTGACTGGGGTAGTTGCTGTCGATGGCACCACTACAAAATATGGGTATGCGACAACCGGCGGGTTGTCGTCCATCACCGATCCTCTGGGGCACATCAGCGCACGCAACACCTACAACGCCGCGGGACGCATCACGAGCCAGCTTGACCAGACCGGCGCGAAGACCACCTTCGCCTGGAACCCGACCACTCAGACCGCCACGGTCACCGATCCGACGGGGAAGGTTCGCACCGACCTGTACAACAACTTGAACCTCGTCAAACAGACCGACGGGAACGGGGCTGTTGTTGAGCAGTTATACGACGGGAACAACAACCCGGCGGCGTCAGTGGATGCTGCTGACCGGCTCTACCGCAACGAATATGACGACCGGAACCGTCTGGTGCTTCGCGTCGCCCCCGCACCGCTGAATTACACCGAGTCGTGGACCTACGACACGGCCGACCATGTCGCAAGCCACACGGACGCCGCCGGCTTCACCACCACCTACACCTACAATGCTGCGGGCCTGGTCACCACGGTCGGCAACCCGGACGGTGGAACGAGCACCTACACGTACACCACGGGTACTGGCGGGGCGCCTGCGAACTTGCTTGCAACGTCGACCGATCCCTTGGGCCGCACCACGACCTACACCTACACCGTTGCCGGTGATCTCGTCACCACGGTGACGCCTAGCGGGCGAACCACAACCTCGACTTACGACGCGGCACACCGGCCGACGTCGACGACAAGCCCCTCCGGCGCGGTAAGCCGGCACACCTACGACGCGGCCGGCAGGATGCTGACCAGCACCGACCCAGTCGGAGCTATCACGACCAATACGTACGACGCCGCTGGTCGGGTAACCAAGACCACCGACGCTCTCAACCACGCCACGACGTTCACCTACGACAACGCCAACCGACTCACCAGCACAAAAGATGCCGCCGGAAGGATCACCAAGACGTCCTACGACGCCGCGGGGCGGGTCGCAACCACCACGGATCCCCTCGGCGCGATCACCACGTGCGCCTACGACGCAGCCGGCCGTCTGATAGGCACAACTGATGCGCTTGGGCACACCACCACCAAAACTTATGACGCGCTAGGTCAGCTGACAGCAGTGACCGACCCCACGGGAGGGGTGACGTCGTACAAATATGACGTCGTGGGTCAGATGACCTCGATGACCGACCCCGACGGCGTGACGCAAACAACTACCTACGACCAGAGAGGGCACGTAGCGGCGGTGACCAATGCCGCCGGCGGATACCAGCAGACCGCCTACGACGCCATGGGGCGGCAATCCCAAACCACTGACTCGGATGGGGTCTACACCAGCTACTCCTACGACCTGGCCGGCCAACTCCTCGCCCAGACTCGCACCCGGTCCACCGACACCTACATCCCCGGCTACTACGAGGACAGCACAACCTTCACGTACGACGCCGACGGACGCCGGACCAGCACGGTCGACCCGCGAGGGAACGTCCCGGGCGCGGCACCAGCAGCGTTCACCACCACGGTGACCTACGACGCGGCTGGACGCCCGACCACGACCACCGACCCCTTGGGTCGCACAGTCACAACCGGGTATGACGCGGACGGCCGCCCCACCAAAGTCACAGACCCGGCAGGCGGTGTCACCACCACCGCCTACAACACAGTGGGCTGGCCGACATCGGTCACAGCGCCAAATGCGGCCAAAACGAGCTACTCCTACGACAGCGTCGGCAACCTCACCAAACGACTTGACCCACTGTCACATGCGACGACCTACACCTACGACAAGGCCGGCCGAGCGCTCACTCAGACCGATGCGCTCAGCCGGGTCACCGCAACGTCCTACGACACGGTCGGCAACATCACCAAAGTTGTCAAACCTTCGGGCACCGCAACTGTTAGCAACCTGAACGATGGCACCGCGTCCTACGCGTACGACGCGGCCAATCGGCTGACTGCCACCACCTTCTCCGACGCGACCGCAGCTTTCACCTACGACTACAGCGCCGCGGGACGCCTCGTGACCGCACAACGTGTGCAGAACGCCAACGTCGTGGCGTCCAGCGCGTACACGCATGACACGTCAGGCCGTACGACGTCCATAGTGCGGACAGGACCCGGCGGTGGGACGACAAACTACGCCTACACCGATGCCGGGCGACTATCCGGCACCGCATGGTCGACGGGGATGGCGGCGGCGTACAGCTACAACGGTGTTGGGGAGCTAACGACAGTGACGCCGTCAGGTGCCGGCAGCCTGCACACAGCTCAGTATGACTATGACCAGTCAGGGCGTGTGTCCACTGTGACCCGCGCGGGCGTGTCGACACCGACAACCACAGCGATGATCTACGACAGTGCAGGTCAGATGACGTCGCTAACCCATTCGGCGGCCTCGACTGTCCTCGACGGGTACGACATCACACGGGATACCCGCGGCAACCCGACGAAGGTAGCGACGACCGCTGCGGGGGCGACGACGACGGCGCTGTACGGGTACGACTCGGTCAGCAGGTTGACCAGCGAATGCTACCCAGCCACGGGTGTGAGCTGCACGAGCACATCGCCGAACAAGTCTTATACCTACGACACGGTCGGCAATCGTAAAACCCAGTCCGCCCGCACAGTGTCCGGCACTACGGCCATCACCGTCTCCACCGCTTACGCCTACGACGCTGCCAACGAGTTGCTGTCCCAGACGGTCGCCGGGGCGCCGACCGTGACCAACACGTGGACCCCTAACGGGGCATTGGCGACCTCGACAACCCCGACCGGCACGACAACATTCACCACGGACCTAACCGATGAATTAGTCTCAGCGACCTTGGAAAATGGCTCCGCCATTTCGTACACCAACGACACGAAGGGCAACCGAACCTCCCGCACAGTCGGAGGGGTGACGCAGGCGACATGGGCGTGGGATGACCTGTCGAGCCTCCCGGTGCGCACAGGCGAGTATGACCAAACCGGTTCGCTGACCACCGCATGGCTGACCGACCCGACCTCCAGTACCGGGGCGGCACTGGCCGAGAGCTCCGGTGGGGTCAGTTCCTGGCTGCTCAGCGACCCGTTCGCCAACATCACCGCCGCGGTCGCAACCACCGGATCAACCGTCTCGGGCACCCGTGCGTTGGACGCATTCGGTAATGCGCGCACCGCAGCGACCGGGTCTCTGGCCACCTCGGCCATCGGTTTCGCCGGGCAATACCTGGAATCAGCCACGGGTCTGTACGACATGCGCGCTCGGGACTATTCATCGGCAACCGGGCGGTTCACCGCCAACGATCCGGTCGCTGTTCCCATGGGAATGCCGTACGTGGCCGGATACTCCTACGCGTTCAACAACCCGCTGACCGGGACCGATGCCAGTGGTAACTGGTCCAGCAACTGCGGCTCCTACTCGCAACTGTGTGACTCGTATTCATTCTTCGCGAACGAGATCATTGGCGCAGCGAAGGGCGTGGCTGGCATTGTGGGCGGCATTGTCTCGTGGAACGTGGACCCGACAGGCACGGCTATCGGTTTGGGTAATTCCTGCCATGCTGGATTCGCGCAATACGGAGGCAACGGTCCATCCTTCGAAGGTTTCTTACAATGCGTAGACAATCTCAATCCGATAGCCGCGATACGCAACGACTTCACTTCCTCACTGAGCGCAACCAATGTTGCAGAATCAGGGCAAGCCTTCGGGCAAGGTCTCCTCGGCTCCGCGCTAGTTGCGGCTCCCTTCGCCAAGGGCATCGCCCGCGCGTCCGCAGACTGCGCGACGGCAGACAGGGGTAGCGCGGGCGCGAACGCCGGACGAGTGTTCAGTTCAGCGGACCCGTACGTGGCGGACGCTGCAAACGCTATCGAGCGAGCATTTCCCGGACGGGTGAAGGGGGTCAACTCTCAGATCCACATGACTGACGGCCTGAGTCGCGAGGTCGACGTCGACCTAGGCAACATGGTGGTGCAGGTGAAGAGCGGTAACGCGAGGGGTCTAACTGGCCAGCTTCAAAAGACAACCTCCACCACCGGGCTTACGGCAATCGGTTACGCGCCAGACATTCCGAACGGAGCATGGGAGGCTGCGGCGCGACAAGGGATCCGCATCGCGCGCTCCCCCGACGAGCTGGTCGCAATCGTAAAGGAGCTTGGACGATGAAGGGCGCATTCTTGGTTTCGGAACAGCCCGATCTGGGAGCGCTCGTTCTGGCCGCTTTGCGAGATGCTGGGGCAGAAGTCACGGCGGACGGTGTGGGCCAGTTACGAGACGAGCAGGGTCGTTTGTTCACTGTGTTCGCGCGGCTGGATCCCAACGAGGGTTGGGATTGGCGGGACGGCCCCGTGACACACGTTGGCGAGGGACCAAAGCCGGATTTGCAGGTCTCCTCCGCGTGCTGGATCGAGTGTCGGTGGGAGGAACTCTTTGTCGCGAACGTGCGAGCGCTAGCGTTTGCGTTGGCGGATAAATCGTGGGTGTTGGATGGGGACGACGTGCTCTGGCCCGCTGAGGACGTTGACGCGGCACGAGTGCGCCTTTAGTCAATCTGCGCGCTCGCGACCCGAGGGGCGGATCGGCGAAGTTCAACAGCATGGGCCGCAAAAGGCGTTGGGTCCGCTTTCTGGTCGGGCATCAAGGGTAGTGACTCTGCCGCTGGGACATGGGCGGCCGAGAACGGCGGAATAACCTTGGAGAGGTCGCTAGAACAGCGCAGGCTATCGCTTCCGGCCCTCGATCGGTCAAATCCGGTCTCCGTCGCGGCCTGGCGCCAAGCGTCCGTTGCCCAGCGGTAGAAGGACAGCCTCGGCTATGACACGGACGAGTGAGGGACTGATGTCTATCTGGTTGACTCGAAATTTGTCGCGTTCGACGTTCCGCTTGCGGGCACCCGATCAGGTCGAAAAGTGGTCTCGAGTACGTTCTCGAGACGGTGGGAAATGCCGTCCGGTGATCGTCCGTCTACCGGGCACCGAGTTCGCCACCCAATTCAGCGATGTCTTGACGTCGACACTGCCTAGTAAGCGGTCCTGACCGCCGTGACGAAATCTTCTAGGGTGGTGAAGAACGTCGGGAAGGTCTTTTTGACGCAGCCAGGGTCATCGAACGACATGACGCCATTCGATTTTAATCCCGTGATGCTGAAGGCCATGGCGATCCTGTGATCGCCGAAAGTCTCGACTTCGACTGCCTTGGGTAGTCCAGGAAGGATCCGCAACCAATCTCTGCCAGTTTCTACCTTGATTCCCATTCGGCTGAGGTTCACTGCGCAGGCTTCGAGGCGATCACACTCTTTCACCCTCGTATTGAAGACGTCAGTAATCAACGTTGGAGTTTTCGCAAACGGGGCAAGGGCTGCGAGAGTCGGCATTGTGTCTGAGATGTCACGCATATTGACTTCGACGCCCTGAAGATGACCCGAGGAGGAAACCGTCGCCCGCGAACGATCGAGGTGTACGTTGGCCCCCATTTTCTTGAGCACGTCGACAAACCTTAGATCGCCCTGTAGCGACTCCGTTCCCAGTCCCTCGACGTGGACCTCGACTCCGAGAAGCGCTGCGGCCGCAAAGAAATAACTTGATGAGGACGCGTCGGGTTCGACGCGGTAGGTGCGGCTCTCGTATGTGCCCGACGGGACTCGGAAATGGTCGCCGTCCCTCACCACATTGATGCCGAAGTCAGCCATCATGCTGAGGGTCATGTCAACGTAGGGACGGCTGACTAGGTCGGTTACTCGTATGTCGAGTCCCTTTCGCGTGAGCGGACCCACGAGCAGCAAAGCTGTGAGAAATTGGGAAGATATTCCGGCATCAAGCTCAATCTCCCCACCTTCAAGACCGTCGGTATTTATCGTAAAAGGATGATGTCCCGTTTGCGCGCCAACCGTGATGGATGCCCCCAACCGTCCCAATGCATCCAAGAGTGGGCTCATGGGGCGTTTGCGCATCTGGTTCGATGCGTCGAAGGAGAATTGGCCGTGGCCCGAGGCGCTCAGGGCGGGCAGAAAGCGAGCTGTGGTGGCGCCGTCTCGGCAAAAGACGCTGGCAACCCCCGTCGGACCTTCCGGCGATCCTTTAACGTGAAGGTCGTCCCCATCCCGCTCAACGGCATATCCCAGGGTTGTTAGCCCTTCTACGAACCCTTCGGTGTCGTCAGAGAAGAGTGGCCGACGAAGAGTCGTGGTCCCCTTTGCCGCGGCAGCGAGGAACAGCGCCCGCGCGGTAATGGATTTGGAACCAGGTATAGCGACTTTCGGCACCTCGGTAGCGTATCGGGATTGGCCCCCGATCCCACTGTGCCGTCCTCAGATCAGCCTTGTCCATGGCGTCAACAGAGAGTCGTCACATTCTCTGCGTGGACAGTCTCAACTCCTTCTTTCTCGAAACCAGTGACGACTGCGCTTCTCTATCGGACCTGATTAGCCAAAACTGAAATCCGCACCACGGCGTAAGCGCAACGGGTTCCGCTTGCGGACGGCCGATCCAGGCGAAAAGTGCTCTCAAGCGCGCTCTCGCACCGGCGGGAAACGCCGTCCGGTGGTCGTCCGGCTTGCGAGCGGCGGCGCGACGGACGCAGCTCTTCCGCGGAGGCGCGTCGCCTGAGCTGGGCGGCGACAGCTCCTGGGACATCAGCGAGGTGCTGGTCGACGTCTTCAGCAGTGGTCTCAGCCGGGCCAAGGCTGTAGCTGGCGCACCAGTCGCGGAACATCTGCCGGTCGGTGACGGAGGTATCAAAGCGCATCGGGTTCCTTCCCGTCAACGCGGTTGGTTGGCATTTGCTCACGGCAAGTTTCGGCGCATCTGTGCTCACCCTCTGATGGCTCAAATAGCGATCCTGGAACCGCTACGATTTTCGCATTCGCCTACTTCCCCGAACCCTACTCGTGTCGACTACCGGGTTGGTGCTGGCGTTCTCCACTGGCTGTTCCTCGATTCCGGTGGCAACGGGAATCCCGTCGACCCCAAAGCCGACTCCGATGTCTGGGATGACGCAGGCTCGCAGCTACTTTCTGGACATTGTTTGCCCGTATGTCACCCTCGTGAAAGGTTCTTCGTCGGGGTCGGCGGATTCTTCGTTGGATGGGATCCATAGTCACGCGCTCAAAGCTCAGAAGGATCTTCTCCATGGAGCTGATCTTTTCAAGAACCCTGGCGCTACGTGGCCGGCCGAGCTTCAGCCCTCTATCGACGTCATCGCGGCAAATTTTGTGGACAACGGTGCCTATTTTGGGAAAGTTGCCGTGGCGAAATCTGTGACGGAAATCCAGGGGCTGCCTCGTCCGCAGCAGGACACTGCGAAGCAAAGCAAAGCAAAACTGATGCTGCTTTTGCCGCTATCGGCGAGAAGCTTCAAATAAATACAACACGGCCGGACTGCACTGGTCACACCAGCTAGCCATCCCACTGTCCGTCGGTTGGTGAGCGAAACCGGCCGCTAGGCTCTCTCTCATGGGATGGGCTGAAGGCATCGAACAGCGGGTGGCTGAGACGCGAACTGCTGATCTAAAGCAGAAAGCGAATTTCGAGGACCCGGAAAGCAAGTCTCAGAGGATCAAAGATCTTGTGACCCGACTTGGAAGAGACGCTGCTTCCTTGTTGAAAGAACAGGGGATCAAGCCTGTCCGAGTGATTCTCGCGAGCGCTTCACCTAGTTTCACCACCATGGTCGTCGACGGTGAGATGGGCTGGATTGTGGTGTCCGGTGGCGCCCAAGTATCCGACAGGGTCTATCTGCTTACCGACGGGAGGCTTCGCGGCTTCTACACGCAGTCAGAATCCACCAGATTGAGAACTGTCGATCTTGCCCACGAATTGGCGAATAGCTTCCAGGCGCCTGGAGGAGCACAATTCGGACCCTACGTCATGATGAGCGACGGAACTTTGAGGAGAACTTCTTCCGACAGCAACGGTCACACGGTGGCTGTAAGCAACTTCCAGACGTTCTTCGAGGGCTGGCTAATCCGCACTCTGGCGGATCACGACCCATCGATTGGCTAGTCCTCGATCGCGGGTGACGGTGTGGGCCGTCTGGGCGGGGCAAAGTGACGGCGTTCACATAGAGTCCGCCCAACTTGAGGGATCTCCGCTGGCTATATCGCTGGAATCGTGATGTCTCTGGCTCTCGCTACTACGACAAGGTACTCACGAAGTCAAAAGTCGAGCGTCTCAGCAAGCTCTCTAAAAACGATCGTGAACTCTTTATCAGGCTCGCAGAAGATGGTAGGTCGGGAAGCAGAGAAGCAGAACGGTTCTACGATCAGTAAACGGCGGGCCGGACCGGTTCAGGTACCCCTGAACAGACAAGTGGTCCAAACCGTCAGCAAGCTCTAGCAATCCTCGTCGCAACCGGAAGACGCTATTCAAAAGATAGGGCTGGACCCAGCGCGTGGCCTCCGCCAAATTGGTGGTTGCGATGAATCAAAAATATGTGTCACCATTTGGCGATGCGCTGAAAGTTGGCGCCCTATGGGAGGAACACGCCTTGGCGTATAACTATCGGTCGGCGTTCGTTCACGAATACGTCGACAACAAAGTCGCCACGGGTGGAGGTTTGAATCCGCTATCGGGGGTGTCCGAGGCGCTGAACAAGTGGGCTGGACAAGGCTACGAGCCTTACACGATTCAGTACGAGCGTTCCGATGACTTTCACGTTACTACTTACATCACTTTCAGGAAGGTAATTTAATTGTGGGGAAAGCTACCGCGCTAGTTTTTTTTGGTGGGATTATCACTATGGTCATCGCCTTCTCAGCGCAGCAATTTGGTCTGTTGCTGTTTGGCTTCTTGGTCTTCTTGGTGGGATGTTGGATGTTCGGTCGTTTAATCCGGCGGGGGCGTCAAGCCAGCTTTTCGAAGAAATCAGCTTCGCAGGAAAGCGACTTCATGAATTAACCGTTTCGCTTGATGGGCGATGCGGCAGGGGTAGTCAGCTCCTGGTCGTGGTACGAGAGACGTGGTGCCAAAACCGAACCTCGGTTCTTATCTTTCACCTCCGCGTTCTGCTTGGTTTACAACGCTTTCCGCTGCGTGAATCGATTTCAGCCTGAGCAGAGACCATTCCGGTGTGAGACACGTCGAGCCCCGCGATGTCATATCCCACTTTTGCTCTCGATCTGCGTCACTCACCGTTCCCTTGTGACACACGTCGAGTTCCGCATTGTGATTGCCGCGCTCGTGCCCGAGTTGCGTCACTGATCGTTGCCTTGCGGGCACCCCTCGAGGCAGTGATCGGTCTTTAAACGGTCTCCGGGACGGCCGTCACAATCGACCCGATGATCCGACTCTCAGCTATGCCGACGCCGTGGCAATTTCATAATCTAGCGACTTATCACGCTGCTGATAATCGTTCACGATGAACTATGGCTCTGATCACCGCGAGTAGTTCCTCATCAAGCCGGCATCCGCATGACTGGGGTCGTTCTGTCGCTATCGCATTGGAGAGTTTGGTCGCGCAGTCGCAGGGTGCTGGGACGGACTTGAAAACTTCAGAATTGTTCGGCGCCGACCTGACCCTGCGTATTGAACCGCTGGCGAACGGCGCCACGATCACGCTCGCGTGGGACCGCCCGGAAAATCAGCATTACTAGGCAACGCCAGCCGCCAGAAGAGACAACGGCTGGAACGGCACGTCACCTTCTCCCGTTAAGACTTGGAACGCTCGGCTCGAGACTCGGTTCGTGAGTCTCCGATGGAGGGGCGGGGAGTTCACGAGGTTGTGGTCGCCGTGACAGTAGTGGTTCCCCTTGCGGACGGCCTTCGGGCACAAAAGTGGCGTCCATCTGGCCGCCCCGAACGTTCGGAATCCCGCCCGGTCACCGAACCAAAACCAATGGACAACTGCAACCTGTCGGAACGGTCGACACCATCTATCGCCCGAAGTCGCCTGCTGCAGGAGAATAGGGACCAGTATGCGAACCCGGGGGTGGAGGAGTTCAAGAATTCTGTCGGCAATGAGCGTGCGACTCCTTGAAGGTAACCGGATAGGTAACCAAAAACCCTGCCGACGCAACCAGATTGGCCGGTAACAGTCGGTAGACTGAAGCCATGAAAACCGCACAAACACGGGGTTTTTTGTCGGACAGTCGCTGCGGTGCCACCGGGCCAGGGCCAATCTTTTGTTCTTGGTTCGAGTCCAGGTACCCCAGCTCTTAAACCCCTGATTTCAAGCGGAAATCAGGGGTTTCTTCATGTCACTCGTCACTACCGTTTTACCTCTGTTATGTCGCAGGACTTCGGTGACAGTTCTGCGTCGTGACTTCGGTGACGTTTCCGGGGTTCTTGCTGGTGACACTTCTCCCTCCAGAGTCGAGGGATGAGCCAAAATGATGCTGTTGATCCCCGTGTTCGTCTTGCGATCTCGCAGTGGCCGCCGGATGCGCCGCGTGGTGCGGTGACGACGTTCTGCGCAGAGCACGGCATCTCCCGGAAGACGTTCTATCTCCTGCGCGCGCGAGCCGCCACCGATGGACCCGCCGCGGTGCTCGAGCCGAAGTCTCGGCGCCCACGAACGTCGCCGACGCGGTTGAGCGAGGACGTGAAGCGGCAGTCGCTGGGGGTGCGGGCATCGTTGGAGCAGTCGGGACTGGACCATGGGCCGATCAGCGTGCGGGCGAAGATGATCGCGATGGGGTTATCCGCCCCGTCGAACGCGACGCTATCGCGCGTGTTCCGCGACGCGGGTGTTGCCAGGGCGGCACCGAACAAACGCCCGCGCGCGTCGTTTCGCCGGTTCGTGTATCCGGCGCCGAATGCGTGCTGGCAGCTCGATGCGACCGAGTATGTGCTCACGGGAGGTCGCAAATGCGTCATCTTCCAACTCCTTGACGACCACTCCCGCCTTGCTATCGCTTCCCACGTCGCTGCCGGCGAGACCTCGGATGCTGCCGTTCACGTCGTCGGGAAAGGCATTGCTGCGCACGGCGTCCCGCAGCGACTTCTGACGGACAACGGCGTCGCGCTGAACCCGTCCCGGCGTGGAATCGTCGGCCAGCTCGTCGACTACGTCACCCGGCTCGGAGTCAAGCCGATCACCGGCAAGCCCTACACACCGACCACGCAGGGCAAGAACGAACGCTTCCACCAGAGGTTGTTCCGCTTCCTCGACAAGCAGCCCCTGGCTGCGACCCTGGGTGAGCTCCAGAGGCAAGTCGATGAGTTCGACCGGATCTACAACACCGAACGCCCCCACCAAGGACTCCCTGGGCATGTCACCCCGCAGCAGGCCTGGGATGCGATACCCGTGGCTGACCCGCCCCGGCCACTCACGCCAGCCTCCCCGTCGCCGTCACCGGTCGCGGCCAAGGGCGCGCTCCTTCCGGAGAACACCCGCCACGTCACTGCCAGCGGAGGGATCAAAGTCCAAGGGGTGAAGTTCCAGATCGGTAGCCACCTCGCCGGAACACTCGTCACCATCGTCCGCGATGAGACGACCATCGCCTTCTACGACGTCAAGACCGGCGAACTCCTCATCGAACACCCCTGGCCCGAACCAGGCACCCGCTACGTCAGCAACGGCAAACCCCGCGGGCCAAGAAAAGCCTCTACAGCCGGACCGTCACCGAAGTCCTGACGCATCGAATGTCACCTATCTCCTGACACAGATTCGTCACCGAAGTCCTGACACATCACAATCCTTGATCAAAAGACGGAACTAAACCCAGGCCGAATCACTGTGACAATGAGCAACCCGCTAGGCTAAGCCGCATCGTGATGCGCATAGTGGTAGGCAGATGACCGGACAGACAGCGAGTGCCGTGCCGCGGGTTCGCTGGCACCGAATCGTCCTCGTCCTGCTCGCCGTGCCGGCGATTCTTTTCGGCTTGTTGGCGATGCACGGATTCACGACTTCCAGCATGGGCGGCAGCCAGGCCTCTATGGCTGTCCCTGATCAGGCAACCGGCATGGTGATGCACGCCGTCGGCAGCATCACCCTAGTAGCGATGAACTCCGATTCGCCCTTGCGTGCCCGGAACTGCGAGGGCGCCTGCGGTCCCGACCATGCGATGCTTGGTATGGCCTGCGTTCTGGCGCTTCTATTCACGGTTCTCTTGTTCGCCTTGCACCCTGTTCTGAGCCGGCGGGAGGGGATCCGCCGCAAGATCTCGGCTCTCGCCGCGAAAGTCTCGACCTTGGCTCCGCCGACACCGCCATCCCTTCACTGCCTCTCCATTAGTCGAACCTGATTCTCGGCCGCCCGCCTTTGCCTGGCAGGCGCCCTTTCTGGCAGGGCGTCTGAGCCGAACCTTGTTCGGTGATGCACGTATCACATCAGATATCACCAGAGGGAGCTAGCTCCTTCGCGCAACCTTCCGGCGCTTCGGTTCAGTCCCCTAACTGTTGGGTCCAACCAAGAATTGCCCTGCAGTGAGCGTGTTCAACAACGAAGAGGCCGCTGCCCAGAACGGCATTCTTGGGGCCTTCTCACTGCCCCGCCAACTGTCCTGGCCTAATGAGGCTTCAGCCGCCCGAGCTCAGAACACTCTTTCGATCCGCAATCCCACAGAAGGAATACCCTCATGGGCCGCACAAAAATCCGAGCTACTGAACGGCGAGCTGCCGCCGCCGAGATGATCCGTACGCACGAAAGACAAGAGCGACGACGCAAGCTCCTTATCTATGGGATCGGCGCGCTAGCACTGGCGGGAATCGTCATACCGACAGCGGTTTTGCTCGTTGGAGCTCAGCAGCAAAAAGCTGCAATTCACACTGCTGCAGGCAAGACGATTGCGGGTGTTCAAACCTTCTCGAACCTGACCCGGAATCATCTCGCGTCGCCCGGACCGTTCGCCCAGGACCCACCGGTTGGCGGCGACCACTCGCCACTATGGGTCAATTGTGGCATCTATACGCAGCCCATCAACGACGGTCGCGCCGTCCACTCCCTCGAACACGGAGCAGTGTGGGTTACCTACAGTCCCTCTCTTCCGAGCGCCCAAGTGCAGGCTCTCGCCACTCAGGCCAAAGCGCAGAAATATGAGCTCCTGTCCCCGCGGGATGGACTCCCCACGCCAATCGTGGCATCGGCCTGGGGGCTGCAACTTCAAATTTCAGACGCGAGTGACATACGCCTGGCTGCTTTCCTCGGCAAATACCAACAAGGGCCTCAAACACCCGAACCGGGAGCCGCGTGCAGTGGAGCCCCGACGAATTGAACAGGAATCCGGCTATCGAGCAAGACAGAGCCCTCCTCCATCACCCCAACGATCGGAAGTCAATGAAGTCCACCCGAACTATCGCTGTGGCTGCAGCAACTGCCGCCGCAGTGAGCGCCACCCTCTTGCTGTCGGGCTGTACCTCGAGTGTGGGGTCATCGGCGGATGCGTCCCCGAGTATGGCGAAATTAGAGCATATTCATGAACTAGTCGCCGGCGTCGAACCGGGCATTCTTCTGGCGGCCACCCATGACGGCCTCTACCGGCTGTCGATCAATGTCACCGGTGAGACCAAGGCTGTGGGGCCGATCGGGGGCTTGGATTTCGATCCCATGGGCTTCACCATCGCTGATGGTACCGCCTATGCGTCCGGGCACCCCGGTCCCACAACCCCGAAAGCCTTCGGAGGCCCTAACTTAGGCCTCATCACCAGTACCGACGTCGGGGCAACGTGGACCAATATTGCGCTCACCGGAACAACTGATTTCCATGGGCTCGCCGTCATGACCGCTGGGGGCGGCCCTGCCCGCGTGTTCGGAATCGACGAAAGCAAACAGCGAATCGAACGCAGTCTCGATGGTGGTGTGACTTGGAGCGCTGGTCCGTCCCTTGTGGCTCGCGACATCCTTGTCCTCAATACGACTCTGTACGCCACGACCCCGGACGGCCTCGCCGTCAGCAACGACACTGGAGCCACCTTCACCCTCGATCCCGGCGCGCCGCCGTTCTACCTTCTCGCCGCCGACAAGGAAAGCACCCTCGTCGGAGTCGACACCAGTGGCACTCTCTGGACGCGACCCGCCGGGCAGAACTGGAGCGCGGGCCACACACTAACTGGAACTGGAACCGGAACCGTCCAAGCTTTAGCCGTGGACGGAGCGCGGATTTTCGTAGCCGACGATCGGGGCATTACCTTCACCGACAACGTCGGTGCAACCTGGACCAGCATGAAGGTGCACAAATGATCCGGTGGCGCCGACTAGAGCCGCATCTGCGGGGGCGTCACATTGGCCATCGGGGCCTGGACAGCTTTGCTCTACTCGATACAGAAACTCATCGGCGCAACGGTCCTCGCTAAATGAGCACCCGAAATAGGGGATCGAAACCCCGCCCCTGGCTGCTGATCGCAGCGATTGCCGTCCCCCCGGTCATCCTCGCTTCCCTACTTCTGCCCTCAATGCTGGCCGGGACCGGCTCCGCTCCGAACAACCTATGGGTGGGCGCCTCGGCCTACGGACCAACCAGCAAAGCCCCTCGTTCCGCTATCGAAATAGCCCATAAAGCGCTCCACGACATCGGCACTCAATGTCGGCGCTCCGTCCCCGAGGCCGGAGTCATCACCTTCGATGTCACCCTGATCATTGCGTTCTCCACGAAATACCCCGTCGGCCGGTCGTGGGTCTGTAAGAAATCTTGTGTAATTGGTTCGGCGTGACATCCGCGGCTGGGAGCTGTGGGATGGGAACAATGACGCATGAGCAGAGATATTCAGAAGCATCTTCGCTTTGATCCTGAGACGGGCCGGCCGTTGCCGGCGGAGACCGATTTCGCCGCGTTAGCGGCGGAGCTCGTCGAGTCGGCTAAGGGGCAGGGCATCGAGTTGACTGGGCCGAATGGGCTCCTGACGGGGTTGACCCGGCAGGTGTTGCAGACAGCTCTTGAGGTCGAGATGTCTGACCATCTGGGTTATGACAAGCACGACTTCGACGGCCGCAACGGGCAGAACTCGAGGAACGGGTCGACGCCGAAAACGTTGCGGACCGAGATCGGTGAAGTGACGGTCCAGATTCCGAGGGATCGGCAGGGAACTTTCGAGCCGGCGATCGTGCCGAA
>NZ_JBEPTM010000021.1:0-21019 GCF_040549525.1 Frigoribacterium sp. UYMn621 | reverse complement strand
ACACCGGAAGCGAGGTGACCGAACCAGAACTGGCCCTCAGCGCATAATCCTTAGCTCGAAGGAAAACCGGCTACACCACTACCTGGGACTTGACCATCACCGCAGGCCGGAAGCTCTCCCTGCTGGGGATTTGACAGTGGGTTGCCCTGCGTCAGTTCTCCCACGGGTGCATCCCATTGAGATTGGCGAGCTTTCCGATGGTGCGACATCTCTCCGCTCAGCCGGTGGGCGCCTCCCCCGGTCTGCTCACTGTTTTCCGCTGATTATCGGCGAGAGGGACTTCCGGCCGTAAAGAAAGGACGAGTCCGGTTTCGGAAAGTCCGTTCCACGATAGGCGGGGTCGCTATCCAGGGATTTCATGGCGGTTCGGAAGATGTTGAATTTCGTGTTGTAGCCGTTTGTCCCAGCGACGGTGATTTTGCGAAGATTCTGATGCCCCGTGGTGTTTCCCACCCACACGGCGAGAGAGACTTTCGTGGTTGTCGCGATGAGCCAGTTCTGATCCGCGACGTCGGTCGTTCCGGTCTTCCCGACGAGGGGAACGCCGTCGCGCGGATTTCCCTGGGTTCCGGTTCCTCGCTGCATCACGGCAGCCAGCGCGTAGGCGACGGCACTGTCGATCTGCGGCGAGAGAGCGCGCGTGCAGTGGGGAGCCTGGCCCGGGAGGGCCACTCCGCTCGGATCCACGATCCGGTCCACGATCACAGGCTGACAATAAAGTCCGCCCGACCCGATTGTCGCGATCGCTCCAGCCATAGTGAGCGGAGCGATCTGGTTCACCCCGAGCACCGACGAGGGGTTCACCACGAGGGGATTCCCGTCGGCGCGGTGCACGCCCATCGCTCGCGCGACATCTCGGATGTCGCAGAGGTCCAATTGCTGGGCCATTGTCACGAAGGCGGCATTGACAGAGTTTTGAGTGGCGGCGATGACGCTCATCGGGCCACCTTCCTCCGGCGAGTCATTGCGCGGGGAATAGGTTCCGACAAAGGGAGACGAGCAGGAGGCCGAGAAACTCGATTGCGTGAAGGTGCGGGACGTTCCGTTGACCACTTCGTTCAGGCTGTGACCATTCTGCAGCCAGTCGGCGAGAGTGAAGATCTTGTAGGTGGATCCAGTTTGAAATCCGGATGATCCGCCGAAGTTCCGGTCTGTATTGAAATTGATTGCCGTCGTCGTCGGGCCACCGCCAGGGCCCGAGTTGTCAAACCTCTTGTTCTGCGTCATAACGAGGATGCGACCACTCCCGGGTTGGATCGATACGGCCGAAGCACCGAGGTCGAACCGCGACTCTGTGGCGGGAGCATCGGCGAGAACGGCGGCCCGGGCCACATCCTGCTGGGCAAGGTCGATGCTGGTGTAGATCTGGTAGCCCCCACGCTCCCATCGGCGGGTGCGATCTGCCGCCGAGGTGCCGAGGCTGCTGAGGGTAGGGACAAGTCGCTGGACGTAGTCACATGCCCATTTCGCGTCCGATGCGTAGAGGCACCCACTGTTGACCGTGCTCAATTTGACCTCGTCCGCAATGGGGGTGGCCAGCGCCGCGGTGAGTTGTGCCTGGGATATGTACTTCTGGGTGTGCATGTCCCGAAGTATCTCGTCACGGCGCACTTTATTGGCCGGATAGTCCTTCTCGGTCGCGAGATTCTGAAATGACGGTTGCTGCACGATCGCGATCAGACTTGCTGCTTGGGCGAGACTGACGTGATTTGCGTCCACGCTGAAGTACTGACGTGAAGCAGCTTGCACCCCATAGGTATTGCCCCCGAATCCCGTGATGTTCAGGTAGCCCAAGAGGATCTCCTGTTTGCTGTATTTCTTGTCCAGGCCGATGGCCAGCTTCACCTCCCTGATCTTGCGCGAGAGCGTGTCAGTGATCGCGGCGTGGTAAGCCGCCTTCCGGGCAGTGGCGTCAGGAATCTGCAGGGACTGCTGAACGAGGATGTTCTTCACCAATTGCATGTCGAGAGTCGAACTGCCGCTGGTGATCGCGCCGTGCACGACATTGCCGATGGTCGCTCGCACGACGGAGGGCACGTCGACTCCGCCGTGCTGGTAGAACCGACGATCCTCTCCCGCGACCGCAGCATCTTTGAGATACGTAGACACGGAACCCCACGCGACATCCTCGCGGTTCTGGTTGTAGATCGTCGCGATCAGGGACGGTGCTCCTGCGCGGGTCGCGTAAATCGAATTCGCTTGGGAGAGCTTGCCCAATTGGATGTACGAGGGCAGGTTGTTGAAAAAGTTGATCCCCTGGTCGGCGACACTGCTCGTCACAGCCAGGAAAGGAACCATCATCGTAACGATGAGAGCCGCCGCGAGGACGCTGAACAGAGTCATTCCCGCCAGGGCGGAGAGCAGGTCCCCCTGAGTCGGCTTCTGCGCGCTGTCCGTCATGACTCGGTCGCTATGAATCCAGTGCGGCTCCGCCCTCGAGGGAAGGGGCGCAACTTCGACCTCGAGGCGTTCGAACGACAAGTCATTCCGTCATCTTGCGCAGGTGAACCTGAGAGGCAATCGCAAAAATCACGGATCCGGCGAAGCGGATTCTGAGAACGTTCAGATGGTTCGACGGCGCAGGGGAAGCGATCGGAAGGGTCGCTTCTCGAACTCGTGGACTACGTGCGCACGGTGCGGCTGCCGGAGTGGCGAATGCCAGTCCTTTGACCGCCACGCTCAGTTCTTCAAACGGTGCCGCACCCCCATCGGCTCCGCACAGCGGCAGGTCACTTTCCGAAGAGGAAGGCGCGAGCGCTCGGCCGCGGCAGCTCGACAGCACCATGGCAGACACAGCCCGTTTCTTCATGCCCCTCTCGGTCGACAGCGATGCGCTAGCTCCTAGCGTGCTAGCGAGTCCGTGAGGACGTCGGTCTTAGCGGGACGCTGAGGGTGATCGTCGACCCGATTCCGGGCGTGGACACGATGGCTACTCGACCGCGATGTGCTTGCGCGATTCTCTCGACCAATGCAAGCCCCAGGCCGTGGCCCGGGGCACTCGAGGCGGCCGTGGCCCGCCAGAATCGGTCGAATGCGTGTTGTATCTCGTGCGGGGTCATACCGCTCCCCGTATCCGTCACCGAAAAAATCGCGCTTTCGGAGTTGTTCGTTGCGACTACGGTGACACTCCCGCCCGTGGGAGTGAACTTCAATGCGTTGTCGAGGAGATTCGCGAGTGCCCGAACCAGCAAGGGGGGAATCCCGCTGATCAACTCTGGTGCATCACTATGGACGGTGACTCTATCGGTCATAGTGGCAGTTCCCACAGTCGTCATAGCGCTGCGCACCACCTCGTCGCCAGAAACAGCCTGGAGACGCGATTCGAATTCGTTGCTCGAGTCCTGTGCGAGCAAGAGCAGATCTTCGGTGAGTTGCACCATATCCTGTGTGGCCTCCAGCGCGGTCGAGATCGCGCGACGATAGTCCTTCTCAGACCGTCGGCGAGATAGGGCCAATTCCAGCTCGCCGCGAATAACACTCAGGGGACTTCTCAATTCGTGGGAGGCATCGTCGACGAACTGTTGCTGTCGTTCATAGCTTTGACGCAGAGGGCGCAGTGCGGTTCTTGCCATCCAATAGCTCGTAAACGGCACGACAACACACAACATCCCGAAACCGGCAATGAGGGCAATGCGCAAGTGCAGGAAGCCCAGTTCTGCTGCCCCGAGTGCGCCCGCGCCATCTTGGCTTGCGGCATCGAAGTCGAACGTGCCCGTAACGAACAAGTAGATCCCGATCGCCAAGGCGCCGAACAAAATAAGCTGAATAACGGTGTAGACGATGGTGAGTCGGCGGAGCGTTGAGGCGAAAATCATTCAGCGCTCGAATCATCCGAGCTGGAGATGAGATATCCGGCGCCCCGTCGAGTCTGGATGATGTCGACTTCGCCGGGAAGGGTCAGTTTCTTCCTGAGGTATCGGATGTAGGTCTGGACCACATTGCTGAAACCGTCGTAGTTGCTATCCCAGGCATGATCTATCAGTTCACTCGAACTGATGATGGTGTTCGGATTGCGCATCAGATACTCAAGGACTGCGTATTCCTTCGCCGTGAGTGGAATGCTTCTTCCAGCGCGATGCGCGATTCGGGTCGCGGGGTCGAGACTGACGCCCTGCGCGGTGAGCATTGGCAGATGTGCACGCGGCGATCGACGAAGCAATGCCCTCACCCGTGCGGTCAGCTCGGCGAGGTGGAACGGCTTGATGAGGTAGTCGTCGGCCCCCGCATCAAGGGCGTCCACCTTGGAGTGGAGAGAGTCCAACGCGGTCAACATGAGCACCGGGGTATGGGGATTGAGCTGCCGAATCCGGCGGCATACGTCGATTCCGCCTCTCGCACGTCCGGGCAACATGAGGTCCAGCACCACAAGGTCGTAGGTTTCTATTTCTACGGCTTCGATGGCAGCCGGCGCGGTGACAGCCACGTCGACCGCATATCCGGACTCAGTAAGGGTCCGCCGAACGATGTCGGCGATGCGGCTGTCGTCTTCGACGACTAGCAGCTTCACGATCGACTGTCTTTCATGAAATACCTCGTGGATTGCTCTTTGTCTCGACGGTACTACGCGGCGGCTCTCCCTCGAGGGCGAGCCGCCAACGCAGCGGGCTGCAACTAGCCCCCAACGACCTCGCCGGTTCCTTTGCCCTTCACCGCGGTGCCCTTGGCCACAGCAACGCCCTTGGCGCTTACTTCCACGGCAAAGTCAACCTGGTTGGTCGAACTTCGGTACAGGCTGAATTTGTTCTCGGCGTAGTGATTAGGGCCGGCCTGATTGTCAAAGAACACGGTTGCCGAGGCGCCCGCGGCAACGGTAAGCCCCGTAAGCGGAACGTAATACGACTCAGATTGTTTCGTCGTGGCGTCCGTCATCGTGTAATAGATTTCGAAGCCTGAAAGCGTGTTCGCCGATGAATTCTTCACGGTGACCTGCAGCCGATCGGCAATGGGTTTCTTCGTGGCCGGATCGACGTTGTTCTCTGCCATCGCGCTCACAATCGACAAGCCGGGGGCCGTGCTCGCATTTACGATCGGATTTGTCGAAACGGGCAGGACGGTCGCTGCGCCTCCGACACTTGGTGAGGCAGACCCGCCCGGTGCTGATGCAGGCGGATTGGTTCCGTGCCCAAGGACGCTGATTCCGATGACGACGGCGACGGCGACGATTGTCGCTGCGATGATGATCTTCCACTTCATGATTACTTCCTTTGCAGAGTGCGCCTGGTCGTTGCGACCATGGCGAAGAGAACGGACGCGAAGGTCGCGGCCGCGAGGGTGATGGCGTAGGGAAAAAGGTCACCCCAGATGAATGACAACGGCTGTTGGTTGTACTGAGTCTTGATTCCGAGAAAGCCAAACGACAAACGTTCGAAATGCTTCTCAATCGACGCGACCTCGATGCCGTTTCGAACGGCGTCGAACGAGGCAAAGTGGGACATCACCGTCAGCTCGTCTGCCTTCTTGATCTGCAGGGAGGCGAACAGCCCGCCAGGAACCTGGTTGTCAGGATCCATGGTGTCGCCAATCTGGGGCATGATCAGCACGACCACGAGCCAGATCACGAGTCCGACAATGAGCCCCGTGCTGAGCTGCCGGGCGAGCACGGTTAGACCGACGGAGAGTGCGCTCCAGAACACGAGATAGATCCACGCGGCAGCGGATGCGATCACGATACGAATCAGATCATGACTGCTGAGGGAAGCACCCCCAACGGTGGCAATCGCCATCGTCGACACGACGGTAAGAAACGCAACGACGGCAAGCCACAGCACAGCGAGCCCCAGCAGCTTGCCGCCGACCAGGGAGAACCGGCCGAGTGGACGAGTGAGGATGAGGTCGAGAGTGCCGCGGTACTTTTCTTTGGCAATCGTCCCGTAACCGAGCACTACGGCGAACAGCGCCCCCAGAATCTCGATGTACTCGATGCCCCCACGGAGCAACTGCATTGGAAAAAGCTGGGGAGCTGCCGGGACGACCGCGCTACCGGCACTCACCAGCTGCTGCACGTACAGGTTGTAAGCATCGAGCTGGACCTTGAAGTCCGCAGCCCCGATCACCACCGAGATGACGACAGCGAAACTGAGGAAGCCGACCAGAATCGCCAGAAGTGGATCGCGCCGAAGGTCCAACAATTCCTTCGACGAGATCGTGAACAGGTTAGTCATTGAGAGCGCTCCTCAGCCTCTTGCGCGGCGTCGCCACCACGAGGAGTGTCATCACGGCGAGAAATGTGACGAGCACGATGATGGGCCCCTCCGGACTGCCCGTCACCGAGCTGTCTTGCAGCACGATGCCGGCCGCGCGCTTGAACTGCTCGGTCACGGCGAGAGGGCCAGTGACCACATTGATGACGTCGAAGATCCCTCCGCTGGGAGGCGGTATGGAGGGCACCGGATTCAGCAAGGCCACGGGTCGCGCCGCCGTCCCGAGCTGCGGGAGCACGAACGCGATGACGCTCCACGCCACGAACGGAGCCAGCAGCGCCGTCGTCTCTTTCTTGCTGTACGTACCAGTGAGCATCCCGAGCAGGGCGAATGCGGTGAGGAGCAGCCAGGATAGCGCCGCGAACGCACCAAGTCGCAGTGTCGGGTCCGGTCCGAGGATGCCACCGGTGATGGCACTGATGCTCGCCCAACTGATGGCGGTGCTGATACCCATCACCACCGCGATGACGACGGCCAGAGCCGCGAGCTGGCCGAGCAACCGCCCGACAGTGCCAACCGGCCGGCTCAGAATCAGCGAGAAAGTCGCCGCCTTTCGATCGCGAAGTGTCGCCTGCACGCCCAGCACGATCGCCATGAGCGCGCCGATCAGGACTACGTAGATGACAGAATTGCGCGCGAAGTAGAGCGGCGAAGTCCCCGCGAACGGATTGGGGGCTGATGTGAGCCCGGCACTGCTGATCTGGGTGTAGACCGCGGTTACGGTGCTTCGCGCCGACCATCCGATGAACGCCGACACTGACACCATGCCGACGAAGACGACAAGCAGGAGCTGAGGGATGCGGGCTCGGCCGGTGCACAACAGCTCATGACGAAAGGATGCTGCGAAGCCGTTCACCGGATGGGGGTGGATTCGAGTTCGAAATAGACCGCTTCGAGCGAATCATTGCCGGGAAAGGCCTCGAGGGTTGCAGCCATGGAATCGCGGTGCACCAGACGTCCGTTTCGCAGGATTCCGATGCTCGTGCAGGTCTTCGTCACCTCGGAGAGGAGGTGCGTGTTCATAAAGATCGTCATACCGAGCTCACTATTGAGGCGGGAGATCGTGTTCCTCAATCCACGGACACCCTCGGGGTCGAGTCCTGAGGTCGGCTCATCGAGGAACAGCACAGCGGGCGAGTGGAGGATCGCCTGCGCAATACCGATCCGCTGCCGCATTCCCTTGCTGAATCCACCAATGCGGCGGTTTTCCATTCCGTCGAAATCGAGAAATGTCAGTACTTCAGAAATGCGTGCATCCGGCTTCTTCATACCCGAGAGCTGCCCGAAGAAACGGAGATTCTCGCGCACCGTCAGGTGATCGTAGAACTGCACGTTCTCCGGCAGATAGCCGATCGACCGCCGAACAGCGTGTGCCTCCGTAACCACATCGAAGCCGTTGACCAGCGCAGTGCCCGAGGTTGGCGGCAGGAGGGTGGTGAGGAGGTTTACGGTCGTTGTCTTCCCCGCGCCGTTATGCCCGAGCAACCCGAACACTTCGCCTTGGGAAATTTCAAGGGTGAGGTCGTCGAGTGCCTGCCGTGTCCCGTATGACACCGCTAACGCTTGAGTCTGAATGGCATGTGTAGTCATGTCTTCGACGCTAGGCCGACGAACGTGAGACCAGCGTGAGAGCGCATCGAACCCCCGAATACTGGCAGCAAAACTGGACGGTCACGCTGTCGGGGTATTCCGGCAGGTGACAGTGCCGCCATCGGCAAGGTACCGACGCCCCATCGGACAGGCTCGGCCTCTTCCCCTCGGACCCGCAAGGCCTGGTCCCGAGTGATGTTGCGCTGCTTCGAGACTCGGCAGCGCCGACTTATGGGCCCGTCATCGGCGGATCTGTACGATCCTTAACCAGCTTTCTAGCGACCCGAGGCGCACATTCGATTACGGCCGCCACGACGGAGACCGTCGCGATTGCCACACCGACCGCCATCAGAGGGTTGCCCCCGAGCATCGATCCCGCGAAGAGGGCAACACCTACGTGATAAGTCGTGTAGACCGTCGAGGCGAGAAGAGCGATCGGCAGATACCTCACGAATGGAAGTCGTGATGATCCTGCTGTCATCGTCACCGCGACCCGCGCCACGGGTACGAATTTTGCCGACACGAGAAAGAGAGCAGGCTTACGCACAAGACCTCGCTCTGCCCATTCGAACATTGCGACAATTCGCGGCCGCCGCATCCAGGCCCACTGTCTCGTGCCCAGTCGACTCCCGTTGGCGAAAGCGACAGCGTCCCCGGCAGTACTCGCAACGATTGCCAGCGCGAGTATCGACCATACGGGAGGTCCGTGGCCGGCAGCAGAGAGCGATGCGAGCGTGACCACTGCGGTTTCCCCCGGAACGAACGGGAAGAACCCGTCGATAAGCAACAGCGCGGCGAGCAGCACATAGGCCCACGGAGACCCGGCGAGCGCGACCAACACCTCTACGGGGTTCATTGCCCCACCCAGTGGGACGCAACGCTATTCGGTGCGGTGGGCATGATCAGCCGGGTAAGGGCTGTCCTCGATTGCGTCCGCGGCTCTATCTGCCCGGGGCCGCGGACGGTATACGACCCTCGAGTGGTAGACAAATCGAGCGAGGAAGCCGATGGCGATGAGTACGGCTTGGACGACGAGGCTGGGCATCGATGTCGCTTCCACGATCGCCCAGAGAGCGGTGGTTCGAACAACTGTCTCGGTCGCGTTGAATCCGAATGACAGTGCGAAGCGTTGTGCGGTGCTCCGACTTTCCGCCGTGAGGTCGCCAAAAATGAAACGCTCTTGAAGAAGGAAGTTCGCGACGATGGTCACGACTGCTGCGATGATCGCCGAGCTGAGGTACCAGACCCCCGCGGCCTGCAAGACGGCCATGATCACCAGATTTGCTAGCGCACCGATAGCGCCGATCACTGCGAAGCCCGAGAGCTTCCCGAATCGCAATGCCGTAAGTTGCGATAGGAAGCGTAGACCCTGCGAGAAAGTGGCTTTGGATTCGCCCGCCTGCCGCTCTGCAAAGGTGAAGGGCTCCTCGACCACTGTGAGCGACGAGCGCGCGAGAATCTCGAGAAGGATCTTGAACCCCTGAGGTTGAAGCGAACTCACCTCGACGGATTCGCGACGCACTGCGAAAAATCCGGTCATCGGATCTGAACACGACCGCAATTTAATCGGGAACATCGCTCGGGTGAGCATCTTCGCAGCCGCCGACGCGAGCGCGCGGGTCCGCCCATCGAGCCCCGCTGATGAGCCGCCCACGATGTGTCGCGAGGCAACGACGAGGTCTGCTGATTGAGCCTGGCCAGAGGTCACGAGAATCGGGATCATCTCCGGCGGGTGCTGTAGATCGCCGTCCATGACGATGACCCAGTCCCCGACGCTTTCTCGGATTCCTGCGACTACGGCGCCCGAGAGTCCGCCAATCTGCTCTGTTCGATGGATGAGCCGAACCGTGGTTCGGGCAATCACCCGGGAGATCACGAGTGGTGTGTCATCCGTCGAGTCGTCGACAAATATGATCTCCGCGTCGAACCCGCTGACCGAATCGTCGATGCGCGCGACCAGCTCCGCGATATTGGGCGCCTCATTGAACGTGGGCACGACCACGGAGATGTCCATCACGTTCCTTCCATTTCGACAGCAAACGCTCTTTGGTTCGAATTGACTTTGCGCGAAGGCCTATAAGACAAGACCAAGAAAGCCAGAAATGTTCAGTTGTCGTGCGGCGCGGACGCCGGTAAAGAGTTCGACGATAAGGGCGTTGGGAGAAGACGACCCGCATTTCTCGCCGGCACACTGCTCGAGGTGGGGAGAAATTCCGTCCAATCATGTTCCAGCCGCACAAGCTAAGCACTGGCGCGTGAGGTATTCGGGGCGAGCGACCAGCCCGGCACCCTTGACACCTGCGTGCACTACGTTCGCCGAAATACAGACGTCGATCTCATCACTAGGGTGCGCGGCCAGGGCTACCGATTGAGGGCGCAGTGAGCCGGGAAACGGACAATTCAACGCATACCGATGACTCGCACCTTCGGGCGAAGAGATCACAGACTCTCCCTGGTGCGGGACACACTCGAACGATGTGTTGATATGCCGAGAGTGTGTGACACCTCGCCGGCCGGAACCGCTATCGAACTGCGTATCCCCTCGGTTCGGGAGCAGCAGTTCGCGTCCTCCTCGGCGGTAAGGCACTGCTCGACAAAGCCGCTAGTAGTTCCTTCCCAAAAGGGTGATCCCTTGACGCTGAAAACGAATGAAATATCCGGATTGTTCTGCCGCTAGCAAACTCTTCAGCTCTGTTGAGCGAGTCACGACGAAGTGTCGCGTCGAGTCAGGATCGACGATTATCCATTCGGGTTTGGTGTCGCCAAGCGGGCGCAGCCCGAAAAGGGTCACTGTCGCGCGGGAGGTGAGTTGCGGAATGAGATTATCGGACGCGGACACTGTCGCCCCGTTCGGAATCATTGCCAGCGCTGTGTCTATCGATGCAGCCTGCGGGCTTTCCTCCCACAATTTCGGGCTGCCCAGCAGCCCCAATCGATGCGACGGTATTGCGGCACCGGTCACCACCAGTGCAACGGTGAAGAAAAGAGGCATGGCCCATCGAGCTCGCGGATACCCACGTCGTAATCGAGCAAGTCCATCGATCATTGCGGCCACGACAATCGGCATCAGGATCGCGCTGTAATGGAAGTCGGTCCCCCAGTAATTGCGATCGTCGCTGGCGAACCTCCAGAGCAGAGTGGGGACCGCTGCCAAGGCAATCGGTGAAAGCAACGCCGCGAAGCCCGTGATCGCGAAGGTGAGTACCAGAGTGCTGAGCTTCTCTCCGGCGGAGGTGAACAGCACGGTGAGTAAGGGATGTGCCGAAAGCTTCGCCCAATAGGAGTATCCTCCCCCCGCGTTCACCAGAGGAAGGAGGATCCCCACCTCGATCGCGGTCGCGGCTACGCCCAAAATGATCACTGAGATGCCCAGCCGACGAGCGCCTCGAAGAAATAGGAGAACCCCGACAACCGCCACTACGGTGACTCCGAGGTCCTCCTTCACCAGGACGAGCGGGAGCGCGAATGTCGCCGCCGCACGCACCCGACCCAGCCCGAGAGCAGACAAGGAGAAGGCAATGAGCGGGACGGCGAAGGCGACCTCGTGAAAGTCGAATCCCGCAGCTGACGCGATACCGAACGAGAAGCCGTAGACGACTCCCACGGCGACCGCAGGCCCACAACCGAGCGCTCGTTGCGCCCACATGATCAGAGGCCAGGCCCCGACTGCGAGAAGCACGGATTGAGCGACTAAGAGTGTGATCGGGTGGGGACTGAGGGCGTAGAAGGGCGCCAGCACTACCAGTATGGGGTGAAAGTGGTCTCCGAGGAGGTTATAGCCCGCCCCCTTGAGAACGACTATCGGCGGTTGGAACGAAGCGTAATTGCGAATCGCTTGCTCGAATATCCCGAGGTCCCAACCCGCCGACTGGAACGTGAGGTGGCGTCGGACTGCGAGTGCCGAATACATGGCGGTGAGTGCGATGACGAAGGCGACGGGGATGCCCCGCCCGTAAAGCCGAGCACGAAGCCGCGCCCCAACCCTTGCCAAAGACCGAGAGGCCGGCGTCCCGAAACGCCCGCCTCCCGGGCGGTTCCTACTATCGGGGCCGCTGTCCCAGACGGTGCTAATAATTGGGCCCGCGCTGATGGCTAGTGACCCTTCCTCCTCCGACACAGCTCGCCACTCCTGGCAGCTGCCTCTCCAGACTCGAGGCGGTCGGCAGTTTGAAGGTGTTCGAGGATTCGAGTTGCCATCCGCCGCGGTGCTCTCGAATGGCGAGTGCTATGACGAGCAGACCGACGCCCAGGAACAGCACGCTGGCGCCTGTGGTTGCCAGGCCGAGTCCTACGGCCAGCAAGGCGGCCATCACGACGCTGGTGACGGTCAGACCGAGGTTCAGATTCAGAATCAAGAAGCCGGCGAAGGTCTCGCCGACCGTAGTCGCGAGCAGCGCGATGAACCAGAAGATCGCGGCTACTTCGGCAACCTTGTAGAGCATGACCCGACTGATGGTCGGCAAGCCCACTTCATTGCGGGGCATCGCTGTTATTCCTTCGAGTGGTGCGGGATAAGCCGAGTAGAGGGCTTGTCGACTCAGAGTCCGTAAAGGTGTCAATCGAGCGACGTTCGCGCAGGGAGATGACGGCGACACCGGCGATGATCAACACAGCAAGGACCAGGCTCACCGGCCCGGTTCCCCACTGGAGTCCCCCGCGAGCGTGAGATACGCCCATCCAGTCTGCGAAGGACGCCCCCAGCGGGCGGGTGAGGATATATGCAAACCAGAACGCAAACACAGGGTTGAATCGGGCGAACCTGTAGCCAAGCGCAGGAACGGCGATCACTACCGCGAAGAGCACGCCGGATGCGAAGTAGCCGAGGTGCAGTGTCGTCGCCGTCATGTCGCCAGCGGCAGTTCCGAGGGCGAAAGTCGCGAGGACGGTTGCCCAGTAGAAGAACTCTCGGCGGCGTGTCGTGATGCTGTGAATCGATAGCGTCCGTTCCGTGCGGTGCCAGGCGAGGAAGACAATCGCGAGCGCAGCGGCGAAGGCGACAGTCGATACCAGATAAGGCACGCCCAACACGATATGCGTGACATCCGCAGCCATGGTGCCGAAGACACTGACCATGGCAACAGCAAACCAATAGACCCAGGGCGTGTATCGGGTCGTCGCGAACTGGACAAACAAGGCGATAGTGAAGGCGACCGCACCGATAGCCACCGCCGCTACAGGTTCGATCGACCGGACGAGGAAGTCTGAAGTGGTCTCCCCCATCCCGGTTGTCAGAACCTTGACCACCCAGAACATAAGGGTGACCTCGGGCACCTTCGCCGCTGTGAGCGAGGCGAATCGTCGAACGGTTGGGGGCGGAGAACTTCTGGTCACGCAGGACACAGTGCCGTCCGACCACTAAGAATCGCCTCAGGAATGGATGGTTACGAGGTTTCTTAGTCGGCGCCCGGTCAGAGTCGAAGCATCATGGCTCTTCCTCTCTTCTCCACGAGCCTCCTCGATCCGCAATCGCTCATTACCGAGGCCGGCGTGTGAGGACTCGCAATCGTGTGCGCGGCGATATTCGCTGAAACCGGCCTTCTCGCGGGGTCTCGGCAGCGGCTTAGAGGTATCTAGGAGAGCCCCGGAAAGACTAAGGAAACTCGAATCGTGAGGCATCGGGAGGCTGATCATGGTGTGGCTCATAGTGGGAGGCATTGGCGTCCTTATCGTCGTTGCCGCAGCCTGCGTCTGGACTGTCATCGCGCTCTTGAGCGAGGTTGGAGAGGAACAGGACTCCGCCGCCGACGAATCTGAATTCGACAGCGCCGACCAACCGAGGCGAAGGCGCAATCGTGTCTGGCGATTCTGAAGTTCCTGGGTACAGCCCGGCTGCAATCGCTTCGCTGGCTGGCAGGCGACCCGGTCAGCGCAGTGCTCTACAACCTCGTTGTGAGGCTGACGGGCGGACTGTTTGTCGGCTTCACGAATAGGTAGATGCCGCGGACCAGCAATCGGACGGCACGGCGAACGAACAAACTGTGAGGAAGCGCAGATCGGAAACGACCGCGGCTCTCGCCGCGATCGCTCCTAAGGCACTACTTTCTACTTCTCGGCTCCTCCGGCTTCATTGTTCACGTCCACCCCTTCAGGGTCGGCGTGCCCGCCATCGTTTCCGTCACTGGCTGTGGTCGACTCCGTGGTCGACTCGGCTCCTACTACCTCGGTCGAATCAGGTACCTCTACGTCTGACTTTGGCCCGGCGGGTGTGCTGGTGACTGACGTCGAGACGGGAGTTGTCGACGGTGAGGTCGAAGTGCTTGCCATCGCGGCGCTTGCTCCAACACCGGTAAGGCCCAGCACGAGCAAACTGGTGACGACGATTGTTTTCTTCTTCATTGTGTGTTCCTTAGATCAGGGGATTGGTTGACGAGCTACACACTTGCAGTACGAAGTAAGGGGCAGATAAGTCGGACTGAGAAGATGCCGACCCGATGCAGCAAGTAGGCGGGGCGCTGCTTGAATTAGTTCACCCCATCGAGCAGTACCCTCGTCGATGTAATCACTGGTCGGAGTTGTCATGAGAGTTTTGCTCGTCGAAGACGATCTCGCGATCTCCGCCGCGATCGCACGGGGGCTCGAAGCTGAGGGCTTTGTTACCGATGCCGCCCGCGATGGGGTCTCGGGGCTGTGGATGGCTCAGGAAACGGAATTCGACGTTGTGGTCCTCGACATCATGCTCCCCGGGATGAGTGGCTACGAAGTGTGTCGCCGGTTACGTCAGGTCAACACGCACGTTCCGATCCTCATGCTGACGGCGAAAGACGGGGAATTTGACGAGGCGGATGCTCTTGACCTGGGCGCCGACGACTATCTCACGAAGCCGTTCTCCTTTGTCGTGCTCCTTGCACGACTTCGCGCACTTCTTCGGCGAAACTCCGCGACCCGAGAGCCATTGCTCGGCTCAGGGGACCTGCGCTTAGATCCTTCCCGCGCGCTGTGCTGGCGAGGAAATGTAGAAATTGCACTCACCGCAAGAGAGTTCGCCTTGACGGAATTCTTGCTGCGACGAAAAGGCCACGTTGTAAGTCGAGCTGCCATCGCTGAACACGTGTGGAACGCGGATCTCGACATCGACTCGAATGTGGTCGAGGTCTATATCGGCTACTTGAGAAAGAAGCTGGATCGACCGTTTGCCGCCTCCGACATTTCAACAGTTCGGGGACTCGGCTATCGACTCGAAGATCGCCCCTTGACGGTCATAGACATCCCAAAGTGACGCAAGCTCGAGGTAGGGGATACCCATTCTCCCGCAGAAGTATCCGACTTCGGGTCACCGTAGCCACGGTGACTGTAGTCGCCCTCACCCTCGCTGCAGGAGGCGTTGTTCTCGTTCTATTGCTGCAACAGCTCTTGATTTCTGGACTCGACGACAGCCAGACTGCTCGAGCGGTCGAACTGTCCAGTCAAGCTTCCGCCGGCAACCTAAAAGGTGTCATCCCGGGACCGGCCGCCGATACGTCGCTTGCGCAAGTCATATCAGCGACCGGTGAGGTGATCGCCTCAACCGCGAACGTCTCCGGAGAGTCGCCGATCCTCTCTCGGCACCCGACCGCTCGGATCCGAACCGCACAGTCCATCACCGACTCCCCCTTGGATACAGGAGCACCTTTCCGATTGGTGGCGGAGCCAGTGAATCTTCCAGATGGTAAGGGCTGGATCTACGTTGCCTCCTCCCTTGCTCAGATCGATGCCGCCGTCAATCAGCTGCGAACGCTATTTATCGTGGCAATACCAGTCGTTGTTCTCTTCATTGGGGCTATTGCCTGGTTTGCCGTTCGCCAGTCTCTGAGGCCCGTTGAAGGTATTCGTCGCCGCGCGGCAGCGATTACGTCTGCCGATCTGTCGCAGCGCGTTCCGATTCCCTTCGGAACCGACGAGATCGCCAACCTTGCCGCGACGATGAATGACATGCTTTCGCGAATCGAACGGTCAGCAATCCGCCAGCAACAATTTGTGGGAGACGCCTCCCACGAGCTGAGGAGCCCTCTCGCCGCATTGCAGATACAAATGGACCTGGCGATTTCTACCCAGAGATCTGGCGAGAATTCGATAGCCCTGATTGAGATGCGCGAGCAGGTTGCGCGAATGACGATACTCATTGACGACCTACTGTTTCTCGCCAACAGCAACGAGCCAACCCCGATGACACTCCCCGCTCAGGTCGACTTGGATGAAATTGTTTTTGAGGAGGGCCGCCGGCTGCGGGCCTTGGGCGGCCCCTCAGTGACGACGAAGGTCTTTAACGCGATTCGCGTCCGTGGTTCGTTTCGCGACATCACGCGAATGCTGAGAAATATCGGCGACAACGCACACGACCATGCTGACTCAGCGATCGAAATCACTTTGAAGATCAATGGCGAGTTCGCCGAAATCCACGTTGTCGATGATGGCGCAGGAATCGACGAACATGACAGAGAGAGTATCTTTGCGCGTTTCAGCCGACTTGACGATGCTCGTGTGCGCGATACGAGGGGTGGAGGTAGCGGACTTGGCCTGTCGATTGCACGTCAAATTGTCGAGTCCTCCGGTGGAACCATCGCCGTCCAAAGCCGCGCGGACGAGAGTCGAGGAGCAGAATTCGTTGTTCGGCTGCCGCTGGTGCTTTAGTCCCCCCTCCACGATGTCGGTCTGATCCAATTGCAACGGAGAAATGTGCCGTGCGCGCCTTGGGTGAACGGGAATAACGGACTCCTCAATTCGGGATGCATCAGCCGGCATCTCCCCCTGATCGAAAGGGCGCGGTCAGCGGCTAAGGGCCGTGACAATCGCGACGGCATCTGACCAGAATGGGGTGTAATGGTTCGGATCTGCATTGACCTGAACTCTGTGAGCGGCCTCGGTCGGCGATAGTGTCTTCCAACCAGGCACACGGACCAGCGCGGCGAAAAAATTGCGCGCCGATGTATAGGGGTCCATCCGCTGGGCCAACGTGCCCCAGGCTCCGTTGGCACGCTGCTGGAAGAGCCCTCTACTGTCCGGACCCGCCGAATCCCCGTGCGAGAGGTTTTGAAGACCGGATTCTCCCAAAGCCGTCATGACCCCGATGGCCTGAGTATGGGTACCGATGCCGAACGATCGAGCTGCGTTGATGATATGAGCTGCGTTGACGAGCCTGTCCTGGCATAGCCCCATCACCGGACCAGCGGGAACCGAAATGGTCCCCACGATCATCGGAGCCGCTGGAGGACAGGAAATTGCGATCTTCTGCACCGGCGGGGGCTTCGCGGCCGGATGGGAGCCCACAAATAAAATAGCGGTCGCGACTGCGAGCGCGAGTAGCAGTGCGCCAACCGTGGTGGCGATTTTGAACAGCGGGTTCTCCTTCTGTTGGGTCCACCACGCTAGGGCTCCGCCGGCCAGAATCCGCTAAGAAGTCGGCCTGCGTTGGGGACTACCTCTCTCATCGCTCCGCCGACCGGACGAGATGGCTGATAAGTAGGACCCGGTGAGAAACTCGCTCCCAGCGGAACTTTGTGGCCGGCCGCGAAAATTCTCACGGACCGAAAAGCAATGACAACGCGAACGCTGTCGAGTCCGTCTGGGTGAGGGTCACAGAAGAACAGACGCTCGGGGGATGCGCTCAATGAGTTCAAAGCCGAGGGACTCGGCATCCACCCGGCTCTCGAAGCCGTAGGGTCCGAAATATATGTCTGGACATCCGACGCAAAGGGAACTCGCCGCATACGTGCCCATCACGTGCTCTGCATTCGTTACTGACGTGATCGAGTCGGGGCGTAAGGCCAGGCTCGGGAGACCGAAATATGAACGATGCTTGCACCACCGAGGCATTGCGCTGGACGCGCACCGATCACGGCTAAGCGGGACTCACCCGCCCGTCTCGGAGCGGTCCGAAGCCGAGAGCCGCACAGGTGCCGACGCGCGATGACGTCCAGCTGATTCTCTCCCAGGCAGGACAGCTGCGGTGCTGCAAGAACCCATACTGGGGACCTTCTGCCCTGTACTGCGAGAGGCCTGAGTCGGAAACTGATATTGCCGTGTATTGGACGCGGATTCGAGCGACGCAAGAATGAGGCAACAGGATGATGTGGGGCAACTACGGAATGGGCGGCTGGTCCTGGGGCTTTGGCGCTTTGGTCGTGATCGGCGTGGTGATCCTGATCGTCGTTCTCCTTCGCCGGCAGACCCCTCCTCGAGTCGAGGCTTCGCCGACCCCTCCGATGGCTGCGGCGAGCACCGCTACGCCGAAGCAGATTCTGGATGAGCGCTATGCCAAGGGAGAGCTGACCACCGAGGAATACCGAGAGCGCATCGCCGCTCTCGGCCTCGATACCTGATGGAGCCGCTGAGTAGACGTTCCGCCCTCGCTTGGGGCGGCGTGGGAGCCACGTTCGCGATTGTCGGCAGCGCAGGGTTGGTGTGGGACTGGACGACACATTCAGGATCGCCTGCCCCATCCGTGAGCGGCAGTAAGCTCACGCAACCGAAAGTCCTCCGAAGCGCAAATGGCGTTCTCGACGTGAGTCTCACCGCGAGTCAGTCACCGGTGAGCATCGGAGGCACGACGGTCAATGCGCTCACCTATGGCGGCTCGCTTCCTGGCCCCACCCTCCTGGTGAATCCGGGAGACACCGTGCGAGTGTCGATAACCAATCGGCTGGATGATCCGACCAATCTGCACACTCACGGACTTCACGTATCGCCGGACGGATCGAGCGACAACGTCTTTCGCCGAATCGAACCGGGCGCGACGGCGGACTACCGCTACGAGATCCCGCGGGATCATCCGCCCGGGGTGTTCTGGTATCACCCGCACCATCACGGGATGGCAGCCGAACAGGTCTTCGGTGGCCTTTACGGTGCGATCATCGTCGAGGACCCAACACCGATCCCGGCGACGACCGAGCCTGTTCTCATCGTCTCAGACATGACCTTCGACTCCTCCGGCACGATCGCGACCGCATCCCAGATGGACCGGATGCGCGGACGCGAAGGGTCCACCGTTCTACTGAATGGGCAGCTCGACGCGACTATGACAGCGCACCCTGGCGACCGAGAACGCTGGAGGATCGTCAACGCCTGCACTTCGCGATATCTCGACCTTCGACTCGACGGCCAGTCGCTGCAGCTTCTCGGCAATGACTCTGGCCGGTTCGAGAAGCCGCGCACGGTGACTGCTCTCACCCTGATGCCCGGGAACCGTGCCGATGTCCTCGTGACGATGGCCGCGGGCACCTCTGTGTTGCAGGCGTTGCCCATGGATCGCGGGACCCCGGCGGGAATGAGGGGAGGTGCCGCGCAGTCCACCGGCACGGTGAGGCTTGCCACGCTGCACGTCTCGGGCGCGACAGGTTCTCCCCTGCCGAGCCCGCCAGACTCCTCACCCCGCGACCTCCGCTCCGCACCCCTGGCCGGCACGCGCAGCCTCACCCTCGCCATGGGCGGATCGGGGATGGGAGGCTCCGGAATGGGGGGAATGATGGGGTTCACCATCGACGGTAGAGCCTTCGATGCGGGCCGTGTCGACCAATTGGTCAAGGCGGGGAGTGTCGAGGAGTGGACCATCATCAACACGAGCCCGATGGATCACCCCTTTCACCTGCACGTGTGGCCGATGCAGCTCATCGAGGTCGGTGGTCGCCTCTCAGAAACACCGACGTGGCAGGATGTCGTGAACGTGCCCGCGCGAAGTCGAACCCGTGTGCGAATCGCCTTCGACGACTTCACCGGCACCGCGGTTTACCACTGCCACATCCTCGATCATGAAGATAACGGGATGATGGGTGTGATTTCGGTCGCGTAGGCAGTCCCAACCGGGCGCGGTGAAGGCCCGCGAACCTCCCGCCCCATTCCGTGCATTCAGCGCTGATGGCCATGGATCCATCGATGCGGTTGCCGCTGACGAGCCGCTCAACATCGATGTCGGTCTGACCCAGCCCATCGACATCCCGATGACGCCATGCCTGCTCGGCCATCCACGACCGGGACATCCGCGTCCTGAACGCCCTCACCGGCGCCCTCATCCGCGAACTCGAGCTCAACCCCGCCATCGACTACCAACCCCAAAAACCACAAAAACCCTCCCGAAGGAGTGGCTTTCGTGAACCATGTCTCGAGACATATCTGAACGATGTCCCCGAGACATGACACGGTGGGCTGCGCTAAGAACCTCCGCCGGCCTTATGGCCGTTGGGCTCCCGCCCTGCCGTGAATAGCGACTTCCTCCGAGGGCAGTCGAATTTTCCTCCACTGGCAGACTGGAGACTCGGGCGTCCGAAGGCGAGACTCAATCTCGCGCGTCAGGCAAGACACGAACCCCCTATTCGAGGCGAGTCACGACTGTCGGGGCTGGGACCGTCAAGCGTCCACTCCGTGATAAATGCATTGTCACCGTGGTCGGAGAACCTCTACGAGGTCGATCTGCGGCCTGACGAGCCCTACGGGCGTCGTAGTGAACGACCTGGTCGGCCCGCTGCACATTGGTGGGTAGACCTAACGTCGTCGCTTCTCGACCCTTCGACCCTTCGACCCTTCGACGCATACAAGCTGTACGGCTGCGTCGCGCCCACCCTGCACGTCCTACCTCACGCCCCCACTGGCGGACCCGATCGGTCACCGAATCGAACTCTTGCAGAAACTGCACCGGTTGCCTTCGGTCGGCCGTGCCGCGCAGGGAAGTACCAAGACGACTACAGGAATGCAGCCGACTGCAGTGAACGGAGACGCTGTGGGCGAAGTCGAGATCTACCAGTCTTCGGATGGCTCCGTGAGGTTGGATGTCCGCACGGACGGTGACACGGTCTGGCTCACCAGGCAGCAGATCGGCGAACTGTTCGGCCGCGACGTGAAGACGATCGGCAAGCACGTGGCGAACGCACGACGTGAGGAACTTGCCGACGAGTCAACTGTCGCAAAATTTGCGACAGTTCAGCAAGAGGGCGATCGCGCCGTCGAGCGCAACATCGAGCACTACAACCTCGACATGGTGCTGTCGATCGGATACCGGGTGAAGTCGCCGGAAGGCATCCGCTTCCGGCGGTGGGCAAATGACGTGCTGAAACGATACGTCCTTGCCGGGGTCGCAACGAACGAGACCCGGCTCCGCGAAATCGGGACTGTTGTGCGGATGCTGGAGCGATCCGATGACGCCGAAGTGGCTACCGCACCCCCACCGAAAGTAGTGCCCCATAGAGTGGTGTAACTCCTGGTGGCCGGCTCGTCGCGAGACGTAAGCGCGGTCACCGTGTGAGACCTTCGAGAAGTTTCTTACC
>NZ_JBEPTM010000020.1:0-22499 GCF_040549525.1 Frigoribacterium sp. UYMn621 | reverse complement strand
CGGAACTCGAGTGGGTAGGGCTTGGGCATGGTGACATCCTTCCAGCGGAGACGAATCTCCACAGGTCAGGAGTCAACCAAACCGGGGGCAGTCCCACCGGACGCGTCGCCCGTCTCGACTATCCGACCGATCTCGCGATCGATCACGCCGCTCAGACGCGACACAAGATGGAAGACAGCATCTCGACTCGAGACTATGACGATGTCTGACAGGAATCACCCACTCTGGGAGGACCTGCGTCTGGCCCCCAGCAGAAGCATCATGGTGAGCAAACGGATGCACACCGAGCGAGGGAGACAACGCTTCTTCAGGGCAGGTCGAACCGCGCCACTACCGAACTTGTCGTGTCCTGCCCGAACGAAGGCGCCTCTTCGGGCAGCCGAAAACACCGCCACCTCAAATCCGACTCCAATTCCAACTCCAATTCCAATTCCAACTCCGACTCCGACTCCGACTCCGACTCCGAGAGCATCGTGAATGCCGGCCGCTGATCATCTCCCGCCCGGGCTGGCCTTGTCCTTCCGGAGAGAGTGACGGACGCAGGTTCTGGACAACTCTCGTATTTCTATCTCTATATAGGTAGAGTCAAAACATGAGGGAATTGACTCGGGTTACTCCAGCGACTACTGACGTGCTGCGCGTTCTTGCCGGTTCGGCCGATCCGACCTGGGGGTTGCAGGTGGTCAAACAGAGCGGAAGACCCGCGGGCAGCGTCTATCCGATTCTTGATCGGCTGGAGCGCATGGAATGGGTCTCGTCCGAGTGGGAAATAGATGATTCGCGAACTGGTCCGCGTCGTCGGTTGTATCGGCTCACCGCGGAGGGTGCGCCCGCTGCGGCGGCTGTGATCGCCAAGTCGGATCAGCACCTTGTGTCCGCCAAGTTTCTTGTCGATGGGGCGATCTGATGTCAAAGCTCGCTGAATGGCTCGTTGGGATCGCCGCCGTAGGCCTGCCAAGAGGCAATCGCGCCCGTTACGCCGAGCAATGGGCCGCTGACTTGAGAGATGCCGAGCAGGTTGGCGTGGGTAGGTTCCAGATAGTGGTGGGTGCCTTCGGGGTCACTGCGGGGACTGTTCGCCGAGAAATCTGGGGGCGTGAGTTGAGGGCCACACTCAGCTGGGTTCAGCCGGCCATATTCCTCCTGCTGCTAGCGAT
Source organism: Frigoribacterium sp. UYMn621 (assembly GCF_040549525.1). Classification (NCBI taxonomy): domain Bacteria; kingdom Bacillati; phylum Actinomycetota; class Actinomycetes; order Micrococcales; family Microbacteriaceae; genus Frigoribacterium; species Frigoribacterium sp. UYMn621. The sequence goes on along the minus strand of NZ_JBEPTM010000020.1, from coordinate 21,342 downwards.
CCCCTTGTATTTCGCAGTGGTCCGGGACGATGTCCTCCACTTATTTGGAGGACCAGGTGTTGCCCTCCGTGGAAGCTTCGGAGTGTTCAGCTACCTTATGGGCGGTGGACCTCTCATCTACCTCCTGTTCCCCCTCTATGTCGTATTCATCAGTTGCCTACGTCTTTATAGAGAAGTGCCCACGTCGGAACGGGTCACCGTTCGTCGGGAAAGTTACCTCTTTGCTCGCCTTGCCACTGCTGGCGGTATCAGCTTTGTAGCGTTCGCGTTTTCCACGTTCCTTTTGTTCGTGCTGGCTTTTTATGTCTGGCCTGCGCTCGGAAATCCGTCGGTTGACCCGGGCGTCTATTTCTTGACTCCGGAAACTGCAGTGACCTCGAGCTTCACGGAAAGCACTTACAGCCAACTGTTGGCGTTAGGACCGCTGACATTCGGAATTCTGTACTCGTTCTGGGTTGGGTTCTGCGCGGCAATCTGGACAAGCCTGGCAATGGCGGCCCTGCTGACGGTACGGAATCGGCCCCTCGCCGTTGCCCTTCCCTTCCTGGTATATATCGCCCAATGGGTTGCCGCGTCGCTTCTGGGGAACGTGCGCGCTTCCTTCGCCGCGTCTACATTCCCCTTCGGCTACCAACAGACCTCGATACTCGCTGGCGCAGCTCCCATGCTTGTGCTCACGGCGATCGCGGCCGCCATATGGGCAAAACTTCTTCGGCCAGCTCATAGACCAGACGTGCTCTTCCCATCGGAAAATAACGCGGCAACTCCAGCAACCTAATCGGATAGGAGTCCCTTTCACCCGCGGACGTCCGTAAATGGTTCGGCTTGCGGTCGAGCATGGCGGTCGGCTTCGGTTTGTTTGCGTCCGTCTGGACTGCGAGAAACGACGTCTAGCGGCAGTCGTTGTGATCAGATGATGGTGCGATGTGTTCTGCTGGTCCTCGTCTCGAGGCCTGGTTCAGGGCGTCTGTCATGTAGGCGATGTCGCGCTCGTAGATGTGTGCGGATTTGATGATGAATACGAGTGGGCCGGCCGGGATTTCCAGCCGCGCGGCGACGATGGTCTGTAGTTCGGCCAGCTGCAGTAAGTTGCCGTAACCCTTCGCGCCGAAATCGATACTGTGTGCGTACACGATAAGTTCGAGCAATCCGTTTCGGATCCAGAAATCGAGCATACTCACGCAGGGGATGTAGGTGGTGTCGGTGAGGGGCTCGAATGTCGTGATCGTCGCAGACCGGGACAGCGGATCCTTTCGAAGACGGTCTGTGACCCACTCGAGCTGATCCTTTCCAACCCCTGCGTAGTCGAAGAATCGGCTGGCATAGCTGCGTGCATTCCCCAGTTCCGCAACGCGTGCGCGATCAGTGAAATTTGAGCGCATCCATTGGAGGCGCTCGGGGTCTGCGTATTTCGCAATCACCGAATCGGTCGGGTCGGGCCCTTCCACATCCAAGACGACCCGCTCCAGCTCTGTAATGGGCAGCCCGTCGTACTCTGACGGTGCACCGCCGTCGAGAATCAACTCAGCAACCTGCAACCAGGCCTCACCAATACTTGTGGTTGAGATGGTCTGAAGACGTGTCAAGGGTCACTCCTTCCGGATCCGTGCCTCCTACTAGTCGCGGCCCTTGTCAACCAAGATGTCGCGGATAATGCGATTTCGATAGTACGAGATCGAGCACCAATCCTCGGGGCCAAAACAGCGCGCGAACCGGAATAGGCACTCAGCGTTCCGCTGGGGCACCTTGGAAGTCCGAGTTCGCTTTCGATCAGGTCTCGAGGTGCGTTGTCAGCGTTGCCTGCTCCTTGTCGAGCTAACGGATGCCGGGCGTGGTTGTTCCGCTTGTTGGTATCTAAGGTGGTTCTGTGAATCGCACTGATCGTTTGTACGCGCTGGTGGAGGAGTTGCGGGCGGTAGCGCCGCGACCGAGGAGCGCGCGGTTGCTCGCCATGAAGTTCGATGTCAGCTCCAGAACTATTGAGCGGGACCTCTCAGCATTGCAACAGTCCGGGGTGCCGATCTGGGCAGAACCTGGCCGGACCGGTGGGTACTGCCTCGATCCCGCACGCACGCTCGCACCGCTGGGCTTCACCGTCGACGAGGCGCTTGCCGTCACGATCTCGCTCGGCATGTTGGCCACCAGTCCTTTCCGCGATGCGGCGACGTCCGCGCTGCGAAAAGTGGTGGCTGTGATGGATGACCGAAGCTTGGGTGAGACCGCGGATCTTGCGACCCGAATTCACTTGCTCGAAGACGGCCCCGCAGTAGAGATGCCAATGGAACTTGCCGGTGCTCTTCGCACCAGAAATGTACTCCAAATCGTCTATCGGGACCGCACTGGGATCGAGACTTCCCGGGCGATCGAGCCTCTTGGCTACGTGGGGAAGGGACGTGACTGGTATCTGATTGCCTGGTGTCGGCTCCGTCATGACCTTCGCGCGTTCAAGGGCGAACGGATCAGTGCGGCGGTGTCAACCGGTGAACGATCACCGCAGCGCCCGTTCCGCATCGAGGACCTCGATATTCCGCGTGGCGAATTACGAACCGTGAGTTCCGGCATGCCGGATCGCTAAACACCGACAGGACGGTGTCGCCAAGCAGCGGCAGGATGGTGGTGTCGAGCCAGCGGGGCCGACTGAAGGGAACACCATGGAATTTGCATCCATCCGAATCATCACCAGTGACGTCGACCGACTCACCCACTTCTACGAGGTGCTTACGGCCACAACCGCAGTACGACCAGCAGCGGCCTTCGCAGAAATACGGACCGGAACCATTGTCCTCGCGATTGCCAGCACCACGACGGTAGCGACGCTCGGACAGCATGCACCCGGTCCGGGAGCCAACAACTCGGTGATCATCGAATTTCTTGTCACCGACGTCGACGCGGAGTCCACCCGCCTCAAAGACACACTCGAAAATATTGTGCTCGAGCCGACAACCATGCCGTGGGGGAACCGATCGACCCTGTTCCGCGACCCCGACGGCAACCTGGTAAACCTATTCTCAAAGCCAGCAAACGAGACCCTCTAACTAAACCGCCCGCACATCGTTCCGCTAACGGGCGGAAATATTGGTCCAAAAGTGGTCTTGAACTAGATCCCGCGAGGGCGCGTGAGCGTGCCTGGTGATCGTCCCAGTCCCGGGCGGCAACGGTCGCCCACGGGACAAGACATCTCAGATGTCATCTGCCTTTGCAGAAGACCCCTTTGAGATGCATTTGAAGTGGACACGAGACAGTTCGTTGATGACAATCGCGGCACCTGGGTACCAAGATGATGAATGCCCGTTCGTTTGCGGAGGTAAGACAGTCGCTCAAGAAGAGGAGCACCATCATGACCACCACCTACACCTTCGACATCTTCTCGAGCGTCGACGGCTTCGGCTCGAACAACGGCAACAGCGACTGGGGCGGCTATTGGGGCAAGCAAGGCCCTGAGCTGCTCGAGCACCGTCTGGCCCTGTACAGCGAACCGCAGCGGATGGTCCTCGGCGCCGACACCTACCGGCAGTTCGCGCAGATGCTCGCCGAGAGCACTGATGACTCCGACGTGCGTGATCCGTGGGTGACCGCGATGCGGAACCTGCCGGCCACGGTGGTATCGAGCACGCTGCAGGGACCGCTCGACTGGCCGGACGCAACGCTCGTATCCGGTGACGCCGTGGAGATCGTGACCCGGCTGAAGGAGGAATCGCCGGTACCGTTACGCTCCCACGGTAGCCTCTCGCTGAACCGGGCGCTCATGGCCGCCGGGCTTGTTGACCACGTGCAGATCACCCTCTTCCCCGTGCTCACCGGGCAGACCGGAACCGAGCCTATTTTCTACGGCACGGCCGACTTCGACCTCGACCTGCTCGAAAGTCGAACGCTCGACGGCCGCACGCTCGAGCTCATCTACCGGCCTGCACTGCATCTCTAAATCCGACGGTCGCGCGGCTCCTGCTCCGGCGCCGAGCGGGTGAGCACGTTTTCCGATACTCGTCGGCGGACGCCACCGGGGGAGGTCTGGTGCGAGCGCTCGCGCGATGCAAGCCGCCCTTCACACGCGGAGTGATCGAAGACTGTCGCGCGTTGTCAATGGTCCCGTCGCGTCGAGAGATGGACATGTCGCGCTTGAGAAGTAGTCGCGATAGCTGGACTTCTCTAGCTTCGTTCATCGTTTCGACGCGGGTGAGACAGACATGTCGCATCAATTCCTTCGGCGATTCAGACCTGGCTACGACGGTCCCGAAAGAGGTTCCGCTTGCGGGCACCCAAAATGGCGAAATACGCCCCGGAATCGGCCTCGAGGAACCCGGCGAAATCCCGTCCGGTGATCGTCCCTCTTCCGGACGGAAGCGGGGCCAAAACCCTGTGGGCTCAGCGTCAGCGCGGAACTCAGCGATGAAGTTACGGCGATTCGGCAAGAAGCAGGCTTTCCCTTGCTTTGCCTCGTATCGCCGTGCCGGCGCACTCGAGCGTGGGGTTCAGTGATTGAGAGATGGAGGAGACGTTCGGGCGGGCCATCACATAGTGATGACGAGGGATCCGGATGCTCGGCCGGCCCGCAGATCGGAAAGGGCGGTGTCTACGCTCTCGAACGGGTAGGTGGTGACCGTCGGGGTGAGAGAGAGGTTTTGCGCGAGTTGGAGGAAGGACGTTCCGTCGGCCCGGGTATTTGCAGTGACCGTGCGCAGGTCGCGTTCGTTGAAGAGGTTGTCGCTGTAGTTCATCGCAGGTATGTCAGACATGTGGATTCCGGCCAGAACAACGGTCCCCCCGCGCTGGGTTGCGGCAAGCGCGACCGGCACAAGCCTGCCAGCGGGTGCGAAGATAATCGCTGAATCCAGCTTCACCGGCGGTACTGCGCTTGCACCGCCGACAAAGGCTGCACCGATACTGCGTGCCAAATCTTGGTTGGAGGTCCCTCGAGTCATGGCGTAGATGGTCGCCCCGGCGGCTTGGGCAATTTGGGCGGTGATATGTCCGCTTGATCCGTATCCGTAGATTCCGAGGGTGCCGCCGACGGGCAGAGCGGCACGGGACAGCGCTCGGTATCCGATGATTCCTGCGCACAGCAAGGGTGCTACTTCCGCCGCGTTGGTCGTTTCCGGCAGAAGATAGGCGAACGCTTCGGGCACGGTCGCGTACTCGGCGAAACCTCCGTCGGCATCCCAGCCCGTGTACTGAGAGTCCGGGCAGAGGTTCTCGCGTCCGCTCCTGCACCACAGGCACACCCCACAGGTGCGCCGCAGCCAGGCGATCCCTACTGTGTCACCGACTCGCAGGTGCTGTACACGTTCGCCGAGGGTTGTCACTGTGCCAACAATCTGATGCCCGGGAGTTACGTGGGCCAAGTGGGGCTTCAGCTCCTCGTCGATCACGTGAAGATCTGTCCTGCACACCCCGCACGCTACCACCCGAATCGCGACCTCATCGGGGCCGGGTATAGGTATGGCTTTACGAACCAAACTGATCTGCCCGGGCGCATCGCCTGTTACCCACGCGTTCATCTTCTCCACAAGATTCCTTCGATTCCGTAGCCAAATACTGTGCAGGCGCGAGTTCTCGCACCGATTACTGGCAGGCCAGCCCCAGGGTGATGAGCTGGCCGGCCGAGGTGGAGGTTAGAAGGCTGCGTTGATGTCGACGACGTCGATGACTTTCTTATTGATGAACTCCTGGATACCAAGGTTGGTCAACTCGTGACCGTACCCAGAATGTTTGACCCCTCCGAAAGGGATGTCGGCCTTCACCATCGTCGGATGGTTGACGTACACCATTCCTGTATCGATCTTCCTCGCCACCCTCTCACCGTTTTTGGTGTCCTTGGTGAACACTGACCCGCCGAGGCCGAATGGTGAATCGTTTGCCACGGCGATCGCCTCGGCTTCGTCCTTGACCCTGATCACGATCGCGACCGGTCCGAAGAATTCTTCGTAATAGGACGGATTTTTGGGGCCCATGCCCGTGAGGATTGTGGGCTGAAAGAACGCGCCGACCGACGGCACCGGGTCACCAAGGGTTTCTGCTTTCGCACCGCCGGCGACGGCCTCTGTGACCTGGCCAGCAAGTTTGTCGGCAGCTCCCTGGGATGACATTGGTGCGAGAGTTGTTTTAGGATCCATCGGATCTCCTGTTTTCAACGCGGCAACCCCGGCGCGGAACTTCTCGAGGAACTCATCGAAGACTTCATCTACCACAATGATGCGTTTTGCCGAGACGCAGACCTGCCCGGCGTTCCAGTAACGGCCAAAGACTGCCCAGTCGACTGTTTTGTCTATGTCGGCGTCTTTGAGAACAACAAACGCGTCGGCTCCGCCCAGTTCGAGGGTGCTCTTTTTCACCGCTTTTGCGGCGTATGAGGCAATAATCGAGCCCGCCTCTTCGCTACCGGTGAGAGCGACACCGCGCACGCGTGGGTCGTTGATCACATACTCTGTCAACTCGTGCGGCAGATACAGGTTCTGGAATGCGCCGGCCGGCAGACCGGCTCGTGCGAACAGATCATCGAACATCGCAGCGGCCTGAGGCACATTGCTCGCGTGCTTAAGCAGAATGGTGTTGCCGGCAAGCAGCTGGGGTGCCGCTACGCGCACCACCTGGTAGTAGGGGAAGTTCCAAGGCTCCACGGAAAGGAGCACTCCGAGCGGTTCGCTGACTATTTCCACTTCACCTTCCGCCGCATAGGCGACAGGCACCGTCACTGTCTCTAACAGGCTCCCGCCCTGGTCTGCGTAGTACTGCAGGATGTCGGCTGAGAGATCGACTTCCGCTTCGGCTTCGGCGATTACCTTTCCCATCTCGAGAGTGAGAAGTTCGGCGTAGCGTCGCTTGTCCGCTCGCAACAACTCTGCTGCTTTGGCGAGGAACGCTGTCCGTGTTGAGAAGGCGGTCTCGCGCCACGAAAGGAACGCCTCATGCGCGGCCGCGATGGCAGCCTCGACCTCTTCTTTAGTAGCGTCGGGGAACGTTGCGACGACCTCGTTCGTGTACGGGTTGATGGTTTGATACGTCATTTCGTAGTGCCTTTCTTATCGGTGGAATTGTTATCAGACCGCACAGAGACTGCGTTCGTTGCTGTTAAGGACTCACCTTCGGCGATGATTGGCGGCGTCATTCTTGCGGCCCTGCGTCAGCAGCGGATGGCTGCTTAGCCCTCCAGGGCATGTCGGTGGGCTGCGTTTCTGACATGTCTTCGGGATCGGCTTCAGTCATGAACCAGGCTTTTCGCGTCGGAAAACCGCTGGAACCTTGGGGGCACGTCATGGGTGCTAGATCCTTCCAGTCGGGAGGTGATGCTCGAACTGACGGCCGCGGATATGTTCGGCCACAATGCACACCCAGATTGCCTCCTGGGTGGGGATCCACGGAGGCATGCTGTCGAGCAGCTCAACGCTCAGGGGAGGTTCGTTGGGAAGCACAGACGCACGTCCGCTGACCACTACGCTCCAGGTCCCGTTCTCGACTTCGGCATCCACTTCGAAAGCGACTCGGCGGTTGATCATCAGGTCGCGCAATTTCTCGCCAGCTGCTGTCCGGAACAACACGGTCTGTCGATCGCACACGTAGTTCACCGGATAGATTTCCGGTTGCCCGTCGACGCTGACACCCAGGTGCCCGAGACTCCGTTCACGCAAACGCTCCCAGCTCTCGTCATCGGGAAGCTCCAAGACCGGTCCCTGCGGCGACCACTCTGCCTCCGGCAATGCGGCGGTCAAAGGATTCATCACGTCACCGGGACGACCGCGTGCGCAAACTCGAAGACGAGCCTTGCCGGAACGTCGCCCGAGAGGACCTCCGCCATGGCGGCGTTGACGTCATCGAGCTCGCGCGTCTGGGCGACTACTCGGGTCTTTCCTGCCGCGTGGAGGGCGAAAACCTCCGTCAAGTCCTGACGGGTTCCGACGATCGAGCCGATGATCGAGATGCCTTTGATGACGGTGTCGAAAATCGGAATCTCCATTGCACCGGTCGCCGGCATGGCGACGCAGACCAGTCGTCCACCGCGTCGTAGTGAGGCGAAAGCCTGCGCGAATACCTTCGCCGATGGTGCGAGAACGAGCGCTACATCGAGACCGCCGAGCTTCTGGATCTCGACCACCGGATCCGAGGTCGCCGCATTCACGACATGACTGGCGCCGAGTTCGGTCGCGAGGTCGAGCTTCTCCTGCTCGATGTCAATTCCAACAACGAGGCCGCCCATAATGCTCGCGTACTGCACGCCGAGGTGGCCGAGCCCGCCGATCCCGAACACGCCGACGAGTTCAGTCGGCGTGATGTGGGCAACTTTGAGGGCTTTGTAGGTGGTCAGTCCCGCGCAACTGAGCGGGGAGGCATCAAACGAGCTGATGCCGTCGGGTACGGGAACGACATACTTCGCACTGGCGACCGCGTACTCCGCAAATGCGCCGTCCATCGAGTAGCCGCTGTCTTGCTGCTTCTCACACAGGGTCTCGCGGCCGTCGATGCAGTAGCGGCATTCTCCGCAGGCCGAGCCGAGCCAGGCGATCGCGACCCGTTCGCCGACGGTCCGATCGGTGACGTCGGCACCGAGCTTCTCGATGATTCCTACGCCCTCGTGGCCAGGAATCAGCGGCAGGGTCGGCTTGACCGGCCAGTCTCCGTGCGCGGCGTGAATGTCGGTGTGGCAGAGACCGCAGGTCTCCATCCGGATGAGCACCTGGCCTGCTGCTGGTTCGGGGATGTCCCGCTCCTGGATCTCGAGTGGGGATCCGAATGTGGTGACGACTGCTGCCTTCATGGTGTGCCTTTCGTGGAGAGAGATGGTGGGATCAGGCGGGGACGTACTCTTTGACCGCCGCCGTGATATCGGCGAGGCCTTTCTTGGCATCCGCGAAGAACATGCCGGTCTTCGGGTCGGTGAACAGCGGGTTACTGATCCCGGAGTAGCCAGGCCGCATCGAGCGCTTCAGGATGACGACCGACTTGGCATGGTCGACGTCGAGAATCGGCATGCCCGAGACCGGATTGCCCGGCTTCCGGGCATCCGGGTTGTAGACGTCGTTGGCGCCGACCACCAGGGCGACGTCGCAGTTGTCGAAAGCCACGTTGGCGGCATCCAACTGCAGCATCTGCTCGTAGGGCACGTTCGCCTCCGCGAGCAGCACGTTCATCTGACCCGGCATGCGGCCGGCCACCGGATGGATGGCGTACTTCACGTCGATCCCGTGCGCCATCAGCAACTTGGCCAGCTCGGCGACCTCGTGCTGCGCCTGGGCGGCCGCGAGCCCGTAGCCGGGGACGATCATCACGTGCTGGGCGTATGCCAGCTGCACGGCAACATCGTCGGCGGTGAGTTCGTGCACATCGGCGAGATCCTGAGCATCCGCCGGCGCGGACGACGTCGAGTCGCCCGTGCCGAAACCGCCGAGCACGATGGCCAGCACCGAGCGGTTCATGGCCTTCGCCATCTGCAGGGTCAGGATGGTGCCCGCCGCCCCCACGAGGGCACCGGCGATGATCAGCGCCTGGTTGTTGATCGCGAACCCGGCCATTGCGACGGCGAGGCCGGTGAAGGCGTTCAACAACGACACGATCACCGGAGCGTCAGCCCCGCCGATCGGCAGCACCATGAGCACGCCGAACAGGAGCGACGCAACCAGCACGACCACGAGGAACAGAATGTTGTCCCCGATGACGATCGCGAAGACCCCCGCCGCGAGGGCAACTCCGATGGCCACGACGTTGACGATCCGCGCGCCGGGGAAGGTGATCGGACTGCCCGAAATGATGCCCTGCAGCTTGCCCGCGGCGATCAGCGAACCCGAGAACGTGACCGAACCGATGACGACGTCGAGCACGATCGGAATGGACGACGTGAGATCCAATCGCGCACCGCTCGTATGCAGCACGAAGTCGGCGAAGGCGACCGCCGCCGCCGCTCCACCACCCACCGCGTTGAAGATGCTGACCAGCTGTGGGATGTCGGTCATCTTGACCGTGCGGGCGCGGATGATCCCGAATGCCGCACCACCCGCGGCACCGAGCACGAGCGCGAGCCAGCCGATCCAGCTCCCCCCGGAGTTGATCAGCGAGAACACGATCGTCGCCGCGACGGCGATGACCATCCCGCCCGCCGAGATGAGGTTGCCGCGGCGAGCGGTCGAGGGCAGGCGCATGAGATGCAGCCCGACAACGAAGAGCGTCGCGGCGGCGAGGTAGATCACGCCGATGACGAAGGCGAAGAGGGTCATGAGGGGTCCTTGGAGTTAGTGGCGACAGGCGCTGCCGGTGCGGTCACCGCGGGAGCGGGGGCGTGCCGGGTGAACATCTGGAGCATCCGGTCGGTGACGACGTACCCGCCGAACACGTTGGCGGCCGCGAGAGCTGCGGCGACGAAAGTGAGCACATATCCGAGCGGGCTGTTCGCGACCGAGGCGGTCGCGACGGCACCGGCGATGACGACGCCGTGGATCGCGTTCGACCCCGACATCATCGGGGTGTGCAGTGTCGAGGGGATCTTGCCGATCACCTCGACGCCGACGAGCAGGCTGAGGACGAAGATTGCAAGGTTGCTGTACAGGGCTTCCATCAGGCGGCCTTCTTCGTGGTGTCGTCGGGAACGGATGACGTGGGTGCGTTGGATGCTGGGGCGTCGGCTTTAGGAGCATCAGCTGTGGGGGCGCTGACCTTTGTCGCATCGGGTAACGCGTCGAGCTTCAGCACCTTGCGCATCGCCGCGTTAGTGACTTCGCCGTCGTGACCGACGACGATGCCCTGGTGAACCTCATCTGTCGGGTCGATCACGATCTCGCCTTCCGGGGCGAGCGAATCGAGAACGGCAACCACGTTGCGTGCATACATTTGCGAAGCTGAGGCGGGCAGATCGGCCGCGAGCTCGCCACATCCGACGAGCGTGACGCCGCCCTTCGTGACCGTGGTCTTACCTTCCGCGGAGCCAGCGACGTTGCCGCCGAGCGAACTGGAGCCGAGATCAATGCAGACCGAGCCCGCTCGGAGGGTCTTCAATGTGGCGGCGGAGACGAGTTCCGGCGGGGCATGACCTGGCACCTTCGCGGTCGTGATGATGACATCGAAGTCGGCGAGTGCGTCGTCAAGTTCTTTCTGCTGGGTGGCTTTCTCGTTATCGGTCATGACACGTGCGTAGCCGCCAGCGCCTGAGCCTTTGGCGACCGAGCTGGTCAGGAACTTCGCCCCCAGCGATTCGACCTCTTGGCGCGAAGCGTCGCGGATGTCATAGCCAGTGACGACCGCCCCTAAACGCCGGGCAGTGGCGATCGCTTGCAGACCGGCGACGCCCGCGCCGATCACAATGACCTTGGCTGGGGTCGCCGTTCCAGATGCCGTAATCATCATCGGCAGATACCGACCGAAAACATTCGCGGCCACGATCGCAGCACGGTAGCCAGCCGCGCTCGACTGGGAACTCAGCGCATCCATCGACTGCGCCCGGCTGAGCGTGCGCGGGACGAACTCGAATGCGATGGTGGTAACCCCGCGTTTGGTGAGCTCGCGGATCATGTCGGGTCGGTTGAGAGGATTGAGCAGGCCAACCACGGCCTGATCCTTCGTGAGGGCTGCGACGAGCTTGTCGTCAGGTGTACGGACAACCGCAATGACCTGGGAGTGTTTGAGAATGCTTGCGCGGGTCTGGATGGTAGCTCCGGCAGTTGTGTACGCCTCATCGGTGAAACTCGCGGCTTCGCCAGCACCGGACTCGATGTGCACGGTACGGCCAGCCTTGACGAGCTTGGCGACCGCTCCAGGATCAAGGGCGACCCGGTGCTCGCCTTCTTCAGTTTCGGTGAGAACACCGACACGAAGTGCCGAGGGCGACGGAGTGGCTGTTGCAGCCATGACAATCCTCTGTTCGGAGCGAATAAATTCGCCGCCGAGGACTGGAGCAACAGGGATTACTTTACGCTTCAAGCCACAGAATTTCGTACGCCTGTGACTATTGCCAGAAAGGACCTTCGGCCCTTCCATTTGGATTGCTGCCGGCCATCCCGCGAATGAGCCCTTTCGGCATCAGCCACTTAGTCATTCAGGTATTGCGCCCGACGTGCGTGAGTCTTTTCACCACGAACATCGACTGCTGCGCTGTGGACGGCGAATGATGATGTCGCCCCGATAGATGGTGGTTTGTCCGCGAATGTGCACATCTTCTGACCTGCCGCCCGCCCTCAGATAGTTTTCTGGTTCCGCCGCGCTTTTCGCGGAGATTGTTTTTGGTGCGCAGGGACGGGCTGCCGTGCCTGGCTCCCACCAACGTTTTCTGGCGTTCAGTTTGCGCCGTATCGCATCGTGGAGTGTGGTCGCCCGGGACTGCCCAGAGTTTTGTTGACACTCGGGGTTTGTGATTCTTACGCCGCGTTTGCGGCTGCGTATATTGTCTCAAACGCGACCGGGGTGAGCTTGCCGAGGCGTCGTTGACGGCGGCGTCGGTTGTACTTGGTCTCGATCCAGGTCACGATCGCGAGGCGCAACTCGTCGTGGGTTTCCCATCGCTGGGTGTCCAGGACGTTCTTCTGCAGCAGGCTGAAGAAACTCTCCATGGCGGCGTTGTCGCCCGAAGATCCAACTCGGCCCATCGAGCCCCGCAGGCCGTTGTTCTTCAGCAGCCGCTGGACCTTCTTGGAACGAAATTGCGAGCCACGATCCGAATGGCAGATCGTGCCGTGCGGTGACCTCTGCACGATCGCGTTGCGGATCGCCGACACGGCCAGTGAGGACTTCATCCTCGAGTCGATCGAGTAACCCACGATCCGCCCAGAGCAGCAGTCCTTGACCGCACACAGATACAGCTTCCCCTCACCGGTCGGATGCTCGGAGATATCGGTCAGCCACTTCTGATCCGGCCCGGTGGCGGTGAAGTCGTGACGTGTCACGCCGTGCTCGTCGACGAACGCGAGGAGGTCGTCGTGGACCGGCGGGCCGGGCTTGCTGGCCTTGGCGCGACGGCGGTGGTGCGAGGCGAACACACCTGCCGCCTGGCATAGCCGCCAGACCCGGTTCTCCGACGCCGTGATGCCCACGTCGCCGAGCTCGTCGGTCAAGAACCGGTAGCCCAACGTCGGGTCGTCCTCGTGAATCTCACGCAACACGTTGATCGCGTGCGCGTCGTCCCAGTCCCGCTGCGACACCGGCTCGACGAGCCACTGGTAGTACGCCTGTCTGCTGAGTTTCAGAACCCTGCACGCCACCGCGACCGGCACCCTGATTCGAGTGCCGGCCGTGGCCATCTCACGGACGAGCGGGAAGACTATTTTCCCGGCAGGTTCGCCTGCGACAGATACGCGGCAGCCCGACGCAGGACCTCGTTCTCCTGCTCCAGCAACCGGACTCGCTTCTTGACCTCCCGCAGCTCAGCTGACTGCTGATCGGTCAGGCCAGGGCGGTTCCCGGCCTGGACGTCGGCCTTCTTCAACCAGTTCGACAAGCAACCCTCGGAGATTCCGAAGTCCTTCTCGATCTGTTTCAACGGAGCCTCACGCTTGCGGGCAACAGCCACGACATCGTCGCGGAACTCCTTCGGATACGGCTTGGGCATGATGAACATCCTTCCAGCGAGGAAATCCTCACAGGTCAGGTGTCAAGCAAACCCTGGGCAGTCCCTGTTGCCACCTCCTCGAACGTTGAGGTCGGGTCGTTCATGGTCTTCAGCTCGAGCATGGAGGACTCGGAGAAGTAGCGCCGGTCGCCGGCCTCCCACTCGTCGTGTTGCTCGACCAGGACCGCCCCAGCGAGGCGAAGCAGAGCGGCGGGGTTGGGGAAGACACCGACGACGTCGGTGCGGCGTTTGATCTCCTTGTTCACCCGTTCCAGCGGGTTCGTTGACCAGATCTGCCGCCAATGCCGTTGCGGGAACTCGGCGAATGCGAGGAGGGCCTTGCGGGCACCCTCGAGTTCGAAAGTGCTCTTAATCCCAAATCGGTGTTGGTGGTGTCTTTGTGAGTGTCGCTGAGTAAGCAACGAATAAAACCTGACTTGGGGAGTGGAGAGCGTCCCAATGGTCGGGATGTTCTGGCTCGCAGACCAGAGGAGTTTTGACTCGATCAGTTTTTTTCTTGGGACGAGTGTCAAGCCCCGCCCCACAAGGCAACCGCCGCAGGAATGTCAGCGGGCGTCACTTGACGAATCTGCACACCCATTAGCCTTTCAGAGTTGGAAACCACCACCACGCCCCGCGGGGTTCGGGCCCGGTGCAGGATATTTCCCGGATGAGGTTCCCCTGCGGGCACCCCTCCAAGCGGAAAAACACGCTCAATTCGATTTCCGGTGGGGGTGCCAAATTCAGCCCGGTAAAGGTCCGGCTTACGGGCACCGTCAGAAAGTTCGGCCCCGGGCGGGCTGGGGGTACCCGGCGATTGTCCAACGGATGGCGCTAACGGGCGGTACTACTTGTCGACGCGTATCTTGTCCCGTACCGCGCGGGGCATCTCGTGCTCGTATCGTTTTCGCAGTACTGGTACTCAGCACGGACGTGCTCACCGATGTCCTTGTGCCACACGCCTTGAATCACCTGCGGTGGATGAATGTCCAATATTATCGCGGCGGATCCAACGGACGCTGCCCGAGCGAGAACGGCCCGAAATATTCGACTTATCTCGAGTCGACACAGATGGTAACCGCCGGGCAAGGACACCACTCGGGCCTGAACTTGGCCTAATTCACTCGACTCAGTTGTTGAGCAGGTTGCTCGGGACCTTTGGCACTGGGAACGTGGGCCGACCGGACGCACTCTTGGAAGATCGTCATCCCCTCGAGAAGGAACGCTCCCATGAACATGCGTCAGGCCGTCCGCGCGGTTCTGCGCAAGTATGCCGACTTTACTGGTGCTGCGGGCAGGCCGGAATTTTGGTGGTTCTCTTTGTTTAGTGTGATCGCGCATCTTGCGTTGAATGCGCTGAATATATTCACCGATCAGGGGACCGTGTACCTTGGCGCGAGTCTTTCTGGCGCATTCGGGTTGGTGGTTCTTGTTCCGACGCTGGCCGTGACGGTGCGTCGCCTGCGCGATGTTGGCCGCACCTGGGCCGAGCTGTTCTGGCTGCTGCTGCCTATCGCGGGTGTCATCGTGCTGATCGTCCATCTGGCGGAACCGACTCGGCAGCCTGTGCCGGGTTCGGCGCAGGTCGTCTCGCCGACGCCCGTCCCGAGCACCTGAGGAGCGACGTCGTCATGAACAAGCACCGTGGCCGGCGAATCGCGTGGATCACTGTCGGGTCGGTGGTCGGGGTGCTCGCCTTGGGTCTCGGTGCGATCTTGACGGTCGGGGGTATTTTCGTACCGGCGACCTACCTCAAACCGTGGAGTGCTGGCTACTACCAGCAGTTCAAGGACGTGAGAATGAGAGTCGTGGCTCACGCTGTGCTGGCCCCGAGCGGACACAATATGCAGCCGTGGACCGTTCAGCTCGACACGACAGACCCGGATGTCCTCTACCTCTACACCGATCCGACCCGGCTGACTTCGGCAGTCGATCCGTTGGCGCGGCAGACGATGGTCTCGCAGGGCACTTTCCTCGCCTACCTTCAGGTGGCAGCGGAGCACCTCGGGTATTCGGCGTCGTTTGATCTCTTTCCGAACGGGACCTACGACGAAACCAATCTGAAGACATCGATGAGCGAACATCCGGTTGCGCGCATCACCTTGGCGAAGGACCCGTCCACGAAGACCGACGACTACGCATCGTTGTTCTTGTCTGACACCAATCGCTCCCCATACTCCGACGCGCCTCTCACCTCGGCTCAGACGAGTGCGCTGACCTCAGTCGGTGACGCATCGACTGCACGCCTGTCGATACTCAGTGACAAGTCGGATATGAAGACCCTCGGCGAGTTCGGAATCCAGGGCACTCTGATCGAAACTAAGAACATCGCCGCCACCTCGGAAAGCGATGCTGTCTTCCACGGCACTGAGCAGGCTAAGAACACTGCGCGCTCCGGATTTGCCGTTGAGGGTCAAGGAACCAGCGGGTTTATGAAGTACTTCCTCCAGGGGCTGATCACGATCGATCCCGCGTTGAACGATGACGCGACCGGTGCGAAGAACGCCATAGCCCTCACCGCAGCCGGGGTGGCTCACACTGCTGCCTATGCGCTGATCAGCACTCCGGGAAACAGCCGTGCAGAGCAAGTCCAGGCAGGCATCCTGTATGCCCAGTTCTGTCTCCACGCGCGCACGCTCGGGCTGGTGATGCAACCCCTCAGCCAGGTGCTTCAGGAGTACCCCACGATGGCGGGGCCATACGCCGCAATCCATTCCGAGTACGCCCCCGAGGGGCAAACCATCCAGATGCTCGTGCGCATGGGTACTGCAACCGTCGACTATCCGGTTTCGATGAGACGAGATGCGAAAGACCTGGTTCACGCACCATGATCCTGTGGGCTCGACCCGTCCTTGTCGTGGTGCTTTATTTTGGCACGATCTCAGCCGTGGCGGGCGGGTTTTTGGGGGTCGTTGCTAATGGTGCCGGAGTTCCGCTCGAGTACCTACAGGGCACTCCGTTCACCTCCTATGTGGTCCCCGGTTTGGTCCTCGGCGTCCTGGTCGGCGGCACCCAGGGGTTTGCTGCGATCACCACCCAGCGACAGAACCGTTATGGCCACGTCGCAACTGCGGTCGCGGGTCTCGGCATGATCCTCTGGATCTTCGTCGAACTGGCGATCACCGGGTACTCCTGGTTGCAGGCCATGTACCTCGCGCTCGGAATCATAGAACTGCTGCTCGTTCTGGTGATACTGGGTGTTCTGAGCCCTGCGACGCGAAGATTCCCGTCACGATGACCCGCCTGACGAAGGTCAGCCCGGTGAAGCATCCCGGTGTTTTTCCGTTGGGGTGGTGGATCGCCGTCTGCGCGGTGGCCGAAGCAATCGGGATGTCCGCAGCGGCCGCCGCCGCGCGCGCTCCGGAATTCGTTGTAGGGGTCGCTGGCAGCGCAAGCGGTATCCTCGGCCTCCTTCTGATTGTCGGCGGCGGACTGATCGAGGGGGTGGCCCTGGGAGGGCTGCAGTCCATTGCGCTAAAGCGGTGGCTACCCGGGCTCAGCCGGCTTCGGTGGATTGTCCTGACCGTGCTCGTTGCCGGGCTGGGATGGGCTGCCGCATCGACACCCAGCCAGCTGTCTTCCGTCACCGACGACTCGACTCCGATGATCGTACTGATCGTCGTCGGCGCGGCCGCACTGGGGACCGTCATGGGAGCCGTCCTCGGGGCGGTGCAAGCCGGTGGATTCGTACCACTGGTCAGTCATCCGTGGCGATGGATCGGAATAAGCGCCCTCGCCTGGGCGCCGACGATGACGATCATCTTCCTCGGCGCGACAACACCCGGACCCGATTGGAAATACCCCCTGGTGATCATGTCGGGAACCGCAACCGGTGTCGTGGCCGGGGCCGTCCTGGGACTGGTCAGCGGGCTACTCGCTCCGTCGCTCGACGGTCAGTCAACAGCCAACCGCCTTGTCGCACTGCTTCTCTCCTCGCCTGCACGCACTGTTCTATCCAAGTCCCTGGTGCTTTTGCGAATACGGGGGCACGTCACGGGAAATCAATTCGAACTGCCTGTCCAACTCGCGAGAACTTCGAACGGCCTGATCGTGGTCCCGGGGCATCCGGAACGCAAGAAATGGTGGCGTAACCTCAGGCGTCCCAGCGCCATCGAAGTTCTCATTGACGGGGCTTGGCAACCCGCCACCGCGGTAGTAACCGACACTTCAGAGGCTCGATACCCCACCCTGATCGCAGAATACCGTCAACGCTGGCACGTACCAGTCGCGAAGGGCACGCCGCTGGTTCTCGTCACCTTCGAGCACACCCAGCCAGGAGTCGAATCCGTGACGGCGGCATGATCCGCGATCAATCCCGACGGCGGATGTACGCCGGCGGAAGGCCCAATCGAACCGCACGATTCTTGAACGATCTCAGCGCGAAGATGTTCTCACTCGGGCTCAGTCCGCACTGGGCTGTGACTCTCGAAACCGTCAACCCCACATCCGGTACGGCTCTTATTCTTCCGCTGGTGATTGCCAATTTCGACCACCGCGAATTTCTGGTGTCGATGCTCGGCCAACGCTCACGGTGGGTCCGCAATATCCGAGCCGCCGGAGGGCACGCCATCGTCCACGCGGGCCGCAGACGACCGGTACTTCTCACCGAGATCGCTGCGGAAGATCGCGCCCCAATTCTTAAGGCCTACCTGGACCAAGCCCCTGGTGCTCGCGCGCACGTTCCGGTCGACCGCCGTGAACCGGTCGCGCAATTCGAGCGGATTGCCGCGGACTATCCGGTATTCGAAATCAGGTACCTGCGCTGATGGCACGCGTCGATAGGGTCAGCTCCGACGACCTCATGTCGCTGGCGACCGATCGAGGGACCGTGCCTATGCAGGTCGGCGCCGCCCTCATCCTGGACACTCGGGCAGGGTGTGATCCCGCTGACCTGATCGCTGCGATCGGCCGGCGGGTGCCTGCGGTCCCGCGGTTGCGGCAACGTCTAGTGCGTCCGGGCATCCTGTTCGGTCGACAGGTCTGGGTAGACGATCCCCGCTTCAAAATAGAAGACCATGTGGCTGTTGTTTCGCGTCCAACCGCTGGGGGAATGGGCGGGCTGCTGGAGATCGCGTCGGAATTGCTGTCCACTCGACTGCCGAGCGACCGCCCGCTGTGGACTGCCCTCATAGTGCCCGAACTGGACGACGGTCGCACCGGGTTGGTGATCGTGTTCCATCATGTTGTCGCTGACGGCATTGCCGGTCTGGCGATCCTGTCCGCGCTAGCCGACGGGAACCCTAAAACTCCGAACCCGATCTTTCCGCACGCTGCACCGAGCCGCACCGAACTCGCGAAAGACGCTGCGCTTGAAGCACTGGGCGTGATCCGACGACTGCCACAGGAGATCGTCCGGCTTGGGCAGGCTCTCGGGCAACTGGGTCCCTCGCTTCGCACCCACGCGTCGAGATCCTCGCTAAATAAGCCCATCAAGGGACGTCAACGTTTCACGGTAGTGACCTGCGACCTTGCCGCAATTCAGGAGGTGGGGCATGCCAACCGCGCCACCGTAAACGACGTCGTACTCAGCGCGATCACGGGAGCGCTGAGGCACTTACTACTTCAGCGCGGCGAGGATATGAACGAGTTTGTGATCTCAATCCCTTTCTCCTCCCGTCGGGCAGCGGGAGCAGGATCTCTCGGTAACCAGACTGGAGCAGTGCCGATTCGCCTTCCGGCCACCGGTGCGCCGCTGGATCGGCTGGCAGCGGTGGCGACAATCACGCGAGCGGAGAAGCTGTCCACCCGCGGTGCTTCAGCGGCCATTCTCGGGCCTCTGTTTCGAGCTCTCGCGCGAGTGGGCCTCTTCCAACATTTCGTCGACCATCAGCGTGTGGTGCAGACCTTCGTCACAAATGTGCGGGGGCCGGCGACCGCGTTGACCTTCGGCGGGTTCCTAGTTAGGGACATTGTGCCGCTCACTGTTGCCGCCGGAAACGTCACCGTGTCCTTTGCCGTCCTGTCTTACGCCGGTCGACTCACGATAACCATCGTCTCCGACCCCAAAACTTGCCCGGACCTTCCGGTACTTCGAGCCGCGCTGTCTCGCGAACTCGACGCCCTCTAGTAAGGGGACCTCCGGAACCACAAGGGCCGGACTTTTCGGCACCTCTGTTGCGCCAACGGTGCGCAGCAGGACGACCAGAACCGTCGCGAGAGCCACAGCCAGAAGGCCAATCACACCAAGCATCCCGGCACTGGCAGCGACCGAATGCTGGACAAATGGCGTGATGAGAATGGGCAGGCAGGTCAGGAGGAGGAAGACGAAGAATGCGGGGGCCGCCGGATAGGCGAAGTGTGTTCCACGAAAAAGACCGATGCCGGTAAGTACTGCGGCGGGTAGAAAGAACACGTAGTCGAGAATGTGGACCGGGTTGGTAGGCAGCGCCAGGTCCACCACGCTTTTGGGAGTCGAGCCGCTGAGCAGCGCCGGGATGTCCTCGGACAGCCACAGCAGAGCGAACAGTCCGGCGACCACGAGCAGGAACCAGGCCGATGTGGCTACCGTGCGAGGGCGCGCAAACCGTGCGCTCACGTCTTTCGCGTCCACAGCCTGAAGTCCTCCGATCAGCGAGAACAGGGCGAGTCCGAGGACCACAACCCAGAGAGGGAACATCGGGCCAAATGGTATCGCGAACGTGTAGATCACGTAGTTGTAGAAAGTGAAGGCCACCGCCCCGAGCCAGACTAGGTAGGCACGAAGAGACCCGCGTAGCGCCAACACCGCGGCCACGAGCAGCAGGGGCGCGATAGCCAAGTTGGCCAAGTCCTGCGCAAGCGCCTGGGCGAGGAACACTGCAGTCAAATTCTCGTACACCCGGGTATCAAGGAGAGAAACTATGCTCCCCGCAAAGGCGAACCCCCCGGCCCCCATGGACAGCCGAACCCACTGCGGAGACCGCAACCACCCATGCTCAGTCCCGGGGTCGTTCAACAACCCGATTTTGCTGTCCGTCTGAGTCATGGGATCTCCTCCACCGTCGCCGAGCTGCGTGGGATGTCGCACACTCCACCTTCCAGCGTCGTCACCGTCGTTGTCGAGTGCCAAAGGTCCTACGACGGTGCCAGGAAGATTGAGAGGTCAGAATGAGGCGAGCGACACTCATTGGCCAGCTGGCCGAACCGCAAGGGGAATGCGGGCACAGGCTTTCGCTGTGAGGAACACGAGCTTGCCAGACCGGAGAAACCGGGCATCGCTAAACGGGCAGGGTTCACAGGTTCTGGCACCTGGTTCCGCCGCCCGTGACATTCAGGGCTCTGTTGCCAATAGTTCAGGAGCACCTTCGAGCGTGTTCACCGTCGGAGTACCGGTTCATCGCAGAGAATCACCAACGTCAGGAAAGGCGCGTACACACCCCTCTCGGGGGGAACTCTGCGCGGTTAGAATTTAATCAGCTTGGTCGGAGGCTCCCCGTGAAGGATCATAAATGGTCTGGCATCCTGTGCTCGCGACCGTTGAGGGTCCTCCCGGACGCTTCACCCTCCTCGACGGTCAGGGACAGCCTGTTGCGGAGAAGGTTCTGGTTCGCCGCGGCGCAGAATGCGGGTATCGTGCCGTCATCCTTTCGGCAGGGGGAAGCGAGGCAGCAATCGTCGGCTATTTCACTGCGCTGCTACCGGCCGTCAAGGCCGCGCACCTTCGAGTGATCAGCTCCCACCCGCCCCAAGGCGGCCCCATCGCCCATTGGGACTGACTGACGCGGAAACCTGCTGATCAGGGCGACAGGCCCAGCGGGGTCTGTCAGATTTCTTGTGTAACTGGTCATCGGCTAGTTGAGTCCTAGGCGGTCGCCGTAGGTCATTGCGAGGGTGTTAAGAATAGCTTT
>NZ_JBEPTM010000019.1:0-23850 GCF_040549525.1 Frigoribacterium sp. UYMn621 | reverse complement strand
TCGAGCAATTCGCGATTGCGGGTTGCCTCGTTCTCGCAACCGCACTCGCATCGGCGGCGCTCACACCCAGCCTCATCGACCCAGCAGCAACAATATTGACCGGAGTGGCCAGCGGCGCACTATGGACGATGATCGCCACTCTGATCGGAATCGATCTGCCGTTCCGCAAACCTACCGACCTAGCCAAAGACCGCTAACGCAGCTAGGAACCGCTCACGGTTTGGTTGACCCGGGTGACGGGTGTTCTGTCTATGGCGGAATGGAAGCGTTTGGTATAGGCAACGCTCACCTTGGCACATTGCCGCTGCCAAAAGTTTTCGAGTATCACGGCCGCCCGTAAGCCGGACGCTGAGCGGGCACTCCCCCACCGCTACTGGGATCGCGTCTGCCACGGTCGAACGCATTCGCGTTTAGGCCGCCCGAGAAACTGCCCGATGAACGGGCGTGAAACGCACGAGGTCGAGAACGTTACTTGGCGAGTGGTGCCGGTTTGGGGTACACCTCAACCACGCGCAAAGCATGACCCCTATCGCGTGTCCAACTAGGGTCGGTTTCAATTGTTTGACAATGGTCGCTGTCGTCGCTTCGGCCCCGACAAGACACGGGCGACGTGGAGGACACGATGGCGGGCCAGCGAGTCGGATACGTTCGCGTGAGCGCCTTGGTCCAGAACACGGTCCGCCAGCTCGACCAGATCCCGGTCGATAATACGTATATAGAGAAAGCCTCCGGCAAGGACCAGACGAACCGGACCGAGTTGGAAGCCCTGATCAGGTTCGCCCGTGAGGGCGACAGCTTGCTAATCCACTCGATGGATCGCCTCGCTCGCAACCTCGATGATCTGAAAAAAATCATTGGACGATGCTCCCGCAAGGGCGTCCGGGTCGAATTCGCCAAAGAAGCCCTGACCTCCACCGGTGACGACAACGCCGCCGCCTTTCTTCTTCATGTCATAAAGGAATTCGCTGAGTTCGAACGCCCCTCCTTGGTGAGCGGCAGCGGGCGCATCGCCCGGCCTAACAACGGAAGGTCTATTCAGGCCCTACACCGGCGCTCGTCCCTGCGAAGGCTGCGGAGCTGCGTCGAAAAGCCAGCGAGGGAGAGATGAAGACGATTCTGTCCCGCGATTTCGAATTAGCCGAGCAACCGACTATGCCTAACTCCGGGGTGAAGCCAACGCTGAACTAATCAAAGTTATGAGTAGCCTGCGGGCCGATAAACGACTGGCGCCGTCCCTTTCTGACGCGTAGTGCAGGTACGTGTTGACGTTTCGATGACCGCACTCCGCTGCGCGCACATCGTCAACCCGGTCGATCCGTGCTGACCAGTACGGAAATCGACAACCGTCTCCGTACTCATGCGGTGTCCGGAAACGATCGTTGCGTAGCTGTCCACGCGTTGCCTCGCAGCCATGACGTGAGTTCTACATCACCCCGAGTGGAACGACGCCGACGAGGCGCTAGCGGGCGACGAGAGCTGGCTCTCGACGGAAGAGCCTTAGCCGACAAAAGCTCCAATGCGGTCGGCCGCCAGCAGCTGCGCGATAGCCGCTGCGTCGCTGGATCGGAGCACCTCGATCGGCCTGCCCCCGTGAAATGCCTTCTGCTGAGTCAGCGCCCAGAGAATCACACCTTCCGGATCCTCACCGGCTGGATCCATGCGAAACGTCAGCTCGCTGAGCCGAGGCACTAGTCCTGAATCGGCGTCAGAGAATTGCGCGGCCTGCATCAGAGCTGTGCCGTCGGAAGTCCGAAGGTAAAGGGCACCACCTGCGGCGATTTCCTGGTCGACCGCGTCGGTCGTCGTTCCTAGGTATTCCGCCAAGGCTTCTGCGTCGAAGAAGGGGCCGTACTCGGCTCAGGGATTCTCTCCCTGCTCAGACACCAGACGCTGCACGCTCAGCCAGCTGCGCCGCTGTGATGGAACCTGCGACGTACTCATCCGCAGCGCGCTCCCATGCCTCGCGCCTGAGTCGCAAACGCAGCGCTTCCTCCGGCGACCTGGCCGCTTCAATCGCGGCTGCCTGCTCCTGTCGCTCGCGTTCGCGAAGAGTCATGCCCAACTCGGATCCGCTGCTCCCGCTCATGTCCTCAGGATACGACGGGCCGCCGGCAAATAGCCCCGGCTCGATGAACTAACCGACCTTCAACCCAAGCCGGACTCATCTTCTTTGGTCGAGGGAGACCTGCTCCGGCCAGGAATGCGAGGGGCCGGATGCTACTCTCCCAGCCGAGACCATCCCTCGACGACCGCCGTCAGCACAATCTGTTCTGCGGCTATTTCTCCAAGCCGGTCAAAGGATTCGAAAACGGAGCTCCCAGGCTCACCGAGGTGCGCGTAGAGAAACGCGGTTTCGCGCCCAGCGAGAACTTGCTGCTTCCTGATTCGTAGGCGGCGTTCAGGAGTGTCCTCTTTAGTAGCCATATTCAGCGCCTCTATTTCGGGGGCGCTTTGGACTTTCTCCATCCATCGTCCTGCCGGCGATCGCTGCTGGCTGGCCGGGACGATGTAGGTCTGCATGTGACTGTATGTGTGCGGCGGCTCCGAGTCGATGATCTGAGCTTTTGGCTGCCACGCCTCACACCGCATTTGCATCATCGGTTTTGTGTATCAGTCGGACAAACGCTCTCGTATGTCTCCGTCGTAGCTCTAGCAGACAACTTGTTTACCTTAAGGCCCTATCTCATGGCCTCGCCGTCGAGTGCTCACATGCCGCTTCAGCTCGCATCCGAGATCCTCCGAGTTGCCGAGTAGTTGGACCCTCTCCTCGTCGTGCTTGGCGGCGGGCCCAGTCACCTGTTTCGTGGTCGCACTACTCTCTCGCGAAGCTCGCACAATTTGCACAATTTGCACAATTTGCACAATTGGGACAATTGGGACAATTCGCACAATTCGCGGCGGTCGCCGGACGCGTGCACCACCAGAAGCGAAGCGCCGAGAACTGCGAGCACGAAGTGGGAGCGCGGCGGTCGCCGTGACCTGGACGAGCGGGTCGAAAAAGGAGCCCAACGGCGGCGAGTGACCTGAGTCTTTCGAGAGGTAAAAAGGTCGGGCGCTGGCGCACCCTCCACCCACCACGTACACCTCTTCGGAAACCCATGACGTCGACCACTCTTCGAAGACCATCTCGGCTGCTCTGAACGTGACTGCCCGCCGCCACCACCTCGACAACGGAAGTGTCTGACACAGAACCCAGCCGCCTTCGGCGACCCTAACCCGCCGACGCTGGCGCGTCGGCCACACAGAACATCCGGGCGCTGGCGCGCCCTCCCACCGTCCTTCTCCTCTCCCGCTCATCTCACGTCCAACACTCCGTCGGTCAGCGCGGCCGACGGTTCGAAGTGCCTGCTCGTCGGCATGCTCTTCTGGACGGAAGTGCATGCTCACCATCGCGTCTGCCAGCACGAGCACCTGGTCGAAGTGCCGGAACGTCCATCAGGTCGCATGTCTTTACGGTTTCCTGCACGCGCCGACTCCGTCGTCGCTGCCCTGCCGGGGGCCTCACGCATGGTGGGGTTTCGGACGGCGTGGTGTCTGTGCCTGGGCTCGGATCGTTCACCGCAGCGTTCACCGTAGCGGACGTGCAGCTGACCGGGTCGCCTGTCGGGGCGGTGGGCGTTTCGGGTGCTCTGCGTCAGGGCGGGCGTCGTGCGGAAGTTCGGCAGCCGCTTGTGCCTTTCGTGACGAAGGACGGGTCGTCCGGCATGGCGTTGTTCGTCACGGTTCACGCCACAGACGCTCCCCTGCCGGGGGCCTCACGCCTGCTGAAGATGTGCGGGTCGGAGCAGTTCCTGCGGGGGACGGGACGTGGGGCGATTCGGGTGGCGATCCGGTGCCGGTGAAGACGTGCGCTGCGTCGTTGAATCTCCCGGCGGGTGGCCCCCGGCAGGGTTCCTGGTCAGCGCAGCTGTGACGGAAACAGTTGGGTGCGCAGCACCTCAGCTGGATGTTTCGTCAGCGCAGTTAATGCCGTTCACATCGCTCAGCGCGCAGCGACGAGCGTGGAGGAGGAGGAACGTCAAGATGCCGCATGGGCGGAGTCGCCTTATTGCAATGAACCAAGGCGCCCAAGGCTAAGCCAGTTCTGGGCGAATCTCAGTGGCTGCACAAACCCAATGCCATAGTGGGCCAAGAATTGAGATGCGCGCGCGTTTTCCATCGCTGTCGGATGCTTCTGCAATTTCATTTCCTGACCCAGCAAGCGCTCGAATTAAATAGGGTGCACCAGCCTTTGACGTTCAATTTCGCCAGACAGCAACTGACCCATAACGCATTCCTTGTGCACCGGCCTTGCTGCCGAAGTCGCGCCGCGCGAATATCGTCGAGTCGTTTGTCAAGAAGCGACCGCGCTCTCCCGAATCCTGCGGAGCACCTCCACAAGCACCAGCACCTGCGCCCCCGTGAATAGCGACTCGGGCCGGTCGGCGCAACGCCGGTGAACGGCTCCTCGTAAATCAGCGCGGGATCGACTACTCCACGCTGGGTCAGTTGGTCGATCAACAGCTCGACGAAGCGGATCTGGTTGCCAGTCAGCGTGCTGCCCGCGGTGAACTCGGCCAACGCAGCTATGGCTGCCGTGCGGTCAAGGCCGACCATTGATCGCACGAATAGACCCAGGCCGTGGGATTCATTTGCGGCCCAGTCGAGTTCGTTCTTCTCGAGTCCGCTTGAAATCATGATCCGTTCGAGGGAAAGCAAGTCAAGCGCGGTGAGCTGCTCTCCGTGGCGCAGTTTGAAGAGCACAAGGTCATCCTCATGGGAGCGGAGGAACGCGAAAGCCTTCTCCCGGAATCGTGCGCGATCGACGGCGATGGCAACGATTTTGATATCGCTGGCTTCGGAGGCGCCGCCCACATTGGCGAAGTTCGTGTAGACAATAGGACGATCAACGATGTCGATAAGAGACACAAGTCCGCGCAGACGGATTCGCATCATTTCGAGCATTGGCAGGGTCACGTCTTGCCACCACTCGTCAGTGGCGATGGCTGCGATCAGCTCGAGATTGGACGCGATGACGGGAATGCTTTTCTGCGCCGCCAAAGCATTCGCGATCGCTTGAATCCGCTTCTTCGCGGCGACAAAACCGGGATCTCCAACGAGAACTCCCAGTTGGGTGCGAAGAGCGAGCAGGTCGAAACGCTTTGCGAATTCATCCTGATCCAACACATCTAGCGATGACGGCAACCCGTGAAGGGTCGCGGCCGCGACATAATCGTCGCCGGTCATTTTTGTCCAGACCGCGGCATCCGCGTAGCGCTCCACGGCTTGACGTTTCGTTCGCACGACAAAGTTATCGAGGCTCATCCCCGCGACCTGGCCGTGCATGCGTGCGCTCAATCCTTCACGCAGCGCACCGAGTTCAGGGTCATCGGATGCGCCGTCGATGCCGGCGAGCAACGCGAGGCGTGCATCGAACAGCCGCTCCCCCAATGACGCTGCCGCGACGCTGGTGTCCGGGGCGACAGGGGCATTGAAGTACTCGATGTTCTCGCACACATCGAAGATCAGAAAGTCCTTCTTGTTCTCCCCCGGCCCATACAGGTTGGGGCGCAGTCGCGTGCCGCGTCCAATCATCTGCCAGTACTTGGTCTTCGAGTGCACCGGCTTAAAGAAGACCAGGTTCACGACATCCGGGATGTCGATGCCCGTGTCGAGCATGTCGACCGAGATCGCGATCTGCGGCGCGATGGAGCGCCTCCTCACCGGCACAGCCGCCCGCACAGACGGTCGGCTCATCAAGGAGAACCTCTATCGTGAAGCAGACGTGAGCCGCGCCACGATGAACCGCACCACCAAAGTGCTGAATGAATGGGCGCGTCGTGTCGACGGCACCCAGACGCGTGACCGGGAGTTGGAGGGCCTCCGCCACGCGATCTCGGAAAGGGATGTGAAGCTTAAGGAGCTCCGCGCGCGTTTGTGAACTGGAGACCCAACTGACGATCGCAGCCACGGCCGTGGCCGAACTACACATCGAGAATTAGCTTCTGCGCGACGGGGATCCATCGGGCAACGTCACTCCGATGAAGCGGAACAGCTTGAGCCCGCGCGGACGCGGATCGCCGCACCAATCGTCCCCCACATTGCCACTTGGCCGGTATCGGCGCCACGCGAAAACCTCGGGAAAGAATGTCTGACTGACCATATAGGCTCGGTAATATCCGGAACAACCGGGTTCAATCCGCATGGGGGGTGTATGTCGGAGCCGTGGCTGTCTGCTGATGACATCGCAGTTCACCTGGGCGTGACGAAGGACACCGTCTACGCGTGGATCGCGGAGAAGGGCATGCCGGCTCACAAAGTCGGGCGCCTCTGGAAGTTCCAAACGAGTGAAGTCGACGCGTGGGTCCGGCGAGGTGATGCAGGATCCGTTGAGTGACCGAGCCTGAATGGTCGCGATGTCGGCGGCACACAGTATCCTGATCGACTTGCCATTTTCCGGGGGAGGAACAGCGTGGACGAACCCACAGTGACGCTCGCGTCGTTGCGAACAGGTCAGCGCCTTCGCGGAGTTCTTCCCGGTCAGCCAGTCACGCTTCTCGGGGTGACGCCGCTCGATGATGAACTTCTGGAGATCTTCTTCCGAGACGATGCCGGACGAACAGGCGAGCGGACTATCACCGCAGCTGATGCAGCAAAACTTGACTTAGTCACAGATCTTGGCGACGCCGTCGCATTCGACGGCGACCCTGACGAGTTCAAGCTCGCGGCGGAGGCACTGCGCATCAAGTACGCGGCGCTCTATGACCCGATGGCTGCGGTCAATAGCTCTGATGTCGATCCGTTGCCACATCAGATTCGCGCTGTGTACGAGGAACTGCTGCCGAGGATCCCTCTGCGTTTCTTGCTTGCAGATGATCCCGGCGCTGGCAAGACGATCATGGCGGGGCTTTACCTCAAGGAGCTGATTCTCCGCGCGGACTGTGAGCGGGCGCTGATCGTGGCACCCGGTGGCCTGGTCGAGCAATGGAGGGAAGAGCTTGCTCACAAGTTCGACCTCTCGTTCGAGATCTTCAACCGACAGATGGTCGACGATGCGCAGGGCCGCAACGTGTTCGCGGAGCACCCCTTCCTGATCGCCCGGATGGATCAGCTTTCGCGTAGCGAGCACTTGAGGGAACAACTGACTGACGTGACATGGGATGTGGTGGTGGTCGACGAGGCTCATCGCATGTCGGCGCACTACTCGTCGTGGGCGGGTCAGGTCGACGAGACGAAGCGATTCCGGCTCGGGCGGCTGCTCGCCGAGACGGCACATAACTTCCTCCTCATGACCGCGACACCGCACGCGGGCAAGGAGGAGGATTTTCAGCTCTTCATGTCGCTCTTGGACCCGGATCGATTCGAGGGACAGTTCCGCGCTGGCGTTCACCGCACCGACACGCACGGTCTGATGCGGCGGATGGTGAAGGAAGACCTGCTCACCTTCGAGGGCAAGCCTCTGTTCCCGGAACGGCGCGCCTACACGGTCGAGTACAACCTGAGCGAACCGGAACGCGAGCTGTACGAACTCGTCACCCAATATGTCCGGACAGAAATGGGTCGCGCCGAGCGTCTCGCGCAAGCAGGAGACAAGAAGCGCGGTAACAACGTAGGTTTCGCACTCACGGTCTTGCAGCGCCGGCTCGCATCGAGTCCTGAAGCAATCCTTCGGTCTCTCGAACGACGCCAGGTGCGCTTGGAGACCCGCCTGCGCGAGTGGCAGCGGGCAACCGACGAGGCGCGATACAGCACCTCAATGACCGAAACGATCGACGAGTGGGCGACGGGCCGGGTCGCCATCGACTTCGATGACGCGTCTGTGTCGACTACTTCATTCGATCTCAACCAGTTCGATGACCTTGACGATGAGGTTGCGGAGGAAGAGCGAGCTCAATTTGAGGCGCGCGTCGACGAAGTCGTGGATCTCGCGACAGCGGCCGAATCGATCGGCGAGCTGAGAGCCGAGATCGCAATTCTCGAAGACCTCATTAAGGTCGCGCGTCGCGTCCGACTTCTCGACGACGACAAGAAATGGGTACAGCTGCGCGCAATTTTGGACGAGCAACTCCTTGTCCACGATGACTCAGGCGAGCCTCGCAAGATCATTATCTTCACAGAACACAAAGACACGCTCGACTACCTGCGCCAGAAGATCACGACGCAACTGGGACGCCCCGAAGCTGTCATCACGATCCACGGCGGTACACGCCGCGAAGACCGCAAGGCAGCAAGAGAGCGATTCACGTACGACCGCACCACCGTCGTGCTACTTGCAACGGATGCCGCGGGAGAAGGCCTCAACCTGCAACGGGCGCACCTGATGGTCAATTATGACCTGCCGTGGAACCCTAACCGCATCGAACAGCGCTTCGGCCGCATCCACCGCATCGGCCAACGTGAGGTGTGCCATCTGTGGAACATGGTCGCCAAGGACACCCGCGAAGGGGATGTCTTTGCACGGCTCCTCTCAAAAATCGACCAGATGTCGATCGCATACAACGGCAACCTCTTCAACGTTCTTGGCGATGCGGACGCGTTTCAGGAGAAGTCGCTCCGTGAGTTGCTGATCGAAGCGATCCGGTACGGGGACGAGCCCGCGCGGAAGGTCGAGCTGGACCGGGTAATCGACGCAAGCGTCGCGCACGGGCTCGACACGATGGTCGCCGAGCGCGCACTGCACCCGGAGATGTACTCCGCGCTGAATCTCGAGGAAATCCGCAGTCGCATGGAGGCCGCTCGGGAACGACGACTGCAGCCCGGATATATCGCGGCGTTCTTCATCCCGGCCTTCGAGCGTCTGGGTGGCCGCATCCGCCGACGCGAAAAGGGCCGCTACGAGATCACCCGTGTTACCAAACGCATCATCGGCGTCGCGCGGAGGCTCAGTCGGTGGGCGCCCCTGCCGGAACGCTACGAACGAGTCACGTTCGAAACTGCGCATGTTCGCCCCGAACATCAGACGCAAGCCGCCCTACTCGCGCCAGGCCACCCGCTGCTTCAGGCCGTCATCGAACTCACCATCGAAGACCTCGGCCCTGTACTCAAGCGTGGAACCGTCTTCATCGACCGCCGCGAACAGCAACTGGATCAGATCGCACTGCTCTACGCGGTGGAGCAACGCATTCAAAACGCCACCACGGATGCCGACACCGTGTCACACCACTTCGACTACCCGGTCCTCGATGCCTCAGGTGACGTCACGCTTGCCGCCGCTCCGCCCTACCTTGACTACGACGCACCACACGCCCACGAGGCTGAAGGAATCGCCGCAGTCCTAGCGAGCGAATGGGCTAAGAGTGATCATGAGCGAAGCATCCGCGCATGGTCATACCGTGACGGACTCGCGCCGAGAATGGAAGAACTTGGTGCGCGAATAGCGGTGGATGTCGAGCGAACGCGCGTGCAGGTCAAGGAACGACTGCTCGCTGAGATCAACCACTGGGATCGCGAACACAACCGCCTCGAATCCCTCGAACGCGCTGGCACCGTTGGCCGCGTTCGCGCGGAGTCGGCGCTCCATCGAGCACGCCAGCTAGATGATCGTCTCGAGAAGAGGCTCCGCGAGCTTGACGAGAGCACGCAGCTCGTGGCACTCCCCGCAGTCGTAAGAGGAACGGCACTCGTCGTGCCGAGTCAGCAACTCTCGACGGGCGACGACGTGGCCCCTCCACACACATTCGCGCGCGAGACCGAAATTGTCGAACGACGGGCGGTCGAGGCGGCCCTCGCCGCAGAGCGCGCACTCGGCCGGCGCCCTCGAGAGATGCCCCGGAACAACCCCGGCTACGACATTCAGTCGTTGGATGATGGCGGGCGCATTCATTACATCGAGGTGAAGGGTCGAATCGAGGGGTCCGATACCTTCACGATCACGACCAATGAAGTCACCTTCGCTCAGACGCAAGGAGACCGCCATCGACTCGCACTGGTGCTCGTGTCGCCCGACGGCGAGCAGCGCGACCGTCTCCGCTACGTCCTCGATGCATTCACCCATATCGAGCCGTCGGTGACCACTCGGTCCTACAACGAAGAGTGGCGCGACTACTGGGACCGCGGAGGGCCACCGCGATGACGCCTCAAGTTCCCGATGCCCGCCATACCTCCGAAAGGGATGCAGTGACAAGCACGACCAAGAAGAAGCTCATTGAGGTGTCACTGCCACTTCAGCTGATCAATGAAGCTGCGGAGCGAGAGACTCGGGTGCGTTCTGGGCACCCGAAGTCGATTCACCAGTGGTGGTCACGGAAGCCCTTGGCAACCTCGCGTGCAGTGCTGTTCGCGCAACTCGTCGACGACCCATCCGCACATCCTGAGCTGTTCCCCACCGAAGACGCACAGAGCGCGGAGCGCGACCGACTCCATCGCCTCATTGGTCGGCTTGTACGGTGGGAAGATGGCCGCGACCCGGGGGTACTCGAGGAGGCGCGCAAGGAGATCCGCCTCTCGAATGGTGGCGTAGCGCCTCGCGTCCTTGATCCGTTCGCTGGCGCGGGATCAATTCCGCTTGAGGCCCAACGCCTGGGCGCGGGTGCAGCTGCGTCTGACCTAAATCCGGTTTCAATACTGATCAATCGGGCGCTCATTGAAGCGCCTAGACGCTTCGCGGGCAGCGGGCCAGTGCACCCCCACGAAGACTCAGGGGTTGGTGCCTGGACAGGGGCATCCGGATTGGCCGCAGATTTGCAGCGGTATGGCGCCTGGATGCGAGATGTCGCCTACGAGCGAATTGGGTCTGCCTATCCGCCGGTGACAGTGGCTGGCGGCACTGAACACACCGTAATCGCCTGGATCTGGGCGCGGACGGTACGGAGCCCTAACCCTGCCAATCCAATTGAGGTGCCGCTCGTGAATTCCTGGTGGCTCAGCAAGAAGAAGGGTCGCGAGGCCTACATCGAACCGATGGTCGACGACGGAATCGTTACCTACCGTGTCCGGTACGGCAATTCGGGTGTCCGCTCGGGAACCGTAGATCGAGGGAACGGCATCTCTGTCGCGGACGGCACGCCTTTCCCGGCCTCCTACGTACGAGACGAAGCCGTGGCGGGACGCATGGGCCAGCAACTGATGGCAATCGCGGCCGAGGGACCGCGGACCCGCATATATGCCGATGCAAGCCCCGAGCACGAGGCCGCTGCCGCCGGAGTTGTCCGACCGCCAGAGTTTCTGACGTACGACCTACCAAACGATCCCCGGGCCATAACTGCGCCGAACTACGGCCTCACGCGCTGGTGTGATCTGTATTCGGACCGACAGTTGCTCCTTCTGCGCACTATGACCGAGTTAGTAAGCGAGGTTCGAGCGAAAGTTCTTGACGACGCTGTTGCAGCGGGTCTTCCTCGTGGGGACCGTTTCGAGGATGGAGGGCGTGGTGCGGTGGCGTACGCGGACGCAGTGGCGCTGTACCTGGCGCTGGCTGTCGACAAGCTCGCCGATCTGAACAACGCACTTGCATCATGGGAGCCGTTGGCGGAGTGTCCACGACACCTGTTCGTTCGTCCGGCGATCCCGATGGCTTGGGAGTTTGCTGAGGCAAACCCATTCTCGAACTCCTCAGGTTCCTTCATGCAGGTCATCAACGGGTTGGTCCGGGTGTTCCCCACCCTCGGGCCGTGGGCAGAGGACGCTCCTGAAGACGAGGTGGAAAGGTCCAATGCGGCAACGCGCGACTACGCAGGTTACTTCGTTTCGACTGATCCGCCTTACTACGACAACATCGGGTATGCCGACCTGTCGGACTTCTTTTATGTGATCTTGAGGGAGTCCCTGGGGGATGTCTTCCCGCGGGACCTCGCCACTATGCTCGCGCCCAAGAGCGACGAGATCGTCTCCAACGCGCGACGCCATGGTGGGAAGTCGGAGTCCGAGCGGTTCTTCATTGAGAGTTTCAACTCGGTTTTCGGTAGCATGCGCCATACCGGCGCAAGGGCCCCTATGACCGTCTACTACGCCTATAAGCAGAAGGAAACGAAAGACGGCGCCTTTACCGGCTGGCACACGCTCCTGCACGGACTGATCTCAGAAGGTTGGGAGATAACAGCAACCTGGCCTGTTCTCACGGAAGGTGTTGGCCGAATGCGTGCGCACTCGAGTAACGCGCTCGAATCAACTGTCCTCTTGGCTTGTCGACCTCGCCCGGAGGGCGCAGGGTCCACGACTAGACGAGAGTTCACCCGTCTTCTGCGAACCGAGCTGCCTAACGCGCTTCGCAAGCTCATGCATGGGGAGATCGCACCTGTCGACCTCGCTCAAGCAGCTATCGGGCCAGGGATCTCAGTTTTCTCGCGGTATACGCGAGTTCGTGAGGCTGACGGATCGGACATGAGCGTACGGGATGCGCTGCTCATCATTAACGCAACCCTGGACGAGGTCTTGGGTGAACAAGAGTCTGATTTTGACCCCGACACCCGGTTCGCCGTGAAGTGGTACCGCCAGTTCGGCTGGTTATCAGAAAACTCTGGCGCGGCTGACCAGCTTGCGCGTTCGTCCGATACATCTGTTGGAGGTCTCGAACGCGGGGGAATCTTTGAAGCGAAAGGCGGCAGGGCCCGCCTGATCGCGCCGACTCAACTCAGCGGGGTCTGGGATCCAGCGGCCGACGTGCGGGTCAGTGTGTGGGAAGCGACAATCCGATTGGCGGCGCTGATGGCCTCCCGCGGTGCCGACAGTGTCGCCAGCTTGTTGCCGGTTGTGCAAACGCGCGTTCATCTGGACGCGGTTAAGGAATTGGCCTTCCTCCTCTTCCACGAAGCGGAGAAGAAGAACGATACAAAAGACGCGGTTCTGTTCAACGGATTGGTGAGCGCGTGGGGTGATGTGAATGAGCAGGCTAGGAAGCTCTCTGCTTCTGCACGCGCGGTACAGCAGGTGTTCAACTTCGACGAGGATGAGGACTGATCGGCAATGGCGATGAACAACCGGGACAGAGTCGGCAGAGCATTCGACCTATTGTCGGAAGGTATGTCCGACGCGGTCGATGAGGTGATGACCGCGGCTTACGGAACGTCGGAATGGCCGGCCGCTTGGGCTGAGGAAGATGCTCAACGTCGCGGAGGCCCCGTTCGAACGCTGACGAAGCGCGACGTTCAGGTGCAGCTGCGCGCGATCACTGAGCAGGGATACCGTTTCAAGGACGTCCTTTCGCGTGCGCAACAGGGCTTTGGATCCGAGCTGCGCGAGACACGCAACTTGTGGGCGCATAACGAGCCTTTCAGCTCCGATGATGCCTCACGCGCCCTCGACACGATTGAGAGGCTGCTCCATGCTGTCGGCGCGGTCGACTCCGCCGAAGACGTCCGCAAGCTCCGAGTGGATCTGCAGCGGACAGTGTTCGAGGACCAGACGCGCAAACAGGTGAAGCGAACGGCCGTATCTCTCGACCCTGGGTCGGGGTTGCGCCCGTGGCGCGACGTGATTCGCCCGCATGACGATGTCGCCCGTGGTGCGTTCACCGCATCGGAGTTCGCCGCAGACTTGCACCTCGTGCGTACCGGTCAGGCGACGAGTCCTGAGTATGGCGACCCAGTCGAATTCTTCACCCGCACCTACCTCACTGAGGGTCTGCGTGACTTGCTGTTGCGCGCGATCCGTCGTTTAAGTATGGACGGTAACGCCAGCCCTGTAGTGAATCTGCAGACGAACTTCGGTGGCGGCAAGACCCACTCGATGCTCGCCCTTTACCACCTCTTCAGCGGCACGCCCACAAAGGAGTTCTCACAGGAACTGCAGGAACTCATCGTTGAGAACGGCAACCCCGATCTCGCAACGCTGGGGGTCAATCGGGTCGCGCTCGTGGGCACCTACTTGAAGGCCGGGTCGCCCATCATCAAGGACGACGGGACCGAGGTGCGCACGCTGTGGGGCGAACTGGCCTGGCAGCTCGGCGGCCGCGAAGCGTACGACCTGATCGCGGAAGACGACCGCGCCGGCACGAACCCCGGCGAAGCGCTACACACTCTGATCGCCAAGTACTCGCCCGCGCTAATCCTGATTGACGAGTGGGTTGCGTATGCAAGGCAGCTGGTCACGGATAGGGAGCTTCCGTCCGGATCCTTCGAGACTCAGTTCACGTTCGCTCAGTCGCTCACCGAAGTTGTTCGGTCAGTACCGGGAGCGATGCTCGTTGTCTCGATCCCTGCGTCCGACACCGGTGAAGCAGGTAGCGGAAGCGACATCGAGATCGGAGGCGCCAACGGTCAACTCGCGCTCGAGCGCCTGCAGAACGTGATCCGGCGCGTCGCGGATCAATGGCGACCCTCGAGCAAGGACGAGTCTTTCGAGATCGTGCGGCGCAGGCTCTTCCAGCCACCCAACGCTGAAGGCCTGACAACGATCTCCGCGGTCGCGCGTAGCTTCGTCACGCTGTACCGCAGCAACACTGCGCTGTTCCCACGAGACGCCGCAACACCTAGCGATGACTACGAGCAGCGGATCCGCGTGTCGTATCCACTGCATCCCGAATTGCTGGATCGCCTCTACGAAGACTGGTCGACTCTGGAGCGCTTCCAACGCACCCGCGGCGTGCTCAAGTTGGTGTCCTCAATCGTTCACGAGCTGTGGGCATCCAACGACACGTCACCGCTCATCCTCCCCGGCAATGTGCCGCTCGAGGCGACAACGGTCAACACGGACCTCACTCAGTATCTAGAGGACCAGTGGAAGCCGATCATCGACTCCGACATCGACGGTCCGGGATCCATGGCACAGCAGATCGATCTGGACCGCCCGAACCTCGGCCAGCGGTTCGTGACCCAGCGGATCGCGCGGACGATCTTCTTGGGTGCAGCTCCCAGGATCAAAGCTTCGCGAAAGGGACTCGACAAGCAGTACGTCTGGCTAGGTACGGCCACCCCCGGGGACACACTCGGGAACTTCGGTAGCGCGATCGAGCTTCTCGCGCAGCGCTCGACATACTTCTACGAGGAGCAGGGGCACTACTGGTTCGACACGCAGCCATCCGTGACCAAGACGGCGAACGACTACGCGGAGCGGCTCCGTGAAGACGTCGAGACCGTGTGGAACGAGATCACCGAACGCCTCCGCGGTGAAGAGCGATCACGCGCTGTCTTCGACCGGGTACACGTTGCGCCGGCATCCAGTGCCGACATCCCTGATCTCGAGGACGCTCGACTCGTCATCGCCCACCCCCGCCACTCTCGACACAAGTCGGACGGCGCAGATTCCGCTGCGCATCAGTGGGTCCGCGACGCGGTCGAAACCAAGGGCGCTAGCCAGCGAGTACATCGCAACACTCTCGTGTTCCTCGTCGCGGACAAGAGCGAGCTGGAAAGCCTAGAGGCAGCTGCGCGTGGCTTCCTTGCCTGGAAGCGCGTGCAGGCGACCAGTGAGAGCCTCAATCTCTCGGTACAGCAACGTAGGCAGACGGATGACTGGGTGACGCGTCTCGACCGCACCGTGTCGGACCGGATCCGCGACACTTTCGTATGGGCGGTCTATCCCGAGCAGTTCGACGCCACCAAGCCGTTTGAGCTGATCACAGACAAGGTGACCGACTCGGGAGGACGCTCCCTCGCTGAGCGCGTGGCAGCCAAACTGAGCCGCGACGACCAGCTCGTCAGCGAGCTCGGCGAGGCGATCCTTGGCGCCACATTGCACCAGGAACTCGGCCAGCTCTGGCAGGACAAGGGCGAGATCAGCGTCGGTGAGCTCTGGGGCTATTTCACGCGGTATGTGTATCTGCCGCGCCTGCTGCGACGAGAGACTCTCGATTCCGCGATCGAACGCTCGTTGAACTCTGTTCTGGTCGATGGCGAGAAGTTCGCCATCGCAGCAGCAAAGGACCCCGAAACCGGGCGCTACCGCGGCTTGGTCGTCCCGCCGGCGCACAACACGACGATTCAAGTGACGGACAGCACGCTCCTGGTGGACTGGAACAGAGCCGACGAGCAGGCCTCCTCTGATCGGATAGCCGCGGCGCGGGAAGCTGCCATTCGCGCTGCTGAGGAGAGCTCCGACCGCATCGGACCGATTGACATTGTCCTTCCCGAGTTGGAAGCCGATGAGACGCCTGAGACCAGCGTGGAAATCGTTGCTCCGCGACCGCCGAGCCGCTACTTCGGTTCTGTCAAGGTCGACCCCGATCGCTACTCGAGGGACATCGGGAACGTAACCCGCGAAATCATCGATCGACTCGCGGGCGCGGGCGCAAACCTCGAGATCACCATCGACATCCAAGCCAGCAAGAGCGACGGCTTCGACGAGGGCGAGGTGCGCACCATCTCCGAGAACGCGCGCGTGCTCAAGTTCGACCCGAGCTCGGGCTTCGAAAACTAACCAAGCCCAGCCGCCACTGCGCACCAGCAGTGCGTTGAACTCAATATCAAGACGGAAGGAGCCTCAGGGATGAGGATCGAATCAGCAGTCGTAACGAACTATCGCTGCATCGTCGACAGCGGAGCCTTCGGCGTTGAATCTGACAAGACAATCCTGGTAGGGATCAACGAGGCAGGCAAGACAGCGTTGCTGAAGGCGATCCAACTCGTCAGCCCGACTTCAGATACGCCCAAGATTGACTGGCTCTTCGACGCGCCCGCGCCGATGGTTGATGACATCCGACGCGGGAATCTGGATCGCGAGCGGATGGCGGTCGCGAAGGTCGTCCTGACGCCCGATGCGACCGATGTCGACGGACTTGCTCTCGCGAGCGGCTCGGACGTTCGGCTTGAGGTGACGACGTGGCTCAGCGGCAAGCGTACCTATCGCGCCACGGGCCTGCTGCCTTCCCCCTCGCTCGGGGACGTCGACAAGAGCATCGTTCGCCTCACCAGTGCGATGTTGAAGCAATCGAGCGAAGACGCGAAGGCTGCGGCCCAAGCACTGACTTCCTGGAGGGCAAGTCGCGGCCAAGGCGACTCGATAGCTGGAGAAATCGCGGAGGAACTCCGCGGCCATCTTGATGCGCTGTTGCCGCTGTTCGCGGACGGTTCTGCCGCCGAAGGTTATTGGGACGCGCTGGACTCCATCGTCAAAGAGGCGACAGGACGCGACGAGATTGGCAAGCACCTTCTGTCGAAGTTGCCCCCATTCGTTTACTTCTCCTCCTACTTCTCGGTTCGGCCGAGAATTCACCTGAACCGGCTCGCGGAACGGGAAGAGTCAGGCGAGATCGACCTTGACTATGACTTTGGCAACCTGCAGTTGCTGAAGTTCCTCGGCTTCACGGCCCGCGAGCTGTCGGATATGGACTCGGAGGCTCCTGTCAAGGGGGTCAGTTATGACACCGATGTTCAAGAGCAGGAACGATACAAGGCTGCGCTTGCCGCGCATGAACGCAGGCTCACGGAACGCAAACGGGCGCTTCAGACGGCCGGTGCGCGTCTCACGGCTGAGATTCGTCGCGTGTGGAACGACGACTCCCTGACCCTCCGCCTTGACGTCGACGGACAGTACCTCCAGACGCTCGTCGAGGACGAGCTGGGGATTCCCGTCGAGCTTGATCAACGTAGTGAGGGCTTCCGCTGGCTCGTATCGTTCTTTGTCGTCTTCCACGCCCAGGCAAAGGACGATCTCCGGAACGCCGTCCTGCTCCTGGATGAGCCTGGCCTTAGCCTTCACGCACTCAAACAACAGGAGTTCCGCAAGACCGTGTCCGCTCTAGCCGAGGGGAACCAGATCATCTATACGACGCACTCTCCCTTCATGGTGGGATCAGACGAGCTGGATCTGGTGCGGGTAGTCGAAATGGTCGACCGCAAGGTTGGAACGAAGGTGCACACACGCCTGGCTGTCGACGATCCGAAGTCGATCTACCCCCTTCAGGCGGCCCTCGGGTACGACCTTGCGCAGAGCATGTTCACGCACAAGCAGAACCTGGTCGTCGAGGGCATTACGGACCTTCTCTACATCGAGGCAGTAAATGCCGCATCTTCCTCTGAAGGCGGACCGTCGTTGGACGCCGGCATTGCAATAGTTCCTGCCGGAAGTGCGAGCAAGGTGGTCTACTACAGCACGATTCTCACGAGCCAGAGCCTTAAGGTGGCGGCGCTCTTGGACTCGGATTCGGCTGGTGATCAAGCTGCAGAGCAGGAGGCGCTCTGGCAGCTTCTCAGCACGAAAAGGATCTTGAGAACAGGTGACCACATCACCGGAGTACAACGCGCTGAGATCGAAGATCTGTTGCGTCAGACACTGGCTCAGATCGCTCGTGACGATCTCGGCTGGGACAGCCTAGCGACCGTACAGAGCCAACGTTCTCGCCCCCTGATGGAGATCCTCGTTGCCGAACACCCCGGAGCGTCGAAGTGGAAACTCGCTCGTGCATTCGTGAAGTGGCTGAGCGCGAACGGAACCGCAGCGCTTGATGCCTCGGAACGCGAAGCATGGCGTTCGCTTTCAGACGCGGTAAACAAGGCGCTCGCCTAATGTCCGTCCGTGCTGACGGACCCGAATTCAGGGGGAATGACGAGACGGCCCTGTTCGAATCGTCGACCGACGGTGAACCCGATTCTCCGGCGGTGCAGGTCGGTAAGCCTGGCAACCTCGGCTTCGATGGACGAGTCTTTCTCACAGATTCCGAGCATCAGACATATTTGCGCCGGAGGCCCGTTCGATATGTCGGGAAGGTGATCCCCACATCCGATTCGTGCTCGGTATGCGGAGAAGACGGATCGGTCGAGAACCCGCTGCAGGTAGCACACATCGTTCCGTTCGGCCTCGGCGTCGTTCACTTCAAGCTCACGCCCGAATGGTTGGACAGCGCAGGAAACCTGCGCTGGGCGCACCGTCGTTTCTGCAACAAGGCCGCCGAACTGAGTGTCGATCAGACGCGGGCGCACCTGATCGAACTCGGCATCCTGTCCGCAGATGCCACCTGACCTTGCGTCGGACGTTGGTCGGGAACGATTTGAGCCATGTCTACGCGGCCGAGCCGAGCTGCTCCAGCGAGTTCCACTCGATGTGTCGTGAGACATTCGACTTGCGCATAAACGCTGGGTCGATGATCGTGTCCTCGGGCGTCGGCGCCATCAGCTCAACCATGAGTCTGATGATGTGGCGGGAGGTGCGGAACTGCCCGTTCTGACAGGAGGTGGCGAGCTTGCTCAGCATTTACTCGTAGATGTCGCCTTTGGTGTCCGGTCATCCATCGGGTTGTCCTGCAACAGGTCGACCACCTTCGACAGCAGAGCCGGAGTCGGGACGGTAAAGCG
Organism: Frigoribacterium sp. UYMn621; assembly: GCF_040549525.1. Lineage (NCBI taxonomy): Bacteria > Bacillati > Actinomycetota > Actinomycetes > Micrococcales > Microbacteriaceae > Frigoribacterium > Frigoribacterium sp. UYMn621. The sequence continues at coordinate 4,708 of NZ_JBEPTM010000019.1, read as the reverse complement.
CGCGTCCTTCATGTTCGTTGCGAAGGATGACCCGGTCTCACCGAGTCCGCGGATGAACGGAAACACGTTTTGGTCGATCACGTCGTACATCTCCTGCGGGGAGGAGTTCTGGAAGTGCGACCAGCGGAGGTCGCTGTAGGGGCGCGGGCGGCGACCCGTGTCATCCATCCCGTCGGGGAAGACGGGATTCTCGATGAGCGTGCCGAGAGTGTTGCCCTTGCGCTCGGCCAGCGTGTGCAGGTCATCGAGGCGTTTGATGAAGAGCAGGTAAGTGATCTGCTCGATCACCTCGAGCGGGTTGGCGATGCCACCGGACCAAAAGGCGTTCCAGACCTTGTCGACCTGGGATTTCAGTTCGCCTGTGACCATGGAGTGTTGCCCTTCGAGACTTACGCGCATCGTGCGCACGGTGTTGAGTCTTCCAGTGGTGACTCACTTGATCCTCATCCGCTGATCTGCGCAAGACGCCGACAACCTTTGAGCGGCACCTCCCTGATATCGCCCCATCTCGCTGGTCCCCGCAGATCCCGAACATCAGGGATCTCTAAAACTGCTGATCAAATGCCATATTTATGGACGCATCCCGGGATCCCGGGATTGCGGAGCGCAAGTAGTGGTCAGGTAGATAGTTAGAGCGAAGAGGTCAGTCGCCGCGACCCTCCATATATATACAAATAACTTGGGATCTTGGGATTCTTTCTTCTTCCAGCAGTGGATCCCTTTGTTTGCTTGCGTTTAACGATCCCCGGGACCTGGGATCCTCAGGGATGGTGGGGATTATTTTACTTCCGGCCGCTTCGCTGTTCGGATTGTGATGAGCCCCACCGGCTGATAGCGGCCGGGAATCGGCGACACCGGCGACATGCGGTTGCTTTCGTGCCGCCACGATCCACGTCGCCCCGCGTCCGTGGCTGAATGGAGGCTCCCGGGGATCTCGCAGCCCAGTAATCACGGCGATTCCAGCCGATTCTCGATACTGCGCATAGAGACAGCATGACCACCTTCCGAACTACCCAGCCCACCCACCCACTCACTCCCTGGACCGCTTCCGCGTATGCCCCTGCGAATTCGTTCTCTGGGGCCAACAAACTCGCCTCTTCAGGCGTGGCCCCACTGGTCGCGCTCGCTCGCGGCTACGAGACTCTCGAGCAGCCGCAGGTTGCTGAGTTCGCGAAGCACAACAGCCTCGGTGCCGCCAACTCCAAGCAGCACGCTCAGGTGCTTGCTGCGACCCGTCGCGGAGACGTTATGGTCGTGCGCTGGTATCGCGCCGACCAAGTCGCGACCGCTCACACAGCCGGACTGACACCTGTTGCGAGCAGCCTGCAGCTTCGTCCAGGCATCCCACGCGAGAGCCCCACGACCGGGAAGCTCCTCAAATACGAGAACTTGGTAGGGAGCCAGAGCGTCATCGATACCAACCCGGCCACACCTGCGGAGTGGTTCACCTCGTCGCCAAAAATTCTCATCACTGAGGGTGTCCTCAAGGGAGACAGCGCGCTGACGGCGCTGCTCCGCGCGAACGGTGTCACTGACGAGCAGCTCTCTGTGAAGGGAAGGGTATCCCGCGGGGAGGCGATTAATCGTCTGCACTCAATCATGTTGGGAATCCCACAATCAAAGCAGGTGACCATCCTTTCCTTCGTGGGGGTGGGCAACTGGAAGGGCAACGACGTCTGGGTTAGCCTCAAGCTTTCCGGCCGTCAGCTTCTACTCGCCTTCGACGGCGACATCGACAGCAACTGGAACGTCTGGTCCCAGGCGAACAACTTGTGGGGGTTCGCGGCGGGCCGGAAGGCGCACGTGAAGCTGGTCGACCTGAGCGTCGACGCTGACGGTGAGATGGTGGAATTGCTCGCCGACACCGGTTCAGCCAAGCCGGAGAAGGTAGGTATCGACGACTTCCTCGTACGCCACGGCTCATGGGACGACCTTCTCACCCGTATCAAGGATGAGCTTCCGGATGCGCCCGCCCGCTCCCGCTACGACGTCCCGGTCGGCACGTGGCAAGTTTCGGAGGACGGTACCTCGGTTCAAGAGTACGTCGCTGGCCCTCCTGATGCCTCTGGGCACCCCGGCCCCGCGCACTGGAAGGTGCAGGTCAACATCGGCGGCCGGGTCGTCGCGGTGGAAACCCACCGTGCACCGACCGAGGAAGAAGTTGAAACCGCCCACTTCGATGAGAACATCAACCCAGCTGACTTCGCCACAGCCGATACGTGCCGTATCGAGTTGAAGTGGATTCAGGATGACGGCACCGTCGCTTCGGGCGAGGTGACGGGCCCGGCCACACTTCTGATGTACCCACCTTCCGAGTGGGACAAACGGCACGCCAGCATCCCGAAGAGCCTGCTCCTGCACCCGGAATGGCCACCACGGAGAGGCTCCGACTGGCTTTCCGCAATCAAGGCCAACAACGAGACACCCGCGGAGCAGAACGTCGCGTGGTCGACGATGGGGTGGGTGCCCGTGGAGAACTCCGCAGTGTGTTCGTTCATTTCTGGCCGGACCGTGATTGCGCCGACCGAGGCAAGCCGCCTGCGCACGATTGCGGGAGTCAATGAGGTCGTGCTGCCTGGCTCATCGAAGTTCAGCCTTCCCGAAATCGAGGGCGAGGTCATGGGCGAGGCGTGGAAGGCTCAGGTCCGTGAGGACCTCAGCTCCCTATACGAGCATTACATCTCCCTCGCACCGTGGACAAACATCGACATCGCCGCCGTCGTCATGGCCGCGGGCCTCCGACCTGCGGTCCCGCTCCGATGCACCACGAACCTGTATGTCCAGGGACCTCCCGGGCAGGGAAAGTCGTGGACGGTCGCCCAGATTCTCGCCTTCCACCAGGCCCGCAAAACGTGGAGCAACAAGATGCTCCCCGGGTCGATGAAGGACACCGGGACGTCCATCGAACAGGCCATCGCCCAGACCAACATCTGGGTAATGGACGACCTTGCCCCTTCCCCCGACCGGCGCCAGAACGACCTCGAACAGTCCAAAATCGGGGACATCATTCGTTCGGTGCACAACGGTTCTTCCAAGCGTCGTTCCGGTACTGAGCTGAAGGCTCGGGAGGTGTTCACCCCTCGCGCTTTGATGATTACTACCGCGGAAAACGAACACACCATTAACTCCGTCCGTGACCGTTCGGTGATTCTGAGCCTTGGCAGGGGCTCGCTCCGCGATGGTGAAATCGAATTCGGTGGCCAGCCTGCGCGAACACCGGTTGAGATCATGGACGAGTTCCGGGACAACAACCGTGCACCAGGACGGCTGATGCGGGCTGCAGTTCAGGCGATGCAGTACGCCGCCGTGATAAACGGCTGGGAGGTTCTCCTCGAGCAAATCGCGACAATCAAGAAAGACCTCGAAGTCATTGCCCGCGCTGTCATCTCCCAGGTGAAGGTGGACGGCAAGTCCGACTCGCGCCACGTGGAAATGGCTGTCGACCTGATGCTTGGCCTCGCGCCGCTGAACATTCTCGCCGAGATGGTGGAAGACGACCGGTTCCTCGCCATGTTCGAGCCCGAAACCGCCGACAACCTTCCGGAGCGGATTGCTCGCGTGCTGTCCGTGTCGTTCCAGAGCCAGGGTGAGTCAACGCCGGGCCGGGCAATTTTGGCCGCCATCAGCGACCTGCTTTCGGCCGGTCGCGGTCATATCTTGAACGCGAACGACCCAACTGCCGCACCCCTGACCGGCGACCACGCCGGTTCGAACCGTGCCCTTGGCTGGCAGGCCGACAGCCAAGGCAACTTCCGCCCGCTAGGAACTGCAATCGGCGTGCTCACGGCGGCTGGGAAGAACAGCCCCATGGACCTGATCATGCTTGACCCCACTGTCGCGTTCGACCTGGCGCAGAGGTATTCCAGCCGCACCCTCCCGCCCGGCTCATCCGCCAAAATGGTGTGGCTCGCCTTGTGGAGTGAAGCGCTCGTCCATCCGATTTTCTTCAAGCGCAAACTGGACAAGGACGGCCGTCCCACAAAAATCTTCGTTGTGGACGGGCGGAAGCGGACCGGAATTCCCGTACACCTCGACAGCATCATTGGGGCGGAATCACTCCCGGGGGTGGACTTGAAGGCGTAACCAATCAACAATAGGAACCCGAGCAACCAGCTAGTCCAGACCGGCTTGTCGCTCGGGTTTCTCACCGACCAGGTCTTCCGTATCGCCGCACGCCAACGGCACCCAACGCAGCACTGGACCCTACCTACCGGCCTAGTGTCCTTGCCCGCTTCAGCCGCCTCTCGATCAACGGTAAGTACGTTGCCTCGGCCTCGATACCTGTAGCTCGCACCCCAGCGCTGGCACATGCCTCTAACGTCGTCCCGGTCCCAGCGAACGGGTCGAGCACCAACTGCCCGGGACGAGTGGTGAGGTCCACTAACCATTCCATGATCCCGAACGGCTTGACGGTAGGTCCTGTAATGCCGTTTACTTTCGGCCTCTCGACCGGTGTCGCCTTCGGGTGATGGAAGAAACTCTGATAAAACCGGCTGGCATCCTCGTTGCGACCGCGAGTGTTCCGCCCTTGGGCCCTCACCTGCGTAACCGCGCAGCCAACGTCGCAAAGTCCCGCAGTGCAGTTGGGATCATGTTGGAGAAGAACGTTAGAGTGAACCGTCCCGGGTTTCATGCCGCTTTCTTTCTGGTGAAAGGATGCGCTTATGCCCAAGAAACACCCGCTGGAGGTTCGTGACCGGTCGGTCCG
>NZ_JBEPTM010000018.1:0-26563 GCF_040549525.1 Frigoribacterium sp. UYMn621 | reverse complement strand
TCGGAACGCTTTGCCATCGAAATTCCTTTCACCTATTCCACGATGGGCTCCGGCAATCGCTTCACAGCGTCCGACCAGGACCGAGGCACGCTCAACCGGATTCACCGCTCAGCGACTAGGCAGACGGGTCCGAACTCATCTTGCGATGGTGGCGATCGTGACGTCCAGAGTGCGTGCGATTATCCCGTCTGCGACCTTCGCCAGAGTGAAGTTGTGGTTTCGCGCGTACGCGCGAATCGCCGCGAAGGCATCGTTCATGGTCATTCCGGACGTCGCGGCAAGAACTCCCTTGGCTTGTTCGATCAGAATCCGAGAATCCAGCGCATGTTGAAGTTGTGCGGACACGATACTGGAGCTTTTGATGGTGCGTTCTTGAAGAATGCCGATGGTGGCGACGTCTGCTAACGCCTGGGCTACGGCAATGTCGGCTGGGGCAAGTTCTCCGGTACGGGTACTGAACAAATTCATCGTGCCGATAATCTGACCGCGAAGTCGCAACGGTGTTGCGTGCACGGACCGGAATCCCTGTTTCACAGCCTCCGCACTGAACTCGGGCCACTTTTCGGCATTGACCTGTATGTCGCCGACGGTGACCGCGATACCGGTGCGGAAGCAATCAAGGCACGGCCCTTCGCCGGCGGCGAGTTGGAGCACTTCGACAAGTTGCGCTTCTTCGCTGGTGGAGGCGATGAGTTGCAACACTCCGACGGCGTCCACGAGGAGAAGTCCTCCGGCTTCGGTATCCAGGATGCGGGTGCACTCCTCGACCAACCAGTGGAGGAGGTCGACGACATCAAAGTCAGTGACGAGCGTGTCGGCGAGTTTCACGAACGCAGCACTGAGCTGAACTTCTCTGCTTTCGGCTGTCATCCTGATCGTCTCCTGCTTTATGACTGATTTAGAGGGGCAAGTTATCAAATGTGAGAGCGCGAGCAACCACGTCGCGTGCGACCGAGAGGACAGTGCGTCCTTGAGCGAGAGCGTAGCCCTGCAACCGTGAGTAAGCGATGGTGGCGGTGCTGTCCAGGTGGACCATGATCATGCCTGTGGCTTGATGCACTTCCCGGCGCAGCGCCGGTGCTACTTCCGACTCGGAAACCGCGTCGTCGGTGGCGAAGGTCATCGCTCGTTGCACGGCGGTGCTTGCGATCGCCGACGCAATGGCCAGAGCGGATGATTGGTGATCTTCATCCAATCCACCAGTACTTTCTCGATATAACGTAGCGGCCCCTACTGTGGCGGCTCCCATTCGTATGGGGATTGAGAAGATGGCCCCCACTTTCAGCTGCCCGATCGATGCCGCAAATATTGGCCATTGGTCATGGGACACAGAAGCGAGATCCGGTAGCAGCACGACGGTGCCGGTTTTGGTGGCAACCCACTGGGGTCCCTCACCGAGCTCGAAATGGAGCTCATCGAGGCGAGCGGCGACCGCATCGCTTGCGCACAAGGCCACTTGAGTTCCCGAGGAACTGATCACCGTAACCGAGGCTCCCGAGATGGGGAGGTCGTTGAGGAACGGCTGACACAAATCCAGTTTCGCCGGATTGTGCGGCCCAGTGGGGTCTCCACTTTTCTCAGCCATCATCACCGTCGCGGTGATCCGCTGGCATGGACGGGGGTAGTGAACAGGAAAACATCGAGACCTCTCGCAGTGGAGCTGCCAGGGGCCGGGACGGTGCTGCAACGCTACCGCACACTCACACACAACCGGTCCTGGACGGTCCGCACGAGATGGGTCAGTGCTCGTGTGTTATGGGACTTAGGACCCTGTTTCACGAGCCCGCGGCGCTTAGGTTGGCGTTGTTGCTCTGATCCCCGGCAATGCCACAGTGCGGCTGGAGGATTGTCATGGACCGAATATTTCGTGACGTTGCCGAGGCCGCGCTTTTCAACTCGGGTGAGGAAAAGAGAGCGACATGACCAGCCCAGTGAATTACGCCGAAATGTTTCACCTTGTCGATGCGGGCGAGGGACAGTGGGTGGTCAGGCACGCCACTACGAACGAGCTCGCAGGTACGATCATGCGCACGACGCAAGGAATTGCTCTACGGAGCGAGGAATCGAGGTTCATCGGCACGTTCCCGTCAGTGGATACGGCGTTGCGTAACCTCTACGCACTCGCCTGATAGCTCGTCGTTCGGGTCACGGTACGGAGGCAGATGATGGTTGAGGGATTCTTCGGGCCTGACGGTCTGCCGTGCACGGTTACCGGAACGCATGTCAGTTGTGGTGCACCCACCAGAGCCGATCTTCTTGTTGAAGCTCTTTCACAATCGCAATGGCGAGTGATCGATCGACGCATACCCGAAACTGACGCCTGCAGCCTGCTCGGCTTCATCGAAGAGAAAACCCAACAGTTCGAGGTAATGCAGTTGCGTCACGGGTTCCAATTCTTCACCTTCGCCTCGCTGGATGAAGCCCGGAGCCACTTCACCGAGCCAGCCACATGCTGAAGTCAACGACAGCGCAGCGGCACCGCAGAGCATCAAAAATGTCAACATCACAGGCGCCGTTCGCTGACGCGGCGAATCGTGTTCTGATTCTCCGGATGATCGCCGACCACCTAAAGAACTTGAATTCGAGAAAAGGCGACGACGCTCTTGCCGAGATCTTCGATCGATACGCAGATCTGCTGAAGTTAGGAGAGTCCGCACCACAGGACGCTGAGGAGGGACCGTACGTTATCCACAGCACGCTTACCGGTGGTCAGATTTTGATGGTTCCGGTACCCACCTGCGATGCTGCCGATATTGCAACTCATGTTGCAGCAGTCCTCACGGCGGGGAAGAAGGTGCTGTTGGCATCGCTGGGTCCGGTGAATCCGGATCGAGAAGAACTCGAGAAACAGCTCGCTGAGATCCTGCCCCGCCAAATCTTTTCTTGCGTCCTGTCTCACGATTCATGGGTTGGCCCGAACTCCCAAACGATCGTGATCGTCACCCCAGAGGAGGTGTTCCTGAATGAGATGCCATGGGCGAGGTACCGCGCTGAGGGCACCACAGCGGACGAAGACTTGGTGACCTTCTACCGCTCCCACGTGATACCCCGAACGAAAAATGCATCTCGGACCTCAGCCCTATCTCATGGCCCAGCGATGGTCGATGTCGACAAGACCGGGCTCCTCACGCTGGTTCATGTTAAAGAGCGCGATAGAAGCCATCTCGCTAAATGAGCTGAGCACCTGTTCGTCGTCCGCGCTGAAGTCATCTGATTCCGCCCTGCCGAGGTGGAGGATACCGAACCTCTGATCGTCGCGTTGGAGATACCGTTCTATGGTCCGAGCTGCGGCTGACAGCGGCGCATCGGCACCGCATCGCACGAGGTGTCCCGCATGGTCGGCGATCGGATACGCCTCGAGCACCCCCCACTGGGCATTAACCAGTGCCGCTGCCGAATGAACGATACCTCCCAGCAACGCCGTGCGTCCGCGATAACAGGCCACCGACCGGTTTGCGGTGAGAAGTTCTCGAAGACGGGTCTGAGTGTTCTGGACACGGTGGGCAGCCACCACAACGTCCATGAGACTCGAATCGAGTCGAGCCCGAGACTCCTGCGGAAACGTCAGCCTGTCAACAGGACAAAGAGAGTCAGTTGTTACCCGGGCGGTACGGCGGCCAACTTGCAGCGAAGAAAACTGTTCCATGTCACTCCTCGGTCAGTAATTTCGTCCACCGCCGAGGATCAGAGCGTGTACTAAAGACCCTACGCGCGCCGCAGCACACGGGTCAACTTCACCGCGAAGAGCCCGCGATCCGAAAAACGTTTCACGCTGCCGCGCAGTCATTCCGGTCGGAAGCCGGAGCGACAGAGCGTAGGTGATGTCCGGGAACCGGCCTTGCCCCACCCACTCGACACCGGCAGACCCCAACCAGGACATCAGTCTGGGTATCGACATGGAGGCCGTGCAATCCACGCGGCGAGCCTTCGCCAAATCCTGTTTGGATTGGACTCAACGCCGCTTCCACCTGGCCGGAGCTCTACCGGCCGCGATCACCGCAACTTTCCTATCCCGCGGATGGCTGGAACCTACTCAGAGTCGAGGGCTGCGTGCCGCACCAGATTACGACCAGCAGCTCGACGCATGGCTCACCGTCTGAAACTTGCTGAGGGGTATAACCCCAGCCACAGAGAGATAGTCACGTTCGCGCCGGAGTTGCGTCGCTGATCCCTCGGTTTACGAATACCAGAGCGTGCGGGTCCATGTAGCGCAGAGGGTACGCTGCGGATGGTAGATGTGGAGGGGTTCTGGATGAGTTTTGCGTTTCTTCTGACGACGTTAGTAGTGGTGGTCACACCCGGGACCGGTGCGGTGTTCTCTATCGCTGCCGGTCTGTCTCGGGGTGCCAGGGCCGGGATCGTGGCCGCGTTCGGATGCACTTTGGGGGTTGTCCCGCACATGGTTGCCGCGATCACGGGGCTTGCTGCGATTCTGAATGCGTCGGCGATGGCATTCCAGACAATAAAGTGGCTTGGAGTCGCATACCTCCTGTTCCTCGCGTGGCAGATGTTCCGCGACAAATCCGTGATCAAGGTTGATGACGATGCGGCTCCTGCATCGTTCTGGCGTGTCATCCGTACTGCCATTCTGATCAACGTTCTGAACCCGAAATTGACGATCTTCTTCTTCGCGTTCCTGCCCCAGTTCGTTCCCGCTGCAACGCCTAACGGGACATTGCAGATGGTTGGTCTTAGCCTGGTGTTCATGGCGGTGACCTTCGTCGTATTTGTTCTCTATGGTGTGTTCGCTGCGACGATGCGCAAGCAGGTCATCAGCCGGCCGAAGGTAATGGCATGGATGCGTCGCACGTTCGCCGCCACTTACGTTCTTCTCGCCGGTCGACTCGCACTCGAGAACCATTAGGGCATCATGCGGTTCACCCACGACCCGAGAATTCTGGCCGAATTTCCGCAACTGACGGCCACAACCCTGCACGTTCACGGTGTCACCGCGAACCCGGACGTGACACGCACCGCACGGTTTTTCCTGGACCGCGCCGCGGCTCGGCTAGCGGGTGGCCCCGAAAGTGAGCTGCCAGAAATCGCAGCTTGGCGTCGGGCCTTCACACAAATGGGACTCAAGCCCACCCAGTACCGGTGCGCGCCTGAGGCCCTTCTTCGCCGCTTCCGGAAAGAGGGAACCCTTCCATCCATTCATCCGCTGGTCGATATTTGCAACGCGGTGTCGCTCGCCTACGCGATACCCATCGCGGTATTCGAAACCGATCAGGTGGTGGGAGATCTCACCGTGCGGCACGCGGGCGGCACAGAAACCTACGCGACCTTCGCCGGGGAGACGGAGACCCCGGACGCCGGCGAGGTGATCTTCGCCGATGACTTTGGCAACGCTCACGCCCGACGTTGGGTCAACCGGCAAAGTGCGCTCTCAGCCATTAGGCCCACCACCAGTTCCGTCCTGATCGTGGTCGAGGCTATGCACGAAACCGGACCAACCGACGTAGCCGCGCTCCGCGCCGACCTGGTCACCGCACTCCGCGAACACTGGAACATAGCCGAATAGTCCCCGACCACGCCACACCCGCACCAGACAGCGGAACGGTGCGGCCGCTGTATCGCCAAAGGTTCCCTTCTGACACACAACGAGCTCCGGGAAGCGACAGTCGATTTTTCTCTCGAGCTGCGTCAACGGGGGTCCCGCTAACGAACAGGCCTCCTATCCGAAACCCGGTGGCGATCGCTTTTTTCCAAACCGTCTGCAATGCGATCTGGTGATCGTCGAAGCGACGAATCTCTACCAGCTGGGCGCCAGCTGTTTCAGACGTTGGGCGACCGCGGTCACTTGCGGCTGGTGGCGGCTTGATCGCGTCGCCAGGAACAGAGTGTTCGTTGGCGGGTCGGTTGGATGAATTAGTTGCATCAGGGCGCCCGATGCGAGGTGCTCGCGGGCGAGGTAGGACGGAATGACACTGATTCCGCCGTCAGCCACGACGGTTTTGATCACGCCTCGGAGGTCATCAAGCACGATTCGTGCTGTTCCTGGGGGCTTGGCGGGGAAAATTGTGCGCCAGTAGCGGCGTATGAGGGGCAGATTTTCGGCGTACGCCACGAGTGGGAGATGTTCGAGGGCGGTGGTGTCTCCGCGGTCAAGTCGAAGGTGATCGGTTTTTCTGGCCAGTGCTGGGCTTGCGACCAGCACAAGTGTCTCGTCAAAGAGTGGCTCGACTGTCACATTGCGGTGACGCGTGGGGGTTGTGGCGATCACCATGTCCAGTTCACCGTCGCCGAGCCGCTCGATTAGTTCTTTGGTGAGACCAGTTTGGGCCCGAATCCGCAACCCAGCATTCGTGAGGGGTACAAGCGCGGGGACGATCTTTTCTGCCAACGCGTCGGATGGTCCCGCGAGGTACAACACGGAGCTGGCGGTGTCGTTTCCTGTCCGGAATGTTTCTGCGGTGACCGACAGTGCGTCCAGAGCTCCGGTTACTTCTCGGGCAAGGGAGTCGGCCAAGGGGGTGGGGACAACTCCACGGGCAAGCCGGATGAATAGGGGACGGTTCAGTTCGGCTTCGAGGGCTTTAATGTGCTGGCTCACCGCGGGCTGGGAGAAATGCAAAGAAGCCGCGGCCTTGGTGAGGTTGCCAGTTCGGTAGACGGCAAGAAAGGTTCGGAGGTGATCAAGTTCCACATTCTCAAGCTATCTGAATATTTATGGATGTTGCATGTTTAGTTGTTTGTGCTTCTGACTCAGTGCGCCGAGGCTTGTGCCGTACATCAATCTCCTGAAAGGAAATCTCATGTCTCGGATTCTTATTGTTCTCTCCAGCCACGACCAACTCGGCAGCACCGGACGCGCAACTGGATGGTATTTGCCGGAGGCGGCCCACCCGTGGAAAATCTTCACGGAGGCAAATATTGACATCGAGTTCGTGTCTCCCAAGGGCGGTCGCAACCGCATGGATGGAGTTGATCTGGAGGATGCCATCCAGGCCGAATTCTTGACCACCTTCGGGGATACCGGCCCTGACACCCACCGACCAGATCAGGTCGACCCCAGCCAGTTCGATGCGGTCCTCTATGTCGGTGGCCACGGCACGATGTGGGACTTCGCCAACAACACGGCTCTCGCTGGCATCGCCCGCGACATTTACGAGGCCGACGGCATCGTGAGCGCGGTCTGTCACGGACCTGCGGGCTTAGTGAACATCACCCTGTCCGACGGCACCTACCTGGTCGCCGGTAAGCAACTCGCAGCGTTCACTAATGACGAGGAAGCCGCCGTTGGGCTCACTGATGTCGTCCCCTTCCTGCTTGCGGACGCCCTCACTGGGCACGGTGCTCAACACATCCCTGCCGCCAACTTCGCCGCCAACACCATCGTTGATGGGCGTCTCATCACCGGGCAGAATCCGGCATCAGCTGTCGGGGTCGCTGAAGCCATCGTCCAGGCCCTCGTGACCTCACGCACGTCTGTGTAACCGTGGTGCTGATCCTCGTCGCTCACTGGGAAACCCAGCCGGGACCGCGCGCCGAGCAGATTGCTGGCCTCCTGCCCTTCTTAGTGCGCGACAGCCTCAACGAACCCGGATGCGCCAGCTACACAGCCCATCGGGAGAGGGACCACCCGAATCGGTTCGTGCTCATCGAGTCCTACCTCGACGAGGAGGCATTGGAGAACCATCGAGAAAGTGTGCACTTTCGAGAAATGGTCCTCGGGCAAATCGTCCCCCTGCTCGCCGCGCGACACGTTGCATTCCTCACGCACATCGCTGGCGCCTAGCCGAGACACAAACAACTGGCAGGCAGGCCGCTGCACTCCTGCCTGCCAGGCAAACTCGCCATACAAAACTACAAACGAAAAGACCGCCAAGATGCACCTACAGTCAGCACTCGCGAGGGCGAGACATGAACGAGCGGTCGCTGAGCTTTCAGCGACTAGTGCACGGCGCTCGTGCATAGTTCCGCACGGAATCACCCCGCGCGCAGTGGCGCGTGGGGTGATTCCGCATCGGATATGCGCCGCAGACCGTTCCGCCTACGGGCAGCCGATCTGGTCGAAAAGTGGCCGGAGCGACTTCGTGAGACGGCGCAGAATTGCGTCCGCTCATGGTTCCCCGTGCGACCACCACCTGAATTCGCCACCTATGCGATTCACGACAGCTCTGCCTGGGGATGTGACACGGAGCGATCGCAGAACGCCGCCACCAAGCGATCAACTCCACACCGCCATGGCGCGACATCAAGGTGACCTCGGGTGCTCCCGTTGCCCTGATCTCGGCGAAGCCGACACTTGTAGCTCCGGATTGGCTGCTGGGTTGAGACGGTGTAGTCCCGGAAGACGACCCGCTAGACGGTCAATCAAATATGCTGCCAGCATGCCTGCGACTGGAATTGAGATCACGACTATCCCATCCTCACCGGAGCACGTCCTCGCTACAGTGCGCAAAGTGCTGCAGACCAGAAAATATGAGGTTCATGAGATCAGCCAGTCCGACCAGATCGTCTTCACAACACGAAAGACCCTCACGAGCTGGGAACTCAACGGCAGCGCGCTTGTCGCAGCTGTTGATGGCGGCACCCAGTTGACGGTGGTGCTTCAAGGTCAGGAGGGTCAACCAAAAGCATTGATGGACGGCGTCAAGAACACCAAAATGGCCAAGAAGCTTGTTACTGAGATTTCCGGGGCCTGCTAACCCCAGGAGTGAATCGTGCTTACCGCAGCGATCGTGGTCTCGGCGGTCGCGGTTGTCACCGGAGGAGACTCGGGAATTGGTTTCGCGATTGCGAAGAGCCTTGCACCTGCGGGAGCTACGACTGCCCTGCTCGCGCGAAATTCGAACCGACTCGATCAGGCGGTTGCTGACATCCGTGAGCACGGCTGTCAACCTCGAGGCGCCGTACCTCGACCCCATGTGCGTTCCGATTACGGGCAGTTATGCCTTCCTTTTCGGTAGGGTCGCAGGCATGGTGCGGCATCCGTGGAATCGTCTCCTTGCGTGGGTTGTCGATTGGTTGGCAATTCTCGTGTGGGTCGCCATCGTGGCGGCAGTCGGGATTCCGCTGTACCTGATGGGCATCATCGGGACGATGCCTCTTCTGGGGTTGAACCTGGTGGCGGCAGTGGTGCTGGTCGTACCCGTGACTCTCGTGCTGGCGAGACTTGAGTCGGGTGCGAAGGAAGGATCTTTGGGTAAACGGACCCGGCGTCTGAAGGTTGTCAGTGCACGTACCGGTGCACGTGTGAGTTTTCAGCAGGCGATCGCCCGCAACACCCTGAAGATTGCGCTTCCTTGGACGATAGGTCATGCCGCCGTTTATGAAATCGTCACGTCAAGCGGCATTGGAGTTGTCCCGATTTCGGTGTGGGCCTTGACTGTGACCGCGTATATTCTTCCCATCGTGTACGTGGTCTCGTTGTTCATCGGCACCGGCAGAACCCCTTATGACCGATTGTGCCGATCGATCGTCGTTGCGGCTCCGAACGACCGGTAGACGTTCCGCTTGCGAGCTCCTCCGGGACCCTGGAAGATCCACAAATTCGGAGCGCGAGTTCGACCACTCGCGCAAGCAAGCCCACTCTCGTCTCGGCGCTATTTAGCTAATCGAGGGGTTGTTTGGATTTACGAAGGCTTATTAAGCTCAGCACTCCGTTCACCGCTCCTATGGCCGCTAATATCCATCCAAAAGCGTTCCCGGTTGCGACGATTCCGAGACCGCTGAGAAGTACAACTAAGGCGCAAACTACGAAGAACCGTGCCTGATTTCGGGTCATTCGAACATTATCGACCCACGAAGTGATCCAGTCGTTTCCGTTCTGGCTTATGGCGGACAGCGGCTCGCTAGTCGTTCCCCAGCGGGCACCCTTCAAAGCCGAGAAGCGGTCTCCAGAGGGCTTTCCCGGCCGCTGGAAATCTCGTCCGCTCACCGTCCCGCTTGCGTGCAGCAAGCTATCGTTCCTACCCAGACGCGAGGGCTGCTTCGTCGGTCGACTGCTGGTCAGGTGACCAGCTCGATTGATGCGCTTGTTCGAGGTGCCATCCCACTGACTCCTTCACTCGAGTTGCGGGATCGCCGGCCGTCCAGTCGAGGAGATCGCTAGCGAGACGAACCGAAGCGAGAAGATGCTGTGGGTGCGCCTTACTGATGGATAAGTCCGCGGGAACCGCGCTGTCCGGGACTGTTACAAGTTCTGCTGAAGAACCAGCGGCGTCAAGTATGTGTTGATACCAACTGCGGATCGGAAACACACGCTCCTCGCCGATGTTGACTGCACGTCCGTCGGCTGCGCGGGTATCGATCGCGGCAAGCACGGCCCGTGCAACATCATCGACATGAGCGCGGGTCCACAGCAAAGTGCCCTCCCCGACCGGTATCGCGGTGCTCCCCGACAGGATACGACGGAGAATCGGGTCCTCACGTTGTTGATCGTCGTGCGGTCCGTAGACCATGGGCAGGCGCAGGACCGCAGCGCCGCGTGGGAGCCAACGTTCCTCAACGTCAAGCTTTTCGTAGTCATCCGGTACCCCGTCGTACCCGCGACCTCGATACGGATATCTGTCCCGGCGCAGCTCGCCACTCTCGTCCAGCGGAACCGATGCATCGCATCGACCGGCGCGAAGAGCTGTGATTGCCTGATAGACGTCTTGGCTGGAGAGAACGACCGTCGGAACGTCGGGGAGGACACCGGTAACCGCGTCGACGTCTGCCCCCGTGAGCGCGTTGCTATCCACCACCGCCTCCGCGCCGAAAGCATGGATTTGCGACGCCCGAGACCTAAAGTTCTGCCGATCCGCATGAATATGTAGGGCCGGCACCCAGTGAGCGGGCTCGGTCTTCCCCCGGTGCGCTACGGCAACTTGATCTCCGCGCTCGTGAAGCCGCTCGACGACCCGTCGGCCGATGAAACTAGTACCGCCCAAAACTAGGACTCGCATTACCCAAGTCTCACGGCTGTGTCAGCAGTGACCAAGCGCGCTTCTCGCCTCTGTACCGTCGTTCTTGAAACGAGACGCTATCGCGGTCACGTTCCGGCGCAATCTGTGGCCGCGTAAGGTTGCAGGCCCGACACCAGGAGGCGCAATGTTCGATACGTCTGAGCGGGAGGAGATCCGCGAACAACTGACCATGCGCGCGCGTGCTGACCCAGATATCGTCGGAGCAGCCCTAGTCGGTTCGGGCGCACTAGGGCAAGAAGACGAATGGTCGGACATTGACCTCGTCCTCCAACTCGCCGATTACGCCGACGAGAAGAAAGTCGTCGCGAGATGGACGAAATGGATCGACGAACAATTTTCGACCGCTGACATCCTCGACGTGATGGCGGGCGGAGTCCGATACCGTGTGTTCCTTCTCAACTCCTCACTCCAAATCGATCTGTCGTTCTTTTCATACGGGAAATTCCGGGCAACCGGGAATGCCTTCAGGCTTCTCTTCGGCTCTCCGAATCCTCCGAGCGCACCACTGGCGCTCAATATGGACAACGCGATCGGGATGGGATGGCTTTACGCGCTCCATGCTCGATCGGCGCTTGCCCGCGGGAAACTGTGGCAAACAGCCATGATGCTCGACGATCTCCGCAACCAGATAATCGCCTTGGCCTGTCTCCGCCATGGTCTCAACCCCTGGCATGGACGCGACGCGGACCGATTGCCGCAAGATGAACTACAAGCTTTGCAATCGTCTCGGGCAACTGACCTCACCTGGGGCGAACTTGGGCGATCGAAGGAAGCGCTCGTAGAGCAGTTTCGAGCTGAGGTCGAATTTCACGACCCGAGTCGCGCGCGATCCCTGGCTGAACCGCTCAAAATCCTTGGAGCAGCAGCCCGATAGTCGCTCATCTTCCAGCTGGCCACAGGCGGCACGATGGGAAGGATCGGGTGAGAATGAAGGTCATGTCCTCAGAAATAGTTCACAAACGAGATCCCGCCGCAGTAAGGCGCATTCTCGAGTCTTTACCGGACTGGTTTGGAGATCCGGCGGCGATCGAGAACTATGCGACGGCGGCTGACGATTCCCAATTTGTCAGCAGGGTCGCTATTGACGGTGGGAACACGGTCGGCGTCTCTCTGACTCGTCGTCATTTTCACGAATCAGCGGAATTGCATCTCATCGCTGTCGACCCCGCAGCGCAACGGCAAGGTATTGGCCGTGCGCTAATCGACCAGGCCGCTGGGGACTTACGCGCAGATGGCTGCAAAATGCTATCCGTCCACACCGTCGGGCCATCCTTCGACAACGAGCCTTACACGCGGACGCGGGCCTTTTATCGAGCGGCGGGCTTCATTCCGCTGGAGGAACACAACAACCTTGATTGGGACGGTCCCACTCTGATTCTGGTGCGGCAAATTTAGGTCAACCTCCATGGGAGGTTCCCTTCTGACACACCACGAGCCCCGCGAAGCGATAGCCGGTTTTGCTCTCGAACTGCTTCGGTCAGGGTCCGGCTTGCGGCACGGGCGTAATTGATTCCCTTGTTCAGCTCGCGCCGTAGTGTCTAATGCATCGAAAGGACCAAGTGATGATCGAACACGCGCTGGGTACCGTAGGCGGGGGCCCGCCTTGAGCCTCGCGTCCCCTGAGCAGCTGGCGCTGGCTGAGCGGTTTAATGTCGCGCCCACACCTCCGCTCGCGGGCGAGAAGGTCGGGATCGCGCGAAATGTTGGTGATGGCCTGTGGCCACTGAACGGAATGCGGCATCCAGTCGCTGCAGACACCTCCGGATGGTATCTCTGGGCCGGAAGCGAACTTTCGACAGCTGACGACTTCTTTATCCCGTTCCATATTGAGCACCTCGCAGAACGGTGCCCCGCCGCGATTCCCTTCCTTGCGCTGGGTCCAGGGTGGCGCTTTCTCATCACGCCTGAATACGAGGATGTCTGGTTCGACGAAAGCCTCCTCCGAAACTAGCCATCTGCCGGCCGACAGAACGTTGCTTCCGGACTGTCTCACAGGCCCTCCGTCCTTCGTACGGTCCGACGGGTTGCCCGCTTGTGTTGCCGGCCCCATGCTTGTGTCATGCAAATCGCCAATGCCGGGAACTCCGATCGACGAAGGTTCAGCGCGCAAGCTCTGCAATTGGCCCACATGCTTCACGACTGGGATCCGATCGGTGTCAACGAGGGCGACGATCCGAACCCTTCGCCAGACGAGTACGACGATTTGGTGTCACCAATCTTGACCGCCCTTCGCGCTAATCCCGACCCGACATCGCTTGCAAGTCAACTGCGCGAGGTTCTTTCATCGGATTACGGGCTCAGCGACGCGGACAACATCGACGAATTCGCGGAACACGTCGTCGCTTGGTCGATTGCCAAATTGGACGGATCGAGCCCTTAGCGACTACCAGCTAAAGGCTGCCTCTACGTTCAGCGCTGCATGCTCGATCGAAGACGGTTGAGATGGATCTTCCAGGTGCCCAGCGTCGAGGCCCGCGATCACTGCCTGGATCTGTCGCGCTGAAGGTCCCGCTTGCGGGCACCCCTAGGAATCGAAAACCGCCTCTGAGACCGCTCCGGAAGCGCCATCAAATGGCGTCCGCCTATCTTCCGACTATCGGCGGCGCTCCTGCTGCTGACGCAGCTCGGTGGGGCTCTTCTTGAAGCTACCCCAAATCGCGGTCCCCAGCAGCAAGAAGACCAGAACAAATCCGGCGTAGAGAAGAAATGTCATGCTTTGAAGATAAGTCCAACCGCTCGCAAAGTCGAGATTGTTGGCTGAGGCCGTGAGCAGGCGTTGGCGGTCAGCCGTTCGCAGCGATTCGGCGCGGTCTCGACGGGTGTTGCGCGGCCCATTGGGAGACAGGGCGCGCTTACCGTTCCGCTTGCGGGCACGGGAGTGGGAGGGAGATCCCGTGTGCTCAGGGTCGTTCTCGATCTGGGTGCGGATGTGCTCTAGTTTCCGGGGCTGAGGGGGTCGGTGATGCATTTGTTCGCGGCCGCGGAGTTGATGTTGAATGAGAATTTTTGTGAGACGAGGTCGGCTGCGTAGTCCGCCGCCGTGTAGGTGGTGGGTGCGACTTTCTCCCGTACAAGGCATGCCGCCATAATGTCGTTCTCGTTGAGGTGTTGGGGGTTTCGCAGGATCTGATAGTTGAGGGCGCTGACTTGAGCGAAGCCGTCATCGCAGGCGCCCACGGCAGCGTTCATCGCGGATTCGGGGAGGGGCGTGCCGGCAGTGGGTGAGATGGATCCTTGTCCGCCGGGCCCGTCCACGGTTGCGGTGAATCCGTGGTGCGCCATGCACGAAATGTACGCCTCGGTGAGCTGGTTGGAGTCGGCGGTTGTGATGATGCCTTTGGCTAAGACCTTGTGTGCCGCGGTGCTGGTAGTTGACCGGTAGGCGAGGCTGAATTCAGCCCCCCACGGCCCGGTGAAATTCGGGACAGGTCCCTTATAGGTTTGTGCAGCCGGAATGTAGAGGACCCGGCCTGCGTCGTGGGTTGGTTCAAGGGTGGCTCCGCCGACGGCGACACCGATGGTGAACATCGCCAGCAACCCGCCGATGATGCTGGCGACGGTTGCGCGGTGCCGGTTTCGACGTTTTCGGGTGAGCCGACCCAGCAGGGGGCTCATCAGGTTTCGGGTGATCGCGTCAAGTTCGGCATCGTCGGGGATTGGGGTGATTGTGGTCATGGGTTTACTCCTAATTTCCAAGCCCGGTGCGCAAGCGCAGGCGTGCGCGCTGAATTCGTTTTCCGACCGCAGTTTCGGTGCTGTCAACAATTCGGGCGGCGTCCCGGTAGCTGACTCCCTGCCCGAGACAGAGCTCGCAGAGTTGCCGGTCTATTGGACTGAGTCTTTCCAGTTCGATCTGCATCCACGCCAAGGTGTCGTCGTGCGGAGGTGCGGCAATCGTGTCGGTGAATGGAACCACACGGCTGCACTGTTGTCGGCGGAGTTCGTTGGACACGTGATTGCGGCATACCGATAACAGGTAGGGAAGGAACGACAAATCCACGATCGGGGCGGTAGCCCGTTTGGCCCACGCGACAACGAAGGTGTCTTGCATCACTTCTTCGGCACTGTCCTGGCGACCCAGACGTCCCCATGCGTAACGCAGGACGGCCCGCGAATGCCGTTGGTACAGTTCGGCGAACGCGGACACATCACCGGTTCGCGCGGCAAGCAGAAGATCGACGTCATATCGGCCCGGATCAGAATCCACCACTACCCCCTTCACTTACAACATGTCCGAAACCGGTGATTCCTGACAAAAAATTCCCCGCACTCAAGCAAGCCACTCGACAGCCTTTGGCGCATGAGTTCCATCGACAGCTGAACGCGTGAACCAATAGATGTGGATCCCGCTCCGCCACTGCATGCAGCGACCTCAGAGACCCTCGTTTCCACACTCTCGAAGAAACGCGGACCGCACCGGATAACCTCTGTCGGCAGTAAGCGCTGGGGCAAGCCTCCATCACGAAGTCGGAGACGCGGGCACCGTTCGCTACCGGGCACACGACTCTTTGAGAGTCGCTCTCACATGCGTTTGAGGGAGTGCTTCTAAATATCGCCCGACTAGGGTCGAGGGACGGGCAGCCTTATTTCGAGGTCCAAGGCTTCGTCTCACCCAACTCGCCGCATCCCATAAAAGCCTTCTGCAACACATAGCTCAACAACCACGGTAGTTCGGTGTCGTAGATGAGATCGTAGGCATGGGACCAGTACTCAGGCAGGGTGAGCCCGCGACGCGCTTTTATGACCGTGCCATGATTGGCCTTATCGGCGGTAATTGCTCCACGGACTAACGGAACGGCTCGTCGAACAGTCGCAGCCATCGGATCCCGTAGGTGCGCGGTGGCGGCCTCGTACTCTTCCGGACTGTGTGTCAACGCAATTTGCTCCAACTTCTGGAACATATCCGTCATCGGGCGCCTGAGCATTGAACTTTCCGACTCATCGAGAGGGACTCCGATAGCGGCACCGTAGCCCTCGATGCGGGTGACTAGCTGCTCGCCGACTTCTAGCGCTTCTTGTCGGAGAAATGGCGGCTGCGAGTTCCAAATATCGAGAACCGGGTTGTCCATCATCACGCTAGATTATCGGCGAAGGGCGTACGCGTCCAAGTGATTAGCCTCGAGCTTGCTCTCGCAGGGGCGGGACATCGCGACCGGTCATGGTTCCCCTTCAGGCGCTCCCGGGTTCCGCAATGGAAACGTGTCTGCCGACCAGCTCAGCGATTGGCGAAGTATTCCCGCACGAGCCGGGGCGGAGCCTTCGTCGCCCACGCGTCCGCGATGATCTCGACCAGCTGATCCCGCTCAAGCTCTCCGAGGCGGGACTCTTGAACAAGAACTGCGTTGTAGCCGTTGAAATGGTCGATCGTGAAGAAGGGTGATTGTGGATCTTGCACAAGGGTGCGCTTGGTCATCTCGTCGGCGACCTGGATGACCAACAAGTCGGTGAACATGTCCCCGCTGACGGGGTCAATGGCAGTCTTACCCGGAGCGCGATAGAGCAAGAAGCCCCTGCCCTTTGCGCCGCGCGGCACCTTATAGGTCGGGCGATCTCCCCAAGAGATGCCTAGCTCCACTTCGGGCAGAGAGAGACAGATCGACTCGATGTCAGCGGGCGACGCTCTCACGAAATTGAGAGTATCAACGAGGTAGGGGCAGCGTCAGAGCGGCGGCCAAACTTCCCCGGATCACAGGGCCGCAGGCATGACGACACCATGAAACGAATGAAGCGATAGACGTTCCTCTTGGGGCCTATCCGAGCTCCTCTTGGCGAGCCGAGGCTCGCACTGACTCGATGATGGCCGCTCTGGGTTGTGAGCTCTTGTGTGCCACTGTGGGGGGATGGAATTTTGTGTGATGATCGAGCCTCACAACGGGGCGAGTTATGACGATCAGCTTCGAGTTGCACTTCACGCCGAAAACCTTGGGTTTGCCGGCTTCTTCCGGTCCGATCATTTGATCGCCGGTGACGGCGATGGTTTGCCGGGACCAAGCGAGACGTGGATCACTTTGGCCGCACTGGCACGGGAGACCTCGACAATCCGCTTGGGTAGCTTGATGACTTCTGCGACGTTTCGGCATCCGTCGCTGCTTGCAGTGTCGGTGGCGCAAGTCGATCAGATGAGCGGCGGACGGGTAGAGCTCGGGTTAGGTGCCGGGTGGTGGGTGCGTGAACATGCGGCGACCGGGATCGAATTGCCGAAGATTCGCGAGCGTTTCGACCGATTCGCGGAGCAGTTAGAAATCCTTCATGGACTGTGGAGCACTCCGGTCGGGGAGACCTATTCGTTTTCCTCAGACCTATACACGTTGGACCGAGCCCCCGGTCTCCCGAAGCCAATGCAAGTGCAAGTTCCCGTAATTATCGGGGGAGACGGCAAGACCCGTACACCCGGGTTGGCTGCGCGCTGGGCGCAGGAGTTCAACTCGGGTTGGGAGAATCCGACCGTTACCAAGTTCCAGTTCGATCGGGTAGCAACAGCCTGCACGCGCATAGGTAGAGATCCCTCGTCCCTCCGCCTGTCGACCGTGCAGACCTTGTGTGGCGGGGACACCGCCGCCGACCGCGAAAGGCGTGCTGCGGGGATGGGTGTGCCTCTGTCCGAGCTCGCAGGCTTGGTTGGCAACGAGCGTGACATCCGCGGCCAGGTCGCAGATTTCGAAGCTGCGGGCGTCGATCGCGTTTACGTCGAGATACTAGATCTGGCTGATCTCGAGCACCTCAACTATTTCGCGGATGCGATTGGTTTATAGCTGCCCTAACCACCGTCGGACATGAGGTAGCTGACCTGGCATTTGGTAGTCAGGGAAGAGTTCTGTGCACTGCACAGCGTTCCCCTGCGGGCACCTGAGCAAGGTCAAAATCAAGCCCTGATCACACTTTCGCGAGCGCCTGAAATGCCGCCCGGTGATCGTCCCGTTAAAGATTCCGCCGACGCACTAAGACGTCGTCTTTGCGACGAAGCGTGCCGCTGACGCAGATCAGGCGAGTGTCTCGCTACCGGTTTCCCTCGTGGTTGCTGATCTCGCTATACATGCACCGCTGCCTACCTCCGTCGGTCGCTAGTCTCAGAGGATGATTCAGTTCAGCTTTCTCGTGGTTCTCTATTTCGTGGTCATTGCGGCCGCAGTCGTCGTGCTGTTTTGGCTCGCGATCACGGCGATACGCGCACTAAACGTGTACATCCGTAAGAATCGTCTGCCGTCGATCGACCAACACTAGGTTTTTCAGTTGAAGACTGTCTCGATCGCCGCGCGATATGTCGCTGCGCTCGCCCTCATCACGGCCTCGGTCCTGGTATGCGGCTACCTGGCAATTGTCGCCACCTTCGTCGTGGGTAGCTCCATTTCCGAACCGGACACCACACAGGGGTGGATGCGCGAGATCGCAGTCTCATCCGGCCTCATTGCAGAGGGTGCTCTCTGGTCCGCCGTCGGGTTGGCGGTGACGGTGGCTTGTGCGCTCATTGGGGTCCGATTCCGCAGGAGCCGGTGGATGTGGGTGGGCATCGCCTGTAGCGCGCTCTTTGCCTACACCTTGCTATTCGTAACGATCTCCGGGCCGTCTCGCCTCGATCACCTCGTCGAGCGAGCGACCGCTGCAATCGAAAACGGTCCCGCCGTGGAACCGACACCTTCGAGGCAGACGCCGCCACAGTTCACCGCCCAGTACGTTCGGTCGGCGATCCAGGAAATGGCGGCCGTGTCCCAGAAGGCCGCCGTGACACCAGTCACCGACGCGAAAGGTGCCGTCGTGAATCTCGCCGAAATCGTGCCAAGGTCAGCTGCCTGCGGCGATTCCGGGTCTCAAGGCAGCGCCCAACTCGACTTCCGCACCGGGGACAACGCTGAGTCTCTCGCCCGGATCCTCGCGGCCTGGGACTCCGCAGGCTACGCTCCCGACCGTGCCATGCAACTCGACATTCGATCCAGCGCGACTCTCCCCGTCGCGACGATGACCATCCGCGACTCCACCACCATCGACGGCCTCATCCACCTGTATCTTGTCGGCCAGTGCGCCACTCCGTGACATCGCGCTTGGGCGGAGGAGGGGTGGATGCCCTGGCTCCCCTTCCCTGCCGAGGACGCGTCCAACCGAGGACGAGCCCGCCTGGACCAGGTGGCCGACCTGACGGTCACCGGGGGTGTCTCGGAAACGGGTTCAAAGAGGTCAGGGACTAGACCCGATGTGCCGCCACTTTCAACCTCTGCAACGACTTGCTGTGTGTCCCAATCGAGGTCCCGCTTGCGGGCGCTGACGGCAGGCTTCCGGGCAAGCCAACTCGGATGTCACCTAACCCTGCAGCAGACCCGCCGTTGGACATACCGAGTCGTCGCCTACGTCGGCCTGATGACCGACGCGTACCCGCCGTTCCGGCTGGATGTCGGCGGCCGCGAGCCTGGTCAGAGTGAGACCACCGCGCTGCCGACCTTCCTTCCGGAGCCGACGAGCGTGTAAACATCCGCGGCCTCGCCCATTGGTGAGGCCGTCCCGATCGTAGGCACGAACTCCCCAGCGGCGGCGAGGCCGGCGATGAAACGTAGGTCCTTCGCCATCTCGGCCGGTTTGGCGAGGCCAGTGAAAAGGATCGTTGCTTTCTTGCGGCCAAACCTGGAGGTGCAGGCTTTCAGGATGAGAATGGCGAGCGACGGAACAGTCGTCATGTAGAGTCCGTCCGCCTTCAACGCTGCGCGACAGCGGGTGAATGAGCTCTTGCCGACTGTGTCGAAGATCACATCATAGGAGTCGCTATTGGACGTAAAGTCCGCGGCTGTGCGATCAATGACATGGTCGGCGCCAAGCGACGTGACGAGCGCCACGTTCTCTGTGCTGCACACTGCGGTGACGGTGGCTCCGTAGTGTTTGGCGATTTGGATGGCGGCGGTGCCGATGCCGCCGGCCGCCCCGTTGATGAGAATGGACTGGCCGCCTCGCGCGCTGGCCGCATCGCGAAGGAAGGGCAAGGCGGTGAGGGACCCATCGAATACCGCAACCACCTCTTCATCGGTCAGGTTGTCGGGCTTCGCGGCGACCACTCCGTCCTCACTGACGAGCAGGTACTGCGCAGTGGCACCGAAGTCGGTCACGTTCGCTCCTGCCACACGGTCGCCGACGGCGAACCGGGTTACGGCACTACCGACCGCCGCGACCTCGCCGGAGAAGTTCGTTCCGAGGATCGGCCACTTCGGTTTCGCCAGTCCAAAATACAGACGAGGCGTGAGGGAAGCACCGGCACGCGCCTCGCACATTGCCGTCGTCACCACCGTTGCGTGATTGCGCACGAGGATCTGATT
Organism: Frigoribacterium sp. UYMn621; assembly: GCF_040549525.1. Taxonomy (NCBI): domain Bacteria; kingdom Bacillati; phylum Actinomycetota; class Actinomycetes; order Micrococcales; family Microbacteriaceae; genus Frigoribacterium; species Frigoribacterium sp. UYMn621. Next base: position 6,357 of record NZ_JBEPTM010000018.1, on the reverse strand, counting down.
TTCCGCCGGAGTGGGGCGCGCGACGTCCTCGACTCGAATGGTTTCCACTGTGCCGTAGGTGCAAGATACAACGGCCTTCATTGTCTTAGTAATGGTGTTGTTCTGATTGTTCACAGGCCTGGCTCTCTTCTCGTTGGGATTCTCGTTGGGGTAGTCGTGGGGTTGGCGGCCGGCTGCGTGTGGGCGACCCTTCGTGGGGCCGCCCGACCTTGAGCTCTCACTGCTGGACGAGGACCCTCTTACCATGCGTGACGGCCTTGGGGGTCAGCACGCCGAAGATGAGGAGGAAGAGCACCATGCCGATTTCCGCAACGGCAGGGACAACGCTGAAGAAGCCATGAAGACCCGCGGATGCCTCAGGCAGCAGAAATGCGACGAGCACGTCCAGCAAGTAAGAAACGGTTGCCAGGACCAGCACGATGCCAAGCGGCTTGGGGAACATACCCGACTTGTTGGCCAAATATGCCAGAGGAGTCAACCAGAGACCGAAGAAGAGTTGTGCGACGAAAATTCCATAGTGCTGAGCATCAAGCATCATGAGTACCAAGGAATTCGACCCTGAAACTCCCAAAGACGACGCGTCTACCGCACCAGTCGCGATTTGCAGGCCTTCGAACTCGAAGACCACGTTGAGACACGTCACGGCCGCTGCGAGTACAACCAGGACAACCATCGCCCGAGCCACGCCCTGATGCACATTCTTCAGAAGAACGTAGAGGGTCAAAGCAAGTAATACGAAGAATGTCTGACCGAGAAGGTCGGCGACGATCCCGAATCGAGCGAGCTCAGAGTTTGCAGTCAGGTTCGCCGTCGTGGCCACGGCGTCACCCGCCACGTAAAGCTTCGGGTATAGGAAGCCCTGTGCGAAGCCGCCGAAGACTCCGAGGAACAGATAAAGCACGCCAGCGATTCTCGCGAGACGTTTGGGTGAATTCATGGTCGAACCTCTTCCGGTATGCCGCCAGGCGAGTGACGGTGATGATGTGGCAAGCACAGTTGCCTACTTACGTTGTAAGTTACGGCTTACAATGTAAGTATGTCAATAGGCGCGTGTCCGATCGACGATCTGCCCACGTACGCTGTATTTGCAACGGAGGAATCAGAGTGGTAACGCGAACTAGCCCAGCGGTGCGACGCCGAGCACACTTGACCCGAGAGATCGTGGTTCGATCAGCAATCGCTATGGCGGACAAGTCCGGGCTCGAGTTACTCACGATGCGAAAGTTGGGCGAGGCGCTCGGGGTAGAGGCGATGTCGCTCTACAACCATGTGACGAACAAAGAGGACCTCATAGACGGGATGATCGACGTCGTTTTCGATGAGACCCAGCTGCCCGGTGCTGGGGCCTGGCTACCAGCTATGCGCGCGCGGGCGATATCGTTGCGCGACGTGCTGGCACGACATCGGTGGGCAGTCGGCCTGATGGAGTCACGCGTCAGTCCGGGGCCGGCGAACCTCCGTCATCACGATGCGGTTTTGGGAAGTCTTCGGGCTTCCGGCTTCTCCATCGAGATGGCCGCCCATGCCTATTCTCTGCTGGACAGCTACATTTACGGCTTCGCGCAGACGCAGAGTAACTTGCCTTTCGAGTCGTCAGAGGAGATCGCCGCGATTGGGCACGAGATGCTTCGGCACTTCCCCAGGGATGAGTATCCGAATCTAGCCGAGATGATCGGGCATGCAATGAAGCCGGGATATAACCACGGCGGCGAATTTGAGTTCGGGCTCGACGTTTTGCTCGGAGGCATTGAGCGAAGCTTCGCAGGCGTGGAGCCCGCCTAATCGGAGTGTCTACAGGAGACTCCAGTTCTGAGGCCGAGCAGCCTCACGTTGCTCCGCGGACTGGGAAAATGGCGACCGCTCCGAGGAGTGCGCATACGCCGGCGACCGCATAGAGCCCGGCGTAGCTTCCGCTTGCGGGCTCTCCTCGAGGTCCAGATGCGGCCCTCAATCCGTGTGCGGGAGCTCCGCGAAATAAGGCCCGCTGACCTTCCCGCACACGATCGCCAACTGGCGAAGGCTGCAGTGCGAGGTCGTTCGCGGTCTTAAGCGCGGTCGTGGAGGGTTACCTGGTAGCCGTCGAGGTCGGCGAAAGTAAACGTGCGACCAAATGGCCCGTCGATCGGAGCCGAAACGACGGTGTGGCCGTCGGCGACGAGAGTGTCATGAATGGCCTGGACGTCGGTGGCGTGGAGCCAGATCGCCGCGCCGATGCCCGGCTGACCGACAGATGCCAGATCGGTGCCGGGAACGACGTCTCGCAGTGCGAACGCGATTGGCGTCGTCTCGAAGACGACGGCATGAGGAGGGCCTGCCTGCGAGCGGACGAGGCCGAGGTATTTCTCGTAGAACGCCTGCGACGCGTCGAGGTCGCGAGTCTGGAGGGAGATGAAGTCGGGGCCGGTGGCGGGCATGGTGATGCTCCTTCGGGATCTGCAAATTACTCTGCGTGTCAGTTTTCTGACACGAGACAATCTATGTCAGAATTCTGACGTGAGTCAAGACGGAGCCGGTATCGACCTGGAAACATCACTGGGCTACCTACTCAAGGAGGCCTCGAGCGCTCTTCGCACTGCGATGGAGGCAGTGCTGCGGCCGCTCGGGATGACCGTGACGCACTATTCCTGCCTCGAGTTGCTCGCACAACGCCCGGGCTTATCGAATTCCGACCTCGCGCGAGGAGCGTTCGTGACCCGGCAGTCGATGAGCGTGCTTCTGCAAGCCTTGGAACGAGACGGCTATGTGACCAGGCCGGCGGAGGCGCCTACTGGGAAAGTCCTTCCCACTCGGCTCACGCCCCGCGGTCGACGGAGCCTGGCGAAGGCGACGGTTGCTGTCCGATCCGTCGAGGCCAGGATGCTGGGCGGCATGACGCAGGACGAGCAGTCGGATGCGTTCAGGGTCCTGCAGAGCATGATCCACTCCTTGCGCGACAACAACGAGGGTGCGTAAATCGCTCAGGTTCGCTAACTGAGGTCGAGCTATTCGACGAGCGGTGAAGGTTCGGCTTGCGGGCGGCCCTTCTGGCTAAAAAGTTGTCGCTGGCGCGCTGTCCTGAGCCCTCGAAATCCCGCCCGCTTGCGGGCCGGTCCGATCGCTCTCCCGACGAGTCGTCTCGAGCGTCACCTATCTGTGCAGCAGACCCCTCTTCTACTCGTAGCGAGGAGCGGACCTGTCCCGCAGGACGTCCCGCTTCGGTCTGCGCGTGGCAAGAGGGAACGTGTCGTCCGGGTTGGTGAACGGTACTTTCACTCGTCCTCTCGTCCTCTCGTCCTCTCGTCCTCTCGTTCTCTCGTTCTCTCGTTCTCTCGTTCTCTCGTCCTCTCGTCCTCTCGTCCTCTCGTCCTATCCTCGTGTTGTGGAGGACAAACCGATGGTCGATAACCTGAGACATTCGCAGAAGCGGGACGAACCAGGCCGCCGCACTATTCGCGTGTTTCCCGATTACGGGCGAGACTGGCCGCTTTGGGAAAATACCACTGACGAGCACGACTACGGGTACACAATGAGCCCGAGCGATTACGGGCTATCGGTCGATTTGACGGAACGCTTGGCAGCTTGGAATCAGATCTGGGAGAGAGACTTCGATTGGCAGACCGGGTGGTCCAACGATGGAAGTCGCGAAGAGTGGGCAGGGCTCGCGGACGGGATCATCGCGGATCTCCGGACAGAGGTCTACTGGCTGGCGGACGTGAAGTACGAGCCGTGGCCCTTGAACGAATAGCGGAGCGGTAGCCGTTCCGCTTACGGGCGGCCCTTGAGGCCAAAAAGTGGTCTCCAGCGCGGTCTCCAGAACGTTCGAAATTCCGCCCGGTGGTGGTCCGGCTTGCGGGCACGAACTATTCCCCATCAATCAAGCCATTTCAGTTGTCATGTGTCTACGCAACAGATTCGAGTGGGGAATGGCGCCATTGCCCGTTATGGAAGATCTCGACGGAGTAGATCATCATGTCCTCCAGATCGACCGAGGTGTGCTCCTTCATCCGCTGCGGCAGCCCGCTCGGGCTGCGCCAACAGAGTGCTTCTTGGCGAGCCCTCAGGACTTACGGCCCTAGTAGCGATCTCGCAGAGAGTTACGTTTCACGTAAACGGAGGTCAGAGCATGTACGGATTTAGTGGCGACGCCTGGGGAATGGGCGGCTGGATCGCAATGGCGATTCTGATGGTTTTGTTTTGGGGAGGGGTAGTCACCGTAGTTATTGTCCTTCTTCGACGTTCACCTTCCGGACAGGGATTAACGGGATTACATCCGACGCACCACGAGGCGGAGCGGATTCTGCACGAGCGTTTTGCCCGCGGTGAGATCGATGAAACCGAGTATCTTGCCCGCCGGTCCGCGCTTCGGCGACCGGAATGAAATCGGCGAGGGGGTCGTCCTCTCGGGTGTGGGTGGTCGGCGGAATCCTCGCCACGGTTATCTTCGCTGGCTTGTCGTTGGTGGCGGCAGGAGCGCTAGGAGGTGGGTCGACCCGTGGTGTAGCTGGAGCACCGTCCGGGTCTGGATCCTGCACCGTGCCGAAACTCTCTGGATCGGTAGTGAACATCTCACTGACGAACATGGGCGGGCCGATGATGGGCGGTGGCAGTGCACAAATGTCCGGGGGCGCCATGCGTTTGCGGGCGGATCAAGGAACGGTGAAACAGGGGACTATGTCCTTTTTCGTGACAAACAACGGAAGCGTCACCCACGAACTGGTGGTCCTCCCCCTTCCCCAATCTCAAATTGTGGGAACACAGCCTATTGGAGGCGACGGAAAGATCGACGAAACCCGCAGCCTGGGCGAGGCATCCAACACTTGCGGACAAGGCTCGGGCGAAGGGATCCTTCCCGGAGCGTCAGGCTGGGTGACCGTCACGCTTCCATCTGGCCGATATGAGCTGATTTGCAATCTCCCCGGCCACTATGCAGCCGGGATGTACAGTCAACTCACCGTGCGCTGAGAGAAGTTCGAACTTGTCGCGCCGGGTGAGGCGCTTCGTCAAAAGTGCGCGACATCCCTGCCCGAATCCGGCTGAGCATGATACCCTGAGGGGGTATAAAGAAGTTTCTTGGAGTTGGTACTGCGTGGGGGACGAGCAGAACCAGAACGCAACCATCCCACCTCCGCTCCCGAGAAATTCCGACGCCGAATTTCAACGATCATCCAAGGGAAAGAATCGACATGTGCACCCCCGCAACAGCAACGACTGAACTCGGGCTAACCGACAAGAACCATGAGTGTGCTTGTGGGAGCGGAGATCATGCCAGCGCAAGCTCCGACGCTGTCGAGGCGGGCACGGCGGGCACAATCCGGGAGCATTACCTTGTCGAGGGCATGACCTGCGGCCACTGCGTCTCGAGTGTGACTGAGGAGCTCTCCGCAATCGACGGTGTCGAGAGCGTCAGCGTCGAGCTGGAACCCGGCGGGGTATCTCGCATCATGCTTGTCAGTTCCGAGCCCGTGCCAGCAGAGAAAGTTCGCACCGCGGTTAGCGAAGCTGGATATTCGCTGGTCAGCGTCTGATCGCGGTAGTGAACGGTCCCGCTCATGGGATCGACGGGACGGCAGGCGACCCGAAAGCGGTTCGCATTGACGCCAGCCGGATCCTCTCCACAGTCTCGACGTGCTGGTGAACTCCGTGGAGGAATGAACAATTTGTAGAAGTTGCGGTAGGCGGACAGAGTGCTTAGTGCCCTCGCCCCCTGTACCGGCTTTCAAGACCGTGAGCTATTGTTTTGCCTGGTTTGCGCGAGATAGTGAATAACGTGGTGGGAGCGACGGTGACTGAGAGCATGAGTGCCGAACGGTACTTGTTCGCGGCCTCTCTTCGCCGGTTTCTGGTGGCCTCCCTCACAATCTCCTCGATATTGCTGGGACTGGTCGGCATGCACGCTCTCTCCGTCGCGGCGGATGCTCAGGGAGGCACAATGATGCACTCCCCGATGCTGACGTCACCGACCGTGCCTTCCGGGGTGTCGGAGCAGCCTCGTCTCCCACTAGCGAAGATGTCAGCTCCGGCATCGAACGTTTTGGTCACTGCTACTTTTCCGCGCCCCGGTACTAGCATCGGCGAGATGCTCGCTCGGCAGGGAGGCGCTGACATGGGGGCGATGGATTGCCTCCTGCTTGGGATGGTGTGCGTGCTCAGCTCCCTCATCGCGTTTATCGTCCTGGCGCGCGGAAGACGTCCGCTCCCGCTGATGTCAGAGATCCGCCGGGTGGCGCGCGTTATTCGTGTTTTCGCATCGCGCCTCGCATTGCCTACTCCTCCCTCTCTCAATGCACTTTCCATTAGCAGGGTCTGATCAGACACACGCGTTCTGTCCCTAATCGGGGCACCAACGAACTCGCTGCACCCGCAGCAATTGTGTTGTCA
>NZ_JBEPTM010000017.1:0-33287 GCF_040549525.1 Frigoribacterium sp. UYMn621 | reverse complement strand
AGTCGTTACTCACTGACCATCCCACGGTGGCTCTTCACGTCGACCATCCAACGCTCGAAACCCCGAAAACCACACCACTCCCGGGGACGCAACCCGGCCCCCGCATGGATTGAAGAAATTGAGCGCGTCTCCGTCATTACTTGGGAAGAAGCTTTGAAATGCTTTTCTGAACCACGACTGACCGTCAATGACATTTCATCGATGCCGGTCTTGAAATCCGGAGCGGAGATCCTATTCCGAGCGCAAATCTTCAGCGATTTCGCAGACGACTGGTTCGTAGAGGTCCGGCGCGGCGGCAGCGGGATGCCCTCGATTATTATCGAGTCTCCACTGTTGCCGAGTGGGCGCACGTTGCGCGGACAGATTCAGGTAGCTGGGCGCGGCATGCCCCGTCACGGCGCGCCCGTGATGGTCGAATACAGCATTGGAGTGTCGGTGCCGGCAACTGTCGATGAGTACCCTGATCCAATGCTTCCTCACGCTATGCCGGGGTGGATTGAGCCTCTGCGTGCTTTGCACCGCGAGGTCCTCGAGGGCCATGAGAGGCGATTCGGGGTGAGCACGCGAAAGCCGGGAAACGGTACCTCTGAGTTGGGGCGACGGAAGGTCCCGCTCGTCGAGGAATATCTTGCCGGAAAAACTTGGCTCGCCAAGGGTTATACGGATGGATGGGCGCTAGGCATCAAATCGCTCAAAGTGCCGCTGGAAGATATCGACGCTCTAACTTCAACCACGATCGAGATCTTCAATCGCTGGTACGCCGTTGAAGTGGAGCGGCTCGCGTTTTCGGGCTGATGCTGCCAATGCAAGGCTTGGAAACTGCGTGCGTGATGTCCGGTGAGTTCCGTTCTGATTGGAATCTCCCTATTTGCACGCTGCCATCCCAGGACTCGCGGAGAAGGGCTTGCTGGACGTTGAAGAGATGACCTTCGACTGGGTCAACAGGTACAGCAATGCCCGACCACAAAGCTTCTTCGGAAACATCCCGCCCGAGGAATACGAGCGCAACAAGTACGCTCAAAATATCGGCGCACCACCCAGTGACGCCCCCACAAAGCGGCGGCATGAAAAGCGGAGAAGTTCACTCTGATCCTGCCCCGACAAAATTCCTGTCATAGTGGCTCAGATAATCCTCTGCAACCCGAATGGAGCCAGCTTTGGACCCGACATTAATTCTCATCGTCGCGCTCATCGCGGCTTTCGTCATCTACATGGTCGCGACCCGTGGTAAACGAGAGCAGCGCGAGGTTCGTCTCGCCGCTGAGCGTGATCAGGCGCAGGTCCAGGCGAAGGCTAAAGCAATGATGCAGTGGCGGGAAGCGTTCGTGCTAGCGAACCCTGGGCAGCCGGTGCCAGCCCCGCCGATGATGGCGGTTTCTGGTTCGGCAATTGGAATGAGTGACCGCACGAACACCCTTGCGATCCTGACTCTGATTTTCGGTGTGCTCGGTGGATACCTCGCAATTGTTTTCGGACACATCGCGATCAGCCAGATCAAACGCACCGGAGAGCGCGGAGGCGGAATGGCAATAGCTGGGCTCGTCCTTGGCTACCTCTGGCTGGCCGTCACCGTAATCCTGGTGCTGCTTGCTGGGCAAGCTGGCGCTTTCCGCTAGTCCTCCGACCAGCTGATCGTGGATCTGCCGTATCTCTACGAACACTCGTAATCACAAGATCCTGCCCCCACACGCAAGCCACCCATAACGCGGTTTTGGCGATAACGGAGCAAGATTGAACGCTATCGCGTGACTAACCCGACAGTAGACCCATGTGGCGGACTGTAGCTTCGGGCCAGAGGTTTTCACGTACCGCTCTGCCTATGGCCGAGGTGGAGTTGAGGAGACTCAATTGCTCTGGTGCCCCCCGAATATGGGTAGAAATTGGGTACCGTGCCCACGGGTAGTCGCTGTGAGATTTGCTAGCATTTAGCTACGCCAAACCCGAAATGGCGCGAACGGAGAATCGATGGGCTCGACGCTCGCCTACGGCTGGACTTTGCCTCCAGTGACTGTGAGTTTCCGCGTGAGCGTGGCGTCCGATCGTGGCTTGGTGCGTCAGGTCAACGAAGATAGTTTCGTCGCCACGCCGCCGATCTTCCTGGTAGCCGACGGGATGGGCGGGCACGCATTCGGCGATCGTGCGAGTCAAACTACCGCGCGAGTCCTGCAGAACGAGCTAAGTACTGAACTGCCCCTACGGCCTGCAGCTGTTCTGAGCGCCGTTCGTGAAGCGAACATGCGAGTGCAGCAGATCGGCGAGGAAGAGTTCGCGGGAACCACCCTCGCCGGTGTCGCGCTGGTGCGGGACTCAGATGAGGCCCGCCCACACTGGATGGCATTCAACATCGGCGACTCACGGGTGTACGTCTGGAACGACGGAGTTCTGACGCAGCTCAGCGTCGACCATTCGGCAGTGCAGGAACTGCTGGATGAGGGATCCATCACCGCGAGCGAAGCAACGAGCCACCCCGATCGCAACATTGTCACCCGGGCGATCGGAATAGCAGATGAAGTCGATCCGGACGTGTGGTTCCTTCCCGCTGGGGGCGTGCAATCCTTCATGATTTGTTCTGATGGACTCACCAAGGAACTGAATGACGACGCCATTCGTGCGGTGCTTGAGTCGGCCGACGAAACGACCTCGCCGGCAGATCGCCTGGTGGCAGCTGCACTCGCGGCCGGCGGCGCGGACAACGTTACCGTCATCGTTGTCGAGTCCGAACTCGTCGACGAGGGGGCGATAACTGGGGCCGATGCGCCGATTCCGCAGCGCCTCGAAGAGACCCTTCCGCGAATCGGAGAACTGACGTGACCGGATCGGCGTACGTCCCCGCCTCCGACGGCTGGATGTTCCTTACCAACGGGCACTTCTCTGTGGGAGTTGCCCTACCCGATGAGTCACCGCTGTTGGGGGAGCTGTGGAAGCTCGTCATCTCATCGAGTGACGCAGGCCCCGTCCTGGACGTTCTCACCCGTTCTGGCATATCATCCGCTCCCCACTTCTTGATCGTGACCCTCGGTAGCGAGGGGAAAGTGCTGGTCCGTGGTCCGGTGACCGTGTCGGTCGAGGGATCCGAGAGTGGAACGATCACGGGTTCGGGATTCTCATCGTGGGCAGAGCGCAGGTTTGATCGGCTCGATCGTTTCGAGTGCGAAATTGTTCCGCCTTCGGATTCAGTTCGTGTACCGATTCAGAGCGGAGCGATTCGTGCCGGTTGGTTCGCAGCCGACACGAATGGGATTGCGGCTTTTGGAAAGAACTCCGCACCAACAGGCGTCGACCTGCCCGCTCCCGTGCTGATCGCACGGCCCTCCGATCCTGAGCCTGCCAAGCAGCACGCCGTGCCGACGGCGCCGCCTGCCGCCGAAACGCATGCGTCACAGGTGTCTTCGCCGAACGAGCCCATGGGTGAGGAGACCGTGGCCGGCCCCCTGGGCGAGGACGACGAGCTAGCCGACGAAGTCGATGGCTCAGCACCGACCCCGGCGACCTCGGCCTACGATTTCCTCTTCGGCGAAACGTCATATCGCACGGTCGAGGACGCCGCGGTGCGTCCGACGGAAGAGCAAGACGATACTGCGTCGGCACCCCTCGAAGAGCACACGGTCGTCGCGTCCGACCTGGCAAAGCTTCGCGCTGACCGCCGCGCTGGACGAGGCCGTGCCGTCGAGTTGCCAGCGCCGAAAGTGAAGTTCTACGTCGAATTGTCGACCGGTGGCCGTGAGTTGCTCGACCAGCCGCTCGTGATAGGCCGCGCCCCCAGTGCTTCCGCTCTGGGGGGTGGGAGCATTCCGCGCCTGATAACAATGACGACTGTCAATCAGGATATTTCACGCACCCATGCCCGGATCGCCGTCGAAGGCGAAACCGTTGTCGTGACTGACCTCCACTCGCGGAACGGAACTCTCGTCACGATGCCAGGTCGACCGGCTCAAAAACTTCGCGAAGGCGAGCCGACGGTGATTATCCCTGGCACCATCGTCGATCTGGGCGACGGAGCGACCTTGACGGTTCAGGAAGGCTGATGGCACGGCCGACCTCCTCGCCTCCTGAACTGAAGGGCTTCCGCTATCTACGGCAGCTCGGCTCAGGTGGATTCTCAGACGTGTATCTCTATGAACAGGCTCTGCCAAAGCGGGCTGTCGCGGTCAAGGTACTTGATGAACTGACGGCAGAGAACCGGGCGTCGTTCGCGGCCGAGGCGAATCTGATGGCGCAGCTGTCGGCACATCCGTACATTGTGTCGATCCATCATGCCGACGTGTCCGATGATGGTCGCCCGTTCTTTGTCATGGAATATTGCTCTGGTCCGAGTCTCGCCGATCGGTACAAGCGGCAACCTTTCACAGTTCCCGAGGCACTGCGCACCGGCGTTCGGCTTTCGAGCGCCATCGCGACTGCGCACAGCGCAGGCATCCTGCACCGTGACATCAAGCCAGCGAACGTTTTGACCAACGAATACGGCTGGCCAGCACTCACCGATTTCGGGATCTCGTCGATGGTCGAAGATGATCTGCCAACTCACACCACGACGCTGGCTTCGCTTGCCGGCTCCGGCTCGACGACCGGAAGTCAGTCGGTAGGACTGTCAGTGCCATGGTCGCCTCCCGAGATGTTTGAGGACGATCCGAAGCCGGACGTTCGCTCCGATGTCTTCTCCCTCGCCGCCACGATCTACACCCTCTTGGCCGGGCGCACTCCCTTCGAAGTTCCCGGTAAGTCGAATCAGGTCATCGAGCTCATGGGACGTATCGAGCGCGGCGCGATCACACCGATGGATCGTGACGATGTCCCGCCCAGGCTGCTTGCTGTACTGCGGAAAGGTATGGCGGTCGACCGCACGCAGCGCTACGCGAACGCTGTCGATTTCGCGCGCGCCCTGCAGGCGATCGAACTGTCGCTTTCCTACCCGCCGACCCAGATAGACGTGCCGAATCTGTCCCAGGTTGAGGCGCCGGCTCGCCCCGCGGGTGACGATCACGCGGATGCCACCCGCGCTCGGGGCGTCACTCCGGTGATCGCGCAGCCGCTGCGACCGTCGACACCCGCATCTGATTCGGTGGATCGCACGCAAGCCCGGGGAGCGACGGTCATCTCCCCGGATGCGTCGACCGCCGCTGGTGCACCCCCGGTGGCGTCGCAGATCGCGATGTTCGCTGGAACCCCGCCAGCCGTCGCGCCTCCTGTTGCGGATTCCACCATCGTCCGGCCCGGCGGCCGTGCGGTGGTGTCGCCGAATGCGCCGACTCTCGTGTCGGATGCCGGGGAGGCGCCTCGACGGCGTCGGCGCTCGGGCCCGATCCTCGCGGTAGTCGGCGGAGTTCTCGTTGTGGCGGCTGTGATCGGGGGGGTGGTGGTGTTTGCGCCCCACGGCACCCCGGCGGCGACGAAACCGAATACCACCGGGGCCCCTCTCGATGTTGGGACGCAGCTGGCCTCTGCGGTGGTGGGCACCGCGACCCTCTCGGCTGACGGAACTGCCGCGACATTCACTTGGACGAATCCCGACCCACAGAAGGGCGATCAGTTCCGCTGGCAGCGCACCGACGGTGCCGCCACGAACACTGATGTCACGACGTCAGACGTTCCGCAGGCGGTCGTCGCTGGGATTGCTCCGGGGACAAACGTCTGCATCGACGTCCGAATCCTGCGAAATGGCGCCCTTTCCGATGCCCTGAGCCCTCCCTTCTGCGTGGCGAAATGAAGCCGCTACGTGTCGAATACGTCGGGGAGTGGTATGACGTCACCGAGCCCAATGGGCTATCCATCGGACGGGAGTCCGAGCTCGTGATCGACGAGAATCCCGCTCTACACCGCCGTTTCCTTCAGATCTATCCCGAGAACGGACTTTGGTGGCTCGGCAACACCGGCAACTTGCTGTCAGCGACTGTCACAGACCCCTCTGGCCAGATCCAGGCATGGCTCGCTCCCGGCGCACGGATTCCGATCGTCTTCGAGCGGCTGCACGTACTCTTCAGCGCCGGATCGACGTCCTACGACTTCACCATCCACGGTGACAAGGAGTACTTCGCGTCGTCGTCCTCATTCATGGACCGTAGCGGGGCGACCACCGTCGACCCTATTCCGCTTACCTCCAGCCAGCGGCTGTTCCTCGTGGCGCTCTGTGAGAACGCTCTTCGGCAGCACAGCGGCGGCCACGGACAGATTCCCTCGTCGTCCGCCACGGCGAAGCGATTGGGATGGACGCTCACGGCATTCAACCGCAAGCTCGACAACCTCTGCGACAAGCTCGACAGAGTCGGGGTGCCAGGGCTGCGCGGCGGTCCCGGCAACCTCGCCGTCAACCGCAAGGCCCGTCTCATCGAGTACGCGTTCTCCAGCCACTTGGTGACGAGCGAGGATCTCGCGCTTCTCGATCGGATCGACCCGTCGAACCAGGCCGCGACATGAAGGCTCATCATGGGTACCCCTCCCCATCGCAGTGCCGTGCGCTGTATCGGATGATCGACGGATGAGTCTTTTCGGATGGTTGCGCACGCGAAAGACAGTGGCATCGGCGACCGCGCTCGCGGTGCTGATCGTTGCGCCCGTCACACTTGCGGTGCTTCACAATGGCTTCCCGGTCTCAAGCGTCAATCTCAAGGCACTCGACGTCTGGGTCACAAACGCCAACCTGTCGCTGACCGCTCGTTTCAATACGCAGATCACCGAGCTTGATTCCATCGGCGTTCCGGCGGCGTCGAACAAGTTCGACGTTCTTCAGGGCGGCGACAACGTCTTCATGACTGACCCGAAATCGAACAAGGTCTCGAGAGTCGATCCCGCCTTGGCCAGCTCGACCCAGTCATTCGATGCACCGTCGGCATCGACGGTTACTTATGGCGGCGGTCGAATGGCAGTTCTCAGCGCCACGGGAGCTCTGTGGCTCGTCGACGGGACATCGCCCCTGCAGTTCAACGGAAGGTCACCGGCCCTTCACACCTACGGTGCGGGCAGCGCGGTGGCTATCGGGATCGACGGCACCGTGGCGATCGCCTCTGCCAAAGACCGGAAGCTTTACGCAATCGCCCCGGGCTCTTTCGCGCCGGTCGAGATGGCACAGCTCCCAAAGAACGGAGCACTTCGTGTGACCGTTGTTGGAAGTCACGGAGTCGCGCTCGCGGGGAGCAGCACCCTGGTCTTCGACACCGGGTCGAAGGTCACTGTGGAGGAGCCCGTTCTCCAGCTCCAGCAGCCCGGGCCGGATGCCAGCACCGTGCTCGCAGCGACCAAGAATTCCCTGATCCAAGTCGGGTCCGACCAGAAGCAGACAACTTTCGACGCTAAGTTGTCGACACCCTCAGCAAGTGCCGACGACGTTGCCGCGCCCGTGATGCTCGACAACTGCATCCACGGGGCGTGGACGGCCGCGGCGCGCTACATGGCCGTCTGCGATGGACAGAATCCCGTGAGAGAGCAGGTCGCCAGTAGAACCAGCAGCGGCCCGCACCATCTGCAGTTCCGTGTGAACGGTGACGTCATCGCTCTGAACGATGTCAATGCTGGCGACGTCTGGATGATTACCAAGGGCGCAATCGTCCCGGCGAACCTCAACTGGGACAAGGTGATCCCGCCCAAGGATCAAAACGCACAGGAAGACAACCAGACCACCACACTTCCCAACTTCACGCCGCAGCCGCCCAAACGTCAAGGCGAGAACCACGCTCCCATTGCGAAACCCGATTCCCTCGGCGCGCGCCCCGGCAAGAGCGTTATCCTCGACGTGCTCGCGAACGATACCGACGAAGACGGCGACGTTCTCACGATCACGAGCTTCACCGCAATCCCCGATGGACAGGGCACGCTCAAGTCGATCCAGAACGGCCGCGCTCTGCAATACACGGCACCTGCAACGTTCACCGGCACGATGTCATTCCGCTATTCCATTTCCGACGGTCGGGGAGGGGTGGCCGACGCCAATGTCAATGTGGCGGTCCGTCCAGCCAGCGCGGGCGATCTCCCACCGGTCTCGCTCGGCACGAGCGCGGTGACTCTTGAAGTCGGCAAGACCATCAGCTACAACGTGCTCGGCGATTGGTACGACCCTGATGGGGACGACCTCATCCTCGAGGACGCTCAGGCGCCGAACGCGATCGTGCGGTTCTCGCCCAACGGAGTGATCACATACACCGCTCTGGGAACGCAGACCGGTCCGACGACTGTCTTGATCAAAGTCGGTGACGGCCAGACAGTGGGCGGTAAGCCAGTTGTCACCGACGGCAAGTTCATCGTCGACATCGTCGGCGCCGACGATCCGGCGGACGTTCCGATAACGACCCCAGACTTCGTCTCGACCTTCGTCGGCCAGCCGGTTCAGGTCTCGCCACTGGCCAACGACCTGTCGCCCTCGGGAACCGCGTTGACGCTCGGAGAAGTGAAGGTGATAGATCCCGGCGTCTCGGTGACGAACACCCCTACCGGTGCCGTGTCGATTGTCGGCAACCAACCGGGGTCTTACTACGTCAGCTATGTGGCGACTGCAGGCGCCAAAACGCAGACCGGGTACATCCGTGTCGATGTGCTAAAGCCTCCGAGTAGTCCGCCTGGACCGACTGCGGTCAGGGATATCGCGTATCTGCGACCGAACGAGCCCGTCATCGTGTCGGCGCTCGATAACGACCTCTCACCGTCGGGCGCGGTCCTCGGCATCCAGAGCGTCTCAGTACCCACCATGAACCCGAAGCTCTCGGTACAGGTTCTTTCAGGCGCGCTTATCAAGATCACCGCACCTTCGGGGATGACTGCGCCGGTCGAGTTCAGCTACACGATCTCCGATGGCTCGAAGACCTCGACCGCGAACATCGCCATTGTTCCCCTTCCCAAAGTAACCAACCCGCAGCAGCCGGTCACCGTCGACGACAACGTTCAGGCGCGGGTCGGTGATGTCGCCTCGGTGAACGTCCTAGTCAATGACTACAGCCCAGACGGAAGCCGTATTCACCTAGCGCCCGATTTGACTCAGCAGAACGTCGGCGATGGTTTCGCGTTCGTCACCGGGGATCAAGTTCGGCTTCAAGCTCCCACCAAGGCCGGCCAGTATTCCCTTACATACCTGGTCACTGACGACAACGGTCAGACGAACACCGCAAAGGTCAACTTCCTGGTGAGCGCTCGCGATGCTAAGAACAACAAGGCACCAAACCCTCAGACGACCACCGCACGTGTCTTCGTCGGCGGAATCCTCAAGGTCAAAGTTCCGCTCGACGGGATCGACCCGGACGGCGATTCGGTAACCCTCACCAGCGTCAACGGCGCGGTGATGGGAACGGTCACTGATCTGACGTCCTCGTCCTTCGCCTACATCGCGCCGCGCGCCGGCTCATTAGGGGGCACGGACACGTTTACTTATGAGGTCAAGGACGCGCTGGGTGCTACTGCCCAGGGACAGGTGCGCATCGGGGTCATTCCTGCGCCCACAACATCGTTGGCCCCGGACGCCGTCGACGATCAGATCGCGATCCGGCCGGATCGAATCTCGTCCGTGCCCGTCCTCGCCAACGATTCAGACCCGAGCGGCTACACAATTGAGTTCGCCAAGAAGCCGAAACTCGTCGTGCAGAGTCCGTTAAAGGCCGTGGAGAAGGGCGATACCATCATCGTGACCGCGCCTCATCAGCCAGGCGACTATCAAATTCACTACTTCATTGACAACAAGCATCAGGCGGGTGCCGACGCCTACCTCACGGTCAAGGTCGATCCCAATGCCCCTCTCCAGCCCCCGGTGGCGTTCGACCAGTCGGTCGATCAGACGACCTCGGTGGGCAAGCGCACTATCAAAGTCAGCGTGCTGCATGATGCGCAAAATCCCGCTGGCCTCGTCGCGGATCTTGTCGTGAAGCCCGTCGGGCCCAACTCCGCGTTGGCGAAGGCCAATACCGACGGAACCCTCACCGTCACGTTGGGTTCGGCACCACAGGCGATCGCCTACCAGCTCACCAACAAGGATCATCTGAGCGCGGTCGCGATCATCACGGTGCCCGCGTACGCCGACAGCCTCCCGCCCTATCTGAAGAGCGGCTTCACGGTCCAGACTGACGTGAATACTGCGAAGACGGTGTCGCTGTCCGACATGCTCGTGGTTCCCTCTGGCAGGAAGCCGACTGTCGCTGACAAGTCGTCGGCGTCGTCGCCTCAGCAGCAGACCGGGGTCACGATGGTGGCGGCGGATGACGCAATCACCTTCACTCCGAAGTCTGGTTTCGTCGGAAATACCTTCCTTACCTTCAAGGTCGGTGACAAGGGGCTGGCTAACGACCCGAACGCAGTGACCATTCAGGTGCCGATCAAGGTCGGGGACCCGCAGAGCAGAGACATCCCGCCGACTTTCGCGAACCAGTCCATCAATGTAGAGGTCGGAAAGTCGACGACCTTCTCCTTGCGCAATGCGACCAGTCATCCGAACCAGCAGGTTCTCAACTCGGTGACCTACAAGCAGATCACCCCGTCTTCGACTTCGGGGCCGATCCAGTTCTCCTTCAACTCAGACAAGCTGACGATGTCGGTCGATCAGAAGGCGACGGTTCCGTCTCAAGTCCGCATCAAGTTCGAGCTGATCTCCGGATCGCTCGCCCCGGTGCAGGCCGAGCTCACTGTCAATGCGGTGGAGTCGACTGCGCCACTCCCGCAGGCCGTCGATGACGCAGTCCCCGATGCGCGGTCGAGTTCGCACTATACGATTCAGCCTCTCGACAACGACTTCAACCCCTTCGCCGGTGCAAAGAATTCGCCCCTGATTCTCAAGTCGGTCGACTGGCAGGGTGACAACCTCGGGGCGACAAAGTCCATCAACGGCTCAGTAATTTCTGTCGATACAGGTGTTGTCAAGTCGGGCGTCATCAGCTTGATCTACACGATGCGCGACGCACGTGACGTGCCGAGTCGCCAGGCCCAGGGACGAATCACGATCACGGTGACCAGCGCTCCCGAAGCGGTGACCGACATCACTCTGAGCAACCCGGCCTCCCACCAGGTCGCGGTGGACTTCAAGCCGCCCGTCAGCACCAACGGCGCTCCGATCACCGGATACGTCGTCAGGATCGCCGACTCGAGCGGAAGCACGCAGCGCTCAGATTGCACGCCGGGCGTCACTTGTACCTTCGACGCGCGCCAGAACGGTGCATCACAAACGGTGGATATCGCGGTGGCGAACAAGGTGGGGACCACCTGGTCGACGACAAAGTCCATTACTCCCTACGGCACACCCACTGCTCCGACGAATCCATTGCTCAACAGCAACAGCTCGACTGCGACAGCAACGATCACGCCGTCGTGGTCGGGCCCGGCCGACAGCGGTGGTGGAGGCGTCACCTACCAGTGGAACTTCACCCAGGGCAGCGCTGCGTCGGGATCGACCACCGGCACCACCGGCATCGCGCAGAACGTCGGTGCGGGCGACTACACCTTCCAGGTGCGCGCTTGCAACGCCGGCAGACTCTGCTCGGCGTACGCCACATCCGCTTCGCGTCACATCGATAACCCGCCGCCTCCGCCGCCTCCAGTACCAAACATGACGATCTCGCAGCTGAGCTCGAACCACTGGATTCATCTCGTAATCACCGGATACCCGGCCAACACGACGTACTCCATCGCCTGCTGGGTGACGCCGCAAGTGGACGGCCAAAACGGAAGGTCGATCGGAAGCTTCAACATCACGACCGATGGCTCCGGCGGCGGGACATGGGACAACCCCTCCACATGCACTATGACCGGCGGCGGATACGGGAATCTTCGGTCCACTGTCGTGTGGTCGAACACTATTGCCCTGAACTAATTAGGAGAAACATGCCCATCACTAACGAACAGGCCACCTGGTTCGCCGAGGCTTTCGGCAAGCTGGTCGACAACGTCGACCTGGCGATCGTCGGCAAGAAGCACCAGATCCGACTGGTGCTCACGGCGATGCTCTCCGAGGGGCATGTGCTACTCGAAGATGTGCCCGGCACCGGTAAGACTGTGCTCGCCAAGGCGCTGGCCAACACCCTCGACGGCACTCACTCGCGTATCCAGTTCACACCGGATCTGCTTCCGTCCGACGTGACGGGGGTCACGATCTACGACCAGGGCAAGGGTGGGTTCGAATTCCATCCGGGACCGATCTTCGCTTCGGTGGTGCTCGCCGATGAGATTAACAGGGCCAGCCCCAAGACCCAGAGCGCGCTGCTCGAAGTCATGGAGGAGGGCGTGGTCACTATCGATGGTGTCGGCCACTCGGTGGGGCGGCCCTTTATGGTGATCGCCACGCAGAACCCGGTTGAACAGGCCGGCACCTACAAGTTGCCGGAGGCGCAGCTCGACCGCTTCCTGATCAAAACCTCGCTCGGCTACCCAGACTTCGAGACCTCTGTTGCGCTGATGCTCGACTCTGCCAACCGATCGAGAGCGTCAAGCATCACGCCGATCATCAAGTCCGAGTCGATCGTGACCATGGCAGGGCTCGCGGCGGATGTCTTCGTGGATCCAACAATCATGGAGTACATCCTCCGGCTCGTCATAGCGACCCGGTCCGATAAGGATGTCGCGCTCGGCGTGAGCATGCGGGGCGCTCTGGGCATGGCCCGCGCCGTGCGAACCTGGGCAATCGCATCGGGTCGCAGCTATGTCACTCCTGATGACGTGCGCGACCTGGCTATCCCGGTCTTGGCCCACCGGGTGATCATTGATGCCGAGTCGGATTTCGCCGGAGTGAAAGCGGAAGACGTGATCGAGCGCGTCCTCCTCGACACCGCACCCCCCGCGTATCGCGCCGCATGAGCCGCGTGTCGCGAGCGCGAGCATTTCGGCACCGATTTGGCGCGGGGTTCGGGACGGTGGCGTCCGCAGTCATCGGTTTCGTCGGAAATTCGGTCCGACCACGCCTCGAGATACTCTCCTCCGGTGGTTGGATTGCGCTGGCGCTCGCAGCTGCGACGCTCACCGGCGGTTTCATCCTGGGGTGGCAGGAGTTGACCTTTGTCGGGCTAACCGTCCTCGTCGGGCTCGTCTTCTGCACCGTGTTCCTGATTGGCCGCACCACATACAACGTCGCGATCGAGCTCTCACCCAGCCGCGTCGTCGTGGGGGAGCGCGCGCTCGGACGTTTGGTCGTCACCAACTCCGGGACAAGACCCGTTCTCGCGGCGCGGATGGAGCTGCCGGTCGGTGCCGGACGGGCAGAGTTCTCGATCCCGGCACTCAAGCCCGAACAGGAACACGACGAACTGTTCGCGGTGCCGACCAACCGTCGTGCGATCATCGCCACTGGTCCGGCCGTCTCGGTGCGCGGTGACCAGCTCGGCCTGCTTCGACGGGTCGTGAGGTGGACGGATCCTGTCGACCTCTTCGTACATCCCGTGACGACCCCGCTTGCGCCGTCGGCCGCAGGTCTCGTGCGGGATCTCGAGGGGCAGGTCACCAAGAAGATCACCAACAGTGATCTGTCGTTCCACGCCCTCCGCGGCTATGAGCCCGGTGACGATCGACGCTACGTGCATTGGCGCACGTCGGCGCGACTCATTCAGCAGACCGGCGATCCGATGAACCTCATGGTGCGTCAGTTCGAGGAGACGCGCCGCTCCCAGTTGACGGTTCTGCAGAGCGAGAGTTCGGCCTTCTACGACTCGGAGGACGAGTTCGAGCTCGCCGTCTCGGTCGCCACGTCGCTCGCCGCACAGGTCATCCGTGACGGGACCGCGCTCAACGTCGTCAGCGAGTCCCGTCGTCTGCACACCTATTCCGCCTCAGCAATGCTCGATGACAGTTGTCGGATGGAGCTCTCAATCAAGCTCGGCAAGGATGCGCGCGAGTGCGCGCGCGTGGCCACCAAGAGACTTCCGCCGCCCAGCGTGCTCTTCATCGTCGCCGGGTCGAAGATGACAGCCAGCGACTACCGGCAGATCGGAACACTTTTCCCCGCCGACACGACGGTGATCGCCTTCCGCGTCGAGCTGGGGGCGGAAGCCACGTTGCGGCAGGTCGCGGGTGTCAAGGTCGCTGTGGTCGGTGCGCTCCGCGACTTGCCGAAGGTCGTTGCGAGGGCTGCCGGATGACCGAAACTCAGCCGAAGTCCGCGCGCGCGACGCGACGCCTCGCTCTGCCGAGTGGGCGCACCTGGGTCGACATCGCCGTGCTGACCGTGCTGTCGCTCATCGGCCTGCTCGGATTCGCGGTCTCTTTCAGCAGCGGCCTGTATCTGGTCGCCGGGGTCGGCGGGATTGTTGTCGGCACGGCCGTCGGAGTCGTTGCTGCATCCTTGCGCCTCGGCCCGCTAACGACTGCCGTGGCTGCGGTCGCCGCCTATTTCGTGTTCGGAAGCCCGCTCGCGATGCCCGCATTCGCGACTTTGGGATTCCTCCCTTCCGCCTCGACCCTCTCAGGCCTCGCCGTCGGCGCCGTCTTCGGGTGGTCCGACATCGTTACCCTGAACACCCCCGTCATAGCACCCGATTACATCGGGGTTCTTCCGTATGTCGCCACCTGGATGGTCGGACTCGTCACCTCGACGGTCGCGACCCGCTGGTTCACCACGCACCGCCGTACGCCGCTGTCATCATTTCTCGCCTTGTTGGCGCCGTCCGCGCTGTACGTCGCGAGCGTGCTGACCGGGACTGGCAGCCCCGTCCTGGCCCCACTGCGCGGCGTCGCGTTCGCCGTGATCGCCTTGGTTTGGATGGCATGGCGTGTTCCCGAGTCCGCGAACGCGACGATTGGCTCTACGACGGGGTTGCTGCGCCGCAAGCTGACCGGTGCCGGGATGATCGTGGTAGTAGCGGTGGTCGGCGGCACTCTAGTCGGAGCGGTTACAGCCCCGAACGACCGCTTCGTGCTGCGCGACAAGATCACGCCGCCGTTCGAGCTCGAGAACTACGCAAGCCCGCTGGCCGGCTTCCGTGCGTACACGAAAAGTACGTCCACCGATCCACTATTCACCGTAACGGGGCTCACCCAGGGCGACCGGATTCAGATTGCGACAATGGACAACTACAACGGCCAGGTCTGGAATGTGACCTCTCCGGCGCCGGGCTCGCAGGAGTCGGGAACGTTCGGCCTCGCCTCGGGCAGGCTGGCCCAACCCTCGACCGGCCGTTCAGGGGCGCACGAGACACTCCGCATCGTTGTCGACAAATACCGCGACTACTGGATTCCAACCTCCGGCCATGCGACATCGGTGAACTTCACCGCGCAGGCGCCCGGATCGACCGAGGTGCGTTTCAACCCGGAGACCGGCATCCTGATCGACACCGCGCAAGTCCACGCCGGGCAGAAGTACACCCTTACTACCGACCGATACGTCGCACCAACTCCCGCCACTCTAGAGAAGACTGCCATCTCGTCGATGGTTCCGACTCCGACGGATCTACCCGCGGTGATCGGCGCCGCAGCCGCAAAGTTCGCCGGAGCCGCGACGACGCCATACGGCAAGTTGCACAACATCGAGCTTAAACTTCAGAAGGGCGTGCTCAGCCATGGCCAGTCCGGCGAACCGGACTCGATCGCCGGACACAGCCTGCAACGCCTGACGGCGTTGCTCAAGGACGGTCGGCAGATGGTGGGTGACCAGGAGCAGTTCGCCGCCGTCTTCGCGTTGATGGCCCGCACACTCAACTATCCGTCTCGCGTCGTCATGGGATTCGCCCCGAGCCTGAAGGTGGGATCGACCATCTCTGTAGTCCCCAAAGACATCACAGCCTGGACCGAGGTCCAGTTCGCGGGAGTGGGCTGGGTACGCTTCGACCCGACGCCGACGCGCACAGATGCTCCGACCGTCACCCCGACCAAGCCCAAGACTGAGTCGCTACCGCTGGTTCGACAGCCTCCGCGCACCGGCACCACTCAGAACGATCTCGTTTCACCCACCGAGGTCGGCAAAACGAAGAAAGACCCAGAGCCGTTCGTGCTCCCCGCCTGGGTGGTGCCGACAGCGCTGTCAGTCGGCATTCCGCTCGCGGCATACTTCTTCCCGATCCTTATGGTCGCAGGCGTCAAACGCCGGCGTCGCAAGCGACGTCGGACTAATGGGCCCGCCGCTCTGCGGGCCGCGGGTGCGTGGGACGAGCTCGCTGACGCTTACGCGGAACTCGGCTATACGGTCTCCCGCACCTCCACGCGAGTCCAGTCCGCATTGCTCTTCGAGGAGCAGTTCCGCGACCAGCTCGAAACGCGCGAGCGCGAGCGCGCCGACGCGGCCCGACAACGGACCGATCGAAGCGCGCGCGCCGTCGCGAGGTCCGAGGCAACAGCCAATGCGTCGGAGATCGCAGACCGCAGCGCCTCGGCTCTGCTCGGCGGCGTGATGTCTCGGCTGAAGGACGCCAGCACCTGGCGGCCCGGTGTTGCCGGTCAGAACGATGCGCTGCCGGTGCTGCCCGGCCTTCGCGAGTTCGCGGTAGCCTCCGATGCCGCCGTCTTCTCCGGCACCGAGGTCTCCGACGAAACCGTCGACGGGCTATGGTCGAAACTCGCCGACGCGGAGGCTGCTGCTCGTCGTTCTGCCAGCTGGTTCCGTCGTCGCATCAGCAGTTTCCGTGTGCGGTCGCGAGTCGATCTCTCTGCTGCCGTTTTTTCCCGCGTAGCCGCAGCCCGGCCCGCACAACTCACTCGGAAGGCGGCTACGCGATGAAGGTCAGACTGACCCTGGTGCGTCCGGGCGGGAGCACGGCGGATGTCGTGGTCACTGCAGAGCCGGGAAGCACGATCGCCGAGGTTGCGCACCGGCTCGATGAGGCTGACCCGCAGCACCCTGCCGGAATAGGCTCGCCCACGAGCCTCACGCTGCGCCAGCACCGCCACTCGGAGGGGATCGAGGGCGCCACGATCCTCGACCCGGCGGCGCCGTTGGGAGAGTCGGGACTGGCGAGTGGTGCGATCGTCTCGCTGGCCCCGCCGACCACCTTCGCTGAGGGGCGATCGCCGGTGGGCGCGACGCTGAGGATCGTCGAGGGTCTCGGCAACGGCCAGGCAATTCCCTTGCCCTACGGCTCGTCGTCCATCGGCCGCGATCAGGGTAATCGGGTTACCTTGGCTGACCCGCTTATCTCCAAAACCCATGCGCGGGTCACCGTTGCCGACATGATCGAGTTGGTCGACGCCGGCTCCGCCAACGGCACTCTGGTCAACGGTCTGCCCGTAGATCGCGCGATCCTGACGGCGGGCGACCGGGTGACCCTCGGAGACACGGTGCTCACGGTCGAGCCCTCGCGCACTGACGCCCAGCCGCCGCGTACCGGAACCGTCCACTTCAATCGCTCGCCGCGACTCGACCCGCAGTACAGCGGATCGGTACTCAAAGCGCCCGAACCACCGGAGCGCCCGAAGCCGCCGCGTTTGCCGTACCTCGCACTTCTGGCCCCCCTGATTATGGGCGGAGTCTTGCTCGCAGTGAATCCGGGAAATCCGCTCTCGATCGCGTTCATCGCCCTCTCGCCGCTGCTGCTGATCGCCGGATATGTCGATAACCGCATCCAAGGGCGACGACAGTGGCGGGACGCACGCGCCCAGTTCGAGGACTCAGTCACAGCTATCGGCTCCGAGGTTGCGCGATTGCACGACCTCGAGCGTGTCGGTCGGCTTTCCGAGGCTCCGGCCGTCAGCGACGTCGTGGTGGGCGCCCGTGAACTGACGCCGCTGCTCTGGACGCGGCGGCCGGAGCACGACTCTTTCCTGGCGCTTCGTCTCGGCATCGGCCGGATGCCCAGTCGTCATGAACTCGAGATGCCGGGCCAGCGCAAAGGCCCCGCCGATCTGTGGAAGTCTCTCGAGGACCTCGCGCTGAAGACCGCATGGATCGACGGTGTGCCCGTTACCGAGAACCTGCGCGAGAGTGGTTCGCTCGGTGTCGCCGGCGAAGGGGAAGGCTCCCGTGCAGTCGCCCGTGGACTTGTCGCTCATCTGGTCGGATCCCACTCGCCTGCCGAGCTGGTGCTCACCTCGATCTGCTCTTCGCTGAGCGCCCGTGGTTGGGAATGGCTCAAGTGGCTCCCGCATAGCGGGTCGGCCTACAGTCCGCTCAGCTCACCACCCCTGGTGACCGGCGGAGCGCCATCGCTCGCCCTGATCTCCGACCTCGAAGGGCTCATCGAGGCGCGCCTTGCCGCCGAGGAGAACAAGTCCGTGGTCCTGCCGGTGGTGCTGGTCGTTGTCGAGGATGACGCACCAGTCGAGCGTGCGCGACTGGTGGGAATCGCCGAGCGCGGCCCCGGCGTTGGTGTGCACCTGCTCTGGGTCGCGGACTCGGTGGCTCGAATTCCGGCCGCCTGCCGCACGTTCGTGGAGGTTGGCACGAGCGTGGACGGAGCACTCACCGGTTACGTGCGAAGCGGCCTTGCCATCCAGCCGCTCGCTTGTGAACCGCTCGGCGAGGCCGACTCGCTCGACTTTGCGCGTCGTCTAGCCCCGGTGGTCGACGCCGGAGCACGAGTTGACGACTCGAGCGACCTTCCGCGATCCGTCTCGCTGCTCCAGGTCGTCGGCACCGAGCTCGGTACCGATACTGAAGCTGTGCTGCAGCGCTGGCAGGAGACCAACTCGATCCTGACCGGCCCACGGGCCTCGGCAGCGATCGGTCGCTCCCGCCCAAACCTGCGCGCCGTATTCGGCCAGGCCGCAACCGAGCCGTTCGCGCTCGATCTGCGCACCGACGGCCCGCACGCTCTGGTCGGGGGAACCACCGGCTCCGGCAAGAGCGAGTTTCTGCAGGCCTGGGTGCTCGGGCTCGCCTCGGCGCATTCGCCACAGCGCGTCTCGTTCCTGTTCGTCGACTACAAGGGCGGCTCAGCTTTCGCGGAATGCCTCGACCTGCCGCACACAGTCGGTCTGGTCACTGACCTCAGCCCGCATCTGGTCCGTCGCGCGCTGACCTCGCTGCGCGCCGAGCTGCGCTATCGCGAGCATCTTTTCAACCGCAAGAAGGTCAAGGACATCATCGAAATGGAGAAGCTCGGCGATCCAGAGGTGCCGCCAAGCCTCGTCATCATCGTCGACGAGTTCGCGGCTCTGGCGACCGAGGTGCCCGAATTCGTCGACGGCGTCGTGGATGTCGCCCAGCGGGGCCGCTCGCTCGGGCTTCATCTCATTCTGGCGACGCAGCGACCGGCCGGCGTGATCCGCGACAACCTTCGCGCCAACACCAATCTGCGCGTCGCCCTGCGCATGGCCGACGAATCGGACAGCGATGACGTGCTTGGTACCCCGATGGCGGCGGGATTCGACCCGGCGCTTCCGGGACGCGCTGCGGCCAAGACCGGTCCGGGGCGCATTCGCGTTTTCCAGTCGGGCTATGCCGGGGGCTGGACCAGCGACATCCCGGCACCCACCGAGATCGAGGTTGAGGACCTGCGCTTCGGCCCTGCGACGGCATGGCAATCGCCCAGCTCGACGGCGGAGGTCGCGGCGCCGAGTGGGCCGACCGATATCCAGCGGGTCGTCAAGACGATTAAGGCGGCGGCCACAGGCGCAGAGCTGCCCGCCCCGCGCAAGCCGTGGTTGCCCGAACTAGCTCCGGCCTACGACTTCTCGAAGCTACCCTCGCGTCGCACCGATACCGAGCTCGTACTCGGGGTCGTGGATGACGCGGCGCAGCAGGCGCAGCCGACCGTCAGCTATTTGCCGGACCGCGACGGCAACATGGCAGTGATCGGCACGGGCGGATCGGGCAAGAGCACAGCCTTGCGCGCGGTCGCCGTGTCGTCGGCGATCACGATGCGCGGGGGTCCGGTCCAGGTCTACGGGCTCGACTTCGCCGCGGGCGGACTTCAGATGCTCGAGGTGCTGCCGCACGTCGGCGCGATCATCTCGGGCGACGATGAAGAGCGGGTCGCGCGACTACTGCGCTGGCTCCGTGACCTGGTCGACGACCGAGCGGTGCGTTATGCCGAAGCGCGCGCGGGTGGAATTGTCGACTACCGTCGGCTGGCGAACCGTCCCGAGGAGGCGCGAATCATCTTGCTCCTGGACGGAATGGGTGCCTTCCGCGAAGCGTTCGAATCGAGTGTCACCTCTCCGTGGTTCTCCGTGTTCTCGCAGATCGCCACCGACGGGCGCGCCGTTGGCGTGCACGTGGTCGTCTCGGGCGATCGCTCGGGGTCGATCCCGATGTCGCTCAGTTCGTCGATCCAGCGTCGGCTCGTGCTGCGACTCGCCAACGCCGACGACTACGCGATGCTTGGAGTGGATTCCGACGTGCTGTCGCCGGCATCGCCGCCCGGACGCGGCATCCTCGACGGCAGCGAGGTGCAGATCGCAGTACTCGGAGGCGACGGGAACGTGGCCATCCAAGGCCGTGAACTCGAGGCGCTTGCCGAGGCCATGATCACGGCAGGGGTCCCGGCCGCACCTTCGATCGAGCGCCTGAGCGACAGTATTCCGGCGTCGAGCTTGCCTGCTTCGATCGGAGGGAAGGTCATGATCGGCGTCGCGGACGACGATCTGAAGCCGGTCGCGATCGAGCCGTTCGGATCCTTTGTGATCTCGGGGCCGCCCGGGAGTGGACGCACCACGGCGCTGGAGACGATCGCGCGCGGGCTCGCAGCAGGGCATCCATCGACGAAACTCTTCCTGCTCAGCACGCGCAGGTCGGCCCTGGCTCGAATCGGGATCTGGGCGAATGCGGCCGACACGCCAGCCTCGATCTCGAAGGCCGTCGCCGAACTGACCAAGATGACCGAGTTGGGAGATCTCGTGCCCGGAACGGTCGCTCTCTTCCTGGAGAATCTCAGCGATTTTAGTGGGACGCCCGAGGAGTACGACCTCGAGGCGCTGATCAAGACGCTGCTTAAGCAGGGACAGTTCGTCGTCGCCGAGTCTGAGACATCCAGCTGGGCGCAGTCGTACACCCTCGGTTCACCGATGAAGGCAGGCCGTAAGGGCATCGTTCTGCAGCCGGACGACGGGGATGGCGAACTGCTGAATACCTCGATCGGTCGGATCCGCCGGGGCAGTTTCCCGCCGGGTCGTGGCTTTCTCATCGGCCAGGGCCGGAGTCGCCGTCTGCAGGTAGCACTCACCGAGTGATGGGGATGGGTACCGGTCCCCATTTCCAGACCCGCGAATATCCAATATATTTCAAATACACCACCAAATCAGAGCAACACTCACACGAAAGGCAAACCAAATGGCACGCATGGGAATGGACGTCGACGCAGTCGAGGCCGTCAGCAAGCAGCTCAAGACACATGCTCAGCAGATCGGAACGTTGGTCGCCAGCATCGACAAGATCGTCAACGGCCTCACCGGCGTCTGGGATGGACCCGACGCGCACACCTTCGTCACCAACTGGTGGCCGCAGCACAAGAAGGAGCTGCTGACGGCGCAGACGCAGATCGACGGCTTGGGCCAGTCGGCGCACAACAACGCGCAGGAACAGCGGAACGTCTCCAGCCGCTGATCGCGCTGTCGGCTGAAGGGAGGGTCGTCTCATGGCGCAGATGGGAATGGACGTCGAAGCCGTCGAGAGCGTCGGCAGGCAACTGAAGCAGAGCGCCGATTCGGTCGATCAGATCGTGAGCAGCCTCGACAAGTCCGTCAACGGCCTGCTTCAGGTCTGGGACGGCCCAGGGGCGCAGCGCTTCGTCCAACAGACGTGGCCGACCTTCCGCAAGTCGATGGTCGCGGCCCAGGCCAGCATCGCCGGCCTTGGCCAGTCGGCACTGAACAACGCGTCGGAGCAGCGGGAGGCGAGTGGAGCAATCGGCTCGGGCTCGCCAGGTTCCTCGGCGACCGGGTCTCCGCTCACCACTCAGGAGATCAACGATCTCATCGAGCGCATCAAGAAGACGGGAGGCAACTCCCTGACCGCCGTCGACGTAGGCAGACTGATCGTCAGCCTTCTCAAGACAACCGACGGCGCGTCGGAGTTCGCCGAAGTCCTGCCCAGGCTCGGCAAGGTTCTGGGTCCGATCGGCTTAGTGCTCGGAGCCTCGGACATTGGCGAGGAATTCGCCAAAGGTGAATATCTGAAGGGCCTCGTCGATCTGCTCCCTGAGGTCGCAGGCACAGCGGACTGGACGGCGGGCATGCTCGGCGCGACAGGGGCGCTTGCGTCGCTCGGTCCGCTCGCACTCGGTGTCACCGTATTTGCAGGTTTCGTCGATGCCACTATTCCGGTGACGGCTGAGCAGCAGGGCGACACCTATGCCATGGGAGTCAGGCATGAGTTCGGTCCCGGTGTGGATCCCGATCACCTGACGGCGGAGCAGGCGACAGCGATGTCCCAGAGGTATTCATCGCCTCTCGGGGTCGCCATGATGATCAGCGATCAGATGGATTCGACGGCAAATAAAATATTCCCGTGGAACTGGGGTAAGCACTGATGGTGAAGATCGATGAAACTCGGGGAACTCTCTACCTCATCTCGCAGATCTGCGACTTGATCGAGGCCGATGGATTTGCATCACGGAAGCTGATGCTCGGTCAGGCAGTCAAAGAAGGCACAGCGCCGGCCTTCGGTCGCGCGCTCACCGAAGC
The DNA here is from genome assembly GCF_040549525.1 of Frigoribacterium sp. UYMn621. NCBI lineage: Bacteria > Bacillati > Actinomycetota > Actinomycetes > Micrococcales > Microbacteriaceae > Frigoribacterium > Frigoribacterium sp. UYMn621. The sequence continues at coordinate 10,853 of NZ_JBEPTM010000017.1, read as the reverse complement.
GCGGGATCGCTCGCTTGCGGGTCAGCCGCTGCCGGTCGCCGACCACGATGTCGCGTCAAGCCTCAACCGAGCAACGGCATTTGTGACGGTTCTCCTCGAATTGGATAGTGGCCCGGTGCGTTTCGTCATGTTCGTCGGCGAAGGCACCAATCTGACGGCACGGTTGGAGTTCGGCGGATGGATGGCAGTCACCATGTGGCAGGACTTCCCGCTGCTGGACAAGGATTCGATTCGGTCAGCCAACTCGGGTGTTTTGGAGGTCTCGTTCGATTCAAGCGAAGAGGCGCGCGGATACGCGTGGTCTTCCGAAGGCCGACGTGCGCGCTTGACTGAAACCGACTGGGCCTACTCAACAAGCGATGGAAACCCACAGGACGACGTCGAATCGCTTTTGCGCGAGGTTATCGCGACAGTGCGCCAACCACTGAAGTACAAGCTGAGCCTCGCAAAAAGAAAGGAAGACCCGAGATGACCCAGATGGGAATGGATGTCGAGGCCGTCGAGAACGTCGGGCGGGAGTTGAAGCAGAGTGCAACTTCGGTCGACCAGATCGTCGGCGGACTCGACAAGACGGTCAACAGCTTGCTGCAGATATGGGACGGCCCCGACGCGCAGCGCCTCGTGCAGAGCTGGCCAGCCTTTCGGAAGTCGCTTGTCGTGGCACAGGCCAGCGTCGCCGGCCTGGGCCAGTCCGCACTCAACAACGCGTCCGAGCAGCGGAACGCGAGCGGGGTCAAGGGAGCTGGAGACAGCGGCGGTGCGACGCTGCCGAGTGCGACACATGTGGGAGACGTCGGTCAAGCTCAGACTGCCGGGTCAGGTGAGGCCGGGAAGCCCGGAAGCTCGTCAGGTGCTCTCGCCAGTGGGGACGTTAATGCCTACCGCCAGTTTGAGCAGTCGACGAGTCACTACAACGCAGGTGTGGGCTACAACGTCGACGCCAACAATAAGGGCGTCGACAACTGCACTGCATGGGTGGACTGGAGGCGTGAGCAGCTGGGGCTTCCGACCGCAAGCGGTGACGGCGGCCAAGTGGCCAGCAACCTCGGGGGGTCGACGTCCACTTCCCCCAGTCTCGGTGCTGTGGTTTCGTACTACCCTTCCGACAGTCCCAATTTTGGGCACGTGATGATCGTCGAGCAGGTCTTGGGAACGAACCCGTCGTCATTTCGGGTCAGTGAAGACAACTACGCGAACGCCTATCACGACACGCGCATCTGGACCCAACAAGCCGACGGCACATGGCAGGCGGACGGGCGTGGCCACTCCTACGCGCTGACGATCAGCCCGGGGGTGAGCTGACCGTGACCTGTCCCTCCTGCGGAGCCGCGACGCGGGTCGGCGCGACGTTTTGCGGTAGCTGCGGCGTCCGGCTCACGGCCGCCGCGGCAGCCGCGTCTCCCGTTGTCCCTGTTCCGGACACAGCTCCTTCGGCGCCTGTTGTTTCGGCCTCGGCACCACCTCCGCCCCCACCGCCTCCGGTATCGGCACCGAGCGCGCCCCCACCTCCGCCCCCGCCTCCGGTGGTCGCGCTGGCCGCTCCTACGCCGCCCCCGATAGTCGAGGTCTCGCCCGCCGCCGTTTCCGGACCCGCCGCACCAGGATCGGCGATGATCGATGTGCCCACGTTCGGAGCACCGGCGGCCGCGCCGCTTGCGCCTCCTCCTCCGGTCCCACCGCCCGTGACGGCGGGACCGGAGGACGCACTCGACGACCGCACCCGCGTTGCACCCCCGCGCAGGCCGCGCGGATCATGGCGCCTCGTGCTGCCCGATGGCACATCGCATCCGGTCACCGAGACCACCGTCATCGGCCGTCAGCCGGAGGCCGTGGCCTATCCCGGGGCGACCGCGGTTCTCACGATCGACGATCCCGACGGTCTGGTGTCCAAGTCGCACGCCGTGCTCGAGTTGGATGCGGGGTGGCTCGCTGTGCGCGACCTCCACTCGACCAATGGTGTGGTCGCGCTCGCCGCTGATGGCGCCGAGATGGTGGTGTCGTCCGACGCGTCGACCACCCTCGATGATGGCTTCGAGATCGAGCTCGGGAGCTTCGTGATCAGGATCGAGAGGGTGTGACCTCGCCCGCGGCGGAGGCCGCAGACCCGTCGGTCACTCCCGAGCGGCTGGCGGAACTGGCGCGCGATCATCCGGAGGCGCGTGTCGCCGCAGCCCTGAATGCGGTCGCCTACGCGGGATTGCTGGAATGGCTCGGTTCGCTTGGCGATCGGGCTGTCGGCGACGCGCTTCGCCGTCGGGACGAGGTGCTCGCCCAGCGGGCAGCGAATCCGGCGACCTCGCCGGCCGAGCTTGCTGTCCTCGCCGCTCAGGTCCCGACACTCCGGGCCGTCATCGCCGCCAATCCGGCCATCTATGACGGCCTCCGCGAATGGATCGCGACGCAGCCTGCTCCGCAACAGCAGGTGGTCACGCCGCCCACCACCCCGGTCGCGACCCCGAGCGCCGTCGTGGCGACCGCAGCGGGAACGCGTCTTGCCCCGCTTGCCTTCATCCTTGGCGTCCCTCTCGCGGCGCGCATCGCGGTCGCTGCCGTGCTGGCGGTCGCCGTGCTCACGGCCACCGGCGTCGTCGTCGTCCCGCAGGTGGTCTCAGCTGTGTCGACGCTCTCCACCCCCAGGACGAGCAAGCCAACCGCCCGCGCCAGCGATGCCGCCGCCGTAGCACCGACGGTCGCCGCGCGATACGTGCCTACCGTCTTGATCCTGGATGCCTCGGGTTCGATGATCCGGGACGTCCCGGGTGGGGGATCAAGAATGGACGCGGCCCGCGCTGCGGCGACCACCCTGGTGCAGGGATTCGGTGACAAGGCAACCGTGGGCCTCACGGTGTTTGGCACGTCAACAAGCAATAAGGATTCGGATCGCGCGGCAGGCTGCACGGATATCCGTCGGCTGCTCCCGGTCGGCCCGATCGACAAGCCTGCGTTCACCGCTGCAGTCAACGGAATCACGCAGTCCGGATTCACTCCGCTCGGCCCCGCCCTTACTGACGCTGCCAGCCAACTCGGTGACGCAGCGACCGGCCTGATTGTGCTCGTCACCGATGGGGTCGACACCTGTTCACCACCGTCGGCCTGTGATATCGCAACTCAAATCCGGGCGAATCATCCGGGCTTCACAATCCAAACTGTCGGATTTGCTGTCGACGCTGACGAGCAGGCACAGGAAGATCTCGCCTGCATAGCTCAAGCAGGCGGCGGGGAGTTTGTCGATGCCGCAAACGCGACCCAGCTAGCAGCACGGTTGCGAGCTTTGACCGACCCGGTATCGACTGCGGGAACTCTCAACTCGCGCGGTATCGACCAGCTACAGATCGGGATGAGCCTCGCCGATGCTCGTGCAGCTGTCACCGGATTCACTCTCGGCAAAGTGGTCGCTCAGGTCCAATATGCCAGCTACGAACAGGGAACCCTCCTGTTCTCCCATGATCGACTCATCGGTATCATTCCGAAGAGAAAGCTCGCCACCGCGGACGGCATCAATGTGGGCGACACGATCGCCACCGCAAGTGCCATCTATGGTGTGGGAACCAACAGCAGCGACAGTTCGGGAGGGTTTCAGTCTTTCCCGACGTCGCCCGGTTCCGACACGTGCTACTTGATGTATGTCGCGAACTCGGTCGATGCTGCAGCCAAGATCATCAGAATCACACTTTCTCTCTGCGGAGCGGGAACAACCGGGCCGAGCGAGATCAGCGCATGGAAGGTCGGCTTTGGCCACGTGGGACCGATCAAGGTCGGGATGTCCTTGGCCGATATCTGGCAGATCGTGCCTGATCCCGGCCCCGCTGCGCAATGGGCGGAGGGCTGCAACGTCTGGGCGCTTGCAACCAGCGGCCTGGGCAAGAAGGTCGCGGTCATTCTCGACGCGTCAGGGACAGTGAGTGGACTCTTTGTGTCGCAAGACGCGCTCTCACCGAGGTTGTCATCTGGGGTAGGGGGCAACTCGACGTTCGAGTCAGTGAGATCGGCATATCCGACCGCGCGGTTCACCAGCTCTTCAGATACCTCATATCTCAACGTCGACTACCTTACCCTCGCATCGGGTTCCCAGAAGATCTGGTTGATCGGAGATGGAGACCAGTCCGGAGCCGGGGCCGACATCGTTGGCGAAATCCAAATCGGCGCGGGCACCGGCCCGACCGAGGAGTTCTGCGGATGACCATCGCTCACGGAGCCGAATCAAGGACTGAATGACCACGACGACTCCGATAACTTACTGTCCGAGCTGCGATGAGCCAGACCTCGGCACGCGATATTGCGAGAGCTGCGGAACGGAGCTCGTGCGTGACGAGCCGGTGATCGGCGCCGGCGAGTCACAGTCGTTCACACCCGCGTCGAAACCCGCACTGCCCTTGGTGCTCCTCTTCGCCGGGATCATTGGTCCGGCAATCGTGGGGGCGACTTCGAGCCTGGTCTCGCTGGCCCTCATGTCCGCTGCCTATTCGGTCAGGTTCGAGGTCGTCATCCTCCTGTTCCTTTCGCTGGCCCCTGTCGCCGTCGTCCTCGCTGGACGTACAGGGCAAGCCAGCACGGGAGCACGGATTGGCGGGCTTCTGGTCGCGGCAATAGGTCCGGTGATTGAGCTGATTGTTGTCGTTATGGATTCACGAATGGCCTTTTCTCTCGGTGCAGTGGGCGCCGTAGAGCAACTCCTCTTCCTGATCGGTCCTGTCCTGATCACTGTGGCGTGGCTGATGTCCACTGGTTCACCGGCATCGACCTATCGAGTTCTCTGGATCGCGGCGGCCGTCGCCATCGCTTACGGGCTCATCGTTTATCTGCTACCGGTCGCTGGCAACGTTGAGTTGGTGTGGCGCTCGATCGTGGCGAATCTCGTTAGAGCCGGGGGACTATTGGCAGCGCTCCTTCTTATTCCGCGATATAGCCGGATCCGCACGGCCAGCAGCGATCAGCGCCCATCCGAAGCTGCCGACCGCGCAAGATCCGGTGCCGGACGCGCCGCCTACGCCTTTATCCCTCAAACGCACTCGACCAACGGGTTCGCCGTGAGCGCGCTCGTTTTCGGCCTATTTGGAGGCGCGGTCCTCCCGATCGTGTTCGGTCATATCGCGCTCGCGCAGATCAGGCGGACCGGTGATCGAGGCCGAGGTATGGCGATTGCCGGACTCGTGCTCGGCTACCTGTCGTTAGCTGTGGTGATTGTGATCGCGATTGTTGTCTTGGTGTCCGTGGCAAATTCCCGGGGGTCCTACTGATGCGTGCGATCGGCGGGCTATTCATCGGAGTTGGCTGCGTTCTCGCTCTAATCGCCGTGATCTGGGGCCGCAGCGGCTACTACCTCTCGGAGGCGCCGATTCTCCTCGGGTTGGCCGTTTCCTCACTTATCTGTCTCGGTGTTGGAGCCGGCGCGCTGCGTTACCAGAAGGCTGGCTTCGATTCGAACACAGACGCTCGCGCCACCCTCGCCGACCGGGCTTTCGCAATTCCTTCGAAGACTGTTGTTTCCCAAGGGGCGCCCCCGTTGGTTGCGACTCCGGCAGGCTCCCCGCCTGCTGCGTCGGTCGCTCCTGAGTTGACCGCAGCTGTCGAAGCAACTGAGGGATGGGAGACTGTCGACGAGGTGACCCGCGACCGACCACCCCGCACCTCCGACTGGGTACTTGTGCTCCCGGATGCCACAGTCCTTCCGATCGCCGATGCATTGATCATCGGGCGCCAGCCCGTGTCGCACGACCTGGGTCCGACCGCTGCCGTTCCGTCGGCGGAGGTATCGAAGTCACACGCGCGTTTCAGCATCGTCGCAGGGCAGCTGCGAGTGCGCGACCTCGAAACGACCAATGGAACTGTCATCGTCCACCCCGACAACACTGAGGAGCGAGCGTCATCGTTTGATGAGACGCCACTCCATAGCGGCGATCGTCTGGAGATCGGCAGCTATTCGCTCGGGGTCGAGCGCCGGCCCTGACCTCAGGCGGTCGGCACGGTCATTGGCGCGCCGCAATCGGTGCAGAAATTCTCGCCGAGCTCTACGGACCCGCAGGCTTCGCAGAAAGAGGGCCGCTTCGCGACAGGCGCTTTGGGCGTACCAAAGCCGAAATCTAACGTTCCTTCTATCTGAACTGGGATTGGCACCAAACCCAGAGGGACGCCAGAGGCGGGCGCATCTACGAGCGTCGGGGATGTGGCCGGAGCTCCCGGAGGGAAAGCGGGCGGCGCTGGCGGAGCCAGCGCGAGTCCCAGTGGCACTCTCCACGAACTCGGGATCCCGTAGCTGGTGAGCCGCCCTTTTTCGGGCAACGCGGCCAGCCCGCTATGCCTAAGTTCCTCGAAACGGCGGAGCTCTTCGGCATCCAGCTCTTCGCCAGAGGCATAACGGTAGGCGATCACCCGATCGACGATGTTGCGCGCAACCCGGTTGGCATTGTTGTGGCGTTCAATGCTGAAGGTGATGTCGCCCTCAGGTCGGCTGTCGTCAGTGCCGTCGACGAAAGCTATCCGCACGTTCTCTTCCGTACCGAAACCATTGCGAGGCGAGAACATCACGCTTGAGACCCATGGATAGCGAATGTTGCCGATTAGGGCCTTGCCCTTGCGGCGATTGGCCGCGATCGCGTGCGAGACGCTGTTGGCCACCACCGCGACAGCCAGCCCACCTAAACCGAAGCCGACCCAACCCCCGCCTTTCTCGAATTTCTTGCAGTAGAAGATGACTCGCGAAGCTGTGATCCAGACCTGGAACACGATTTCTTTGGTTTCGGTGACGGTCGTGTAGCCGTTTCCAACCTTGCGGCGGACAACGATTTTCGAAACACGGATAGGTTCTCCCAACGGCCCATCCAACGCTTCAGGAACGATCAGTATGTCGTCGTTCAACAATGGGTAGAGAGGGTAGTTCTCTACTCCGTTCTCACAGACCGCCAGCACGTTGTATGTCATTGGTCCCTCCTCACGACTCCGCGGCCTCGAGTCGGTATACCCGAACGCCACATCCGACGCAGAAGCGTTCGTTGGCTTCGATCACGGTGCCGCAGTCTGAGCAGATCGTCTGTGCGTCCGTGAACGAATAGTCATTGCTACCTCCGTCGATGGTGTGGCTCGGGTCGGCTGGCATGAGACCGAGCTTGGAGCGTGTCGCCGTAATGACAGCCACCGCAGTCGACACGAAACTGCCTTGATCCTGCTCATTCATGAAGGTCAGCATCACGGCACCAGAGCCTCGTTCACTCTCCCAGAGAAGTGCGGCCGCGTTTCCTTCAGCGATGATCGAAGCGATAGATTGCCACGGCCATTCGCAGCTGGAGACCCGTTGGTCAGCATCGCCGAACTGTTCGCCGATACGCCGTCGGAGATCCACCCGTCTCGCCGCAAAAGATCCGGCAAGATCGGTTGTGCGGTCAGTGACCGACATTTGGATCACGAGTCGTGTTGAGGTACATGCCACCAGAGGAAAGGACGACGGGTAGTCGTCCTTGATCGCGTCATCCTCGATACGACGCATCGCGCCGAGGTCTCGCGCAGCTATCGTTGTGATAATCGTCTCGCCAGAGTCGAGCGGGAATGCGGGGGATGCGGTACTTGCATAGCTCTGGTAGCCAACGATCTGTTGACGACGGTTGGAAGCGCGGACGCCCCGCACGATCACGCCAATGACGAGCGCCACCACGCAGACGATCAGGTAGGTCATTGGGCCAACACCCTGCAACTCGCTGCAGTAGTTGCGTCACTCGGGTTCATAGCGTCAGGCTAACAGCGCTACTGAAGCGAGCCCATGGGCACCCCTCCCCATCAGCGGGGGTGCTGCGCGCATCGATCCAGCGGCGCCGATGCGATCGCCTCCTCCTTTGCCAATGAGTGTGCTCAATGCATCAACACTTCCTTGCGCGAGAGCGCAGAAAGTCCTGGTAGGCCACGAGATAGATTGCCTGGTTGGATTGCTGTCGTTCGCGTACTCAGCGATTGTGGCTCGAGTGGAGGAAAATCCGACGGCCCTCGGAGGAAAACGCTCGTCAGGGCTGAGCTGGAGCCCAGCGGTCATAAGGCCTGTCGAGGTTCTTAGTACAGCCCACTAAATGCAAAATGACTGCCGCGCTTTTCTGGCAGTCATTTCGCATTTATGGCGCGCTTACAGCGGGGTCCCCGCCGCGCCGGTTCCGGCGCATCGCCCACGGGTTGGTCAGGCACGTGGATGCTGCGATGTGACGGCCGTGCCGGTGGGGCGCAGCCCGACCATTGATCGCGGAAACTCAGGGGACTCCGAAGTTCGCGGCCTCGGGCGTTCGGGCCAATGAACCTTCGGTCACCTTGCCGGCCACTGGCTGAAGGAAGTCGATCTGGAGGATCAGACCTCCCTAACGACCCGCGATGCGGCGTCAACTCCACGCGCAATGCTCCCAGCCTTCCGGCGTAGGTCGGCCGGGTCACGAGCTTGACCCTGCTACGTTGGCGGGATGGTCGACCAGTCAGTTCGCGATGAGATCGCGGCATTCGTTGCCGAGCGGGATTGGGCGCAGTTTCACAGCCCCGAGAATCTGGCAAAGAGCATCGCAATTGAAGCGGGCGAGTTGCTCGAGTGCTTCCAGTGGAACGCGGATGCCGACGAGGCTCGAGTGCGCGAGGAACTAGCCGACGTGCTTACGTACTGCCTGCTGCTCGCGGAACGCATTGGCGCGGACCCGGAGCAGATCATCCTCGAGAAGCTGGCAGCCACGCGAGAGAAGTATCCGGTGGACAAGGCGCGGGGGCGAAGCGCCAAATATGACGCCCTTTGAGATCGGGCGGCTCGACTTCACCCCGAATGCCGTTAAGGCGTGGGCGTCGCTCGATCACCGCAACACCAACTGGCCGGTTGTCTACGTCTTGGACGACGTCAAGGGCGGTGGCCAAGCGGCCATTGGGGGCGGTCTCAACGACGTGTATGTGGGGGAGTCGCGCAACGCTGCGGCACGGATGCGGCAGCACTTCGACTCGCCAGAGAAGAAGCACCTCCGCACCATCCGGGTAATCGTCGACGAGACATTCAACAAGTCGGTCTGTCTCGACCTGGAGTCCTACCTGATCCGGATGCTGGCGGGCGACGGCTCGTACCGGGTGCTGAACCGGAACGACGGGATCACCGAGGCCGACTACTACGACCGCGAGCAGTACCGCGAGTCCTTCCTCGAGGTGTTCGATCAGCTGAAGCGGGATGGGGTTTTCACCCGAACCATTCCCGAGATCGAGAACAGCGACCTCTTCAAGCTCTCACCGTTTAAGGCGTTGACGCCGGACCAGGCGATCGCGGTTGAGGACATCCTCGAGGGCCTCTTTGAAGACGTGAAGTCGGGCGAGAAAAGCACGACCGTCATCCAGGGTGAGCCGGGGACGGGCAAGACCGTCGTCGCCATCTACATGCTGAAGCTGCTCGTGGACATTGCGGCCACCGCCCCTGCCGAAGACCTCGATAGCGACACCCTCTTCTCCGAGTTCTTCGTCGAGGGCTACCAAGACCTTCTCAAAGACGTTCGCATCGGCCTTGTGGTGCCGCAGCAATCGTTGCGCGAATCGATCAAGAAGGTATTCAAAAAGACTCCGGGACTGCATCCGTCGATGGTGATGACTGCCTTCGACGTCGGCTCCTCGGATCAGCACTTCGACCTGCTCATCGTCGACGAAGCACACCGTCTTAACCAGCGCGCGAATCAACCGTCAGGAGTGCAGAACAAGAAGTTCAAAGAGATCACCGAGAAGCTCTTCGAAAGCGACGACAAAACGAAGACCCAGCTTGACTGGATCCGGGCGAAGAGCACCCACCAGATCTTCTTGCTGGATGCGGCCCAGAGCGTTCGGCCGGCCGACCTGCCTCCCGAGATGCTCGGTGAACTCGTGCGGGAGGCGAAGGCTGCGAATCGCAACTATCCGCTGCTCTCCCAGATGCGGGTTAAGGCCGGGTCGGATTACGTCTCCTACATCAGACGCATCCTCGGTCCGAGCGCAACGGTGACTCCGGAGAAGTTCGACGGCTACGGACTTCGATTCTTCGACAGCCTCGCTGAGATGTGCGAGGAAATCCGGCGCAAGGATGTCGAGGTCGGGCTCTCTCGCCTGCTCGCCGGGTACGCCTGGCCATGGAAGACCAAGAGCGACAAGACGGCATTCGACATCGAGTTGGACGGCGTGCAGCTTCGCTGGAATAGCAAGCAGGTCGACTGGATCGCCTCGCCAAAGGCGATCGACGAAGTCGGCTCCATCCACACGGTTCAGGGGTACGACCTCAACTACGCGGGTGTGATCATCGGTCCGGATCTTCGCTACGACCCCCTCAACGGCACGCTGATCGTTGACCGAGACTCGTACTTCGACACCAAGGGCAAGGAGAACAACGACGTCCTCGGGAAGAAGTACACCGACGAAGACCTCCTTCGATTCATCAGCAACATCTACGCGGTGCTGCTCACCCGCGGCATCCTGGGCACCTACGTCTACGTGTGCGACCCGGCGCTTCGCGAGCACCTGCGGCACTTCATCCTGAGCACCTAGGGCGGCCCGCTAGCTGTACTGCCCAGGGACGTTGGTTGATGTGTGACGTCTTGATATAAGGAAGGCCTCCGGTGGAGGGTGGAGCTGTCTAGTTCCCCAATTCCATTCCGGAGGTCTTCGTGTCTCACGCTAATGCTGCTCTCACTCCTATTCAAAGGCTGCGTGATTCGCCCTGAGTTTGATTCCTATTGTTTTTCGAGGGCGGCGGTTGCTGTCTCGGGGGTTTCGAGGTCAGCGTAATAGGCGGCCTCGACTTCGGTGGGGTCAAGTCCCAGGTAGTGGTGTAGCCGGTTTTCCTTCGAGCTAAGGATTATGCGCTGAGGGCCAGTTCTGGTTCGGTCACCTCGCTTCCGGTG
>NZ_JBEPTM010000016.1:0-33402 GCF_040549525.1 Frigoribacterium sp. UYMn621 | reverse complement strand
GCGGCTGTAGCGCTACCCGGTGTGGTGCTGGCTGCGGCGGAGGATGCAGCCCGTGAACTAAGCCGCTTCGATGCGGAGCTGGGGCACCGGGTCGCGGCGTTCGGCCCGGTGCTGCTGCGTAGCGAGGCGTCGGCGTCGTCGCAGATCGAACAGCTCACCGCGAGTGCCCGGGCGATCTTCACCGCGGAGCTGGGCGGACGCGGGACTACCAACGCCACCCTGATCGCCGCGAACACCGCTTCGCTCCAGGCGGCGATCGAAGCGGCGGACACGATTAGCCCGGACGCGATCCGGCAGATGCATACGGTCCTCATGGCCGAGCAGCCCCGACACACCCCAGGGCAATGGCGGACGGAGGCGGTGTGGATCGGCACGTCTTCGCAGTCCCCGATCGGCGCGGACTACGTCGCACCCCGGTGGGAGCGTGTGCCCGCACTGATCGACGACCTGGTGGCTTTCTCCCGCCGGGTCGAGGTCGCGCCTCTCGTGCTCACAGCGGTCGCGCATGCGCAGTTCGAGACGATCCACCCGTTTACCGACGGCAACGGGCGCACCGGGCGGGCGCTCGCCCAGGCGATCTTGCGCCACCGGGCCGTGACCCGGAACGTGGCCGTGCCGGTGTCGGCGGGTCTGCTGGCTGACATCGACGGTTACCACCACGCGTTGACCGCCTATCGCACTGGCGACTTGGAGCCGATCGTCGCCCGGTACGCCGAGGCCAGCGCCCGCGCCGTGGTCAACGCCCGCCAACTGGTCGCGGACATCGACCAGGTCCGCGTCGATTGGCAAGAGCGGGTGCGGGCCCGATCTGACAGCGGGGTGTGGCGCGTGTTGGAGGTCGTCGCCCGCACCCCGGTCGTTGACGCACCGTTGGTGGCCCGGGAACTCGGCATCCGGCCCCAGAACGCGTACCCGCTGCTGCGCGAGCTGACCGAGCAGGGTGTGCTCAGCGCGAAGTCGGAGTATCGACTCGGCACGTTCTGGCGCAGCGACGAGATCCTGAAGGCGGTCGATCGATTCGCGGAGCGCGCCGGACGCCGCCAGCGTGCCGAGTCCCGCCCGGTGCGACCAGAGCGGCCGGGGCCAGGACGCACGGTGCCGCCGTTTCGCCCAGCCGGGCCGCCGCAGCCGCGCCGAGAGCCTCCCGGCATCGGACTCTGAAGCCGACAGACCACCGCTGACCCGCAACACCCACCGAGACGCTACAGGCTGGAGCCGAGCTTGCGCACAGTGCTTGAATGCAGGCGCCGACGCTGCACCCTCGCCGGCCGAGGACGTTTCGGCCGCCACGATGGATTCGATGCGGAACCTCCTGGCTGAACGCTCTGACCGGCGCGCACGGCCGACTGTCGCGGACTCAACGTCCTCACATTGGCTATTTCACGGTTCCACAGATTCTGTAGGACCGTGTCCTGCGGCAGAAGCGCCGGTCCCGCAGAATATGGGGGCCGCGGCCTGATTTTGCGGTGCCGCCAAGTTCCGGGCCCGCAATGTTGCGCCTATCGAGAACCACGCGGTGGCTGATCTGTTGCAGCCTGGCCGGCGTGTTTCATCAAGCCTTCACATTCCCGCAGGCCGAACCTTCATGCGCCTTCCGCATGCTGGGGGGTAGTCATCAACGAGGTGCCGGACAGTCGGCATCAACGCACCCACCCATCAGCCAGAGCCCAACGAGTTGCGCGGCGACAACATGCTCCGCGGAATGAACCGTGACAGTTCATCGACCGCCCGAGCTACCACGACCAGTGGAATTTCGTGCCCCCCCATTCCGCTAAAGCAACTGCCGGACTCACCGGGTTCTGGGATCGTGTGGCGCCTAACGCTTAATGGCATTTGGACTGGCAGCCCATTCAGGGTGCCGTCAACAATGCCGCCTGCCGTGCCACTGCGGAGAGCCGAGACTTCGGCCCGCTGCTGGTCATAGTTGATCAGGTCGTTTCGCCGGCCGGGACTACGGCCGATCCGACCTCGGTCGTTAGCCACCTTCGCCCAGCAATCGCGGTTGCGGGATCTCGATACCGTGCGGGTGCCCGTCTCGCAACTGATCAACTTTGGCTTGCAGGCAGCGGATGGTCGAGCCGATCGAGAAGTACGTCGGATGGAGATCCGGTCAGGTACGAGCCGAGGACCAAACACGTCGAGAGAGCCTCTAACCACCCATTCCGGGCATCCCGTGGTCGGCGACCTGACGATCGAACCACGCGTGAATGGCCGATACGAGCGTTGGGTCTGTTGAAGAGTATGTGATCTGCGCCCCGCCATCGACTTCGGTGAAATCAACGCTCACCCGTGCTGCACCCGCGGAGAGTTCTTTCACGCCCGGCATATCCATACCGTGAATCATCGTCGGGTCAGAATAGTCACCCGCTCGGAAAAGCGCAGCTTCCTTACTTAGGTGCGAGCGAATGAGTTCTTCGTTTGCGCTGTCGGCTGGATCGTTCACCACTACCTTTTCCACGCCGCCGTTTGAGGACTTATCGAACCTATGGGTGGTCCGCGTTAAGTCGAACGGCATCACCTGGCTGGCCTTGTTGGTCATACTTTCCGCGGCGTGGGTTTGATTTTGGTTCGCCACCAAGATGAACGAACCTGAAACTGCTGCCGCGATTACAACGACTCCGCCAGCAGCCCAGAGTACTTTTCGAAACCTTGTCATCGCCCCTCAAATTCACTGTGTGTGCATGCATGTTATCCAGACAAGACTGCTACCTCTCTGTGAGTGTTGCCCCCGCTGACATTCGTGGGTGAGCCACCGCTCATCGGCGGTGAACGCGTTTCATCAAGGCTTCACACTTCCGGAGGTCGACGCTTCATGCGCGACCCGCACGCTGGTGTGTAGACATCAACTGGATGGCTGATCGTGAGAGGGACTGGGAAAGATGAAGTTCAATCGAAAGAGCATGACTCTTGGGCTGATGGGAATCGGAATTGTTGGAGCGCTCGTCGCTGGCGGCGTAGCCGCCGCTCAGGCGGCAACCGGCGACGGGACGACACCGCAGGCAATGTCGACCGCCTCGTCAAACGGTGGTGTCCACCAGTTCGGCCAAATCGTCGACATGCCGTTCGGCCAGCATTCGCCGATGACCGCGGCGTTGAGTTACCTCGGCCTGAGCCAGGCCGAGGTACAGGACCAGTTGCAGTCCGGCAAGTCGCTCGCGGATGTCGCCCGGATCAAGAGCAAGTCGGTCTCTGGTCTTGAAGACGCGATGATCGCGGCGATTAACGGCGATCTCGATTCCACGAGCACCCTGACAACTGATCAGAAGGCGGCAGTCGTGGAACAGATGAGGAGCCGAATCGACGCGATGGTGAACGCGATCCACTTGCCTGGTCAGGGGATGGGCTCAGGATCTGGCATAGGTATGGGAATGCACACGGGCACGGGGGCGTGGTCAGAAAGTGACCCAACCATGGGCTCGGGGATGGCGGCGACGCAGTGAAGGGCTACAGCCTGCGAAAGATATCCCTCATTGCCGCGACGATCGCGGGCGGGATTGTGGCCGTCGCGGGTGTGACGGGGCTGTCTGTCGGTGCGGTCACCGGTCTCAACATGGGCCAACCCCTTTCTTGGCCCGCGTCCGGGTCCTCATGCTCAGCTCCGCAGCTGGCGGGGACAGCGGTGAACGTGACCCTGTCGAATATGGGAGGCCCCATGATGGGCGGCGGTTCCGGCATGATGCCCGGTGGCGGCAGCGGGGGGATGGCGCGCGGAGCGATGCGCCTGAGCAGCGATCGAGCCATTGTCGGTCACGGGACTGTGTCCTTTCTCGTGACCAACAATGGCAGCGTCAGCCACGAGCTGGTCGTGCTGCCCTTGTCCGGTTCGCAGACAGTCGGCACCCGGCCGCTTTCTGGTGAAACCAAGGTTGAGGAGGCGGGCAGTGTCGGCGAGGCGTCTTCTACGTGCGGCGCCGGCGCCGGCGAGGGAATCGCTCCCGGCGCTTCAAGCTGGGTCACGCTGAAGCTAGCGCCGGGCCGCTACGAACTCGTCTGCAACCTCCCCGGTCACTATTCCGCAGGGATGTATACCGAGCTGACCGTGTCCTGAAATTAGCCCGGATGTCCGGGATCAATCACAAATGAAAACGAACTAAACCGAAGGAGCAGAAGAAATGATGTGGGGAAACGGATACACCATGGCGTGGGGGTGGCCCGTCGGGCTACTCATGCTCGCCGCAATCGTCTTGCTGGTGATCTGGGCCGTGCGAGCCTTTGCTGGCGGAACGGATCGCGGAGGTCAACGCGAAGACGCTGCGGTCGCCCCAGGGCAAGGAGAGTGGAGTCAAGCACGTCAGATCCTTGATGATCGCTTCGCGAAGGGCGAATTGGATGCAACGGAATACCGGGAACGGGTGAAAGTACTCGAAGATAAGGCCCGATGAGAGTTCTCCCTCAACGGGTTCCTTGGGCCCGGCACAGCGTCAGTGCCGCCCGGCGGTCCCGGCACCGCCGGGCTTGTCGTTGCGGCCATAATCAGGGGAAAGGGGTGAGCCATGCAGAAGGTCCTGGTCGTTGACGACGAGCCGCAGATCCGGACAGTCCTTCGCGGCTACCTGGAGGCGGAAGGTTACGACGTGGCGGAGGCCGCGGACGGCGCTGAGGCGCTTGCGGCACTCCGCGAAGATCCTCCGGCCCTCGTGCTTTTGGACGTGATGCTTCCGGGGATCGACGGACTCGAAGTCCTCCGGCAGTTGCGCGGCTTCAGCGACGCGTATGTGATCCTCGTCACAGCGAGGGCGGAGGAGGTCGACAAGCTCGTGGGACTCGGGGTGGGTGCGGACGACTATGTGACCAAGCCGTTCAGCCCGCGCGAGGTCACGGCCCGAGTGAAGGCAATGCTGCGCCGTGACAATCGGGGCGACCGGACCGACGCAGACCCCCTGCTTCGCTTCGACGGTTTGTCGGTCAACCCGGCCCACCGTGAAGTCGAGGCGAATGGAACATCAGTGGTGTTGTCGAGCTTAGAGTTTGACCTTCTCACCGCACTCGCCGCCGAGCCCGGACGGGTGTTTTCACGGGCACAACTGCTTGAGAAAGTCTGGGGCTACGACTTCTATGGCGACGAGCGCGTCGTCGATGTCCACATCCGCAGTCTGCGTGCACGCCTCGGTGACGACGCTGGCGATCCACACCTGATCGCCACCGTGCGCGGAGTGGGCTACAAATTCGTGGGCCGGCCCAGATGAAGATGCGCCTATCGCTGCGGCTGTTCATCTCCTACGCCACTGTTGCCGTGGTCGGCGGCGGCGTCGCCTATCTGACGGTCTCGCTGCTTGCCCCATACCTGTTCGAAGAACGGTTGGGGATGATGATGAACAGTGGGGGAACCGGCATGTCCATGGGGAACATGGACGCGGCAAGCGTGCGCTCAGCATTCCTGTCTGCGCTCACTACCTCGCTCATCGTCGGGGTGCTGGCCAGCGTCGTCGCCGCCGGTTTCGTTGCGGCGGCAGTCACCGGTCGTCTGCTGCGCCCCCTCAACGCGGTGCGGGCAGCAACGAAGCTGATCGCTGCGGGAAAGTACGGAGGCAGGGTTCCCGTCCCCTCCGAGCCGGAACTTGCAGCGCTGGCCACCGACGTCAACACACTCGCCCAGGCCTTGGCCGACACGGAGTCCCGGCGAACACGGCTGCTCGGGGAGGTTGCGCACGAGATGCGAACCCCGCTGACCGTCCTCGACGGCTACGTCGAAGGCTTGATTGATGGCGTGTTCACCCCCAACCCCGACACGTTCGCCTCCCTCAGTGAGGAACTGCGCCGCCTGCACCGGCTCTCCGACGACCTCTCCAGCTTGTCGCGCGCCCAAGAGCAGCGACTTGACCTGCATCCAGTCAATGCAGACCTGGCGGACCTCGCTCGCCGCGCGGCTGCGCGCCTCTCACCCCAATTCGACGATTCGGACGTCACGCTGAACATTGACGCCGACACAACCCTCCCCGTGCATGTGGATCCTGACCGGATCACCCAAGTTCTCACCAACCTGCTCGGGAACGCCCTGCACGCCACTCCCGCCGGCGGGACCGTTACCATCACCGCGCGTGGCGCCGGTGGCCGTGCTGAAGTCGTCGTGACCGACACCGGAGTGGGCCTTGCCGAGGAAGACACGGAGCGTGTATTCGAGCGGTTCTACCGCGTGCCAAGCCAGGCCCGCCGGTCAGCAGGATCGGGTATCGGCCTGACGATCGCTCGAGAAATCGCACGCGCGAACGGTGGGGACGTGACTGCGTCGTCGGCCGGACGCGCAAAGGGAGCCACCTTCGAGCTGGAGCTGCCCATGCGTTCACGTGACCGTTCAAGCTGAAAGGAAGACGACCGCACGGTCGCCGGAGGTTTTCACGAAGAGCCGGGCAACCAGTTCACGTCCGGACGAAGTCGCGCCAGATTCTGCCGACGTCAGCAGCAGTTTCCGGGGCGCGCTTCTGACTGTCTGACGGCACGCTTCGCACGTCAATTACACCTACTCGCGCAATCGCCTCGAGACCCTGACCCACAGATGGAACACCCGCGAATCCAGGTCTTCGGCTGTTTGGTGCGTACGACCGCGAGCAACTGGTCGGGGCGACCCTCGTCGCACATCGTGAGTGGAAGTTGCATCCATAATCGCGTGCGATGATGACGGTGCCATCGCCATCGCCATCGCAAGTCGAAAGAACATCGCCGTCTATTGGTGATCGCCACCAGCGGCAACGTCCGCGTGTCCGGGTGGTATCACGCGTACCGATCGGTCAACGCGGCGCGCAAGCGGGCGAACAGACTGAGCATCGCCCACGATCTCACGACGGCGCGCGCAGGGCATGCGCCCACGTGCGAGTGGCCTCGAACGGAGCGCCAGCTAGAGAGCCAGCTTGCCCGGTGGTTCGACCGGTACCTCAGGAACGGCCGCCGCACCCGGGTCCTCGTCCGGACTCCACGGCTGCGGCATCCCGATCGGATTCGGGTACGGAAAGAACCTGCCGCACGCGTGCGCGATCGGTGCGATCAGGCGCGCGCTCTGGGCGAGATCGTCGCCGAGCGCACGCCAGGGGCGCTCCGCGAGCCGGTTGGTGACGTGTTCGGCGTTGTCCACAGCGGCCGACCCAGCCGCGGTGATCTCATGGCTCGCGGTCAGTAACCCGCGGGCCATGAGATCCTCGACCTGCGCATCCCATTCGGCGTCACTCCAACCGCGGGCTCGCCTCATCGTCGCCGCATCGACGTCGACGGCACTGCGCAGCACGATTGATGCCAGCCCGGCGATGCCTTCACCCAGCAGAGCGGCGACGTGCCCATCGCCGCGATGCTCGCGCAGAATCGTCGCCGCACGCCAGAGTTGGCGGTACGGGTCCGACTCCTCGGGCGTGGCCCGGTTCGCGGCGGCAAGCGGTCGACCCGCAACATCAATCATGTGAGCGACCGGCGTGAGAGCGGCCGCGGCTTCAGCGACGAGCGTTTCGTCGGCGACGACCGAGCGGAGGGCGGCTGCGGCGCCGCGGGAACGCGCATCCAACACCCGTTCGACGGATGCGACGGACCAGACCGCCGGCAGCGCGCGACCGACCAGAGAAGGGGAGAAGCCATTGAAGATGGCCACGACCGGTGCGGCCGGCACGGTCCCGAGTGGTGCGGCACGGCCAGCGAAGTAGCCATCCCAGTAGCGGGTGAGCCCGATGGCGGCGAACTCCTCGCGAGCCTCCTGCGCGAAGTAACTCACCGCGTGGATCGGCTCGAAGAGCGTCCAAAGTGCGCGAACGACGTGCTCTCGTGCTGTCATCGTGCCTCCTCCTTGTGGCCAAACACGACACTACGCCGTCGGTTGCGGCGAGACTGCGCACGGGCGGGCCGCGAATCTTCTGCGCCGACCGCTGATGCGCGGGGCCCTCGGCGCGCGGCAATTGGTCCCCGATGAGGTCCCGCTTATGACGTTTCACCTCGGTTGGTCGGGCCGTGGCCCGGGGCTCCCACATGATGGCCTGGGCTGGGAAGATGGTGGCATGGCAGACATGCGGCGAAACGCTCCGGAATCGGCTCTGGGTTTACCTAGGATTCAGATGAAGCCGGGGATGGCGGATGAGCTGATGCGGGAACTTGCTCCGTTGCTGGCAGAGGACGGTGTCGAGATCAATGACGTGACCGATATGGATGCTCTCAACCGGGCGCTTTCGAAGGCGGTCGAACGGCGGAACAGGGAATTATTCACTCCGGTTGGCGCCCGCCGGGATCAGGCGATCGCCCTACTGATGCTGGTCGTGGCCGCCATTGCGGACGATGACACAAAGCGTGCGGGAATTCTCCTTGAGCGGGCGCAGCCGGAGTCACCCGACGGTTCTGTTCCGGAAGTCTCCAGCTGTATCGGGCTCGCGTTGGGCCTCCTCGACAGTTGGCTCACCGGCCGGGACGCGCGCGCACCGGTGACACTGGCTCAGGTCATCCGCCTGCCGGCCGGGCATTGGTTCGGGAAACGCGCTGCGGTCAACGTTCTCGCCCTGGCTCGTAAAGGCCGCGCGTTCCAGTCCCTGGGTTCCCTGATCACCGGGCAGGGAGGCCCTCAGCTCCTCGCCGGCTCGTGCCTCGCGTTGGCTGCTGCAGTCCTGGTCTGGTCACGCACCGAGGGGACAACAGTGGGAGAACTCCTTCCCGTCGTCATCCGCTAAACGGCTGCCCCCTCGGCTATTGGCCAAGTCGAGTCCGCTCCGAAGCCAACTGCGCGAGCGCACGGGCGGCGGGCTTGGGGGTGATCGGTCAAACGCCGCACCGATGTCGTCGGGGTCTTCCCCACCCTCGCCGCGCTGCAGAGGCTCGCCGGGGCGCTGCTGCTCGAGCAACACGACTGTGGGAAGCCGAAGACCTCTACAATGCAGTGATCGATCGACTCGAGATGGTGGCCTTCAGCATCACGACCAGATACCAGCGCAGCACAACGCGGATCGCGGTCTGGCTCTCCGTCATTTTCGGTGCCGTCACAACCGGATCGTTGGCGGGGCTCATCACCCCGTGGTAATACAAGAAGGATCTCGCCGCGGTCCTCCGCTGGACCACCGGGGTTACGGCTGCCACCGCGGTTGTGATCGCCCTGTTGCTCTACCCGCGCACACGCTGAAATGTTTGAATCGCGTCACCCGACTTCCGATGGAGAGCATCACCATGCTTTCAGTGGGCAGATGCCACTGGTCTGCGGCGCGGAAATCTAGGCGACCGGGAATGGGCAATGTTGCGGCCATGCCAAATTGGCACCACCGTCAGACGCGAGGG
Source organism: Frigoribacterium sp. UYMn621 (assembly GCF_040549525.1). Lineage (NCBI taxonomy): Bacteria > Bacillati > Actinomycetota > Actinomycetes > Micrococcales > Microbacteriaceae > Frigoribacterium > Frigoribacterium sp. UYMn621. Next base: position 24,174 of record NZ_JBEPTM010000016.1, on the reverse strand, counting down.
TCTCATTCGCTTCTGATCAACGAACGTCACGGAACGTGACGATCTGCAATCCGGAGCGAGATTCGACTGTCGTTTGTGTCCGTAGTTCGTCGGAGTGTTGCGAACTAAGGAGGTGAACAACATTTGTCTCGTAGTCTTGCCACCCCCAGTGCGCCTCAGAACATCGATTCGGTCCGTTCTGGACTAGAGGTGTGTGCGCACCTCAGTGGCGAAGCGGGGCACGCCGGCGTCTGCGAGTCTGACGAGCAGGTCGTTCATCGAGATCTCGGGGCGTGAATAGTCGGTGACGAGTTGTCGGATCGTTCCGGCGGTGAGGCCTGGGAAGAGGTCGAGTTGGTCGAGGAGGAAGTCGTCGGGGTGAACGATCTCGATGTCGTAGTCGGCCACGCTCGCTGCGGGGAAGTCCTTGAGGTTGAAGGTGACGAGTACCTCCGCGTTCGCGCGGACGGCGGCCGCAAGAACGTGTCGGTCTTTCGGATCGCACGTCATCGTGGCGACCAGATGTTCGTATCCGGTGACCGTGGCGTCGGGAAACGAGTGGATCATGGCGGCGATGCGGCGTTCAACCCGGCCGCTGTCGATCCCATACGCTTTCAGGTTGCGTCGTAGTTCTTCGAGTACGTCTGCCGACCAGAGTGGTCGAAATGCGCTCCGCTCAGCAAGTGCCAGGAAGACATCGTTGAGGTGGAAGCCGAAGAGCGCGTTCGTGTCGAAGAATGCCGGGAAGGTCGCCAATCAGCTCTCCATCTCGGCGATGCGTTTGAGGTTCGGTACACCGGTGGGCTGAGACTCGGCAATGCCGTCCCGTGCGAGTTCGCCGAGGGTTGCGCGCCGTTCTGAGCGGGCTCGCTCCTGGTAGGCGACCACGTCGCGGAGGGTAACGCGTCGATGGCGCCCCACAGTCTCGAAGGGCATCTCGCCGGCCTCCAGCAGCTTCACGAGTGTCGGGCGGGACATGCCAAGAAAGTCCGCCACCTCCTGGGTAGTGAGCTTCGCGGCGTTCGGCATGATCGTCACGCCGTCGCCCAGTGCCAGGTGACGAGCTGCGACCTCCAACACCTCGAAAAGCTCGGAAGGAATGATGTGCTGGACGCCATCCGGGCCGACCAACATCGCCTGACCGGACTGCCGAGCAGAGACGTCGATGCCGTTGATGGCGTGCGCGAACTCGAGAAGCTCGCGAGCCTGCTCGGGGAGATAGGTGCGCGCTTCGCGATTGCGATTCTGGGGGATGGCGGCTGTAGTCACAATTTGAGTCTATTCGAAATATCCGAAAAGGTATAGGCCTAGTAAACGGATCCCTCCGGCTCGATCGCCTTTCAGCGGACGGGTCTTGCCTCGTTAGCTTCGCTGCTCATCCCCAGCGTTCTTGCGATAGCACCGAGGTCCTCCCCGCCAGACGGCCGTCAGTTCTGGCGGCGTAGTGCGCGGGACAAAATTGAGGACAAAATATCCCGTTTCAGTACCAGAAACAGCCGGTATCGTTCCGCAGCCAGTGCTAACCTGTGACTGTATTTAGTCGCCGGAAAGCTTGATTTTCCGGGGTTTACGCGGACGTGGCAGGCTCGAACGCTCCAGACGAAAACGCGGTGAAAAGCCGTTCTTTTGTTCTTGGTTCGAGTCCAGGTACCCCAGCTTTAGCAGGTCATTTCAGCCCCGGTTCTCCGGGGCTTTTTTGGTTTGACCGCCCCTCAATCGTCGATGGTTCGCCGTTCAGCAGGCTCGGCGTCCGTATCTATGTCACCGCCGCGCTTTCCGTCTTTTCGGGGACCGCGCGCATGTGCCGGACGTTGATCTCGGTGAGTGCGAGCGCTGTGGCGATGACCGCGGTCGAGCAAGCGACCACGACTTCGGCATCGACGTAGTTCGAGAGGGGCGCCAATCCCCAGGGCAGAAGGATGCCAGCTGGACCCCAGAGCGTGACCTGGCGCCAGGGTGCGCCATAGCGCAGCGACTCGGCCGCGCTCGCGAGGAAGAAGAGACTGATGCCGGCGCTGAGGCTGATCACGGCTCCGGTGGGCAGATGGTGTCCGGCCTCGGCCACGGCTGTGCCGAGTGCCGTGGCAAACAGGGTGACGCCGGCCACGAGGAGAAATGGGAGATACATCACCGTGTCCCGCAGCCCGGTGATGCTCCCGCGCTGGAGCAGGCCTCGCAGACCGCGCTCAACGGCCGAGGTGGCATGGCCGAAGTAGATCCAGGCCAGCAGGGAGACCGACGCGAACCCCAGGACGGCCGCTACGCCCGACAACACGCTCCAGTGTCCATCCAGCTCCGAGATGATGGTCAGGATCGACTCACCGAAGACGATCACCACCAGCAGGCCGACGCGTTCGACCAGGTGATCGATGTCGAGAGCCGTTCGCAGCCACTCTTGCTGCCCGCCGAGAAAGCTCAGCAGCGCGATCTCGATGGCCACGGCGATCGCCCACAGGACGAACTGCCACGGTGGGGCGACCCAGATCGAGACGAGCCACAGGGAGGCGGGAACCACGCTGTAGAGCACCGGCCGCCACCACGGAACGCCGATAGTCCGGCGCTTCGAGAACCAGGGCTGCACCCAGACCAGCCGGATCACGGCATTGCCCACCGCAAAGGCGGCGGCGCGATCGCCGAGCGCCTCAGGCACGGCCGCCGCCATCACGCCGATCGCGATCATGGCGATCGTGACCGCAGCCCAGGTGGAACGGGTGATGCGCGCACCGAACAGGTTCATCGTGACCGTCGCGTTCACCCAGGCCCACCAGGCCGCGCCCAGAAACGCGACGAACACGAGTGCATCCATCCATCCGGGATCGCCGTGCATGACCTGGGCGATCTGGCCGATGTAGACCACCATCACCAGGTCGAAGAAGAGTTCGAGCCAGTGCACCCGGCGACCCGGGCGGACGACCGTCGGTGTCAGGGACATCGCACGCACCTCCTGATAGACATCACCGCATTATCATCACGCACGGGCGGAGACCTGTGCGCACATTGCGGGAAACCGCCGCGCGGTGGCCTTCAGCGGGGGTCGCCCGCGAACGTCCCAGACCGGGCCGCGGCATCCTCACGCTCAGGTCCGGGAACGCCACGCCGCCCTGGCTGCCGGCCTCCGCCGCGTGAGTGCGCGGGCGCGCCGAAGCACTTCGGCGGAGCGTGTGGCGATCACGCGAGACTCCTCGCGTCCGAACCCGTTTTTTTCGACGGCCGCAGACAAGGCGTCGAGCTGCGTCTCGACCGCCGTCGCGATGTCGCGTTCCGGATGCACCACCAGCAGGTCGTCGAGCAGGTCCAGCATGCGCTTCACCACGGGGAAGTCCGCCGCGCCATAGCGGCGCATCTGCCCGAGCGTGCCCTCGATGGTCTGCGCACGGGAACGGGCGTGCGTGAGCACGCGCAACGCGCCATCCTCGCCGGCCAGCGCAGGTGGCGGCTGCGGCATCGCGAGGCAATCCGACAGCAAGGCGGCGAGGTGAGCGAGGGCGTGCAGCGCGGTCGTCGGATCGTTGATACCCGGGGACAGGGCGCGTACTCCGATGTCGACGATCTGCTGGACGCCGTAGTCGGCGTCCTGTGCCGAGGTGCGCTCATAGTCGATGCTGAACGCACCGCGCAGTTCGTCTTCGATGGCCTCATCGTGACCGGACGATTGTCGCGTCCGCCGGTACCGCAGCAGCGCGCTCCCCGAGATGCTGCTCTCGCCGATGAGTTTCAGCTCCTCAACCACCAGCCCGTGCCGCTCGGCGATCGCCACCACGGCGCTCCGGTCGTATCGGGTGATGAAGCCGCTCGACCGGGCCGCCACCGGCTGGTTCGGGGCTTGCCGGAACACAGTCCCGCGAAAGGCGTTGTACTCCTCGTTCGCCTCGCTCACCAGGGCGATCGTGCGGTCCGTCTCGGCATGGATGTCCTTGAGCATCGTCTCGACCCTCAGCTGCCGGGCGAGATGGGCGAGGAAGAACACGAGCATGAGCACGCTCGCGAGCGTGAGCATCAGGGCGAGCGTGACGGCCAGACGCGGAACGATCGCGGCACTGTCGAGGGACGGATCGCGGATGGTTCGCAGCGTCATGATGGTGAACGCGAATGTTCCCAGGAAGAGGGCGAGGGTGCCGTGCACGACGCTGTCCTGCGCGAATAGCCTCAGCACACGCGGGGACGCCTGGCTGCTCGCCAACTGCAGCGAGACCACCGTGAGGGAGAAGGTGAGGGAGGTGGCGGTGATGAGCGAACCCGCGATCGACGACAACACCGATCGAGCCGACTGGGCGCCACCGTTGAATACCACCGCGTCGATCCCCTCCGGAAGCACGCTGTCGACCGAGCGATCGAGCCAGGGGAGCAGCAGGCCGATGCCCACCGCGGCGACGATGGCTATCACGGGTATCGGCCACAGGCTCGACCTGATCGATTCGAGGAGCCGCGCGAACGGGAGCCGGATGCGGCGTGGCCTCATCCGCTCGTCCGCCTGCTCATTCGCCGGTCAGGTCATCGGCGCCTGCGAAGCCGTCGAAGTCGATGAGGGCGCGCTCGACCAGCCCGCGCCAGTCCGACGACCGGTCGTCGCTCTCTGCTGCGCGAGGGGAAGTTCGGTTGGCGATGAGTTGGTAGAGCGGCGCCTCGGCGTCACCCGCCTGCGTCGAAGGACTTTCGGCGAAGGTGGCGACGTAGACGCCCGAGGGGGCGAAGATGTTCCACTCCGCGTCCTCGGGGGTGTATCGAACCATCGCCCGGCGGCCGTTCTGTTCGTACTCGATGTCGTCGTGCCCAGCTGCATCCATAGATCGACCTTATCGAGAGGCAGGGCGGAGGCGCAGGGCCTCTCGGCGGCGTTTCGGTACTTCTCTGCTGACAGACCCCTTCTGATGTGGTCCCGTCTGTCCGCCCATGTCTCCGGTCGAGGTTCAAGGACGCCGACATCCGCGCCGCCGATTATCGGACGAGCGCTGGCGGCCGCGCGAGGCGAGAGCGCCGACCGGGCGACGCGAGCTCAGGCCGCGTCGGCCAGCATGATCGCCTGCTCGCCGGCGACCCACGCCAGCATCGCGCACTTCACCCGCGCGACGTACTTCGACACCCCGCCGAGAGCGACCGCGTCACCGAGAAGCTCTTCATCGGGTTCGATCTCGCCGCGCGAGCGCATCGCGACCCGGAAGAGTTCGATGCGGTCTTTCAGCTCCGCTGTCGTCAGCCCCGGCCCGAGGTCGGAGAAGAGCGACGCAGAGGCCTGGGAGATGGCGCAACCGTGACCCTCCCACCGGATGGCGCGGACGCGATCCGTGCCCGGTTCGAGGTGCAGCTGCAGGGTGATCTCGTCGCCACAGGTCGGGTTGACCTGATGGGACTCGGCCGTCGCGTCATCCTCGAGGCCGCGACCGTGCGGGCGGCGTGAGAGATCGAGGATGACCTCCTGGTAGAGGGATTCCATGGCTGAACTCATGCGGAGACTCCGAAGAAGGTGATAGCGGCCGAGAGCGCGTCGAGAAACTCGTCGACCTCGTCCTCGGTTGTATAGAGGTAGGCGCTCGCGCGGGTGGAGGACGTCATCCCTAGCCGACGGTGAAGCGGTTGGGCGCAGTGGTGGCCGACGCGGACCGCGATGCCGCGGTCGTCCAGGAATTGGCCGATGTCGTGGGAATGCACGCCGGTGACGTCGAAACTGGCGAGTCCCACCCGCTCTCGCCCCACGCCGGGGCCGAGCACAGTCACGCCCGGGATCGCGGCGAGTCCGGTGACCAGGCGCTGTCCGAGCGCGGTTTCGTGCGCGGCGATCCGGTCGATCCCGACCCGCTCGAGGTAGTCGACGGCGCTCGCCAGAGCGATGGCTTGCGAGACCCGCTGGGTGCCCGCCTCGAAACGGTGCGGCGAGGGCAGGTACTCGGCGCTCTCCATCGTGACGGTGGTGATCATCGACCCTCCGGTGAGGAAGGGCGGAAGCGCGTTCAGCAGCTCGCTGCGGCCGAACAGCACACCGATACCGGTGGGCCCGAGCATCTTGTGGCCCGAGAATGCCGCGAAATCCACACCGAGCGCGCTCAGGTCGAGGGGCAGGTGCGGCGCGGACTGGCAGGCGTCGAGCACGGTCAGCGCTCCCACCGAGCGGGCGAGAGCGACGAGCTCCGCCACCGGGTTGATGACGCCCAGCACGTTGGAGACGTGGGTGAAGGCGAGCACTCGGGTGCGCGAGTTGACGAGCCGAGCCGCCTCATCCATCCGCAGTGTGCCGTCATCGGCCACGGGGATGAAGCGCAGTACGGCGCCCGTGCGCGCCGCGAGTTCCTGCCACGGGATGAGGTTGGCGTGGTGTTCCATCTCGGTCACGAGGATCTCGTCACCGGGCGTCAGGCGGAAGCGCTCGGCATCAACTCCACCGCGGCCGGCGGTGGCATTGCCGATCGCGTACGCGACGAGATTCAGTGCCTCGGTGGCATTGGAGGTCCAGACGATCTCGTCTTCGGCCGCACCGACGAAGCGGGCTACCGTGGCACGGGCGTCCTCGAATCGCTCCGTCGCCAGCGCGGCGAGAGTGTGCGCGCCTCGGTGCACAGCCGAGTTCTCATTCTCGTAATACTCGCGCTCCGCCGCGATGACGGCACGCGGATTCTGCGACGTCGCGCCGGAGTCGAGGTATACGAGGCGACGCCCGTTGACCTCGCGGTCGAGGAGCGGGAAGTCGGCCCGGATGGCGCTGATCTCAGCGGGGGCGAGGATGTGCGGTGATGCGGGCGCGGTGACGGTGGGCATGGTGGACGGCCTCAGATTTCTCTACCCTCCCATGCTAACCGCGCGTCCCGGGCGATCGGATGCGGTGCCTGCCAACCGCCCGGGAACGCGTTCAGCTGCGCGCGAAACGCAGCCGCAGGGTTCTCGCCTCCGGCCGGAGCGCATGGGTGGGCCAGACATCCACACCGCAGGCGCGGGAGCCGAGTCCGTTCTGGGCCGCATCGATGTAGAGATACGTGCGCGTCGGCGTCGGCAACTCGTAGGGATGCTCCGCCGCGGAGACCTCCTCCGCGGTGTGTCGGGCGACGCTGAAGCCGGGACGACGACCGCGGTGGTCCGGGATGGCCTCGACGCTCAGCTGTCCCGCCGCTCCGCTCAACTGCAGCTGACGAAGACCCGGCCGGTGACCGGTCTCCTGGGGGCGGGCGTAGCGCACGTTGAGCTCATCGATCGTGCTCGTGAAGCTGCCGACCCGCGCCGCGTTCGCACTGTCGGGGTACGACTCCAAGGGACCGGTGCCGAACCAGCTCGCCTGCTCCAGCTCCAGCGGCAGCGCGAACCGGAGGCCGATGCGCGGCAGGATGATGTCCCAGCCCGCCGACGGCTCGATCTCCACGGTCAGCAGCAGCGAGTCGTCCAGGGCGTGCCAGCGCACATCCGTATAGACGCTCTCGCGACCGGCGGCCGGGGCCCAGCGCCGCAGTTCGCGGATGCCGGAGAGACCCTCTTCGCGTTCGACGACCCGGCTGGTGAGCCGGTCGAGCCCGGCGGAGTGCCAGATCTCGGCGAGAGCGGGTGCGGGCAGTCCGCGGTCGTGAACGGCGGGGTCGGCGAGGTCGTAGCTTCCCGGACCGGAACGCAGCTCGTTGTCCGTCGGGGCCCGGAACAGGGTGAGCTCCGGACCGTCGACGGCCAGGTCTCCGATGGCGGTGAGCCGGCCATCCGAGAAGGAGGCGGGCCCGAGGCTGGTGACTCCGGAGGAGGCGCCGCCGACGCTCCAGCGCGGAACCCGCTGCTGGGGTGCCAGCGCCCGTGCGGTCACGTCGTGCTGGCCGAGGGCGAGCACGTGGCCGGCTTCGGCCCAGGTCGTGGCGTGCCGCAGCCGGGCTTCGAAGGTCAGCCAGCTCTCGCCATCCGCTTCGGGGTCGAGAGAGGGCAGGTCCACCGACGCGGTCTCGCCGGCCGTGATCGCCGGGACGTCGAGGGTGCCGGACGCGGACTCGACGCCGTCCCGCTCCAGCCGCCAGACGAATTCGACATCATCGGAGCCGAGCGAGTGCCGCATGCTGCGGATATCGACCCTGCCGAGGTCCGCGGCGACGGTGAAGCGGAAGGGAGCCACCACCGCCGCGTACTCGTACAGGCTCGGCATCGGGGTGTCATCCGAGAGGATCATGCCGTCCATCACGAAGTTGCCATCGTGTACGACCTCGCCGAAGTCGCCGCCGTACCCGAAGAACGCGACGCCGTCCGGCGTGTGGGTGCGGATGCCGTGGTCCCGCCATTCCCACACGAATCCGCCGTGCAGTCGCGGGTAGCGGTCGACGAGGTCTTCGTACTGGTCGATCGCGCCCGGCCCGTTGCCCATCGCGTGCACGTATTCGCAGAGCAGGAAGGGCTTGGTGCGCTGGCGGGCGGACTCGGCGGTGGAGCATCCGAGCAGCAGTGAGGTGTCGTCGCGGCCGATGGACTCCGTCTCGGGCACCGAGGAATACATGCGCGAGTAGACATCGGTGTACGCGCCCGCGTAGTCGCCCTCGTAGTGCACCGGGCGGCTGGCATCACGGTCGTGAATCCATGCGGCCATCGCCGCGAGATTGGCTCCGGTGCCCGACTCGTTGCCGAGCGACCACATGATGACGCTCGCGTGGTTCTTGTCGCGCTCCACGGTGCGCTCGATGCGGTCGAGATAGGCGCCACGCCAGGCCGGGTCGTCACTGGGGTTGGCCGCCCAGGCGCCGGCCCCCGTGCTCGCGTGCCCCTGGTCGCGCGCGGTGAGCCTGCTGGTGCGCTCGGCGACGGCATCGGCACCGTGGGTCCAGTTGTTGCCTGCCCCACCGCCCTCGAAGCCGTGCGTCTCGAGGTCGCACTCCAACACCACCCAGAGTCCGAGCTCGTCGGCGAGGTCCAGCAGGCGCGGATGCGGCGGGTAGTGGCTGGTGCGGATCGCGTTGACGTTGAAGCGCTTCATGCGCGCGAGGTCTTCGCGCGCGTGCTCCTCGTTGAAGACGCGCCCGCGATCAGGGTGGGCCTCGTGACGGTTCATGCCGTGGAAGACGAGGCGGCGACCGTTTGCGAGCAGCTGGTCGCCGATGATCTCGACGGTGCGGAAGCCCAGTCGGAGGCTGATCTTCTCGGCGGCCGTCGAGACCTTCGCCTCGTAGAGCCGCGGCGATTCGGCGGACCAGGGTTCGACACTCTCCACAGCGATCGGCGCCACTGAGTCCTCATCCGGCCACTGCACGTCGATGCCGAGCTCCGGCACCTCCAGTCGCACGGGGTAGGCCTCGCGGAGCGCTCGCACCTCCGGGTCGATCCAGCCGCTGCCGCCCTGCCACGACGTGCGCAGCCAGACGTCGTCGATTCCGGCCACCGGGAGGGCGCTCAGTGAGACGTCGCGGAAGATGCCCGGCAGCCACCACTGGTCCTGGTCTTCCACGTAGCTGGCATCCGACCACTGGTGCACCCGCACGGCGAGGATGTTCTCGCCGGGGGTCGCTAAATCTGTGACGTCGAACTCATGGGCGAGACGGCTGCCCTTGCCGACCCCGACCTCGTGGCCGTTCCACCACACGCGGAAGGCGGATTCCACCCCGTCGAATCGCAGGATGAGGCGTGCATCGCTCGCAAAGTCCGCCGCGAGGTCGACGCTGCGACGGTAGTCGCCCGTGGGGTTCGCGTCGGGCACGTACGGCGGATCGACGGGGAAGGGGAATTGCACGTTCGTGTAGATGGGGCGCCCGTAGCGACCGTCGTCCACCAGCACCCACGAGGCCGGTACCGGGATGCGATCCCACGAGGCCACATCGGTCTCCGGCTGCGCGAAGGCATCGGCGTCTTCGCCGGCCGGATGCGCCGTCGGCAGCAGGCGGAACGCCCAGTCGCCGGTCAGATCGAGCCGCGGGGCATCCGAATGCAGCCATGACCGCGGGGTTCGTCCACCGAATCCGGGCGAACGATCCGTGAGATAGGCGGGGGAGAACGTCATTGTCTTTCCTTCACATAGTGGTCATCGACCGAACGTCGCGCGGGATCAAGTCTGGCACTCGCGGAGAAGCCGATTGAAACGATGAGCATCCCGGGCGCGTAGGCTGGGAGCGAGTCATCATCGAGCCTGGATTTGGGCTGTGTGCGTTCTGTTGAGCGCTGGTACACCTCACTCTTCTGAAGGTCTCCCATGCCACAACCCGCCCTGTCCTCCGAGCTTGCCGCCGCTCTCCTCCGCCTGGAGAACTCGGAGGTCACCGACCAGCGCGACGCCGAACTGCTCTTCGGCGCGCGCGGTGGTGACCTGGAGCGGCTGCTGGTCGTGGCCTCGAGGCTGCGCGACGAGGGCCTCGCGCGATCGGGCCGCGAGGGAATCATCACCTATTCCAAAAAGGTGTTCATCCCGGTGACGCAGCTGTGCCAGGACCGCTGCCACTACTGCATCTTCGTCGACACCCCCGGTGGTCTCGCCAAGCGCAACATCCCCGTGTTCATGTCGCCGGACGAGATCCTCGAGGTGGCGAGGCAGGGCGCCGCCATGGGCTGCAAGGAAGCGCTCTTCACCCTCGGTGACCGCCCGGAGAACCGCTGGCCGAGCGCACGCCAGTGGCTCGACGACCACGGCTACGAGTCGACGCTCGACTACATCCGTGCGATGGCGATTCTCGTGCTCGAGGAGACCGGACTGCTTCCCCACCTCAACCCGGGAGTCATGTCCTGGTCGGAGCTGCAGCGGCTTCGCCCGGTCGCACCGTCGATGGGCATGATGCTCGAGACCACTGCGACCCGCCTGTGGTCGGAGAAGGGCGGGGTGCACTACGGCTCGCCCGACAAAGACCCGGCAATCCGACTCCGGGTGCTCGAGGATGCCGGCCGTTCGCGGATCCCCTTCACCACGGGCGTTCTGCTCGGCATCGGTGAGAACGATGCGGAGCGCGCTGAGGCCCTCTTCGAGATCCGCCGGTCCCACGAACGTCACGGACACATCCAGGAGACGATCGTTCAGAACTTCCGGGCGAAGCCGCGCACGGCCATGCAGAACGAGCAGGATCTGGCCCTTCAGGAGTATGTGGCGGCCGTCGCAGTTGCACGCATCGTGATGGGACCGGATGCCACCATCCAGGCGCCCCCGAACCTCACCGACGCCCAGGAGCTCGGCCTGCTGCTGCGCGCCGGGATCGACGACTGGGGCGGTGTGAGCCCGCTGACTCCGGACCACGTGAACCCCGAGCGCCCCTGGCCGGAGCTCGAGACTCTCGCTCGGCTCACGCGGGACGGCGGGTTCGACCTCCGTGAGCGGTTGACGGCGCATCCGGATTACCTCCGTGACGAGCAGACCTGGCTCGATTCGCGACTGCGCACCCCGGTGCGGGCCCTCACCGAGCCGGCCAGTGGGCTCGCTCGGGAGGATGCCCCGGTGGTGGGGCGGCCCTGGGTCGCCGAACCCGAGGGGGAGGGTGGTGTTCTGTCCGAGCTTCTGGATGCCGCAGAGCTCACCCCGTCCTCGCTCGCCGACGCCGACTATGTGGCTCTTCTCGGTGCCGACGGTGCCGACCTCGAGCGTCTGGCCGGCATCGCGGATGAGCTGCGCCGGTCCACGGTCGGTGACGAGCTCTCCTTCGTGATCAATCGCAATCTCGACCTCTCGTTCTACGACCCCGAGCGGTCGACGGGCGGTTCGCTCGATCTCGCCCTGATCCGCGCGCTCGCCGACGAGGCGCGGGCCCTCGGCGCGACGGAGGTCTGCCTGCAGGGAGCGGTGCCGGACGGGCTCGACGGGGCGTACTTCGAGATCATCGGTGCCATCCGTGCGGCCCAGCCCGAGCTGCACATCCACTCCCTGAGACCGGTCGAGATCGTGAATGCGGCTGCCCGCCTGGGGAAGAGTGTCGGGGAGTTCATCACGGGGATGCGAGCCGCCGGTGCGAACAGCATCCCCGGCACCGGAGCACGCATCCTCGATGACCGCATCCGTGCCGTGCTGAGCGACCGCACCGATCCGCCGGTGCAGTCCTGGATCGAGGTCATCAGCACCGCCCACTCGCTTGGTCTCGGCACGACCGCGACTATGGTCTACGGCCACATCGAGTCGCCGGCAGACCAGGTGGCCCACCTGCGCCTGCTGGCCCGACTTCAGGATGAGACCGGGGGTTTCACCGAGTTCATCCCGATGCCGTACCTGCCGCTCGAGGCATCGCCGACGGTCGCTGCCGTGGCCGGCCCTGGCCCGAGTCTGCGTCAGAGCCGTGCACTGCACGCCGTCGCCCGTCTGATGCTGACCGGTCGCATCGACCACATCCAGGCGGCCTGGACCAAGCTGGGCCTCGCCAGCGCTGAGGCGGTGCTCCGTGGGGGAGCGGACGACCTCGGCGGCCTGCTTCTCGGTGGCACTCTCGCGCGCACGGCCGGCGCGGAGGCCCATCGTGAGCTGTCTCTCGCCGAGGTGCAGACGATCGCGGCGGAACTCGGTCGCCCGCTGCGCCAGCGCACGACCGGCTACGCGACGGTGCGGCACATCCCACCCCGGCGGTCGCGCCGTGGCGCGCGGATGCTGACCCTCGAGCCCCGCGCGGAGGCGCCGCTGCCGAGCGCGGTGCCATGAGCAGCGCAGCGACGATTCGCACGGTGAACGTCGGAGGCGTGGACGTCCTCTGCACCATCTCCGGTTTCGACGAGCGCGGCATCGACGCGCGCGGCATCGACGAGCACGGCATCGGTGGGCAGTCCGTCGACCCGGTGGTCCTCCTGGCCGGTATCGGCGGCACTGCGGCGAGCGACTTCTCGTTTCTGCTCCCCCTCCTCGCCCGGACTCGGCCGGTGCTGGCGGTCGATCTGGGCTACGGCGGCGGATCCGGCCGCCTTGACGGCCTGGTCGACCAGCTGGCAGGGGTGCTCAGCGCCGTGCTGCCCGGCCGCCGGGTGTCGCTCGTCGGCTTCTCGGTGGGTGCGACGGTTGCGGCAGCCTTCGCGGCCGACAATCCGGTGGTCGCGTCCCTGGTGCTGGTGACTCCGGTCGTGCATGCGTCCCGTCGGCACCGGATGCTCGCGGCGCTGCGGGGTCACCTCGACGCCGCCGGTGACGACGCGCTGCGAGTCCTCGACATCTTCTCCGCCCACAGTGCGATGTTCTTGGAGAAGCACAGCCCGGAGCCCTTTTCGAAGGACGGTGCCACCTCCGCCCAGATGTCGCTCTTCGCGGACTCCGACCTCACAGAGGCGCTCCCGCACCTCACCGCTCCCACGCTGGTGGTCGGCTGCACCCACGACGACATCGCCGGCGTCGACGGGGCGCTCGAGGTCTTCGCCTCGCTGTCGAATTGCCGCTATGCGGAGATCGACAGCGGACATGCGGTGCTTGCCGAGCGCCCGGCGGAAGTGCTCGCGGTGATTCGCGAGTTCGTCTCTCACCCCGCCAGGCTCCGCGCCGGCTCCGTGCGGGAAGAGGCCCACCCGTGAACGGGATCGAGCCGATCGAGGTCGACACCATCATCGTCGGATCGGGCTTCGGCGGCCTCGGAATGGGCATCCGGCTCGCGCGGGACACGGAGCGGACGTTTCTCATCCTCGAGCGCGCGGATGATGTCGGGGGCACCTGGCGCGACAACACCTACCCCGGCGTCGCCTGCGACATCCCCTCCCACCTCTACTCGTTCTCATTCCGCCCGAAGACCGACTGGGGGCGGTTCTACGCCAACGGCTCGGAGATCCAGCGGTATCTGCAGGATTCCGCGCGCCAGGAGGGCCTTCTGCCGCACCTCCGGTTCCGCACCGAGGTGAGCCAGATGCGCTGGCAGGCGGATTCCGCGCGCTGGCACCTCGAGACGACAACCGGCTCGTACGTCTGCCGGGTGCTCATCGTCGCGGCGGGCCGCCTCTCCGAGCCGCGGATCCCCGTGATCCCCGGGCTCGCCGACTTCGACGGGCCGGTGTTCCACTCCTCGGCCTGGGATCACGGCGTCGACCTCGCCGGAAAGCGTGTCGGAATTGTCGGAACCGGGGCATCAGCCATCCAGATCGCGCCGAATGTCGCGAGGGTCGCCGACTCCGTCGTGTTGTTCCAGCGCACCCCGGCCTACATCGTGCCGCGCGCCGACCGCGCCTACTCCGATTCCGACAAACGTCTGCTCGAGCGGGTGCCCGGGGCCATCGAACGACTGCGATCGCGGCTCTTCTGGGATGCCGAGGCCGGCTTCGCCCAGCGCATCGGCTTGCCGGATGCCGTGGAACCGTTTCGGGATGTCGCGCTCGGCCACCTCGCCGCGCAGGTGGCCGACCCCGTGTTGCGCGCCCGCCTCACTCCCGCCTATGAGATCGGGTGTAAGCGGGTAGCCCTCTCCGACGAGTTCTACCCGGCGATCGCGTCCGGAGCAGTGCAACTGGAATCGTCGGCACTGGAGTCACTCACCGGCAACACCGCCATCGGGGCGAGCGGTGCGGCCCACGAACTCGACGTGCTGGTGCTCGCCACCGGATTCCACAGCACCCAACCCCCTTTCGCGACCCGGGTAATCGGGCGAGACGGCATCGCGCTGTCCGAGCGGTGGAGCCGGGGGATGGTGGCTCACGCGTCGACCACGGTGGCGGGATTTCCCAACCTCTTCGTCATCGATGGTCCGAATGCGAGCCTCGGCCACAATTCGGCGGTCCACATGATCGAGACCCAGATCTCCTTCATCCTCGGGGCGCTCGACCATCTCGAGATCGTCACTGGCGAGGTCCTTGAGGTCTCGAGGGAGGCGGAGGACGCATGGGTGCGGGAGCTCGACCGGCGAAGCGCCAGCACGGTCTGGCTCACCGGCGGGTGCAGCAGCTGGTATGTGGACGACCGCAGCGATCGCCTCACGCTGCTCTGGCCGGACTTCGCGTTCGCCTTTCGCGATGAAGTCGGGTCATTCGATCCCCGCGGGTACCGCGTCAGGTCCGCACCGGTGACGGTGGTGGACTGACCTGAGCGCGGCCCCGTGGGGGTGCGAACAGTCGTTACTCCTCGAGCTGCGCGTCCAGCGTGATGTCGACGCCGGTGAGGGCCTTGCTCACGGGGCATCCGGACTTCGCGTCGTTCGCGGCGGCGAGGAAGGTCGCGCTGTCGATTCCGGTCACCTCTCCCCGAACTGTGAGGTGGATGCCCGTCAGCTTGAATCCGCCAGCCGGGTCGGCGCCGAGGGAGACATCCGCCTTCACATCGAGGGCTTCGATCGTGCCCCCGGCAGCACCGAGTACCGCGGAGAACTGCATCGCGTAGCACGCCGAGTGCGCCGCGGCGAGGAGTTCCTCTGGGCTGGTGAATCCGTTGGCGTCTTCGGAGGAACGCTTCGGGAAGGAGACGTCGTAGGTTCCGATGCCGGAGCTGGTGAGCTCGACCTGGCCCCCACCGGTCTCGAAGCTGCCATTCCATGCGGTGCGTGCGGTGCGAGTGGGCATTGATTTCTCTCTTTCGTGATGGCGAGCGGCGAGTCCGCCCGCCCCGTCAGTGGGATCGGTGGGGATGAGGGGGATCAGCGGGAGCCGCGCACCTGCGCGGCCAGTTCGGTGACCTGGGACTGCAGAGCGGCGATGTGCTCGAGGTCGAAACCCGTGGCAGCACAGATCTGATCGGGGATTCCGGCGGATCGTTCCTGCAGCGCCGCTCCGGCTGGGCTGAGGGTGACTTCGACGGCGCGTTCGTCGTCGCTGCGGCGCGTGCGAATCACGAGCCCGGCGCTCTCCAGCCGGCGAATCAGGGGGGAGAGAGTGCCGGAGTCCAGCTGCAGACGCTCGCCCAATTCCGACACGGTGATGGCGTCGCGCTCCCACAGCACCATCAGCACGAGGTACTGCGGATAGGTGACGCCGAGCGGCGCCAGCAGCTCCCGGTAGCGGGCGGTGAGAGCACGAGACGCACTGTAGAGAGCGAAGCAGATCTGCTCGTCGAGCCGAGGGGCGGATGCAGCGGTGGCGGTCATGAGATCAGGCTACTACATTGTGCCCAATTAAATTGTGCACAATCTGATAGTACCTCTGGCCGACCGCGGGCCGACCGCGATCGTGATCCAGCTCGCCATCGAGGCGAGGGTAGTATGTGGCCAAGTTGAGTGCCCAACCTCTCACTCGATGCCGAAATGGATGCCATGCCCTCACTGCGGGAGGATCGCCCCTCGATCACGCGCAAAGACGTGGCGGATCACGCCGGAGTCAGCACCGCCGTCGTGAGCTATGTGGTGAATGAGGGGCCGCGAAACGTGGCTCCGGCGACGCGTGCCCGGGTGCTCGAGTCGATCAGCAGTCTGGGCTATCGGCCGAACGCCGCGGCCCGCGCCCTGAAGCTGGGAGTCAGCGAGCTCGTCGGGCTGGTGTTGTCGGACACCGCGAACCCGTATTTCGCAGAGTTCTCGCGGGCGATCGAGAAGGCCGCCACCGATAAGGGCCTGTCGGTGATCTTCACCAACTCCGCGCTGGTGCAGGGCCAGGAGCACCTGCAGGTGCAGAAGCTGGTGGCGAGACAGGTGGACGGCCTCCTGCTCGGGAGCACCGAGGACGAGCCCAACCTCGACAGTGCCCGGGAGGCGAATGTGCGGGTGGTCATGCTCGACCGGTCCGAACCGCTTGCGGGATTCTCCAGCGTCGGGGTCGACTTTCGGGAAGCATCACGGGTCGCCGTGGAGCACCTGATCTGGCACGGACATCGTCGCATCGGCCTGATCTCCGGGCTCCCGGGCGGGCTGACCACCTCCGCCCGCGAGCTGGGGTGGGAGGATGCGCTTCGAGCCGCCGGTCTGCCACTCGGCCCCGTCGTGCGGGGGGAGTGGGGGCGCAACGGCGGGTACCAGTCCGGCATGCAGCTTCTCACCGATCCGAACCCACCGACCGCCGTCTACGCGATCTCCGACCTCCTGGCGATCGGCCTTCTCCGTGCCCTCCACGAGGCGCACATCGATGTTCCGCGATCCATGGCCGTCGTCGCCTTCGACGGGTCTTCGGAGTCGGAATTCAGCTGGCCGCCCCTCACGGTGATGCGTCAGCCCGTCGACGAGATGGCGGGAGCCGCCATCGCCGCCCTCGGGCGCCCCGCCAGCGCGAAACCCGAGCACCGGTCATTCACCGCCGAGCTGATCGTGCGCCAATCCTGCGGCTGCATCCCTCTTTAAGCGATCGCTTCACGGCCGCGCATCGATCGTTACGCGACCGGAACCTGAGTTTTCACGTGTTCAATCTACTGGTGTAGACGAGAGGGCGCCGCGGGCGTATATTGGACGCACCGATCGGTCCCCGACGCGCGTGAGGAAGATCGTCCCTAGCGAAACGCGTGTCACGAGGGCCAGTCTGTACCTGTCCTGATTTTCACAGCACGGCACATTACAAAGGAGTAATAACGATGACCTCAGACAAGTTGAGCGTTCTCGGAAACATCAGTAGTAGCCAGCTCAATCGGCGCGCACTGCTCTCGGGCGGAGTCGGTGTGGCAGCAATCAGCATGCTGGCCGCCTGCAGCCCGGGCGGCAGCACCCCCTCGGGCAGCGGATCCAAGACCACGACCTTGGGATCGGGCGCTTCGGACGATGTGCCGAAGCGTGCGTACGCGGCGGTCGTCGAGGCCTTCCAGAAGAAGACCGGCGACACCGTCAAGACGAACACGGTCGCGCACAACGACTTCCAGAACAACATCAACACCTACCTTCAGGGCAGCCCGGATGATTCGTTCACCTGGTTCGCCGGCTACCGCATGCGCTACTACGCGGCGAAGGGCCTCTCCGCCCCGATCGACGACGTGTGGGACAAGATCGGTGGCAACTTCAGCGAGGGCCTCACCAAGGCCTCTACTGCCGACGACGGCAAGAAGTACTTCGTGCCGAACTACAACTACCCCTGGGGCTTCTTCTACCGCAAGAGCGTCTGGGCGGCCAAGGGCTACACGGTGCCGGCCAAGTTCGACGACCTGATCACGCTCTCCAAGCAGATGCAGGCCGATGGGCTCGTGCCGATCGCGTTCGCGGACAAGGACGGCTGGCCCGCCATGGGCACGTTCGACTACATCAACATGCGCACCAACGGCTACCAGTTCCACATGGACCTCACGGCTCATAAAGAGTCCTGGGACCAGAAGAAGGTCAAGGACGTCTTCGACAACTGGAAGCAGCTGCTGCCCTACCAGTCGACGAACGCCCTCGGCCTCACCTGGCAGGAAGGCGCGCAGCTGCTCGGCGAGGGTAAGGCGGGCATGTACCTGCTCGGCTCCTTCGTGACCCAGCAGTTCACGGATGCCACGGTGCTCGCCGACATCGACTTCTTCCCGTTCCCCGAGATCGCCATGGAGGGCACGACCGCGGTCGAGGCCCCGATCGACGGCCTCATGCTCTCGAAGAAGGGGGGAAGCAACCCGGCCGCGAAGGCGCTCCTGCAGTTCATGGGCACCGCAGCCGGCCAGGAGGCGTACTTCTCCGTGGACAAGTCGAACCTCATGACGGTAAAGGGCGCCGACACCTCGGGCTACAGCGAGTTCAACAAGAAGCTCGCCGATGTCATCGGCAACGCGAAGTCGATCAGCCAGTTCTTCGACCGGGATGCGCTGCCGGCCATGGCGAACAACGTCATGATCCCCGCGCTCCAGGGCTTCCTGAAGGACGGCACGATCGACACCGCCAACCTCGAGGCGCAGGCAAAAGCGCTCTACGCCGCCCAGTAAGAGAACTCACAATGGCCGACACCCCCATCGGCGCGTTCGCGCCGGCCAGGAGCGTCAAAGCTCCTGGCCGGCTTCGTCGCCGCTACAGCCTGCTCACTCGTCGAGACAAGATCGTGCTCGCCGTCATGGTGGCGATTCCCACTCTGATCCAGTTGGTGTTCATCTGGATCCCGACGGTGCTGTCCATCCTCCTGTCCTTCGTGCGGTGGAACGGCCTCGCGTTCTCCGATATCCGGCCGGCCGGTACCGCGAACTACGAGTTCGTGTTCAAGGACTACCCCCCGTTCATACCGGCCCTGCAGCACAACATCCTGTGGCTGGTGTTCCTCGCGGTGATCGCCACGCCGATCGGTCTGTTGCTCGCCATTCTGCTCGACCAGAACATCCGTGGTTCGCGGATCTACCAGAGCATCTTCTTCGCTCCGGTGATGCTCTCGCTCGTGTTGATCGGGGTCATCTGGCAACTGTTCTACTCCCAGAACAACGGCCTGCTCAACTTCCTGCTCGGCACCTCTGGCACCCCGCGGGCCATCGACTGGTTCGGGGACCCGAACATCAACATCTGGGCCGCGCTGATCGCGGCCACCTGGCGCCATGCCGGGTACGTGATGATCCTCTATCTGGCGGGCCTCAAGGGCGTCGATCCGGCTCTGCGCGAAGCGGCTTCGCTCGACGGAGCCAATGCGGTGCAGACCTTCTTCCGTATCGTCTTCCCCGTGATGCGCCCGATCAACATCGTGATCGTGGTCATCACGATCATCGAGTCCTTGCGTGCCTTCGACATCGTTTACATCATCAACGGTGGTCGAAACGGGTTGGAACTCATCAGCGCACTGGTGATTCAGAACCTCGTGGGCGAGGGACAGGTCATCGGCGTCGGCTCGGCTCTCGCCGTGATCCTGCTGGTGGTCTCGCTCGTGCCGATCGTCATCTACCTCAGCCGTACCTTCAAGAAGGACGCCTAATGTCTACAGTCACCACGCGACCACCGAAAGCTCCCGCTCGGTCGGGATCGCCGAACAAGGTGGGATCGGTCCAGCGCCCTCACTACGGCACGCATGTCTTCCTGATGATCATGGCGGTGGTCTGGCTCATCCCCCTCGGCTGGGCCGTCTTCACCGCATTGCGCCCGAAGGCCGATACGGACAAGTACGGCTATTTCAGCTTCGGTGGATCCTTCAATTTCGCGAACTTCGTGACCGCGTGGAACCAGGGCGGCTTCAGCAAGCTCCTCTTCAACTCCGCGATCATCGTGGTTCCCACCGTGATCCTCACGCTGTTCTTCGCGTCGATGATGGCGTTCGCCGTCAGCCGTTTCACCTGGAAGTTCAACGTCACGCTGCTCATCATGTTCACGGCCGGAAACCTGCTGCCTCCTCAGGTGCTCGCCGCCCCGTTGTTCGAGATGTTCAAGCACTTCGAGCTGCCGTACAGCGTGAGCGGATCGGGAAGCCTTCTCAATACCTACTTCGCGGTGATCGCGGTGAACACCGCGTTCCAGGTGGGCTTCTGCACATTCGTGCTCTCCAACTACATGAAGGCGCTGCCCGCCGACATGACCGAGGCGGCCTTCGTGGACGGGGCCGGTATCTGGCGCCAATACTGGTCGATCATCATGCCATTGACGCGCCCGGCGCTCGCGGCGCTCGGAACCCTCGAAGTCATCTTCATCTACAACGACTTCTTCTGGCCGCTGCTGTTCATTCAGAGCGGGGACATGCTTCCCCTCACCACCGGGCTGAACAACCTCAAGGGGCAGTTCCTGTCCAACTACAACCTGCTCTCGGCCGGGGCGATCATCACGGTGATCCCCACTCTGATCATCTACCTGGCTCTCCAGCGCCAATTCGTCGCCGGGCTGACGCTCGGGGCCAGTAAGGGATAAGAATGCTCACTCACACGTCTCGTCTTCCCACCGACGGCGCTATCGCGTGAGCGACATCGTCAACCTGAGGGGCGGCGGATCGGCGTTCGTGCTCGACCTGTCCGGTGAGACTCCGGTCATCGTGCACTGGGGAGCCGACCTGGGCGAGGCGATCCCGGCGGTGCTTTCCGCCGGACCGGTCGCCCACTCCGCGCTCGACGATCCGCATGCCCAACATCTCGTGCCGCAAGCTTCGAGCGGATGGCGCGGTCGACCCGCTCTCGAGGGCCACCGTTCGGGGGGCCGGGCGTTCTCTGCCGCGCTGGTGACCACCGCATCCCGCGCCCTCGCCCCCGACGGCCACGAGGTCACCCTGGCCGACGCGGCCGCCGGTCTCTCGCTCACCGTGGAGTTCCACCTCGGGCAGGAGGGGATGCTGCGAATCCGCAGCACCCTCACGAACGTGGGCACGGAGGACTACGCCCTCCAGTCGCTGAGCACCACGCTGCCCGCAGGGCTCGGTGCCGCGGAGATTCTGGACCTCACCGGTCGCTGGTGCCGGGAGCAGCATCCGCAGCGCCAGTCACTGCGCCAGGGCACCTGGCTGCGTGAATACCGCCACGGCCGCCCCGGCCACGACTCGTCCCTGTTCACTGCGGTGGGCACGGCCGGCTTCGGCAACCGGTCCGGCTCCGTCTGGGCCACGCATTTCGGATTCAGCGGCAACCGGGTCACCGCGGTGGAGAAGACCCCCACCGGCCCGGCACTGATTGGCAACGCCGAGTTGCTGGGCTCCGGGGAGATTGTGCTCGCCGCGGGTGAATCGTACGAGACGCCCTGGACCTACGCCTCCTTCTCCTCCCGCGGGCTCGACGGTGTGACAGACACCTTCCACCGGTGGCTCCGCTCGCGCGTTCAGCACCCTTCGGCCGAGCGTCCGGTGGTACTCAACACGTGGGAAGCGGTATATTTCGACCACAATCTCGACAGTCTGATCGAGCTCGCGGATCGGGCGGAGCTTCTGGGGGTCGAGCGCTTCGTGCTCGACGACGGCTGGTTCCGTCACCGTCGAAACGACAAGGCGGGGCTCGGCGACTGGTACGTGGACGAGGACGTCTGGCCGCAGGGCCTCACCCCGCTGATCGACGCGGTGCGCTCCCGGGGCATGCAGTTCGGCCTGTGGGTTGAGCCGGAGATGGTGAACGAGGACTCCGATGTGATTCGTGCGCATCCCGACTGGGTCAGCGGTGCCGGCCTCGGGCGCACCCCGGTCGAATGGCGCCACCAGCAGGTGCTCGACCTGGTGAATCCGGATGCCTTCGCCTACATCTTCGATCGCCTGGACGCGCTGCTCACCGACAACGCGATCTCCTACCTCAAGTGGGATCAGAATCGCGATCTCACCGAGATGGGGCACGACGGTGCGCCCTCGGTTCACGAGCAGACTCTCGCCGCCTACCGGCTGATCGATGCGCTCCGGCGCGCTCATCCGGAGGTGGAGATCGAGAGCTGCTCCTCCGGCGGTGCTCGGGTCGATCTCGGCATCCTCGAACGCACGGACCGGGTCTGGGCGTCCGACTGCAACGATGCTCTCGAGCGGCAGACCATCCAACGCTGGACGCAGGCGATCCTGCCCCCGGAACTCGTGGGAACCCATGTGGGGCCCACCACCTCACACACGACGGCTCGCACACACTCGCTGTCGTTCCGGGCGATCACCGCGATGTTCGGCCACTTCGGCATCGAGTGGGATGTGCGCACCCTCACCGAGTCGGACCTGCGCGAGCTCAGCGAAGCGGTAGCGCTCTACAAGAAACACCGCGCGCTGATCCACTCCGGCAGTGCGGTGCATGCCGACCTCGTCGACCCGGCCTACCTGCTGGGTGGGTCGGTCGCCCAGGATGGTTCGGAAGCGATCTTCTCCTTCGTCAGCGTCGCCACCTCCTTCGACGAGGTGCCGGGGCGGGCGGGATTCCCCGGACTGAACCCCGACATGAGCTATGAGGTGACGGTCGTCTTCCCCTCCGCAACCTCTCCCTATGGGAGTCGAGGCAATGTGAGCTGGATCCCGGACGGATTCACCGCGACCGGGCGGTTCCTCGCCGAGGTCGGTCTTCCCATGCCCGTGCTGAATCCCGAGCAGGGAGTGCTCATCCACCTGGTGCAGGCTCCGCGCGGGTCGTCTTAGATCCGCTCCGGGGTTCGGGTTCTGCCTGGCGCCGTCGAGAGCACGGCACAGC
This sequence comes from Frigoribacterium sp. UYMn621, assembly GCF_040549525.1. NCBI lineage: Bacteria > Bacillati > Actinomycetota > Actinomycetes > Micrococcales > Microbacteriaceae > Frigoribacterium > Frigoribacterium sp. UYMn621. The sequence goes on along the minus strand of NZ_JBEPTM010000016.1, from coordinate 1,499 downwards.
TCGTCGACGGTCCCGGGCCGGAAGGCGTTTCGCGCCACCGGTCGGTTGGAGACGACCCGGGCGATGGCTCGCCAGGCGGCGGGATCGAACAGTTCTGAGACGGAGCGCCATGGCGCAAGGTTGCACAAATGTGCAGCGCTCGATTTCGTAGGATGTTTTCTGCCGAGCACGTTTTCACACAGACCATGCACGAATGTGCGAGATCGGGAGCCATGCCACACCCCGAAGAGTCCCTGGACGACAGATCCGAGATCGCCTTGCAGGCGGCCCAGATGTACTACCTTCAAGACCTCACGATGGAGGCGATTGCGAGCGAACTGCACACCTCACGCTCATCGGTCTCCCGCCTCCTCACCCATGCTCGAGCCTCTGGACTCGTGGACATACAAATCCGCTCGCCGCGCGGTCGAGCCTCCCAATTGGAGGAAGAGCTTCACACGAAGTTCGGGCTGACGGCTCATATCGTGCCCGTGCCCGACAACACGAGCAGCATCGATCGTCTCGAGCGGGTGGCGATGTCGGCCGCACGAATCCTCAACCGGTTCTTCGATTCCAATATGACCCTCGGCGTGGCGTGGGGCTCGACCATGAGTGCGGTGAGCCACCAGCTGATTCCCAAAGAGACGCACAACTCTCGAATCGTGCAACTCAACGGCGCCGGAAATAACCAGACCACGGGGATCCTCTATGCGAGCGAGATCCTGCGACATTTCGGCGAGGCCTTCACGGCCGAGGTGCAGCAGTTTCCGGTGCCGGCATTCTTCGACGATCCCCGCACGAAAGAGGCACTGTGGCGTGAGCGGAGCACCAAGCGCATGCTCGACATGCAGGCCCAGATGGATATCGTGCTGTTCGGTCTCGGATCCCCCTTTGCCGAGGTGCCGAGCCATGTGTACATCGGCGGGTATCTCGATGCGGAGGACTATCGCAGCCTCACCGAAGCACGGGTCGTCGGTGACGTCGCCACCGTCTTCTATCGGGTCGATGGATCTTTTCGCGACATCGCGCTCAACTCCCGCGCCACCGGCCCGGATCTGGACACGCTTCGTCGAGTTCCGCGACGGGTGTGTGTCGCGTCCGGCCGCGCCAAGCTTCCCAGCCTGCGGGGGGCGATCGCTGCGGGTCTCATCACCGATCTGATCGTCGACGAGGGACTTGCCCGGCGGCTTGCCGAACTCGGCTCCTTGGGCCTGTGACCGACGGGCGCCGCGAGCCTTTATGGACAATTGCACGTTTGTGCATAGGCCTGTGGCGAACGACCATCGTGCCATAAATTGACTTTCGACAGTCGGGTGCAACACCGCTTCGGCGTCGGCTCGATGTCTCGCCTGATGGAAAACACGTTCGATGACAAACCCGTCCATAACAAAGGAGTTATTACTCGTGCAAAATCTCGGTCTTATCTTTCTCTCGGAGATAGTGGGTACTTTTCTCCTGCTCCTGTTGGGTGGGGGTGTTGTTGCCAACGTCGCCCTGGCGAAAACCAAGGGTTTCAATGG
>NZ_JBEPTM010000015.1:0-39708 GCF_040549525.1 Frigoribacterium sp. UYMn621 | reverse complement strand
TTCGCCAAGCGGTCCACGATCGACTGGGTGCGGGTGTCCTGCCACACGATCGCGTTATACACCGGAACCCCGGTGGTCTTGTCCCACACCACCGCGGTCTCCCGCTGGTTCGTGATCCCCACCGCCGTGATGTTGTGCCGGGTGATGTTCGCCTTCGACAGAGCCTGCCCGATCACCTCACGCGTGTTATCCCAAATCTCTTTCGGATCATGCTCCACCCACCCCGCCTTCGGGAAGATCTGTTCATGCTCCAACTGGCCCGACGAAACAATCGAGCCCGAATGATCAAAAATGATCGCACGAGTACTGGTCGTGCCCTGGTCGATCGACAAAATGTAATCAGTCATGAGTTACCTCCATGTAACGGGTAGAAATACGGTTGTGCGGTAATGCTGTTCGGACACACTCGAACCATTCCGAGCCCGTCCGGGTGGAAACGACGGGGCACTCACCCAGCGTCTCCCGAGACGATCCGTCCGCGAGCAGTGCGCTACTTGCCCGCGAGCAGCGGAAGCAGCGGATGCGCGAGCAGACCCGCGAGCGCACCACCGACGAGCGGGCCCACGATCGGCACCCAGGCATAGGACCAGTCGCTGCCCCCCTTGCCCTTGATCGGCAAGATCGCATGCGCGATACGCGGCCCGAGGTCCCGGGCCGGGTTGATCGCATACCCGGTCGGACCACCGAGAGAAGCACCGATACCGACCACGAGCAGGGCCACAGGAACCGCACCAAGAGCCGCAAGTCCCGCCGGGGTGTTAGTACCAGCATCGCCACCACGACCGAACGCGATCACCACGAAGACCAGCACGAAAGTGCCGATCACCTCGGTCACCACATTCCAGCCATAACTGCGGATAGCCGGGCCGGTGGAGAACACGCCGAGCTTGTTCGCCGGATCCGGCTCATCATCGAAGTGCTGCTTATACGCAAGCCACACACCCACCGCACCAAGAAACGCACCGATCAGCTGCCCGGCCAGATAGACCAACACCGTGCCGATCGGCCACTTGGCCGGATCGTTGACCGCGAGACCGATCGTGACAGCAGGGTTGAGATGGGCACCGGAGTAATACGCCGCGGTCACACCGGCGAAGACCGCAAGACCCCACCCGAAGGTGACCATGAGAAAGCCACCATTGAAACCCTTGGTTTTCGCCAGGGCGACGTTGGCAACAACACCCCCACCCAACAGGAGCAGGAGAAAAGTACCCACTATCTCCGAGAGAAATTTGAGACCGAGACTGTCCACGTTGACCTTCCAATCTGACGAACGGGCCACCAGCGGGGCGTCGATGGCCGGATGCGTTCTCCACACACCATATCCGGTCTTTCGCTCCGCATAACGGGCTCGTTACACTTGTTTTCGAGGTTTCATCCGGAAGGAATGATTGGTTTCAATCTTCTGCTTGTGGTGCCCGAAACCTGGGTGAAAGAGCCCTCGGGAAGGACATCGCCGAATGGCTGAGCCGACATCTTCAGCGAATCCATCCCGGATCGAATCGGTTCTGGCTGCCGAGCGCGCCGAGCTCGAACGCGGCATCGACAGCACTCGGGCGGAGCTCGACGGCGTCCGCGTCGCGCGGGCGGATTCCTCGGCTGACGATGAACACGATCCCGAGGGATCGACCCTGTCGTCGGACTGGTCTCGCATCGAGGGGATCGGCAGCGGCCTCCGCACCCGCCTCGAAGAGAACGACGCTGCGCTCGCCCGGCTCGACGCCGGCATCTACGGTTCGTGCGTGCGATGCGGCCGCCCGATCGGCGAAGCCCGTCTCGAAGCCCGGCCGAGCGCAGCGCTCTGTATCGACTGCGCCCGTGAGGTCCAGCGCTAGAAGGCCGGCTGTGACGGCGGAGTGCGGATGCCGCGGCGCCACACCGCCGCGGTCAGCGGTACCCCCGGCCGATAGGCGAGGTGCACCACGGAGGGTGCGTCGAGCACCTGGAGGTCGGCCCGGCCGCCGACACGGAGCGCGCCGAGGGCATCCGGTCCCGTGTCGCGGTCGAGCGCGCGTGCTCCTCCGCGGGTAGCCGCCCAAACAGCCTCGTCGACGCTGAGTCCCATTTGGAGAACCGCAACAGCCACGCAGAACGGCATCGACGTGGTGTACGAACTCCCCGGGTTGCAGTTGCTCGCGAGTGCGATCCCGACTCCGGCGTCGAGGAGTTCCCTGCCGGGTGCGAGTTTCTCGCGGGTAGACAGATCGCAGGCCGGCAGGAGGGTGGCGATAGTCGCGGATGACGCCAGGGCATCGATGTCGCGGGAATCCAGATGATTGCAATGGTCGACGCTGGCGCAGCCGAGTTCGACCGCGAGTGCGACTCCGCCGCTGAAGCCGAGTTGGTTGCCGTGAAGGCGTAGGCCGAGGCCTGCCGCCCTGCCGGCGAGCAGTACCTCGCGCGACTCCTCCACATCGAAGGCTCCGACCTCGCAGAAGGCATCGATCCACTGCACGTGAGGCGCTACCGCCGAGAGCATCGGGCCGGTCACCAGGTCGAGGTAGTCCCGGCGATCGATGCCAGGAGGGACGACGTGGGCACCGAGGAAACTGACGGTGTCGGCCACGGAAGCCGCGACGCGCGCCGAGCGCAGTTCGCTCTCCACGTCGAGTCCGTAGCCGGTCTTCGTCTCGAGGAAGGTGGTGCCCTGGAGCTCCGCCTCGTGTCGCAGCGCCGTCGCCGTTTCACGAAGCCGGGCCTCGGGTGCCGTGCGCGTCGCAGCGACTGTGGACGCAATCCCGCCCGCCTCATAGCGTCGCCCGGCCATCCGTGCCTCGAACTCGGCGTCTCGGGTGCCGGCGAAGACCAGGTGGCTGTGCGAGTCGACCCAGCCGGGCAGTACGGCCCGACCGCCGACGGAGGTGCGGGTGTCGGCGGCGGGCGCGTCGCCGGCCGATCCGATCCACGCGATTCGCGCTCCATCGATCACCAGCGCGGCGTCGTGCAGCCGTGTCCTCTCCTCGCCGTGCGTGGTGAGTTCGCCGATGTCGGTGATGAGCTCGGACATCAGGCGGCCGCCACTGCGGCGAGAGCCTCGGCGAGCAGGACGTGCGGGCCGGTGGCCCCGGCGGTGAGTCGACCGCCTTCGGCGACGATCCGGCCGCCGACGATCACCCTCCCGACATCACTCGCGGTCGCGGTGAGCACGAGCTGGTCGGCGGCGGACCCGACCGTGCGCAGCGAGGTCCGCTCGATCTCGACGAGGTCACACGGATCCCCGGGGGCCAGCACGGTGCTGCTGATGCCGAGGCTCGCATAGCCGGCGCGCGTGCCGGCATCGAGAAGGGCGGCAGGCGGGAATCGTCCGCGGCGACCAGAGGAGAGTCGTTCACCGGCTTCGAGGCCGCGCAGCTCAAGAAGGGGATCGATGACCGCGTTCTGGTCGGAGCCGATCGCGATCCGTGCTCCTGCGCTCGCCAGTCCGTGGGCATCACCGATTCCATCTCCGAGGTCGGCCTCGGTCGTCGGGCACATCACGACCGAGCAGCCGGCGGCCCCGACGAGGGCGCGGTCGGCCGGCGTGAGGTGGGTGGCGTGCACGAGGCTGAGCCGGGGGTCCAGCATCCCGAGACCGGCTAGCACGCCGACGGGGGTGTGCCCGTAGGCGGCGATGCAGTCGATGTTCTCCTGCGGCTGTTCGGAGACGTGGATGTGCAGCGGCGTCCCTGTGTCCAGTCCATCGCGGATCTCCGCCATTGCCGCCGGGGAGACCGCGCGCACCGAGTGGATGGCGGCGCCCAGAGTCACCCCCTCGCCTTCGATCGCGTCGCGGAGGGAGTGCCAGCGCGAGAGCCATCCGGCGGCCGATCCGTCGCCGAACCGGCGCTGCTGGGCCGAGAGAGGCGCTGCGATCCCGCCGTCGAGATAGCAGGTGTCGAGCAACACCAGGCGGATGCCGACCTCGCGCGCGGCTTCTCCGATCGCGAGCTCCATCGCGTGGCGTGCCGGGTAGGCTGCGCCATCCGCCCGGTGATGCACGTAGTGGAACTCGCCGACGGCGGTGTAGCCGCTCACCAGCATCTCGGCGAAGACCGCGCGGGCGATGAGGAACATCAGTGGGGGGTCGAGCAGCCCGGCGACCCGGTACATCGCGTCGCGCCACTGCCAGAAATCACCGCCGTCGGCATGAGTGGTTCCCCGCAGAAGCCGATGGAAAGCGTGCGAGTGGGCGGTGGCGAAGCCCGGAACCACGGTTGCGAGGCACACATCCCCGAGGGCCGCCTCGACCCCGGTGACGATGTTCACGATCGTTCCGGCCGGGTCTGTCTCGATTCGAACACGCTCGGTGACGGATCCCGGTCGGACCAGCACCGCGCAGTGGAAAGTGGTCACTCAGTATTCCCAGAGAGGCACGCGAAGTCCGCGTTCGCGGGCGACCTCGGCGGCTCGCTCGTAGCCGGCATCGACGTGTCGCATGACCCCGGTGCCCGGATCGTTCACCAGCACCCGCTCGATCTTCTGGCGGGCGAGATCGGTGCCATCGGCCACGACCACCTGACCGGCATGGATGCTCCGCCCGATCCCGACGCCGCCGCCGTGGTGGATCGATACCCAGGTTGCCCCCGAAGCGGTGTTGAGCAGTGCATTCAACAGCGGCCAGTCGGCGATGGCGTCGGAGCCATCCGCCATGCCCTCGGTCTCCCGGTAGGGGGACGCGACGGATCCGGAGTCGAGGTGATCGCGACCGATCACGATGGGCGCGCTGAGCTCTCCCGTTGCCACCATCTCATTGAACTTCAGGCCGGCAAGGTGGCGTTCCTGATAGCCGAGCCAGCAGATGCGCGCGGGAAGTCCCTCGAAGTGCACCTTCTTGCCCGCTTCGGTGATCCAGCGACGGAGCTTCTTGTCGTTCGGGAACAGCTCGAGGATGGCGCGATCCGTGGCCGCGATGTCCGCGGGGTCTCCGGACAGGGCCACCCACCGGAACGGCCCCTTGCCCTCAGCGAAGAGGGGACGGATGTAGGCCGGCACGAACCCGGGAAAGTCGAAGGCGCGATCGTAGCCGCCGAGTCTCGCCTCGGCTCGCAGGGAATTCCCGTAGTCGAACACCTCGGCGCCGGCATCCTGGAATCCGACCATGGCCGCGACCTGCTTCGCCATGCTCGCGCGCGACAGCTCGGTGAAACCCTGCGGATCGTCGGCGGAGCGCTGCTTCCAGTCCTCGACGGAGATGCCCTCGGGGAGGTAGGCGAGGGGATCGTGGGCCGAGGTCTGGTCCGTGACGATGTCGATGGGGGCGTGCCGGGCGAGGAGCTCGGCGAAGACCGTCGCGGCGTTGCCGACCAGGCCGACCGATACGGGGATGCGCAACTCCTTCGCGGCGATCACCCGGCGCAGTGCATCGTCGAGGTCGCGAGCGAGCTCATCCAGGTAGCCCTTCGCAATCCGGCGTTCGAGCCGAGACCGGTCGACATCCACGATGAGTACGACGCCGTGGTTCATCGTGACGGCGAGCGGCTGCGCCCCTCCCATGCCGCCGGCACCACCGGTGAGGGTGATCGTGCCGGCGAGCGTGCCGTGGAACCTCTTGTCCGCGACGGCGGCGAAGGTCTCGTAGGTGCCCTGCAGGATGCCCTGCGTACCGATGTAGATCCACGAGCCCGCGGTCATCTGCCCGTACATGGTGAGACCGAGTTGCTCGAGTCGACGGAACTCCGGCCAGGTCGCCCAGTCGCCGACGAGATTGGAGTTCGCGATCAGCACGCGGGGCGCCCACTCGTGGGTGCGGAAGACGCCCACCGGTTTCCCGGACTGCACGAGGAGTGTCTCGTCGCTCTCCAGCGTCTCGAGGGTACGCACGATGGCGTCGTAGCACTCCCAGTTGCGCGCAGCCTTGCCGGTGCCGCCGTAGACCACCAGATCGTCGGGATGCTCGGCGACCTCGGGGTCGAGATTGTTCATCAGCATGCGCAACGGGCCCTCGGTCTGCCAGCTCTTCGCTGTGAGGGTCGAGCCCCGGGCGGCGCGCACCGGCCGCGGGCCAGAGGCCGGGGGAGTGGGAGGGGTGCTGAGGCTCATGCGAGTTCTCCGATCACGGTGCGGGCAGCGGCCAGGAGGCGTCCGGAGGCGACTGCCTCCACGACGGATTCGATCTCGGGGGAGAGGTAGCGGTCCGGCCCGGGCCCGGCGACATCCCGCCGCACCTCGGCGACTACGGCGCCGGTTGCGCGGCCGGGAAGCAGGGGAGAGCGCAGATCGAGTGCCCGCGAGGCGGTGAGGATCTCGATGGCGAGCACCCGGGTGAGCCCATCGATGGCATTCCGCAGCTTGCGGGCCGCGGCCCAGCCCATAGACACGTGGTCTTCCTGCATCGCCGAGGAGGGGATCGAGTCGACAGAGGCCGGTGCAGCGAGACGCTTGAGCTCCGAGACGATGCCGGCCGAGGTGTACTGGGCGATCATCAGCCCGGAATCGACGCCGACCTCGTGGGCGAGAAAGGCGGGGAGGCCCTGACTCCGGGAGGGGTCGAGCATGCGGTCCGTTCGTCGCTCGGACATGCTCGCGACGTCCGCGATCACGATGGCCAGGAAGTCGAGAACGTAGGCGACCGGTGCGCCGTGGAAATTGCCGTTCGATTCGACCCTGCCATCGAGGGTGACGACGGGATTGTCCACCGCCGAGGCGAGTTCCCGACCGGCGACCATCGCCGCATAGCCCGCCGTGTCCCTCGCCGCCCCGTGCACCTGGGGTGCGCACCGCAGAGAGTAGGCGTCCTGCACGCGAGTGCACTCCGGCCCCTTGTGGCTCTGCACGATCGGGGAGCCGGCGAGCAGCTGGCGGAGGTTCGCCGCGGAGACCTGCTGGCCGGATTGGGGCCGCAAGGCGGCGAGATCCGCCGCGAAGACCGCGTCGGTGCCCAGCAACGCCTCGACGGACATCGCCGCGGACAGGTCGGCGGTGGAGAGCAGCCGCTCGAGGTCGTCGAGGGCGAGCACCAGCTGGCCGAGCATCCCGTCGGTGCCGTTGATGAGCGCGAGGCCCTCCTTTTCGGCGAGCACGACGGGGCTGAGCCCCGCCGCGGCCAGGGCCTCGGCAGCGGGCATCAGAACGCCGTCACGGTCGCGCGCCGTGCCCTCTCCCATGAGCGCAAGAGCGCAATGGGCAAGTGGTGCGAGATCGCCGGAGCAACCGAGCGATCCGTATTCGCGCACGATCGGCGTGATGCCGGCATTGAGCATCCCCGCATAGGCTTCGGCGGTCTCGAGGCGGATGCCGGTGCGGCCGGTGAGCAGTGTCGAGAGCCGGAGCGCCATCAGCGCACGCACCGTCTCGCGTTCGACCTCGGCACCGGACCCCGCGGCGTGCGACCGCACGAGGCTGCGCTGCAGCTGGCGGCGGCGGTCTTCGGCGATGAAGGTGGTTGCGAGGGCGCCGAAGCCGGTGGAGATGCCGTAGTGCGGTTCGCTGTCACTCGCGAGCTGCTCGACGGTCTCCCGGCTCGCGATCACCGCGGCGCGTGCCGCGGCATCGATCTCGATCGGAGCGTCGAGTCTCGCGACGGCCACGACCTGCTCGGGGGTGAGCGCGCCGATACCGATCAGGACCGGGAGGATGGTTGTGGAAACCTGCATGGTCCCCATCAGACTCCCTCGAAAGGGTGCGCGCCACAGGGAGAGCCGCACCGCTGTCTCGGATATGAGACAAATAACGCGCAACCTCACCGCACGGAGAGATCGACCGCGCTTCGCCGCGGAAGGGGAGCTGGAGCGAAGCCGCCGCGGGAGAGCGCCAAACCTCGGTTCCCGAACCGCGAAGGACACCCCCAATATTGGGGATCGAGCACCCCTCAGGTAGGGCTGTGCCGCGGTCTTGCATCCGATCATCATGATGTCGTCCCGACTTCGGAGGTCATCATGGTGTCGACGAGAACAACCTCACGGTTTCTGCTGCCGGCGCGGCCTCTGTGGAAGCGGATCGTGGTCGCCATCACGGCGGCTGCCCTGCCGATCGCCTTCCTCGTGGCGCCCACGCCCCAGCCGGCCCAGGCCGCGACGACGAACACCCTGACGCTCAACGTCATCAGCGCCCGCACGGAACCTCGCGCCTTCGCGGGCGCTGGAGTCACCAAGGGCGCCGCCATCTCGAACTTCAGCTACATGATCAACCAGGACAACAGTGGATCGACCGCCCAGCGGAGTCCCGCGCTCGGTTCCGGTTGCAACACCCTCGACGCCGGGTATCCGGGCTCCTGCGAATGGACCTCCATCAAGGAGACACCGCACACCACGAGCCCCATCGTGCGCCAGGGCGACCAGACGGACTTCGCCCCCGGCGTCGACCTGCCGAACGGGCGCTACCTGATCTCCGTGCTCTCCGAGGGCTACAAGATCGACGGCGCACACTTCACCGTGCCGTTCCCGGCATCCGGTCTGGTCACCGTCGAAATGCAGCCGACCCCCCTGCCGGATTCGACACTCCGCGCACAGATCTTCCAGGACAGCGCGACGACCAACGGCACGATCGACCAGGGGGAGCCCGGCCTGGCCGGCTTCACCGGCCACATCGCCGACACCCTTGGCGAAGTGCAGACCGACGTCTACGGCAATCCGCTGTGCACCGTGTATCAGGGTGAGGACCCGGTCACCCATGTGATCCCCGTGGCCAGTCTGGACCCCGAGATGCTGCCGGTCCCGATCCCCGGGTCGGGCGGCCACTGCGTCAGCGATGCCGACGGCATCCTGACTATGCCCCACCTCGGGAGCAACCGCTATGCGCTCACCGCCTCGGCCCCGTCCAACCAGACCTGGATCCAGACCACGACCCTTGAAGGAAACCACGACTTCGACGCGTGGGTCATGGAGGGCAGCACCGGATACGACACCGAGGCCCTGGTGGCAGGTGAACCCGTGCCCGGGCCGATCTTCGGATTCGTCAAGCCCACGAACATTCTGACCACCGGCTCCGGCCACATCTCGGGCACGGTGGTGAACGTCAAGCAGTACAGCCCGCCGAAGGGCGGCGATTTCAACTACTGGCTCGGTCTGACCGGCAGCAAGATGGGCAAGCCGATCGTCAATCCGTGGCTCTCACTCAGTGACCTTCAGGCGGGTGACCAGGCCGTCTGGGTGGGTCATGGCGCCGCGGACGGCACCTTCGACATCGCCGGCGTGCCCGATGGCAACTACAGCCTGAGCTGGTGGGACGAGCCGCAGAACCACTTCATCAATACGGTCAACGTCACCGTGAAGAACGGCGAGACCGTCAAGATGGGCAACCTGCCCGACAGCGGATGGTGGACCGAATACGACGGATACGTCTTCAACGACAGCAATCGCAACGGCGTGAGGGACCCGGGCGAGAGTGGCATGCCCAACTTCACCCTGACCATGCGCAAGCAGGACAACTCGCTGATGGACAGAGGGACGAACCTCGTCACCACCGATAGCACCGGCTACTACCACTTCGAGAGCGCATACCCCCTCAGCGAGTGGACCGTCATGGAGAACTTCAACCCCTCCTTCTACACCACCGGTGTCACCTACCAGTCTGACAACCAGCCGACTCCGACCACGGTCAAGGGCGCCGGTGTCGACGTGAGTGTGCTCAGCATCATCGGCCTCAGCGGCACTATGGACTGGGGAGTGCACTCCTACGATTCGACCGGGGCCAACGGCATCGACCCCCGCAACGGCGGCATCGTCGGCTCGGTCAGCTACGACACGACCCGCAATGAGCTCGACCCGCAATACGCGGCCTCCGAGGACTGGCAGCCGGGCGTCTCCGATGTGCCGGTCGAGCTCTGGTCCACCGTCGACTGCGGCACGACGACCGCACCGTGTGGTGGCACGAACGACGCATTCGAGCTCGCGTCCGACGGGTCCTTGGCCAAGGGGAAGCTGTTGAACACCTACCTCTCGGAGCACTGGAGCCGCCCGACCGGATGCGTGGCTCGGGATGTCGATGGCAAACCTCTCGTCCACGCCGCAACGAACCCCGCCGCCTTCGACGAGAACGTGCTCGCGCCCGACCAGGAGACCTCCGGAGAGTGCATCTCGAGCTTCATCCAGGGGGTGCAATTCGGTCCGTACCCGACCGACCAGGGAACATCCGCCGCCAACTTCGGCGCGTCCGTCGACGGCAACTACGGCTTCGCCGATGCCTGCACAGGCACGGTGATCGCCACGGATCCGTCCAACCCCGAGTGCGACGGCGGAACATTCGAGCCGCTCGGAAGCGGCGATTACCTGGTGAAGGTCGCGATCCCGCAGGATGCCACCGGCGACCCGCTGTACAAGGTGACCAGCGAGACCGATATCAACATCGGCAACGGGGACCAGATCGTTCCGCAGGTGCCGCCGCCGGCCTGCGCGGGACCGCTCCACACTGTCGACCTTCTCGGTAGTAAGACGGACGGCTACGGCCCTGTGATCGGCGACGACGCCAACGGCGTTCCAACGGGAGTCACCGTTCCGGCCTCGACACCGGTCACGAACCCCACGTTCCTGGCAATCGGTGGGTCGCCGTACGAAGGCGCAGCCAAGCCGAGCTGCGAGACCAAGCTGGTGCGCGTGAACAACGGCAAGTCGATCGTGCCCATGTTCAACATCTTCACCGACGTGCCGGTCCCGTCCCGTCTGCGCGGCCTCATCGTCGACGACATCAACTTCTCCACCGACCCCCGGTCCACGCTCTTCGGGGAGAAGACCGGTGTGGCCTTCGCGCCCATCGGCATCTACGACTTCGCGAACCGGCTGGTCACGACGCTCGAGTCCGACTTCAACGGGGCGTACGACGTGCTGCTTCCCTCCACGAACCACATCAGCTGCCCCACTCCGTCGGGTGTCTGCGCCAACATGTACCGCTTCGTGGGCAACGACCCCGGTATCCCCGGGCATCTGAATACGAACTACAACCCGCGGTATCGCTCCATCGCGACCGAGTTCGAGGCTATCCCTGGCGTGACGATTCCGACTGACCTCGCTCCGACCCAGGTCGGGGTCTATGTCGGGTCGCCGACGACGGGCGTCAACACGGCGATCGCCTGCACACTCGATGGCGCGACACCGCAACTTCTCGCCGTCTCACAGCCCTACGTGACCGCGACGGGGAGCCGCTCATTCACGATCTCCGGCACCGGCTTCGGCGCCGTCCAGGGAGCCGGCCAGGTCACCCTTGGCAGCGCCGCTCTCACCGTGACCGCCTGGAGCGACACCGCGATCTCCGCCACCGTGCCTGGGGGAGCCCCTGTGGGGCCGCAGCAGCTCGCGATCACCTCCGGCAACGGGCAGAGCACGGTGAACGGACTCACCTTCCATGTGCTCGGAACGGGATACAACCCCACAGTGCACGAGGTCGGCCCCGGACACCCCTTCGGCACGATCCAGGCCGCACTCGATGCCGCGTTCACGAACTCGGGCGACGACCTGGTGATCGTCTACCCGGCCCCCGCCACGGCAAGCAACCCTCGCGGTGCCTACTACGAGAACCTCGTTGTCGCCTCGCCCGTCAAGCTGCAGGGCTTGGGCTCCGGCGGCTTCCAGGGCGGCACATTCGTGCCCGGATCGATCATCGACGCCGGTGCCTTCGGCGGAGACACCGCGCTGGCCACCGCCTGGTTCACCAAGGTCGGCGGCCTGGCTTGGGACGGCAACCAGGCCGTCAACGACGGGGAGGCGATCTACGTGCTCGCCTCGGCGAACGCCACCACCGCGAACGGCCGGGCACGGCAGTTCACCAACGGATTCAAGGCGTCCATCGACGGCTTCGACATCCGCGGCGGCGACCAGGTGGGCTTCCCGGGCAACATCGACGCCATCACCGGTGGGCCGACCGGCCTTCCGCCGAACATCACCACGCAGGGCGGAGCCATCTTCGCCAACGCCTACGCCCGCTCCCTCCAGATCACCAACAACGTGGTGCAGAACAACGGCGGCGGCTACGGGACCATCCGGATCGGCACGCCGGACCTTGCCGCGCCGAACACGAGCAACCACAACGAGAACGTGCGGATCGCCAACAACCGCGTGATCGCCAACGCCGGCACCAACCTGGCCGGCGGCATCGGCCTCTTCGCGGGGTCCGACGGCTACGAAGTGTCCGGCAACGACATCTGTGGCAACTTCTCGCTGGAGTACGGCGGCGGGCTGAGCGCGTACGGACTGAGCCCCGGCGGCAAGATCCACCACAACCGCATCTACTTCAACTCGTCCAACGATGAGGGCGGTGCCATCATGATCGCCGGGCAACTGCCGGCCACCGTCGGTGCACTCTCGCCCGGCTCCGGGGCGGTGGACATCTACGCCAATCAGATCCAGGCCAACATGGCGAACGACGACGGCGGCGGCATCCGGTTCCTGATGGCCGGCAACTACCCGATGAACGTGTACAACAACATGATCGTCAACAATGTGTCGACCCATGAGGGTGGTGGCATCGGCATCAACGACGCTCCTGACGTGCGGGTCTTCAACAACACGATCATGAAGAACCTGACGACGGCCACGGCGGTCACCTCAGACGGGCAGCCGGCTCCCGCCGGGTTGTCCACGTCGGCGAACAGCGATCAGCTGCAGGTCACACTGCCGAGCGGGTCACCGAGCTTCAGCCAGCCGTCGACGTTCAACAACATCTTCTGGGACAACCGCGCCGGCACCCGTTCCGGCACCACGGTCACCGGTGTCGGCCTGTCTGGTGCTTCGGACATCAACAACTGGGATCTCGGAGTCGCTGACGGCACGGGTGTGCTCGCGCCGTCGAACTCCGTGGTGCAGCAGAACCCAGCAGATCACCTGTACACGACCAGTCCGACCAACAGCACCACCGATCCGGCTGTGGTCTCGACCTATGACGTCTCCGTGTCCTTCGCGACCTGGCGTCAGAACCCCACCTTCGTGGATGCCACGCTCGTGACGGTCGAAGCCCCGCCGAACCTCTTGGGCAACTACCACCTGGCCAACTGCCCCGGCTCACCCGCCTGCAACCTCGGCGCGGCATCCAAGGCGGGCGTGACCGCGCCCGCCACGGATATCGACAACCAGGCTCGGCCCGCGCTGGGAGGCTTCGACAGTGGTGCAGACGAGTTCGGCGCGACAGTGTCCACGCCCAGCCCCGACCTGTACTTCTCCACTGCCGGGAACACCAACCCGCCCGGCGTGACGGGAACCGCCGACGATGCGGACATCCACGTGTGGAATGGCACCGCGTTCAGTCGCTCGATCGACATGACCGCTGCCCCGTACACCGTGCCGAGCACCGCCGACACCGACGGCTTCTCCCGAGTGGACGCGACCCGTTTCTACGTCTCGTTCGCTGGCAACGTCACCCTGCCCGGGATCGGAACGGTCTCCGACGAGGACGTCGTGTACTTCGACGGTACTTCCTGGTCTCTCTGGTTCGACGGGAGCGCCAACGGGCTGCCCGGCTCCATCGACTTGGGGGCGATCAGCATCGTCGGCAACACGCTGTACTTCACGACCAACAACACGGTGGTGCCGCCGGGCGCCGGTGGCACCGGCGACAATGCGGACGTTTACCGCTGGAATGGTGGAAACTCCTACTCCCGTGTTCTGGATGCCACGACGGCCCCCACCAATCTCCCGAACAGCGGGTCGGCCACGGGCACCAATAACCCCAACGTAGACGGGCTCATCTGGCGCGACGCGACCCACTTCTACATGTCGTTCAGCAACCCGACCACCAACGTCCCCGGTGTCGGCGCGGTAAACGACGAGGACGTGGTCTACTTCAACGGCGCCTGGTCGATCTACTTCAACGGTGGCACCCACGGACTGAACGGGTCGGCCGGCCTCGACATTGATGCCATCTCGTTCCCCGGCGACGCGCTGCCACCAGAACCCCCGGCCGCCGGCCAGGCGCTGTACTTCTCGACGGCAGGGAACACCAACCCGCCCGGCGTGGGAGGCACCGCGGATGACGCGGACATCCACCTCTGGGATGGCGCGACCTTCAGCCGGACCTACGACGTGACGACCGCGCCGTACGGACTGCCGACCACCGCCAACGTCGACGGCTTCGACCGGGTCGACGCCACGCACTTTTATCTCTCCTTCACCGGCCCGGTGACTGTGCCGGGTATCGGCACCGTGCAGGACGAAGACGTCGTGTTCTACAACGCTGGCACCTGGTCGTTGTTCTTCGACGGCAGTGTCCGTGGTCTTGTGGGGGACCGTGCGACGGACCTTGATGCCATCAGCATCGTCGGGGGCCAGCTGTACTTCTCCACCGACAACGCCGCGGTCCCCCCTGGGGCGGGAACAGCCTCCAGCGGTGACGACGCCGACATCTACCGGTGGAACGGTGGCAGCAGCTTCACCCGCGTGATCGACGCCAGCGTCGCTCCCTACACCCTGCCGAACAGCGCGAACGTCGATGGCTTCGTCCGGGTCGACGACACCCACTTCTACCTGTCATTCGGCAGCGCGAACACGACGGTTCCCGGTCTCGGCACGGTGCAGGACGAAGACGTCGTCTTCTACAACGCGGGCACCTGGTCGGTCTACTTCGATGGCACCGCACACGGGCTGGGTGGCGACGGAAACCTCCAGCTGGACGCCTTCGACCTGCCCACGCCATGACCCCCTCTTCAGATAGCGCTAGCGACCACCCCCAGGGAGACACGAGAATGATGTTCAAGCAGCCTTTCAGCCGCCGCGACGTGCTCAAGCTCGCCGGCGGTGCGGTGGTCATCGTCGGCACGGGTGTCCTGGCGGGCAACGTGCTCAGGCCCGAGGCCGCGGTCGGGGCCGTGGGAGACCCCGACCTCTTCCTGGCGGGCACCGACGGCTGGATCCACTTGCCGGAGACCCCGGCCATCCCACCGTTCCACCCCGACGTCCTCGCGCCCGATCTGCTCACCACCTATATCTTCGGGTTCCGCGATGTCACCGGCAAGACCGATCTTCAGCGGACGAATCAGAAGAACAAGGCCCAGCACTCCGCTCCGATGTTCTGGACGAAACAGTTCGACCCGGCCAGCCCGGTCGACTTCACGGTACAACTGACCAACCTCGGTCTGGCCCTGCGGCCCGACCTGTTCGACGCGCACACCCTGCACTGGCACGGCTTCCGCAACGTGATTCCGTTCTTCGACGGTGAACCCTCCGGTTCCGTCGCGATCAGGACAGGGCGCGTCTTCACCTACGTCTACCGGCCCCGCGAACCCGGTACCTATATGTTCCACTGCCACGTGGAGGACGTCGAGCACGTGCACATGGGCATGACCGGCCTGGTGTTCGTGCGTCCGCTGCAAGACGGCCAGAACATCGCCGGGCACAGCAAGTTCCTGTACAACGACGGCGACGGTTCGACAGGCTTCGATCGAGAGTTCGGCATGTTCCTCTCGGAGGTGTGGGCCGAGGCGCACTGGGCGGATGCCCACATCCAGCTGCCGGAATGGAGCAACTACCGGGCCGACTTCGGCTTGCTCAACGGTCGGGTCTATCCCGACACCATCGCCCCCAATGCGCCGATCGATGCCGCGGCATCCGTGCACTCGCTTGCGGTGCAGACCGATTCCGCCGGGGATCTGATCGCACCGGCTGGGCACCCGGAGTTGCAGTACCAGCCGCAGTCGTCGCTCGTGACCTGTAACGCCGGCGAGACGGTTGCGCTGCGATTCGCCAACCTCGGATTCCGGGAGCAGGCGATGACCACGGCCGGGATCCGGATGCGGGTCGTCGGTCGAGACGCCACGCCCATGCGGGGACGTGACGGCACCGATACGTCCTACGAGACCGAGACGATCAACATCGGCCCGGGTGAGAGCTTCGATGTCGTCTTCGTCGCGCCCGACCACACCGGTCCCGGCTTTGACACCTACCTGATCTACAACCGCAACTACCCCGTCACAAACAACCTGGCGCCGGGCGGAATGGGCGGTCAAGCCACCGAGATCCGCGTGTATGCCGCTGGCGGCATCCCTCCGCAGAGCTATCCGAACGACCTGGGAGTCTGAGAGCCATGATGAGAGGGACCGCCGTGCTTCAAGGGAAGGTTCGCAGCCGGGGCGTGCGCTGGGCAGCGCTGCTGATCGCGTTGCCCCTGGTCGGAGCCGTGATGAGCTCGTTCACCCCGGCGGCGATCGCCACGCCCGCCGCGCGGGTCGGCATCGAATGCACCGCCGGAGTTGGTGGCGGCGCCACGACCCCGATCTTCAACCTGACCACCAAGACCGGATACATCAGCCTGCCCGATGGGAACACGGCGTTCATGTGGGGGTACTCCAGCGGGTTCGACGCATTCCAGCATCCCGGCCCGGTGCTGTGTGTCAACGCCGGAGACACCGTCACCGTGATTCTGCACAACACCCTGCCCGAGGCGGCGTCGATCGTATTCCCTGGCCAGGAGAGCGTTCTGGCCAACGGGATCCCGGCGCAACCCCAGTCCACGGGGGCCGGCCCGATCACCTCGCTCACCAACACGGCCGCGGCCGGGGGCGGGACCGTCACCTACAGCTTCGTGGCCGCCAACCCGGGAACGTTCCTTTACGAGTCCGGTACCAACCCGGAGAAGCAGGTCCGGATGGGCCTGTTCGGGGCGCTGATAGTGCGCCCCTCGGCCGTGCCGACGGGAGGAGCGGCCGGGTCGACCGCGAGCGAGTACGCCAACAACAGGAAAGACAGCCGGTTCAAGCCGAGCCAGGAATTCATGGTGCTGCTGAGCGAAATCGACCCTTACCAACATCAGGCCGTCGAGAACAACAAGAGCTTCAACATGAACAATTACCACCCGCGCTATTGGCTGATCAACGGTCGCGGATACCCCGACAGCATCGCCGACAATGGCGCCAGTTGGCTTCCCGCTCAGCCCTACGGGGCACTCGCCCAGATCACGGAGTTCAACCGCACCGCCACCACGCCGGACCAGCCCGGGATGGCCCGGTACCTCAATGTTGGCACGGAGGACTATCCGTTCCATCCGCACGGCAACAACGGCCTGGTCATCGCTCGAGACGGCCACCCGCTCGAGGGCCCCGCCGGGCAGGACCTCTCGTTCGAGAAGTTCGCCATCAACATCGGTCCGAGCCAGACCTGGGACGTGCTGTTCAAGTGGTATGACGCTGAGAACTACTCCCCGTCCAACCCGGTCCCGGTGACGGTGCCGGCGCTGGCCGACCAGTCGATCGGTGTCTTCTACAGCGGAAGTCCGTACCTCGGGACCAAGGAAGCCTTGCCCCCCGGCATCCAGAGCGTGAACCAGTGCGGGGAGTACTACATCATTTCCCACAATCACGCCCTGTTCCAGATCACGTCCTGGGGCACGAATATGACCGGACCGATCACCTACATGCGGATCGACCCGCCGACGCCCAACAGCTGCGGCTGACCAGGAAGGTGTGGAGAACAATGTCTCACCCGAAGAGCATGAAAAAAGTGATCTCGTCTGTCGTCGCGGCGCTGGTGTCCGCCGGAGGACTTGCCGTGCTGATGGCCCTTCTCGGGCCGGCAACGACCGCTCAAGCCGCGACCGTGGCGTGTACCGCCCCTGGCGACCTGTATGCGGTGTCGGGGTCGACGACCATTGCCGGCCAGAACGTGAAGGTCTGGGGCTACCGCAGCACCCCGGGCACTGTGACCGAGCCCGCCGGACCAACGCTGTGTGCCACCGTCGGGGACACCGTCACGATCACGCTGCACAACGAGCTGACCGAGAACACCGCGCTGCTCTTCCAGGGCCAGCAGATGGTGCCGGACCGCACCGGGGCCGCGCCCGGCGCAACCAGGTCGTACACCTTCACGGCGAGCCGACCCGGCACCTACCTCTATGAAGCAGGACTGGTACCCGGCGCGCAGCACCAGGTGTCGATGGGACTGTATGGAGCACTGATCGTGCGCCCGGCGACAGCCGGCCAGGCCTACGACGCGAGCACCACCTTCGATGACGAGGCGGTCGTGCTGCTCAGCGAGATCGATCCGGCACTGAACAACGCCGCCAACCCGGCGGCCTTCGACATGCGTAACTACGCCCCCCGGTATTCCCTGATCAACGGGAAGGCCTATCCGAACACCGACACCATCCCCGCGACGGCCGGGGGCAACAAGGTACTGCTGCGCTACGTCAATGCCGGCAGTCGCTACCACTCACTGGCATCGCTTGGCACCGATCAGAGGGTCATCGCTCTCGATGGCAGCCCATTGACATACGCACGTCACTACGTTGCGGAAACATTCGGCCCGGGTCAGACGGCGGATGCCGTCGTCACGGCTCCGGGCGCGACGACCGCCGTGACCCGCGTGCCGATCTACGACGGCAGCCTGCTGCTGCACAACAGCACCAGCGCGGGTACCGGCGGAATGCTCACCTTCGTCACCGTCCCTGCGAGCGCTGCCGGCGGATCCGATATCACCGGACCGGTCAGCACTGCGGTCGCCTACACGGCGGGCGTCCTGAAGGCCACTATCGACGACACCACGACCGGCGGATCGAGCATCACGGGCGCCGAGTACTTCATCGACACCGTGACGGGCACGGGCACCTCGATGGAGGGCAGCGGCGCCGGAGGCGTGTCTGTCACGGCGTCGCTGACCATCCCCACCGGCCAGCACGTCCTCTACGTCCGGGGGCAGGACTCTGCCGGTAACCGTGGCGTTCTCAGCTCCGTACTGGTCACCGGCGGCGACGCGACCGGCCCGACCTCGAAGTCCCCGTCTCTGGCCCCCGGCCTCACCAACGGGTCGGCGGCACGTCTGATCGCCGTGCATGCCACGGGGGATGACACCGCAACGGGCGGCTCGAACATCACGGACGGCGAGTACTTCATCGACGCTGTCGGCACGGATGGATCTGGAGCGGTCATGACCGTGAATACCGCCGCACCGACGGCCAGCCTGGATGCAGTGATCCCCGCGGGAGTCCTCGGCTCCCTTGCCGAAGGCAACCACCTCGTCTCCATCCACAGCAAGGATGCCGCGGGCAACTGGGGCGCGCCGGTCGCCATCACCCTGGTGGTCGACAAGACGGCCCCCGCCACCTCTGGAGTCGTGGTGGCGCCGACACCCAATAACGGCACGCTCGCCTTCAACGGCAGCCCCTCGGCCGTGCGGGTGACGGTGGCGACGATGTCCGATCCCCTCGGCGCCGGCGTCAACAGCACCATCAACGCAGCCGAGGCCTTTATCGACACGGTCACCGCGAACGGCACGGGCATCGTGGTCAGAGCCACCGACAGCGTGTACGACAGCGCGTCGGAGTCCGGCTACTTCGAGATTCCACTGGCGACCGTCTCGCTGCTGGCCGACGGCGATCACAGCATCTCCGTGCATGCGAAGGATGCCGCGGGCAACTGGGGTGGTACCGCGACCACGACCCTGGTGGTCGACAAGGTCAAGCCGGTGGTCAGTTCCGTGACCGCAACGCCGAATCCGACTGCGGGCGCCTCCACGGTGAACCTCATTGCCCAGGCGACGGATGCCCGCACAACGGTGACTCGTGCCGAGTGGTTCACCGGCACCGACCCGGGAGCGGGCAACGGCACCGCGATGACGGTCACCGGCACCGGTCCGTCATGGATTGTGGCTTCACCGGTCGACGTCAGAGGGTACACCGAAGGCGCCCGTACCCTCACGGTGCGGGTGCGGGATGCGGCCGGCAACTGGAGTGCGACCGCCTCCACGGTGATCCAGGTGCAGTCCGCGGTGTCGTTCTCCACCTTCGGCAACAGCAACCCGCCCGGGGTGGGAGGAACTGCCGACGATGCCGACATTTACAGCTGGAACGGCTCCGCCTTCGCCCGGCTATTCGACATGAGCATTGCGCCGTACACCCTGCCGGTCGCCGCCAACGTCGATGCGTTCGACCGGGTCGACAACTCCCACTTCTACCTCTCGTTCTCCGGCCAGGTGACCGTGCCCGGCATCGGTAACGTGCAGGATGAAGACGTCGTCTACTACAACGCGGGCACCTGGTCGCTGTACTTCGACGGCAGTGCGCGGGGCCTCACCGGGAGCAGGGCGACAGATCTGGACGCCATCAGCATCGTCGGCGGTCAGCTCTACTTCTCCACCGACAACGCTGCCGTGCCTCCCGGAGTCTCCGGCGCCGGAGACGACGCCGACATCTACAGCTGGAACGGAACAACGTTCGGTCGGGTGATCGACGCGAGCGCCGCGCCCTACAACCTGCCGGCCAACGCGAATGTCGATGGATTCGTGCGGGTCGACTCGACCCACTTCGCCCTGTCCTTCAGTGCCGACACCACCACAGTGCCGGTTCTGGGTGCGGTGCAGGACGAAGACATCCTCTACTACAACGCGGGCACCTGGTCGGTCTACTTCGACGGTACCGCCCACGGACTCACCACCGGCAACCTCGACATCGACGCCTTCGACATCCCCTAGTAAACATCGCCAGCTGGCCGGTAACCCGTTCCGCGGGCGGAAGAGAGGGAAACACCATGATCACCGAGACGATGTCCGAGTCGAACGTTGAGTCGGAGGCCGACGGCGGCCAGACTCGACCCCGCCGCTGGCGGTTGCTGGCGATCGGCCTCGTGGCTGTGCTCCTGGTCGGGGGTGGAACGAGTGCCGCCCTGGGCTGGTGGCCGGGGCAGAAGGCAGACGTTCGCGCGGGGACCACCCTGGTGACGGCCGAGGGCATGGCCGCCCGCTACGGGATCGATGTGAACCTGATCGGCCTGACAGCGGCAGGGGGACTCGTCGAGTTCCGGTATCAGGTGGTGGACCCCGACAAGGCCGATCGGATGATCCACGACGAAAAGCTGCTTCCCATCGTGGTCGTCGAGGACACGGGGGCGACGATGGTCATATCCCGGCCCCATCACGCATCGGAAATCACCCTGGGTGGAACCTACTTCTTCCTCTTCGCCAACGCGCACAACGCCATCCACGCCGGGTCCAAACTCACGCTGGTGATGGGGGACTCCCGCATCGAGCACATCGTGGCCCAGCAATGAAGCGCGTCTGGTTGCGGAGGGGGAGCCGCCTGACCGCGATCCTGATGGCCGCCTTCGTCCTGGTCCTGTTCGGGGCGACGCCCGCCTGGGCGCACAGTGAACTCGAGCGATCCGACCCGCCAAACGAAGGCGTGATCGCCGTCGGCAGATCCACCTTCACCCTCTGGTTCACGGAGGCGGTCTCCGCGCAGGCCAGCAGCTTCGAGCTCCGTGCCTCCGACGGTGCGCGGGTGGCCACGGAGGTATCGGTGTCCCAAGCCGATGACAAAGGCATCGTCCGAATCTCCACGCGTCCGCTCGCGAAGGCGACCTATGCGCTGGATTGGAAGGTGCTCGCAACCGACGACGGTCACGCGACCCAGGGCTCGCTGGTCTTCGGCGTCGGTACGCGGCCAGCGGTGATCGCTCCCTCCGTCGCAGGGATCTTCGATCCTTCAGGACTACTGCTTCGCTGGATCGACCTGTCGGCGATCATGCTCGCGATCGGCGCGGTGGTCGTCTCCGGTCGCGTGTTCGGCTCGATGGGCGAGATGGGAGTCTCGCCCCGTCGGCGCTCTCTCCTCGTCGGAGCGCTCGCTCTGTGCGTGGCCGTCGTGTCCGGCGCCGTCGCCCCCTTTCTCCTCACTCAGCGCGGAGGCAGCTCTCTCGGGGAGTGGTTCGGCACCACCTGGGCCACCCTGACCGGCACCGAATGGGGCCACCTGTGGCTTGCCCGGGAGATCGCGCTCGCGATCGCGGCCGGCACCGTGTACTGGGCGACTCGCACCTCCCGAGCCGAAGGGCGGCTGATGATCGCAGTCCTGGCGCTCGCGCCTGTCGTCGGGCTGGAGGCGTGGGCCGGTCACGCCTCGAGTCTGCCCAGCGGATCCGCGTTGGCTGTCGTCGCATCCGCTTCCCACCTCGTCGCCGCGGGAGTGTGGGCCGGCGGCCTGGCGATCCTCGCCTTCTGCCTGATCCCCCTGATGCGCATCCACCCGGATGCGCGCGCCCGCATCCTGGGATCGGCCTGGCGCAGCTTCGGCCCGATGGCCGCTATCGCCACGGCCGTCCTGGTGGCGACGGGCATCTACGAGGCCGGTCTGCACATCCCCGACCTGAGTTTCGTGGCCGCGACCGTCTACGGCGGCGCCGTCGCCGCGAAGCTCGTCCTTGTCATCGTCGCGCTGGCCTTGGCGGCGATCAACACGTTGCTCGTCAATCCGTATTTGGCGGCTCGGGTGGGTCGCGTCCTCCGGCGTCCGGCGGGATGGGTGCCGCTTCCGCGGCGCCGATTCGTCACCGTCGTCGCCGCGGAGGTACTCGTCCTTGCCGTGGCCGTTGGCACCGCCGGCGTGCTCACCTCTGTTCCCACGGCGCGGGAGATCGCAACAGCGACGAGACAGACCGAGTTGCACACGACCACCGTTGACGGGCTCTTCGTCACGCTCGAGCAGGTTGCCGCCGGGCCGGGCCAGAGCCGTCTCATCGTCCGATCCCGTTCGATCGTCAAGCTGGAGGATGCACCCGTCACTGCCGTCTCTGTCGCCCTCACCGGCCCGACCGGCACTCGCGAGGTGCTGTTCGACCGCATCGAGCCGGGACGCTATGAAGCAGAGACGGAGAAACCCGCCCCCGGCGCGTGGACAGCCTCCGTGTCGCTGGAACGCGACGGCCTGCCCACAGCGCTCACCAAACTCCGAATGACTATCCCCGCCGAGGGTACCGAGAGCGCCCGTCCGCTACAGCTCGTGACGTCCGCTCTTGCCGTTCTGCTGCTGGCCGTGGCGCTCGGTGCCCTCCTGACCGCCCGCCGGCGCCACGAACCCGCCGCGGAGCCCGAGTCGCTTCGCGATCTCAGCTCAACGGCAAGAAAATAGGGAGCCGACGATGAGGAAAACCCTTGCCGTGACCGCGTTGGTCGCCCTGCTCGTGACGGGGCTCGCCCCGGCCGCGTCGGCTCGAACGAGCACCCCGTCGGGAATCGGCAGGCTGTCCGCCGGTGTCCACTCGATGCTGGCCGCCCTCCCTCGCGGCGAGATGACCACGGTGATCGTCACCCTGCGGGAGCAGACCAATCTGAAACGCGTCAAGGGGGCCAACCGTGCGGCACGACTGAACGGCACGATCCAGGCGTTGACGGCGACGGCGAACAGCACTCAGGTTCCCCTCCGGGCTCTGTTGCGCGCCCGGGCCGCCCAGGGGAAGGTGGCGGGGGCCACACCCCTGTGGGTCGTCAATGGGATCTCGGTGACCGCGACCGCCGGCGTCATCCAGGAGCTGGCGGCTCGCCCAGAGGTGGCGAGCATCACCCCCGACACGGTCGCGGTGGTTCCGTCCTCCGGAGCGCCGGAACCCGGTCTCGCCGCGGTCAGCGCCCCGGCACTGTGGAACCTCGGGTTAACCGGGCAGGGCGTGGTGGTCGCGAGCCTGGACAGCGGTGTCGACATCACTCATCCCGACCTCGCGGGCAGATGGCGCGGAGGCGCAGGCGGCTGGTTCGACCCCTACGGCGAGCATCCCGTGACCCCGACCGATCTCTCCGGCCACGGGACCGCGACGACCGGTGCGATCCTCGGCGGTGACGCAGGCGGCACGTCGATCGGGGTGGCCCCCGGCGCAACGTGGATTGCGGCGAAGATCTTCAACGACAGGGGGGCGGCGACCGTCACCGCGATCCATCAGGCATTCCAGTGGGCACTCGACCCGGATCACGATCCGACTACCGCAGACGCGCCCCAGATCGTGAACGGATCCTGGTCGATCGGCGCGGGGCCCGGCTGCGACCTCTCGTTCCAACCCGACCTCCAAGCGCTGCGCACGGCCGGTATCCTGCCCGTCTTCGCCGCCGGAAACTACGGCTCGGGGGTTTCCTCCAGCGTCAGTCCGGCCAACTACCCCGAGGCCGTGGCCGTCGGCGCTGTCACCGGTGCGGACGTCATCGACACGTCCAGCAGTCGCGGGCCATCCACGTGCGGGGGGCGCACCAGGGTGTTCCCTGACGTTGTCGCGCCCGGCGTCAACATCCGCACTGCCGACCTCTACGGCATGTACCAGACGGCATCTGGCACATCGATGGCGGCTCCGAGCGCGTCCGGCGCGCTGGCGCTGCTGCTCGGCGCGCTCCCGGGACTCTCCACCGATCAGGCGCAGGCCGCACTCACGGCGACCGCCGTCGATCTCGGCGTTGCGGGACCCGATACCGCCTACGGCAACGGACGAGTCAATGTCCTGGCCGCGTACCAGTGGCTTCTTGCGCAACAGGACTTCGGCGTAGCTGTCACGCAGCCCGACGCGACGTCGATCGCCGGAGGGAGCCTGAGCATTCCGGTCCAGGTCATCCGCGCCTTCGGCTTCAGCGGATCCATCTCGCTGTCGCTGTCCGGGCTGGGCGCGACGGAGGCGGACTGGACGTTCACCCCGGTCGTCCTGCCTGCGGGCTCGAGCGCCTCGCAGCTGCTGGTCACCACGACGTCCGAGATTCTCACCGGCAGTCATCCGTTCACCATCACAGCCAGCAGCGGCGCGATCAGCAGAACCGCGACGGGAACTCTGACGATCACAGCGCCCGCCGTGGGAGACACCACCGGTCCGGTTACCCGGTCTGCGTCGATCACACCGAGTCCCACCAATGCGTCGATCGACGCCACCCTGCGTGCTCTCGGTGATGACGTCTCGAGTGGGGGCTCGAACATCGCGCAGGCCGAGTACTTCACGGACACCCGGGGTGCCGACGGGACGGGCACGGCGATGGCTGTCGTCCCCACGGCGCCCGCTGGCGCACCGACCGCCAGCCTGGAGGCGATGATCCCCGCGGCTACCGTGAGCGCCCTCGCGGACGGTAACCACGTGCTCTTTGTGCATGCTCGGGATGCGGCGGGAAACTGGGGTGTGACGGAGATGACGACGCTGCTCGTCGACAAGAGCAAGCCGGTGCTCGGCACTGTCGCGGTGTCTCCGAACCCGACGGCGGGAGCCGCATCCGTGAGCGTGGCGGCGCAGGCGGAGGATGCCTTCTCCACGGTGATCCGTGCGGAGTGGTTCACGGGTGCGGACCCCGGCGCGGGCAACGGGATACCGATGACGGTGACCGGGACGGGCCCGTGGACGGTGTCCTCGTCGATCGACGTCAGGAGTTGGCAAGAGGGCGGCTACACCCTGATGGTTCGGGTACGGGATGCCGCGGGCAACTGGAGCGCGAGTGCCTCCGTCCTTCTCCAGGTGCAGGCGGCATTGTTGTTTTCGACATCCGGCAACAGCGTCGTGCCGGGTGTGGGCGGCACCGCCGACGACGCGGATATCTACAACTGGAACCGCACAGCGTTCAGCCGGACCATCGACGCGACCATCGCACCGTACAAGCTGCCCGGCACCGCCAACGTCGACGGTTTCGACCAGGTGGGCCCCAACCAGTTCTACCTCTCCTTCACCGGTCAGGTGAACGTCCCCGGTATCGGGAACGTGGAGGATGAGGACGTACTGTTCTTCAACGGCACCTCGTGGTCGATGTTCTTCGACGGGAGCACCCACGGCCTTGGCGGGAACAACGACCTGGACGTGGATGCGATCAGCGTCTCGGGCTCGACCCTGTATTTCTCCGTGCTGGGCAACGCGCTGCCGCCCGGAGTGACGGGCAGCGCGGATGACGCTGACATCTACAGCTGGAACGGCACCGCATACAGCAGGGTGATCGACGCAAGCGCCGCGCCCTACAACCTGCCGGCCAACGCGAATGTCGATGGCTTCGTCCGGGTCGACGCGACTCACTTCTACCTGTCCTTCAGTGCCGCGACCACGACGGTCCCGGGACTGGGAGCGGTTCAAGACGAGGACGTGCTCTACTACAACGCCGGCACCTGGTCCGTCTACTTCGACGGCACCGCCCACGGCCTCGGCAGCTCGAGCGCCCTCAACATCGACGCCTTCGACATCCCCTAACGGCAACCGGTCCGCCTCAGCCGGGCCTGGACGGTACTGACGACGCTACGCGCGATCGAGCGCGGCCACGACGATGGTGCCCTCGCCGGGCCGGGAGGTGATGGAGAGCGTTCCTCCCGCGACGTGAACGGTATCCCGCATGATCCGGAGTCCCAGATGACCGTCAGGGGAGGGACGCTCGGGGTCGAAGCCGTGACCGTCGTCGCGCACGATCAGCCTGGTGAACTCGCCATCCTGATTCACGGTGAGCGAGACGCTGCCGGCCTCGGCGTGCTTGATCGTGTTGGCGAGGGACTCTCTCGCCACCCGGTAGAGGATTGCGGCGCGATCCTGGTCGAGGTCGATCCGCTCGGGCAGGGACACGGAGGTCTCGATTCCGTGGTCGATGAGAGGATCGGTCAGCCTCGACAGCGCTTCGGCGAGACCCAGCCGCGCGAAGTCGGGGGGATACAGTTCCGTCGTCATCGACCGTAGCGCGCCGACATTGCGCTGCAGGATTGTGCGCGCTCGGCCGAAAAGGGGGCGTTCCCGCGGCGGCCCGTGCGCTTCTTCCGCCTCGAACGTGTAGGAGAGTCCCGCGAGATCCTGAATGACTTCATCATGGAGTTCCCTGGCGATCCGCCCGCGTTCGAGATCGGAGGCCACAATCGCATGCTGCAACAGGCGACGCCGGGATGCCTGACCGGCCTGGATGCGCTTGGCCAGACGGATCGCGGGCAGAAGCTGGGCGAGTTGCAGGGCCAGCAACGACAGGGTGAACGCGGGGATGATCTCCCGCGCGAGTGCGAGCTGTTGGGCGCTCACGGCCTCATCGTCGAAATAGGTCTCGAAAATGAAGGGCTGGCCGGAGGCACCGATCGCGCTCACGTTCACCTCGACAAGCGCTCCCAAAGCGGAATCCTGCTCGTTGTCGAGTCGCTGTTCGGTGCCGAACGACGCTCTTTCCGTGCCCCGAGCGATCAGGTCCGAGCTCCAGTCGGGGAGCGGATAGGTTCGACCGATCAGCGACGGTAGATCGGAATACAGGATCAGCCCGCTGGGATCCCAGACCTTCATTCTTTGGATGTAGTTGCCGGCCGCCCAGCGCGCCAGCCGGTCATTGAGCCTGCGCCGGGCGGTGGGGTCGCCGGCGAGGAGTTCGTCGGTGATGAGGGGGGCGACCGCGTAATCGGCGATTTCGTGTGTTCGCTCGACAGCCGCCGCCAGGGTGTAGCGTTCGGCCTGGCCACGGATCCACAGCGCAACCGGCACGGAGATCACCACGAGTGTGACCAGCCCGATCAGGAGGAACCTGATGACGGCGGCGCGCACTTCGGAGCGCTCGACGGCCGCGTCTTCGTCGTGGCGGGACGCGCGGGCCGCAGGATTCGGGGGCTTGGGTGCCCCCCGAATCTGCGGGCGAGGCATGTCAGTGTGCCCCGACGAGTCCGAGTCGGGTAGCGCTGACGACAGCCTCGAGCTGGGTGTGCACCCCGAGCTTTGCGAGGATGGACTTCACGTAGCCGCGGCAGGTGTTCTCCGAGATTCCCAGAATGACGGCATTGGCCCTCACGTCGTTCCCGTCCGCCATCAGGCGCAGGACCTCGAGCTCCCGAGGGGTGAACGTCTGAGTCGAGTTCTGGCGCTCGTGCTGGTTCCACCGCGCGTACAGCTGGGCGACCAGCGAGGGGTGCACCATGAAGCCGCCGGTCCGGACGTTGCGGAGAGTGTTCAACATGCCGGCCAAGGACCCGTCCTTCGGCAGGAAAGCTCCCACTCCGATCGTGGCGGCGTGCTGGACCGCCTCGGGAGTGGGATCGCCCGTCAGCATGACGATTCGGATGCCGGGGGACTCGGCAAGGATCGAGGCAGCGACACTCAGGCCGTTGACGTCGGGCAGGTGGTAATCCAGCACGACGAGGTCGGGATTCAGCTCGCGGCAGAGGCCGATCGCGCGACGGCCGCTGTCGGTCGAACCGACCGTCAAGAGGTCCGGTTCTCGATCGAGAGCCTCCGTCAGAAGCTCGGTGAACGTCGTATGGTCGTCGACAATGAGGATCCGGATCATGGCACTCCGCGGGCAAGGAGTCATTGGGTCGGGGCTGACCCGTCGTGCTGTGTTGCGCATTCCGTATCAGGGTTGGGACGCGTGGCTTCATTACCCATGCGCGGAGCACCGGTTGTGACCACCCCGTTACCCCCAGTTCGGGTGTCAAAGCACAGGTCTGGGGATCGCCGTTGCGCGGCGGTCCCCGGGGACGATTTCCCCCCGCGCGCTACCGGACCGTCCGGGATCCGGGTTTCGAAGTCGGTGGCATCGGCGCTGCCGCCACCCACCAGGTCTTCTCGGGCCGTGATGCTCCTCGACGGTAGGCTGAACACCGTCTCAGATACGGGACAGTCGACCGGGTGGGGGACGCGATGGATGACCGGCCCTCACAGTCCGCACCGGCAGCGCACCACACCCTCCGGATCCTCGGTCTGCTGTCGGCGCAGCGCGGGCCCGTCGCCGCATCGACCATCGCGCATGCCCTCGACCTTCCGCGCTCGACGGTCTATCGCCTGCTCGGCGTGCTCGAGGAGCATGGCTTCGTGCTGCATTTTCCGGAGGCACGGCGCTACGGAATCGGCATCGCCGCCTTCGAGCTGAGTTCGGGATTCATGCGCCAGGAACCGCTCACGCGGCTGGGCCGGCCCATCCTCTCGGCACTCGTCGATCGACTCGGGGAGAGCGCGCACCTGGCGGTGCTTCATGGTCGCGACGTCGTCTACCTCATCGAGGAGCGCGCGCCGCGGCGTCCCCACCTGGTGACGGATGTCGGAGTGAGGCTGCCGAGCCACGTCACCGCGAGCGGTCGGGCGCTGCTCGCAACCCTCCCGAAGTCTCAACTTCGCGCTCTCTTCCCCTCGAGTGAGAGTTTCGCGCACCACTCCGACACGGGACCGTCCAGCTATTCCGAGCTCTCCCGACTGCTCGAGAGCGTGCGCGAACGTGGATTTGCGGCGGAAGATGGGGACGTGACGGAGGGCATCGCCTCGGTCGCGGTGGCCGTGCGAGACCATGCCGGCTGGCCGGCCGCGGGTATCGCCGTATCGTTCCCGCGAGACGCGATTCCGGTGGAACGCTGGGCGGAGCTCGCCGACCAGATCGGCACGGTCGCGGCCGAACTCTCGCGCAGGATCAGCGGTCAGGCTTCGCCGAGGTAGACCCAGTGGCGGTCCGCGCGCACGAAGCGGCTGTTCTCGGACTGCACTCCGGCCGTGCCATCCGCTGCCCGCCAGTAGGCACGGAAGTCCACGGTTCCTGCGGTGTCGAGGAGCCCGCCCGCTGTTCGCGCGACGATATCGAGACGGTACCAGCGCAGTCCCGCATCGAGCTCGAAGGAGGCCGGACGCGTATCCGGATGCCAGCTGGCCAGGAGGTAGTCGGGGTCTCCGACCGCGAACGCCGAGTAGCGAGACCGCATGAGTCGCTCGGCTGTCGGTGGCCAGGCGGCACCACGGTGGAAGGGAGCGCAGCACTCGTCATAGTTGTCGCCGCTGAGGCAGGGGCAGCGCATGTCGTTCGCCATCCGTCGGGGTGCGTCCGTCACAGTGGTGGCCCTCCGGTAGCGATGTTGATGAGTCCGATGGCTACCAGGAGCGCTACGACTGTCAGAGCGATTCCGGCGAGGGGGACCCACCAACACAGTCTAGATTTTGCGCGATTCCTGACAATCACGACGATCGTCGCGAGCAGAACCGCAACCGACACCAGCGGAACGATGAACGATGCGACGGTGCCGAGCGTGTAGTCGCAGCTGGGGAGTGGGTATCCGCACGCATCGAACGCGAAGGGGAGGAAGACGTTGAGGAAGATCAGGTAGGCGCTGCTTGCGACCTGCAGCGCCGTGAGGATCACCGACACGGCCAGGTCGACACTTCGGGCTTCGGGGCTGGCGAGTCGACGGTCGCGCAGTCGACTTCCCCGACCGGGATCGACGGGATTGCCCAGCGGATCGTCCAGGGAGTCGGACGTCGCGTTCAGCCGGCGCAACTCGTCCATGAGGCGAATATAGCTCACCACCTCGGGCGGGTGGGGGATCCCGTCCCGCGTTGCATCGGGCCGGAACCGGTCATGCCTCGCGCTTCGAACGTAGGCTCGATCCATGAAACTCGGCATCCACTTCTCCAACTTCACCGTTACCGGCCAGCCGGAGTCGATCGCCTCCGTGTTGGCCGCGACCGCCAGAGCCGCTGACCAGGGAGGGGTCTCCGCGTTCACGCTCATGGACCACTGGTTCCAGATGGAGCAGATGGGCGGACCCGCAGAACCGATGCTCGAGGGCTACACCGGTCTGGGCTTCGTCGCCGGTATCACCGAGAGGATGTCACTCGGCCTCTTGGTCACGGGTGTCACCTATCGGCATCCCGGGCTTCTCGCCAAGACGGTCGCCACTCTCGACGTGTTGTCGCAGGGGCGTGCCGTGCTCGGCATCGGCGCGGCCTGGTACGAGCGCGAGCACCTCGGGCTCGGTGTGCCGTTCCCGTCGCTCCGCGATCGATTCGAGCAGCTCGAGGAGACTCTCCAGATCTGCCGACAGATGTGGAGCGATGACGACGGGCATTACGACGGACGCCACTTCCAGCTGGCAGAGACCATCTGCATCCCGCGCCCGCTCCAGGCACCGCGCCCGCTCCAGGCACCGCGCCCGCACATCATGATCGGCGGCAGCGGCGAGCAGAAGACCCTCCGACTGGTGGCGCGCTACGCCGACTCGTGCAACCTCTTCGCGGTGAGCCACGAGGTCGTGAAGCACAAGATCGCGGTGCTCGCCGGGCACTGCGAGACCGAACAGCGCGACCTCGCCAGCATCGAGAAGACGATCATCGGGGGTGCCGATCCGCTCGAGGACGTGGATGGATTCCTCTCCAGCATGTCGGAGTACGCGGCGATCGGTGTGGACCAGATCACGATGAGCCCGCACGGGAGCGATCCGGTCGCCTGGACGGAGCGCATGGTGGAGCGGGTTCTTCCCCGCCTCGCCGAAGTCTGAGTACGAAACCCTGGGCACGATCATGCAGCGAACTGTAGGTATCGCGGAGTATTTTTAGTGGTATGTCACGCACCTGGTTGAAGTGGATGCCCGCGGTCGCGGTCCCGGTATTGATCGCATCGGCTGCCGTCGCCGTTCCTCTCTCGGCGAATGCCGCCGTGAACCTCCCCACGAAGACCCCTGCCCAGGTGCTCGCCCTCGCCGCGGGCGAGAAAGTCACGGCGTTGTCCGGCACGATCGCGCAGACCTCGAGCCTCGGCCTGCCGCAGTTGCCCACCACCGGAGCGGATGCCTCGGCGGGCTCGGCCCTCGAACTGCTCACCGGATCCCACACTGCTCGCGTCTTCATCGACGGCTCGACGAAGCAGCGGGTTCAGGTGCTCGACAACATGGCCGAGCGGGACCTCGTGCGCAGTGGCTCCGATGTGTGGCTCTACGATTCGAAGAAGAAGACCGCGGTGCACTCGACTCTCACTGCTCCGGCGGCAAAGTCGGCAACCCAAGACTTGGTGACCACCCCTGACCAACTCGCCGCGAAGCTCCTCGCCTCCGTGGATTCGAGCACCGCGGTCTCTATCGGCTCCGACCTTCGCGTCGCCGGCCGCACCGCGTACGACCTCGTGTTGACACCGAAGGCCTCGGACACCCTGGTCGGCTCGGTCTCGATCGCGGTGGACTCCGAAACGGGACTCCCGCTCTCGGTCGAGGTCTTTGCGCGGTCGCAGAAGACTCCGGCCTTCAGCGTCGGCTTCTCCAAAATCGATCTCGGCGCGCCCGCTGCCAGCCTCTTCGCGTTCACCCCGCCGGCCGGTGCGAAGGTCACGGAGAAAGCCCCGAAGGCCGAAACCGCACGCCCCGGCATGCCGACCAGCGATGCCGCCAAACCGACGGTCACCGGCACCGGCTGGGACTCCATCGTGGCCGTGCCGGCCGGTAAGGGAACCGCGAGCGCGACATCCTCCCCGCTCTTCGGCAAGCTGACGACCGCCGTGGCGGGGGGACATGTGTTCCACACCAGCCTTGTCAACGTGTTGCTGACGGATGATGGACGCGTGTTCGCCGGTTCGGTGCCGGTGGCGAAGCTCCAGGCTGCCGCCGCCGCGAAGTGAGCCCCGTCGCGACCGGGTTCGCGATCCGCACCGATTCTCTGACTAAACGATTCGGATCGCAGCTCGCGGTCGACGGGGTGAATCTGAGCGTGCCCCTCGGGTCGGTGTTCGGTTTCCTCGGGCCCAACGGGTCGGGCAAGACCACCACCATCCGCCTCCTTCTCGGCCTCGCCTCGGCGACCAGCGGCGAGATCGAAGTGCTCGGCAAACGAATGCCGGACGACCTGCGCGCGGTGCTCCCCGAGGTCGGCGCACTCGTCGAAGGACCCGGCTTCTATCCCTATCTGTCCGGTGCTGCCAATCTCCACCGTCTCGACAGCGCCGACGGGCACGCGACATCCGCCACCCGACGCACCCGGGTGCACACCGCGCTCGAACGGGTGGGGCTCTCCCACGCAGCGGGCAAGAAAGTGAAGGCATACTCCCTCGGCATGAAACAGCGGCTCGGCATCGCCAATGCCCTGTTGACGCCGCGGCGGCTGCTCGTGCTCGATGAGCCGACGAATGGTCTGGATCCGCAGGGCACTCGTGAAGTGCGGAGCCTCATCCGGTCCCTCGCGGCCGAGGGGACCACCGTGTTCGTCTCCAGCCACCTTCTCGCGGAGATCGAGCAGGTGTGCACCGATGCCGCGGTGATGAGCGTCGGTCGCCTCGTCGCACAGGGAACGATCTCCGAGCTGCGGGGGGTCGGGGGAGCGCGAGTGCGGCTCGAGACTCCGGATCCGGCTGCCGCCGCAGCCGTCCTCTCCCGCTTCGGGATGACCGTGGCTCATCAGAGCGGGGATTCCGGCGAGCTCGTCGCCGCTTTCGGCGATCGAGAAACCGCTCCGGATGCCGTGGTCGTCGCACTCGTCGAGGCGGGGGTGCGGGTGCGTTCGTTCACCATCGATCGCCCGAGCCTCGAACAGCGTTTCGTCGATCTCACGGGGGAGGGGTTCGATGTCGCAGGCTGATCGAACCGCCCTTCGCTCGCGGCCGGCCGTGGGGCTGCCGCTGCTGGCATCCGAGATCTCGGTGCTCTTCCGCCGCCGACGCACGGGGGCGATGCTCGTCTCCCTCGCCCTCATACCCGTGTTGATCGCGGTGGCGGTGAAGCTCTCCTCCGGCTCGTCGTCCGGCCGTGGTCCGGCGTTTCTCGACCAGGTGAGCCAGAATGGGCTCTTCGTCAGCTTCGTCGGACTGCTCGTCTCGGTGCCACTCTTCCTGCCCCTCACGGTCGGGGTCGTCGCCGGCGACACGATAGCGGGGGAGGCCAGCGCGGGCACCCTGCGCTACCTGCTGATCGCCCCGGCGGGCCGTGTGCGACTTCTCCTGGTGAAGTACCTCGCCACAGCGGTTTTCTGCCTGGCGGCGACGCTCGCGGTCGCCATCGCCGGAGCCGTGATCGGTGCCGCGCTGTTCCCGATCGGACCGGTCACCCTTCTCTCAGGCGACAGCATCGAGGTCGGCGACTCGATCGTGCGGTCGTTGTTGATCGCCGCCTACATCACCGTCTCGCTGCTCGGGCTGTCCGCGATCGGTCTCTTCATCTCCACGATGACCGACGTGCCGGTGGGTGCCATGGCCACCACGATCGTGCTCTCCGTCGTGTCGCAGGTGCTCGACTCGCTTCCGCAGCTCGACTGGCTGCACCCCTGGTTGTTCAGCCACTACTGGCTGGGCTTCGCCGACCTGTTGCGCCAGCCGATCTCCTGGGATTCCTTCGGCAACAACGCCATTCTGCAGGCCGGGTACATCCTCGTCTTCGGCGCTCTCGCCTTCGGGCGATTCACCACGAAAGACATCCTCTCCTGACGGGAGTTGCCGTGCCCGGGCGGCATCGGCCCGCAGTGTCGGACGGCTCGGGCATCCTGTTGCCATGGCGGAACCGGTCGAACTGTGGTGGGCGAGACGCCAGTGGTCGAAGGCTCTCGAGGTGCCGTATCCGGTCGGGTGCTATCGCAGCGACTGGGAGCGTTACCCGGTATTGGTGCGCCAGTACCATCCCGACCTGAATTCCGGAATCACCCTGACCCAGGTGCCGCCGGCGGCCGAGGTGTATCTCGTCTGGCAGTGCGATGTCGGCCATCGGTTCGTGGCGACCCCTGATGAGCAACGGCAGCGACCCGGTCAGTCGAGGCGGCGTTCGACCTGGTGTCCGGAGTGCGCGGCGGGAGCGACGAAACGTCGGGCACCGTCTCCCTCCCGCAGCCTGGCACCGGTACGTCCCCGGTCTTCTGCCACTAGCGCCCGGATCGCACGGCCGGCGCCCGGGATCGGAGCGGTCGGCGAAGCCTTCCTCAGCTCGCTCGCACCGAAGCCGGCCTCGGCGGCCGAGGGCGACCTTC
The DNA here is from genome assembly GCF_040549525.1 of Frigoribacterium sp. UYMn621. Taxonomy (NCBI): domain Bacteria; kingdom Bacillati; phylum Actinomycetota; class Actinomycetes; order Micrococcales; family Microbacteriaceae; genus Frigoribacterium; species Frigoribacterium sp. UYMn621. The sequence continues at coordinate 5,474 of NZ_JBEPTM010000015.1, read as the reverse complement.
GCCACCGCCTGGCCGAGCGACTGGACCTGGATTTCGGGCTGAACGCGGTGCGGGTCGCCCGGCCGTTCTTCACGCGTCACGAGGTGTGGCCAGACATCGTGCTTGCCGAGCTACGGGTGGCAATCGAATACGACACGACGGGAAGGGACGGGCTCGAGCACGTCGGCCGGCGCGAAGAGACCGATCGGCGCAAGGATCGACTGCTGCGAGCGGCGGGTTGGGAGGTCGTGCGCATCCGTTGCGGAAAGCTGAGGCCCATCGGGCCCTTCGATATCACCGCGGCCGGAATCTCGGCGAAGACCATCGAGAGACTCGTCGAGAAACTGGGGGAGATCCGCGGTGAGCTGATCCTGGAGTGCTATCGCCGCACTGAGGCACTCGGCTAGGGCAGGAGCCCGGCCCGGCGGGCCGCGACCACCGCTTCGTAGCGACTTCCGGCCTTGAGCTTGCGCATGGCAGAGGAGAGGTAGCTCTTCACGGTGCTCTCCGTGAGGCCGAGTTGACGGGCGACCGTGCCGTTCTGCTTGCCCAGCGCGACCTGGGAGAGCACATCCAGCTCACGGGGTGACAGCGGGGGAGCGCTCGGCACGCGGGCTGTCTCCCTGATGCCCAGGCTGCGGGAGGCCCGATCGAGTCGGCCGGCGAGAACCGGGTCGTCGATCTCGCGGCCGATCTCCCGGAGTTCCGCGAACAGCGCGCGATGCTCCTGGCGTTCCACCGGATCGACGCTCCGCTGGCCGGGCAGACCGCTCTCGCTCTCCAGCGCCGCGAGGCGGCGCTCCACCTCGTCGTGCACGGAGTACTCCCAGGCCAGGTCGCGCGCGGCGCGAAGTGCCCCCTGTAGAACGGTGTCACCGAACTGCGTCGGCTGCCGGTGGCCGCCGTAGATTACGGCCCTCACTGAGCCGTCGACCACGATGGGCACCGCGAGTAGGGAGACGATCCCTTCGGCGGATACCTCGCGGTCGTAACGGTGCGTGATGGTCGTCGCCTGCCGATAGTGGGTGGCGGTGACGGGCCGGCGCTCGGCGAGCGCGCGGCCGCCGAGTCCCTGCGTCGGTTCGACGACGAGCCCATGGATACTCTGCCCGAGAGTGCCGACGAAGGAGGTGAGTGGGGCTCCGTCCCGGGTGGCCAGCCCCCCGAAGGTGATCGGCAGGTCGATGCTGGAAGAGAGGGCGCGAATACTCCGCTGAAGCAGGTCGAGGTCGTGTGACGACTCGGATCCCGGTGATGCAGCGGTCATTTCCCTACCTCCTTTAGGCGGTAGTCGGGCCCTTCGATGTTCCCTTAGCCTGCATCGTAACAGGCCGGAGTCGCCGACTCCCGAATCGATCACGATGACCATTTCACAGGAGAAATGCCATGCCGAGGAACTCACCCCCTCTCGATTCTGCGAACGACTCGCCGCTCACGCCGCTGCGGTTCCTCAAGCGCTCCGCCGAGGTATTCCCCGACAAGACCGCCATCGTCTATGGCGCACGGGTCTACACCTACGCGGAGTTCGCTGCCGCCGCCGAGGCGCTCGCCCGCGCCATCCGCTCCCGGATCATCCCGGGGGATCGCGTGGTGTTCCTGTCGCCGAATACGCCCGAGATGCTCATCGCACAGTTCGCGGTGCCGCTGGCCGGCGGCATCCTCATCGCACTCAACCCCCGTCTTTCGCCCTCGGAGGTGCGGTATGTGATCGAGCATTCCGGGGCAAGTCTTCTCTTCTACGACGCCGAGTTCGCTTCGGCCATCGGAGACTCCCGCGAGCAGTGTTCCACGTTGCGCGCCGTCGTGGAGATCCCCGACCCGGAATTCGGATGCGCGGAGAGCGGCGTCAGCATCGGCCAGGAGTCCTATCGCGCCTTCGGTTCCGCGACGGCGGCCAACAAGACCCCGGTGCGCTGGGAGATCGACGACGAGCGAGCGGTCATCTCGATCAACTACACCTCCGGCACCACCGGCAAGCCTAAGGGGGTCATGTACAGCCATCGCGGCGCATACCTCAACGCGATGGGCGAGGTCTTCCACAACGGACTCGACAACCAATCGGTGTACCTCTGGACCCTCCCGCTGTTCCACTGCAACGGGTGGTGCACGCCGTGGGCTGTCACCGCCGCGAGTGGCACGCACGTCTGCCTGCGCGCAGTTCGGCCGGCATCCATCTGGTCGGCCATCGATGAACTCGGGGTCACGAACCTGTGCGGGGCGCCCACGGTCTGCAACGTGATCGCCAATGCCGAGGAGGCCCATCCGCTCGAGCACCCGCTGCGCATCACGACGGCGGGCGCGCCGCCGTCGCCCACCATCATCGAACGTCTCGAGCGGCTCGGTGCGCGAGTGACCCACGTCTACGGTCTCACCGAGGCCTACGGGCCATTCACCATCTGCGAGTACCAACAGTCCTGGGACTCCCTGCCGCCCGCCGCTCGGGCGACGCAGATCGCCCGCCAGGGAGTCTCGATGGTGCAGGCGGAGACCCCGCGCGTTGTGGACGCGGAGATGGCGGATGTGCCCAGAGACGGCAGCACCATCGGGGAGATCGTGTTGCGTGGCAACAACGTGATGGTCGGCTACTACAGGGACGCCGCAGCCACCGCCGCGGCCTTCGCCGGCGGATGGTTTCACACCGGCGACCTGGGAGTGATGCATCCCGACGGGTATATCGAGGTCAAGGACCGCGCAAAAGACATCATCATCTCCGGGGGTGAGAACATCTCCTCCATCGAGATCGAGAACTCGATAGCCTCGCACCCCAGCGTGGCTGACGTCGCGGTGGTGGGCTTCGCCCATGAGACCTGGGGTGAGCGGCCGGAGGCCTACGTCCTGCTGCACGAGGGACATTTCGCCACGGCGGAGGAGATCTCCAGCCACGCACGATTGACCCTGGCGAGATTCAAGGTGCCGGACTCCGTCGTCTTCGTCGACACGCTTCCCCGCACGGCGACCGGCAAGGTGGTCAAAGCATCGCTGCGCGCGCAATCGGCGCGATCAGAGCGTGTTCCCGCGCAATAACCCCCCCCACCACCGGGACGGCCTCCGCCGGTCCGGCCAGCACGATGCACGCCACACACACAAAGGAGTGTCACTTGACCACCATCACCGATCACCAGCCGTCCGCCTCCCGGGAATTCGAGCGCCACGCGATCGCTCCGGTCGTTGCGGAGGCGCGAGTCATCGCGGATCCGGCCGGCCTCGGGCTCGGAGCGTTCGCCCTCACGACCTTCGTGCTGAGCCTGGCGAACTCCGGAATCATCGGGGGAGCCGGCGCTGCCGTACTCGGGATCGCCCTCTTCTACGGAGGCCTCGCGCAGGTCGCCGCCGGTATGTGGGAGTTCGTGAAGGGCAACACCTTCGGTGCCACCGCCTTCAGCTCCTACGGCGCCTTCTGGCTCGCCTTCTGGTGGCTGCTCACCAACCCCGAGGTCGAAAAGGCCGCCGGCGCCGCCGGGGTCGGAGCCTTCCTTCTCGCCTGGACGATCTTCTCCGCCCTCATGACGGTGGCATCGGCGAAGACCAACGCGGTGCTCTTCGCGACCTTCGTGGCGGTGACCCTCACGTTCGTCGCGCTCACCGTCGGGGCGTTCACGGGCATCGCGGGGATCACCCAGCTGGGTGGATGGATCGGTATCATCGCCGCGGGGCTCGCCTGGTACGGTTCCTTCGCGGTGGTAACGAACGCCACCTGGAAGCGCGTCGTGCTGCCGGTGTGGCCCGCCGCCTAATCCCTGGACGGATGTCGGCTGATCGGCATAGCGTGTTCTCGAGGGCGTTCTTCACTGCCCGGAGAGGGACAGTCATGACGACACTTGCGAATCGGCCCAACACGGCGCTGGTGGTGATCGACGTTCAGAATGATATCGTTGCCGCAGCTCACGAGCGCGACGCCGTCATCGCGCATATCAACACCCTCGTCGGCAAGGCTCGCGACGAGGGTGTTGCCGTGGTGTGGGTGCAGCACTCTGACGATGGCCTGGAACACGGCAGCGAGGGCTGGAAGTACGTTCCGGAGCTCGTCCGGCGTGAATCCGAGCCCATCGTGCAGAAGCATTACGGCGACTCCTTCGAGGGCACCGAGCTCGAGCGAGTGCTGGCCGAAGTCGGGGCCGGGCGGCTGGTGGTCGCGGGGGCGGAGACTGACGCGTGCATCCGATCCACGATCCACGGCGCATTCACGCGCGGCTACGACGTCACTCTGGTGAGCGATGCTCACACCACGAACGACCAGAGCGAATGGGGCGCGCCTCCGCCCGAGCAGGTCATCGCTCACACGAACCTCTACTGGGGTTTCCAGGGCGCCCCCGGACGCACCGCCGCCGTCACGCAAACCAGCGAAGTCAGCTTCGACGCCTGATGACGGGGGATCGCGCGACTGGTGGGACACGGTCAGCGAGGGTAGTCTCGCGGCGATTCGCAACCGGCGATCTGCCGGTACTCAGTGAGGCGCGGTCCCTGTCGCCCATCCGAATGCAGGGAGAGTCGCCGTGGGAGTGACGGGAATCGGGGGGCTGTTCTTCCGAAGCCGGGATCCGGAGGCGCGGTCCGCGTGGTACCGCGAGCACCTCGGTATCGGGTTCGGGGAGCATGGCATCTGGAAGCAGGATGCCGGAGTGACCGTCTTCGCCCCTTTCGCCTCGGACACCGACTATTTCGCGGCCGACCAGTCGTTCATGCTCAACCTCCGTGTGACCGAACTGGACGCACTGGTGTCCATGCTCGAAGCATCCGGCATCGTGGTCGAGCGGAGACCAGAGTGGGACAGTGCCGACTCCGGGCGATTCGCCCGCATTCATGATCCCGAAGGTCTTGCCATCGAGCTCTGGGAGCCCGCGGACTGAATCGGGCCGGAGCCCACTGGTCCGCGCTGCCGCGCCTGGCCGGGCGGTGCCTGCAGCCCTCCGAATCGAGGGATCATCCGGCCACATCATGCCTAGCCGCAGACGACTCGGCGCGCTACGCTGCTGCCAGCAATTGTTCGCATTCACTCCGGTAAGAGGAAGAAGGCGCGACCATGTCGGCTGCCAGCGAAGAATCTCCCACGTCGGTGATCCACGATGATGCCGGCGGACCGGCACGCTCGCTGGGGATGTCGGGTCACGGTGCCCTGGATTCGGTGCATCGAGAGCTCGAACGTCATGCCCTCGACGGGCCGGGAGCTCTCGACCCGCTGCTGACCTACCGCGACGCCCTCCTCGATCGATACATCATGGACCGGCCGATCTTCACGCTGGCCTGGCCACCGAACCTCTACATTCCCGCCGATGCGGATCCAACGAAGTATTGGATCACCGCACCCCCTGCCGATCACCGGTATCGCTACCGGTGGACCGATCCACAGCCGACCGCCAGCAGCGCATCAGAGAAAACCGGGCACCTGTTCAGCTGGACCAAGGGACTGCCCCGAGTTCAGTTGACTCGTTGGGTTAGTGGTTTTATGCGGCGTTGAGGGCCATGTTGATTGTCTCAAACTCGATCGGGGTGAGTTT
>NZ_JBEPTM010000014.1:0-40017 GCF_040549525.1 Frigoribacterium sp. UYMn621 | reverse complement strand
ACCCCGACTCAGACGAAGTGTCCGCGATGTCTTGAGACATGAAATGTCCGGGATGTCCTGATGCAGAACTGCCCGGGATCTCTTGAGACATCACATTCCTGATCTGAATGTACGTATGCTACCGTGGTAGATACACACGACGCGCTATTAGAAACAGAGGTTTAGAATGAAGGGCGGTGTGATTCTCTTCCGAGGGTCGGGCACAGCTGCGCGAAGGTATCTGGAGTCGGACCGCTCACAAGCTGACGAGTACTACCTGGAATGTGGCGTCTCGCTTGCGGAGTTCTCCGTCGTCGATGGCGAGGGTGCGGTGGTCGGCGAGGGTGTGTTGACGCCGGAGCAGTATGCGGACTGGGTTGATTGGATCAACCCGTTCACTGGTGAGTCGATGGGCACTCCGCGCCAGGCGGGGGAGGGCCGTCAGGGTTCGCCGCGGTTTGCGGAGATAGTGGTGAACGCCCCGAAGTCGCTATCGATCGCGGCAGCGTTACACCCGGACGTGTCGGAGGCGCTGGATGCCGCGCAGAAGGATGCGATGGGGGAGATCCGGCGCTGGCTCGGGCAGCACTCGGTCACTCGGGTAGGCCCGAGGGGGAGGCAGGAAGTAGTACCGGTCGAGCAGCTCGAGACCGTTTCGGTCGTCCACAAGACTTCGCGAGCAGGTGATCCGCACCGGCACATCCACTTTCAGATTGGTACGAGGGTCTGGGCCGCGGGCGCATGGCGGGGTTTGGACACAGCGGCGTTGTTCAAACAGCAAGCTGCGATCCGGGCGCTTGGTACGGCGGTCATCGCCGCCCACCCGCAGCTCGCTGCGGTCCTCGACCGGCATGGGCTGACGCTCGATCCGGTGACCGGCGAGGTGGCCGAGTTGGAGCGGTTCAATGCGCCGCTGAGCAAGCGGGCCGAGCAGGTGCAGAAGAACCTGGTCCGCTTCGAGGCCGAGTGGGAGACTCGACACCCGGGACAGGAACCCGGACGGGTCGTCACGACGAGGCTGACCGTGATGGCTTGGGATCACGAGCGACCAGCCAAGAAGCCGACCAGCCTGCGTGACGAGGCTGGCTGGCGTGTGGAGCTGGAAGCCTTCGGCTACACCCCGAACCTGCCACGCCAACATCGGCCGCCACCAGTGGCGCTAGATGAGTTTCGAGTGCAACAGGTCGCATCGCGTGCGCTCGACCGGTGCGCGGCCGCCGCATCAACCTGGACGCGGCACACGGTCCAGGAGCATGTCACCCGCATCATCACCGAAGCCGGGGTGTGCGCGGAGCCAGCGGCGTTGCGTGACCTTATTGCGATCACCACCCGGCTGGCGGTGGAGGATTGCCTGTCGGTGCTGCCACCCGATGCAGTGCAACCCGACCATGTTGCACACCTGACGAGCGTGCACGTCGTTGCGGTCGAGACCGGACTGCGGGATCTACTGGCCGCCCGTGCAACCGCCGGCGCGCGTCGGACGCCAGACGTGACGCAGCTGGCGGCCGAGCATGAGCTGGACACGGATCAGACCCGTGCGGCGGCGGCCCTCGCATCCGATGATCCGCTCGTAATAGTGGAAGGCGCAGCGGGTGCGGGCAAGACCACCATGCTCAGAGTTGCTATCGAAGCGGCCGCCGCCGAGGAGCGTGCAACGCGGATCGTGACCCCGACGAAGAAGGCCGCGCAGGTGGCGCGGCAGGAACTCGGCGTGGTCGCAGACAGTGTGGCGAAACTCGTCCACGTGAACGGGTGGCGGTGGAACCGCGACGGCGTCTGGACCCGCCTGACGATCGGTGACACCGACCTCGAGACGGGCGGCGCCTACACCGGCCCGCCAGCCGAGACGCGACTGAGTAGGGGCGAGCGCATCGTGGTGGACGAGGCCGGGATGCTCGACCAGGACACCGCACTCGCCTTGCTGACTCTTGCGAACGAGAGTGGTGCAACCCTGGCCCTGGTCGGCGACCGAGCGCAACTCCCCGCCGTCGGACGCGGCGGCGTCCTCGACATTGCCGCGCAGCTCTCCAACCGCACGTTCGACATGACGACCGTGCATCGCTTCACGGATCCCGAATTCGCCGACCTGACCGTGCGGATGCGCGCAGGCGAGAACCCGGCGCTGCTGTTCGACCAGCTGCACGCACTCGGCCTGATCCAGTTGTATGAGAGCGCCGACGACGCACAGGGGACGATCGCCAGGACCACGCGGGACGGCGACGCGATCACGACCGCGACAAACGACGACGCACGCGAGTTGAACGCGCGCATCCGCGACGAGCGGGTGCGACAAGGCCACGTCGACGATACACGCACCACTACCGGCAGCGATGGACTCGCCATCGGCGCGGGGGATCGGATCCAGACCCGCAAGAACGACAGTGATCTCGGCATCGCGAATCGGCAGAACTGGTCCGTGCAGCATGTCGGCGACGACGGCACAGTATGGGTGAGGGACGCCGGCAGCGGACACAAATACCAGCGCACCGTCGTACTCCCCGCCGAATACATCAGCGAGTACACGCACCTGGCTTACGCCTCGACCGCTTACGGCGTGCAAGGCGCGACCGTCTCGGAGTCGCATACGGTCCTGTCCGACGCCCTCGACGCTGCCGGCGTCTACGTAGGCATGACCCGCGGGCAGGAAGCGAATCGACTGCACATCGTCGCTGCAGATCTGGACGAGGCACGCGAGCTGTTCACCAACGCGCTCGAACGCGACCGTGCCGACCGCGGCCTGGCCGACGCGACCCGCGGAGCACACGAAGCAGCACACGGTCTCGTCGCCGATGGTCCGGTGAGGCTCGTCAACCAGGAACGAGCAAGGCTTACGCAACAGATAGAGCGTGCTGACCGGCAGGCCAAGAAGTGGCAGCGCTCAGTCGCCGCACTAGCGCGGCAGCGCGATGCACACCGGGCCGAGTACCTAGAGCAGCAAGAACTGGTCGCTGCCGCGGACTCGCGCGCCGCACAGACACACGCCGACGCCGTCGCGCCACTGATCGAGCAGGCCACTGCCGACGGCGCCGGCCACCTCGCGGCGCAGGAGCGGATGTGGGAGGCGACCTCTGCCCGCGCCCGCGTCGGACGATTCAAAAGAAGCGCCGCCGCCCGCGTGGCCGCCGCCACCGCAGATGAATACCGCGCCACCGAAAACGCGATGCAAAGACGCTGGGGTGGCGTGCCGGAGACGACAACGGGCATCTTGTCCTGGGCCGAGGCCGCAGCCCAAGCACAGGCAGCCACAGACCCGCGCGTGGTCGGAGCGAACCGGGATGCGGAGTGTGCTCGCCGCGAGCAAGAGCGGCTGGCCGAGCAGCGCGCAGAAGAGCGCGCCGCCCTGCACGGTCGCATCTTCGAGAAGCTGCCGCCGGGTGGCGCCGAAGGCCGTGCCACCCAGTGGCGTAATCGCGCTGGGCAGGCGCGGCGCAACCTTGGCGAAATCGAGGCGCTCCCGGTCACCCAGGCCGCCCAGCTCATTCGTGACCGCGCGGCGCGAGTCCAGGCCACACAGGCGACGGCCGAGCGCGCCCAGGCTGCGCGCGACGCGCAAGCCGCGAAGCTTGGCCAGTTCCGGACTGCATCGAACGAGCACCAGCATCGCGGGCCGGATCATGGCATCGGCCCGAAGCTGTAACGACTTGACGGATGTCGCGGACCGGTGGCGACCTGTCAACCTCAAGCCTTAGCGTCGGGAGGATCCTGGCACGGCCACTTTTTCCGAGAGTGTGACTTAGTGGCGTAACTCATAGCGAGTTCGGTCGGGATTATGACTTGCCAGCCACAGCACCACTCACAAGGCATGGCGAAACAGGATGAGGGCCGACCTGGGAAAGCTTCGATGCTCTTGATCGATGTCTTTTCTTACAGTGACGGACCTGGCGGGTCGTTATGGGGGAGGGGATCCGCTCCAAATCGGTCGATCGGGGGCAGGCGTGGGCGTCTCGATCTTCCGGGCCGGGCTGGAGGTTGCGGGGGCCTGGGGTTGCTGTCTCCGACGCCTGGCGCGGCTGTCGCGTTGCGAAGTTGGACCGCCCAGGCGAGGGTGCGTCTCTGAACATGCGCGAATTCGTCGGCGGTGACACCGTACTGCGCGGCCTGTGTCGGGAGGATCGTCGCGATGCGGGAGAGTTGTGCGGCGAACATGCCCGTGTCGAAGCCGTCGTCGTGTTCGCGACCCAGGGCGAGCAGTTCCGCGTCGGTGAATCGGCCGGTAGCGCGGATGGAGTCCAGGTCGAGGAAGTCGCGCACTTCACCGCGGGAGTACACCGCGGAAAGCTTGCCGGCGACGGCGTCGCGTTCGGACAGGACCGGGCCGACAATCATGGACACAGGGGCGTCGGCTCGCCAGTTGACACCGAAGTCCACGTCCAACAGTTCCTCACTCTGCCCGTTCAGGTGGAATCGGGCGAACGAATCGGACACCCGGGATCGACTGACCTCGAAGCCTGCTTCCACTAGCGCGGTCTCGGCGGCCTCGAGTGCCGTTCGAAACTGTTCGGCAGTCGTGGTGTGGCCGGCAAAGAGATCAACATCCTCGGTGGGTCGGTCGGTGAGCCCCCATTGGCGAATCGCTCCGGCACCGGCAAGAACGAATCCGGCATCGGCGACCGCATCCAACAGCAAGCTGGTTACACGCAACTGCAGTGCGGCGAGGGCGTCCTCGTCGCCAGTCACAAGGCCACCTGCCAGCTCGCGCGGAGACCGATTACGCGGCGAGATCGGGAAAGTGCTCTTCCCAGAGGATGCGGCAACGCTCGGGCAGGATCAGTCCAGCCCATTCCTGGCGCAGCAGCGTTTCGTTTAGCAGCGCTTCCTGAATCTGCGGGGTGCCTTCGCGTACCAGCGCTTGGTAGACCATGCGACGCTGCCCGGCCTCGTCCAGATCGAACTCGCGGGACGGGCCCCAGTGAACGGTGATCGGCACGTTCAGCATGCCGTCCGCAGGCCCCCGCAAGGTCGACAGGGATGAGGGCACCTCGTAGGGGATCACGTCGCGAATGTGCACACGGTTCGCCGCCATGACCCACACCACCTCTCGTCCGCATCAGCACTGTAGAGACCACGATTCTACTGGCCGAACCGCAATGGTTCCCGGAAGCTGTCGACATCATGGATTCACTCCTGGGCGGGGTCGAAGAGTCTAAGGAACTTCTCGCGTGGGATCACCACGCGGCGGCCGAGCCTGACCGAGGGAATCGTACGGTTCTCGACTCCCGCCGTGACAGTGCGGGGGTCGACACCGAGTGCCTGCGCCGCCTCAGTTCGCGTAATTACCAAGTTTCGCGACTCGCGCAGCGTCTCGATCGTCACTGTTACGGTTCTCATATCGCGTACCTCGTTCCTTGGACGGCGAGAAATCATCATTCGGGAATCTACAGGTTCGCGCTTGCTGTGTCAACAATCACTGTGTATGTTTCTTATATGGACGATAGGAAGCGCGGGAATCCCGCGGGACACACGAACGAACTTGTCGCTGCGAATCTCCGCAAGATGCGCCAAGGCACTGGCGTCGACCTACGAGAGCTATCCGCACGGATTAAAGCGACGGGCCGGCTCATCTCGCCTTCGGCGCTCAGCAAGATCGAGAACGGCGACCGCCGCGTCGACGTGGACGACCTCACAGTCTTGGCCTACGCCCTGGAGACCACCCCGGCCGCCCTACTCACCCCACCCTCCGAGGAAACCCAGGCCCCGGCCGGGGTGCCGGAGGACCGGTTCACACCCGAGGAAATCCAAGTGTGGATTCAGGGCCGGGTCAAGCTCACGACCGAGGATCTGCTGCGGTACTGGAAGGAGCAAGCGTTCGACTCCGCCAGCTACATTCACCGCTCCGGGGACATCCTCACGCAGTACCACAAGGGCCAGGTTGGGGTCACCCCACCTGAAGTCTACGAAAGGCGCATCGCGACCCACCGGGAACGCCTTGCCATGATCCGCGGGCGCCAGCTCGAACTCGACCCGATGGCCGTGCCCATCGAGGAATGACCCACCTCAACGACACGAAAGGAAGGTGAGATCACATGGAAAGACGGAACAAGCCTCCCGATCCCACGAACGAGGGGCGGAAGCGCCAGCGGCGCTCACGCTCGCGGCAGCCCGGATCGATCCAGGAGTACATGACGAGTCGGGGCAAGCGGTGGCGGTTCCAGATCTACGTTGTCATCGACCCGGAATATCCGGAGCTCGGGGAGAAGCGTGTCACACGCAGCGGCTTCTTGGATACTGCGGCAGCGAGTGCGGAGCTTCAGAAAGCGCTGAAGAAGAAATCGCAGAACGAGAAGTTCCTCGGAAAAGTGCCCGTGATCTCGGCGTACGCCGACACGTGGGCGGCGGGGCTAAAGCTCGAGACGTCTACTATCCAGGGTTACAAGAAAATCATCCGCAACCACATCTCCCCGCAACTCGGCGACATCCACCTGGACAAGCTCACCGCGACCCGCATCGCGCGCCACTACCGCGACCTCGAAACCTCGGGCAGGCGGGACAAGCACGGCTTTGGGAAGCCACTCTCGCCCAACACCGTGCATAAAGTGCATGTCCTGCTTGGGGCGATGCTCGACGCGGCGATCGAGGATGGCTTGCTCTCGGTCAATCCGGCGAAGAAGAAGCGCACCGTAAACGCTCCGAAGAGCAGCCAAATACGCGCGGCCCGCCCCGAAATACAGACCTGGACGGGCGAAGAACTCCACGCGTTCCTCGCCTGGGACCGCGACGAGTTGAAGGACGAGCTTTCCCGCTCTGGCGGACCATAGCCTATACAGGCATGCGCCGCAGCGAAGCACTCGCCCTCCGGTGGGGCGACGTGAATTTCAAGACGAAGATCATCAGCGTTCGTCGCGCCGCGGACGTCACCGAACGCAACAAGACCAAAACAACCAAGACCGGCTCGGCCAGGCCGATTGACGTGGATGACGAAACCCTGGACGTGCTCCGCGCCCAGAAAGCCACCCGAGGCACGATCGCGCTGGACCTCGCTCGTGTCGAGGCCTACGTGTTCGGCGATGACGAGGGCTCGATCCCAGTGCCCGACGCCATCACCAGTCGCTGGACGCGGCGGATCGGTTGGGCCACCCAGAGACTCGACATCGGCCGAGTCACCATTAAGGGGCTCCGGCACACTCACGCGACCCTGCTGCTCGAACTCGGGGTGCACCCGAAGGTCGTGCAAGAGCGGCTCGGCCACTCCACGATCACCACGACGATGAACATCTACAGCCACGTCACGCCCACGATGCAACGCGCAGCGATCGACCGCCTCGCAGAGCACCTGACCGGTCGTTAGCACTTTTCTTAGCACTCCCATAGGAAATGGCCCCCGATCGGGAATATAAAATCCCTGACCAGAGGCCATTTTCGCTCTGTGCGCGAAGGGGGACTTGAACCCCCACGCCCTAACGGGCACCAGCACCTCAAGCTGGCGCGTCTACCATTTCCGCCATCCGCGCGCTTTCGATTCCTCTTTTCAGAAGCACCGAGGTACGACACTAGCATGCGCGCGGGGCACGCTTCGAACACCGGCGCGCGGCCGCGAGACGATACCGTTGAGGCATGCTGACTGAGACATCCGACGACCAGCTCGACGCCACCGCTCGCATCGCCCGGGACCTGATCCGATTCGATACGACCAACTATGGCGGCGGCAAATCCAACGGCGAGACGGATGCCGCGGAGTACGTTTCGGCCTACCTCACCGGTCTTGGGCTCAGCCCCGAGATGTTCGAGTCCGAACCCGGGCGGGTGAGCGTGGTCGCCCGCGTCGAGGGATCCGACAGTTCGAAACCGGCCCTCGTGGTGCACGGCCACACGGATGTCGTTCCCGCCCAGCCGGACAACTGGTCCGTTGACCCCTTCGGCGGCGTCATCAAAGACGGCATGCTCTGGGGCCGAGGTGCCGTCGACATGAAGAACATGGACGCGATGATGCTCACCGCACTCGAGGACATCCTCGGCGCCGGCAAGCAGCCCTCCCGCGACCTCGTGATCGCGTTCTTCGCCGACGAGGAGGCCGGGGGAGTGCTCGGTTCCGGCTACCTGGTGAAGAACCATCCGGAGCTCTTCGCGGGCGCTACCGAGGCGATCAGCGAGGTGGGCGGCTACTCGGTGACCCTCAACGGTACGCGCGCCTACCTGTTGCAGACCGGGGAGAAGGCCCTGGTCTGGGTCAAACTCATCGCGCGCGGCACCGCCTCGCACGGATCGCACGTGATGCGCGACAACGCCGTCACGAAGCTCGCTGAGGCCGTCGCCGCCGTCGGCCGTCGCGAATGGCCGGTGCGTCTCACCGAGACGACGACCGAACTGCTCGCAGAACTCGCCCGCATCCTCGAGGTCGACCCGCAGACGGTGGGGCCGGATGAGATCGCCCTGGCCACCGGCACGACGAGTCGATTCATCCAGGCCTCGCTTCGCACGACGACCAACCCGACCGCCCTGACGGCCGGCTACAAGCACAATGTCATCCCAGACACCGCAGAGGCGCTGATCGACATCCGCACTCTGCCGGGTGAAGAGGATGCCGTGCTCGCCGAACTCGCGGAGCTCGTCGGCCCCGACATCGAGATCGTCGTTCTGCACCGCGACATCGGGCTCGAAACCGCCTTCTCCGGGCCGCTCGTCGAGGCGATGACCTCGGCGCTCGGCACCCACGACCCTGGCGCTCCGGTGCTGCCGTACATGCTCTCGGGCGGCACGGACAACAAGGCGCTCTCCCTTCTCGGCATCAAGGGCTACGGCTTCGCACCGCTCAGGCTCCCGCCCGAGCTCGACTTTCCCGCGATGTTCCACGGCGTTGACGAGCGTGTGCCGCTCGACGCGTTAGTGTTTGGCAGGCGCGTCCTCGGGGACCTGCTGCTCGACTACTGATTGGACCCGCCCGTGGGCATGCTCAACGCCATCATCCTCGGCATCGTCCAGGGCCTCACCGAGTTCCTGCCGATCTCCTCGAACGCCCATTTGCGGCTGCTCGGCCTGGTGCTCGGAACGGGCACCGACCCGGGTGCGGCCTTCACCGCGATCATCCAACTCGGCACCGAGCTCGCGGTCGTCGTCTATTTTGGCGCCGATCTCTGGCGGATCATCTCGCGCTGGTTCCTCGCCCTGTTCGGCCGCATTCCGCGCAATGACCCGGACGCCAAGATGGGCTGGTTCATCATCCTCGGCTCGGTGCCGATCGTGGTGCTCGGCCTGATCTTCCAAAAGACCATCGAGACCACCCTCCGCTCGCTGTGGGTCATCGCCGTCAGCCTTATCGTGTTCGGCATCCTGCTCGGCGTCGCGGACTATGTCGGGGCGAAGAAGCGCCGGTTGCGGGACCTCACGGTGCCGCACGCCGTGATCTACGGGGGAGCCCAGTCTCTCGCTCTCATCCCGGGCGTCTCGCGCTCGGGCGGCACGATCACCGCCGGGCTCTTCCTCGGGTACGAGCGTGCGGCGGCCACCCGGTATTCATTCCTTCTCGCCATTCCCGCCGTCTTCGGAAGTGGCCTGTTCGAGCTCTACAAGACGATCAAGTCGCCGGGATCCGAGGTCTTCACGGCGGGGGAGACCGCCGCGGCGACTGTCGTCGCCTTCGTCGTCGGACTGGTCGTGATCGCATTCTTCATGAGCTACATCTCGAAGCGCTCGTTCCTCCCGTTCGTGATCTACCGCATCCTGCTCGGCGGCACGCTCGTCGTGCTTCTCTCCACCGGCGTCTTGAAACCGGTCTGATTCGGACATCCTCGCGGATGCCACCGGGCAACTCGTGCTCGTCGCCTCTACCTGCAGGAATGAACCGCCCGCGAGAGCACGCTCAGCCAGCGCCAGCTGCGATCTGCCCACAACAGTGGTGGCGTGATTCGCCAGTCCGTTCGCGGCAATTGAGCGCGGCCCTAGAAATCCGCAGGAGACCGGTCTACCGTGAAGCCCGTTGCTCCAGACCCCCAGGCCTCGGCCCAGTGACTTAACCCGGTGATCCGGCCTGCGCACAAGCGCAGGGTCGCCTCGCCATCGGAGGTAGACCATGCTCGGGCATTTCGACGAGAGCCCCGGATCCAGTTCAGCGGCGGTCGCCGACGTCACCGCGGCCGACCCGATGGTCGCGCACGCGCCAGCGGACCGCGGTGAGAGCGCGGGATCGCGAACCGGCGTGGTCCCCACTTCGCATGCCCGTGCTTTCACCTCGGAGGACCTTCTGGACTACGAAGAATGGACGGCATCCGGAGGGTTCAGCTAAACAGCCTCGGTAACCGCCGTTCACCGGCTCGCTTAGGCTGGAATCGTGCAATCCTGGACTCGCCCGACCGTGCCCGCCCTGCCCGGAGCGGGGATCGTTCCCCGCATATTCGACGCAGCGTCGCAGACACCCGTCGAGGCGCGTCCGCACCCCTCCACTCCCACGCTCGCGAGCATCTATGTCTGCGGGATCACGCCGTACGATGCCACCCACCTGGGCCATGCCGCGACCTACCTGGCCTTCGACACGCTCATTCGGGTGTGGATGGATGCCGGGTTCGAGGTGCGCTACGTGCAGAACACCACGGACATCGACGACCCGCTGCTCGAGAGGGCCGCACGAGACGGCGTGGACTGGCGAGACCTCGCGGCCTCCCAGATCGAGCTGTTCCGCGGCGACATGGAGAAGCTCGGCATCATCCCTCCCGACGAATACGTCGCGGTGACCGAGGTGATCGCGGAGGTCGCCGATGCTGTGAAGATCCTCGTGCAGAACGGCTCCGCCTACAGCGTGACGAGCCCGGATGCCGCGGACGACCTCTACTTCGACAGCAGTTTCGCCGTGCCAGCCTGGCACCTCGGTCAGGAGAGCGCACTCGACCGAGCGACGATGCTCGAGCTCAGTGCGGAACGCGGGGGAGACCCGCAGCGCGCCGGTAAACGCGACCCGCTCGATCCGCTGCTCTGGCGTTCGGAGCGGGCCGGCGAACCGGCCTGGGACTCGTCCCTCGGGCGCGGGCGCCCCGGATGGCACATCGAGTGTTCAGTGATCGCGCTGGAGCACCTTCCGACCCCGCTCACCGTCAACGGGGGAGGCCGGGACCTCGTCTTCCCCCATCACGAATTCAGCGCCGGACATGCCGCCGCCCTCACCGGTCATCCGCTCGCCGGGATCTACGCCCACGCCGGGATGGTCGCCTACCAGGGCGAGAAGATGAGCAAATCCCTGGGCAACCTCGTGCTCGTCTCCCGCCTCGTCGCCGGGGGCGCCGACCCGCGGTCGATCCGGCTCGCACTGCTCTCCGAGCGGTATCGCAGCGACTGGGAATGGACGGATGCCCATCTGCGCATCGCCGACGATCGGCTCGCGTCGTGGACAGCCTGGGCCGCGTCACCGACAGAGGACGCCGATGACGAGTTCCTCGCGGAGCTCCGCGAGCGGCTCGCCGACGATCTCGACACCGCCGGGGCGATCGCCGCGATCGATGCCCGCATCTGCGGCGGGGCTGTGGCCTCGAAGACGGCGATCAGCGCCATCGACGCACTACTCGGTATCCGCCTCTGACCTCACGCGGTCGTGACACTGTGACCGATCGAGGCCGGCAGCGACCGCGGGTGCTACTCGCGCGGTCCTCGATCGTCCGGGGGTGACGACGGACCGGCCGGACCGCCGGAACCACGCCCATCCGCCTTGCCGTCGCGCCGTCGCAGGTATTTCTCGAACTCCTGCGCGATCGCCTCCCCACTGGCCTCCGGGGAGTCGACGGTGTCCCTCGCCTGCTCGAGCTGGGCGATGTATGTCGCCATCTCGTCGTCCTCGCTGGCGAGCACGTCGATCCCGTTCTCCCAGGCCGCGGATTCGTCCACAAGCTCACCTCGCGGAATCACCACGTCGATCATCTCCTCGAGCTTGTCGATGATCGCGAGGGTTGCTTTCGGCGAGGGCGCGTTGTGCACGTAGTGCGGCACGGATGCCCAGATCGACACCGTGGGGATGCCCGCCTTCTCGGCAGCTTCGCCGAGCACCGAGAGAATGCCCACCGGGCCCTCGTACGAACTCTTCTCCACGGTGAGCTCGGTGCGCAGTTGCGCATTCTCACTGCTCACGAAGACCGAGATCGGCCGGGTGTGCGGCACGTCGGCGAGCATCGCTCCGAGGAAGACGACACCGGTGATCCGGTTCTCCGCGATGGTCGCCATGATCTCCGCGGTGAAGCTCTTCCAGTTGCGCGAGGGCTCCGTGCCGAGCAGCAGGTAGATGTTGGAGGCGTTGTCGCCGATCGCCCCTGGCACCTCCGCCGACTCCGGCGAGCGCTGCGCGAGAACGCCGGTGGGACCGTAGGTGACAACGGAGGGCCAGACGAGGAGGCGATTGCCGTCGTCATCCTGAGTGACCGTCGGGCGATTGAACTGGTAGTCGAAGTAGCGCTCAGCATCGATCTCCGCGATCGGATACAGGTCGAGAAGATCCTTGAGCATCGAGACGGCACCGCTCGCGGCTTCCCCCGCATCGTTCCAGCCCTCGAAGGCGACGACCAACAGTCGCCCACTCAACATTCCCACGTTTGGCACTGGCTACCCTCTGGAGTCACGTTTCGGCGGACGGCCGGCTGTGGCCTACGTGACTTCCCTCCGTCAAGGATAGAACCCCCTTCCCTCTAAACTTGAGTCCCGTGACCGATCTCCTCCCCGCCGCCGTCCTCTGGGACATGGATGGCACCCTCGTAGACACCGAGCCGTACTGGCTCGCCGCCGAGGCCGAGCTCGTCGCATCCTTCGGCGGCACCTGGACCCAGGAGGATGGCCTCACGCTCGTCGGCTCCGGCCTCTGGCACACGGCGGCCGTGTTGCAACACCGCGGCGTCGAGCTCACCGAAGACCAGATCGTCGACCGTCTCACCGACCGCGTGATGGAGCAGATCCAGTCAGAGGTGCCCTGGCGGCCGGGGGCTCTCGACCTTCTCGCCGCGCTGCGGGATGCCCGCATCCCCACCGCCCTCGTGACGATGTCCATTCGGCGCATGGCAGAGCATGTCTCGTCGTTCCTGCCGTTCACCGCCTTCGACCACATCGTGGCCGGGGATTCGGTCACCCACAGCAAGCCGCATCCGGAGCCCTACCTGCGCGGCGCCGAGCTGCTCGGAGTCGACGCGGTCGGATGCATCGCCATCGAGGACTCGACCACCGGACTGGCTTCCGCGGTGGCCGCCGGAGCCGTCGCGATCGGTGTTCCTCTGCATTCCCCGCTCGAACATGGCCGCGGCTACACGATCTGGCCCACACTGACCGGCCGGGGCGTCACCGACCTCTCGGAACTTCTCCACTCGACAAGAACGGATGCCGCATGACCGCCGTTCGCCGCCAGAGCGGTCCCTTCCGCGCGGGAGACCGTGTACAGCTCACCGGGCCGAAGGGCCGCCTCAACACCATCACCCTCGAGGCCGGGAAGGTCTTCCACACCCACCGCGGCATGGTCGATCACGACGCCCTGATCGGACTGGCGGATGCTTCGGTCGTCACCGCGACCAACGGCGACGAGTATCTCGCCCTCCGGCCTCTGCTCAACGACTTCGTCATGTCCATGCCTCGCGGCGCCGCGATCATCTACCCGAAGGATGCGGCGCAGATCCTGAGCCTCGGCGACATCTTTCCCGGCGCGACGGTCGTCGAGGCCGGCGTCGGATCGGGCGCGCTCAGCCTCTGGCTGCTCCGCGGCATCGGGCCGACCGGCTCCCTCACCTCCTTCGAGCGTCGTGAGGAGTTCGCGGATGTCGCCCGCGGCAATGTGGTCTCCTTCCTCGGGGCGGAGCCGCAGAACTGGACGGTGACCGTCGGCGACCTCGTCGAATCGCTGCCCACCGCCGTGGAGAACGGCTCGGTCGACCGGGTGGTGCTCGACATGCTCGCGCCCTGGGAGTGCCTGGGCGTCGTCGCTGACGCGCTCGCGCCCGGCGGCGTGCTGCTCTGCTACATCGCCACCGTCACCCAGCTCTCGCGGGTCGCAGAGGCCGTGCGCGGAACGGGACTCTTCACCGATCCCGATTCCTCCGAGACGATGGTGCGCGGATGGCACGTGGAAGGCCTTGCCGTGCGTCCCGACCATCGCATGGTCGCCCACACGGGCTTCCTGCTCACCGCACGCCGCCTCGCGCCCGACACCGTGCTTCCGCAGCTCAAACGTCGGCTCTCCAAGTCGGACTACACCGATGAGGATGTCGAGGCCTGGACCCCCGGTGCCCTGGGGGAGCGATCCGTCACCGATAAGCGCCTGCGCAAGACGGCTCGAGCGGCCCAGACCACCGCCGGTCACGCGATTGCCGCGGCCGATACCGCGAGCACCCGGCCCGCGGACGAGTCGCCCGCAGAGTCACTCTAGAATTGTCAGGTTCCACGATCGTGATCGAAACGAGGATTCGTGCGTAAGACCACAGCGCTGATCGCTGCCATCGCCCTGCTCGGCTCGCTGACGGCGTGCGCAAGCGGCACCGGCTCCAGCATCGCGGGGTGTGATCCGGTCGTGACCGCTGGCGCGGCATCCTCCGTCATCACGGCACCGGGCAAGTTCGGCACCGCGCCGAAGGTGGGGTTCCCCACCCCGCTGTACACGAAGACCACCCAGGCTTCCACGCTCATCGCCGGCAAGGGTGCCCCGATCGTCGCCGGCCAGCCGGTGATCCTCGATGTGACGATCGTCAACGCCGCGGATGGCACGGAGCTGCAGAAGACCAGCTACAACAGCACCGGCGGGAGCCTCATCACCGCGGGGAAGTCCACCTTCCCGGCGGTCAGTGAGGGCCTCGAGTGCGCTCAGGTCGGATCCCGCCTCGCCATCATCGGCTCGGCCAAAGACAGTCACAACGGCGTTGCGGATGCCGCGAACGGCATCGGCAAGGACGACTCCTTCATCTACGTCGTCGACGTGAAGGGCGCCTTCCTGCCGAAGGCGAACGGCGCCGACCAGATCCCCACCAACGGAATGCCGGCGGTCGTGCTCACCGCGGACGGCACCCCTGGCATCAGCGTTCCCGACCGCTCCGCACCGAAGACCACGACGGTCAACGTGCTGAAGGCGGGCTCTGGCGCGAAGGTGAAGAAGGACCAGTTCGTCGTCGTGCAGTACACCGGCATCGGCTGGGGCACCAAGACGGTCTTTGATTCCACCTGGGCGGCGCACCAGGCGTCGGTGATCCAGGTCGGCTCGGCTTCCGTCTCATCCGGTCTGAGCAATGCCCTGATCGGCAAGCGCGTCGGATCGCAGGTGCTCGCCGTGCTTCCTCCGAAAGCGGCGGCGGTATCGGACGGCTCGGGCAAAGCGCCCGCAGACGACGCCTCCGTCTACGTCGTGGACATCCTCGGCATCGCCGGGTAAGTTACCTCCCGACCGGTGCGCCGGTCTCATCCGGACACAGGCCGAGTGTCTTCCGAATTCATTCGAAACCAGGGTCCCCGTGCCAGCTGCAAGCGTCTCCAGAATCCCCGTCGAGGAGCGGCTGTTCAGTCTCGTTCTCGCGCTCCTCGCGACCGAGACCGGACTCACCAAGAACGAAGTGCTGTCGACAGTGCAGGGGTATCGGCAGCGGTACCGTGCCGGTGGCGACAACGCCAACCTCGAGCGCCAGTTCGAACGCGACAAAGACGACATCCGCGATCTCGGGGTTCCGCTCGAGACCGTGGATTCTCCCGGCCAGGCCGGCAACAACCAGAACCTGCGCTACCGCATCCCGCGGGGCAGCTACGAGCTCCCCAGCGACATCACCTTTTCGGCGGAGGAGACGACCCTGCTCAACCTCGCCGCGATGGTGTGGCGCGAGGGATCCCTCTCGGGGGAGTCCCGCCGGGCCGTGATCAAGCTCAAGGGCCTCGGACTCGTGTCGGACGAGCCGGTACTGGGCTATGCGCCGCGTCTCCGAGTGCGGGATGCCGCATTCGAGCCGCTCCGCGCCGCTCTCGAGCGCAACGCGATAGTGCGCTTCGCTTACCTGAAGCCCGGCGAAGCCGAGGCTCGGGTGCGGGAGCTCGCCCCCCTCGCCCTCGTGCAGCACCAGGGTCGCTGGCATCTTCATGCGCTCGAGCCGGGTACAGAGATCACCAAGACCTTCCTGCTGCGGCGGATCGTGAGCCAGGTCACCACCACCGGTGCACTCTTCCCCGCCCCCAGCGGCGACCAGACCGCCCGAGCCCTCGAAGAACTCGATGAGGTGTGGGAGTCCCACACCGCCGATGTCGACGTCCTCGCCGACTCGGATGCCGCCACGCGCCTGCTCAAACGCCGCGGCACCGTCCGCCTGCCCTCCGGTGCCCTGCGACTGCACTACTCCGACGCCAACATCTTCGCCGACGAACTGGCCGGCTACGGCCCTGAAGCGCTCGTGCTCTCTCCGCCCGAGCTCCGCGAGGCGGTTCGCAACCGCCTGCTGCAGACTGTCGAGGAGCACGCGTCCCGTGGGACCGGCGCAGAAGGGAACACCCGTGGCTGATCGACCCGCACCGCTGCAGGCACAGGACAAACTGGCCTTCCTGCTCTCCCTCGTGCCCTTCCTCATGGAGCATGAGCGCATCAGCGTGCAGGACGCCGCGGATCATTTCGGCGTGAAGGCGCAGCAGGTGCGGGAGGCGGTCGAACTCATCGCCGTCTCCGGCATCCCCGGCGAGACCGGGCAGTACCAGCACGGAGACCTGTTCGACCTCGCCTGGGACGACTTCGAGGAGAACGATCAGATCGTGCTCACGAACCTCGTGGCCATCGATGACGCACCCCGCTTCTCCGGCAGGGAGGCCGCGGCTCTCATCGCGGGGCTGCAGTACCTGTCCGCGCTGCCGGAGAATGCCGATCGCAGCGCGATCGCCACTCTCATGGCCAAGCTCTCCCGCGGGGCATCCGCCCTCCCCAGCCAGTTCGCGGTCGAGGGATCCGAGTCCGACGAGACACTCGCCCTCATCCGCGACTCGGTCGCCTCCGGCGTGCAGGTGGAGTTCGACTACATCAACTCGCGTGGTGAGCACGAGCGTCGACGGGTCGACCCACTCCGCATCGAATCGATGGATGCGGACTGGTACCTGCGGGGATGGTGCCATCTTCGCGAGGCGGTGCGCACCTTCCGGATCGACCGCATCGGCAACCCCACGGTGACCTCCGAGCCGATCACGACCCACGCCTCCGACGTTCACCTGCCCGACACGCTCTTCGAGGGCTCGGTGGACGACCTCGTGGTGACCATCGACGTCGCCCCGTCGGCGGCGCCACTGCTCGCCGACTACCTCACCGACGGCACCGGAAGCATCCTCGTCGACGGTCGCAATCGCACGGCACTGCGGGTGTCGCACTATCACGGACTCAAGAGACTGGTCGGGGGACTCCCGGGTATGGTCACCGTGGTCGAACCGGCGGATGCTCGGCGGGCTGTCGCCGACTGGGCGGCGGCAGGGGCCGCGCGCTATGACGAGCCGATCCCGGGAGCCGACTGATGCCCTGGTGGTCGTGGATCGTCATCTGGACCTGCCTCGTGCTCGCACTCATCGCGGTGCTCGTCGTTTCGGCCTGGCGCCTTTTTCGAAAAGCTGTCGCCGTATTCGATGAGCTCGGCACGCTCGGCGGCAAAATGGAGTTGCTGGATGCCGCGATCACCGAGTTCGACGAGAAGCAGGCGGAGTTCGCCCTCCTGCAGAAGTACTCCGACGTGCAGGCGCACCGGCGGAGGGTGCGCGACGCATCGCTGGCCAGAAGAGAAGCCCGACGCGCCGCTCGACTCGACCGCGGTCGTTCCCTCACTCGTGTCGACGCGAATTCCCGTCGGTGGTTCCAAGCCGAATGACAGCCGCAGAGTTCGGATAGGCGGTAAACTTACTCAACTCGATTTTCTCGACTCTAAGGATCGCGCACATGTTAAGTGGATTCACCGGTTGGCACGCCCTGGTACTACTGGTCATCGTGGTGCTTCTGTTCGGTGCGACCAAGCTCCCGGGCCTCGCCAAGAGCGTCGGACAGTCGATGAAGATCTTCAAGAACGAGGTCAAGTCCGAGGAGAAGCCCGCACCGCCGGCCGACTCTGCGCACCTCAACGAGACCTCCAGCGAGGTCCGCGCGCAAACCGACTCGACCAACCCCTCCGCCAAGCCCTAGCGAGAGCTCATTACCGCCACCATGCCTTCCCGCAAGAAGCGGGGCGCAGGCAGTGAAGGCCGGATGTCTCTCGGCCAGCACCTCGTCGAGCTCCGCAAGCGACTCTTCCTCTCGGCGATCGCGATCGTCGTGTTCTCGATCGGCGGGTTCGTGGTCGCCGACTGGGTGCTCAAAGCCATCCGCACTCCGATCGAGCTGATCGCCAAGACCCACGGCAATACCACGCTGAACTACTCGACCATCGGTGCGGCCTTCGACGTGCACATCCAGATCGCCATCACGGTCGGAGTCATCGCCTCGAGCCCCGTGTGGCTGTACCAGGTGTTCGCCTTCATCGTGCCCGGCCTCACCACGAAAGAGAAGCGCTACACCTTCGGCTTCTTCTTCTCCGCAGTTCCCCTGTTCTTCGCCGGCTGCGCCGCCGGCTGGTGGGTCTTCCCCCACATCGTCGACGTTCTCAATTCGTTCGTTCCCAGCCAGGATGCGGCCATCACCGAAGCGAAGGACTACCTCGGTTTCGTGACCAAACTCATCCTCGCGGTGGGGATCGCGTTCGTGCTTCCGGTGTTCCTGGTGCTGCTCAACTTCCTCGGCATCGTCTCCGGGGTGAGCATCTTCCGCAGCTGGCGCTGGGCGATTCTCGCCATCTTCGTCTTCTGCGCGCTCGCGACCCCGTCGGCTGACGTGGCATCCATGTTCCTGCTGTCCGTGCCGATGATCGTGCTGTACCTGATCGCCGCGACGATCGCGTGGTGGCGCGACCGGGTCATCGCCAAACGCGCGGACAGCCTGGCCGGAGACCTCGGCGGCACGGCCGCCGCATGACCGAGCTGAGCCCGGCGGAACGCTTCGCCGCGTCTCGAGAACGGCGCGGAAACCCGCGGGTCGAGACGTTCCGCGGCAACCAGTCCTTCGATCTCGACCCCTTCCAGCTCGCCTCCTGCGTGGCGCTGGAACGGGGAGACAGCGTTCTCGTCGCCGCACCTACCGGGGCAGGCAAGACGATCGTGGCCGAGTTCGCGGTGTTCCTCGCGATGCAGGAACCCCGGGCGAAGGTGTTCTACACGGCGCCGATGAAGGCACTGTCGAATCAGAAGTTCCAGGAGTTCGTCGCCGAATACGGGGCCGATCAGGTGGGACTCCTCACCGGCGACACGAACATCAACTCCGGGGCGCGCATCGTGGTCATGACCACAGAGGTGCTTCGCAACATGCTCTATGCCGACTCGGATCTGTTGAAGGACCTCGCGTTCGTGGTGATGGACGAGGTCCACTACCTCGCCGACCGGTTCCGCGGCGCCGTCTGGGAGGAGGTCATCATCCACCTCCCGCAGACCGTGAGACTGGTCTCCCTCAGCGCAACGGTGTCGAACGCCGAGGAGTTCGGGGACTGGCTACAGGCGGTGCGCGGCGAGACCGCGGTGATCGTCTCTGAAGAGCGCCCGGTGCCTCTCGACCAACACGTGATCATGCGCACCAAGCTCATCGACCTGTTTGCGACGACCAAGGTCGGGCCGGGGGATCCGCCCGGAACTCCGACCCACCGGGTGAATCCTGAACTCGTGCAGATGGCCCGGTACGGGGGGCGCACCATCAGTTCACGCCAGATGCAGGATGTCGGACGGCGACACTCCCGCGGTGGACGCCCCGACGAGCTCAAGATGGACCGCGCCGGCGTCGTGAAGATGCTCGGGGAACGCAACCTGCTTCCGGCTATCTTCTTCATCTTCAGCCGGGTCGGATGCGACCAGGCGGTCAAGCAGGTGCTGCGCGCGGGAGTGAGGCTCACCACCCAGCTCGAACGTGAGGAGATCGCGGACATCGTGGAGGAGCGCTGCCGCACCATCCTCGACGAAGACCTCGCCGTGCTCGGCTACTACGAATGGCTCGACGGGCTGCAACGCGGAGTCGCCGCCCACCACGCCGGCATGCTGCCCGCATTCAAGGAGGTCGTCGAGGAGCTGTTCCAGAAAAAGCTCGTGAAGGCCGTCTTCGCCACCGAGACCCTCGCCCTCGGCATCAACATGCCCGCTCGCACCGTCGTGCTCGAAAAGCTCGAGAAGTTCAACGGCGAGGCGCGCGTGCCGATCACACCGGGGGAGTACACGCAGCTCACCGGGCGGGCCGGTCGGCGCGGCATCGACGTGGAGGGTCATTCGGTGATCCAGTGGCAGGAGGGCCTCGATCCCCAGGCCGTCGCTTCGCTCGCCTCCCGCCGCACCTACCCCCTGAATTCCAGCTTCTCGCCCACCTACAACATGGCCGTGAACCTCATCGAACAGTTCAGTCGCGAACGCGCCCGCGACATCCTCGAGTCGTCATTCGCGCAGTTCCAGGCCGATCGTGCCGTGGTGGACCTGGCCCGCAAGGTTCGGTCGCAGGAGGAATCGTTGCGCGGGTACGAGGAGGCCATGAAGTGCCACCTCGGAGACTTCCGGGAGTATTCGGGCATTCGTCGCGAACTCACCGATCTCGAACGCAAGGGCTCGATTCGCGCCGACCTGCAGAGTCGCGGCGAGCGAGACAAGCGGCAGAACCAGCTCGCCGCCCTGCGCAAACGACTCAAGCAGCATCCCTGCCACACCTGCAACGATCGTGAGGCACACGCCCGCTGGGCGGAGCGGTGGTGGAAGCTGAAGAAGCAGACGGACGAGCTGAGCCGCCAGATCCGCACCCGCACCGGTGCGGTCGCGCGCATCTTCGACCGCGTGACCGATGTATTGCTCGAGCTCGGGTATCTTCTGCGCGCCGACAACGGCGAGGTGACCGCATCCGTCCATGGGCGCACCCTTCGGAGAATCTACGGAGAGCGCGACCTGCTGGTGGCGGAGTGCCTGAGGCGCGGAGTCTGGAACGATCTGGATCCCGCCGGGCTCGCCGCCATGGCCGCCGCGCTGGTCTACGAACCGAGACGCGACGAGGGCCAGACCTCAGATCGTTACCTGCCGAGGGGAGCCTTCCGCCCCGCCTTCGAGAAGACCACAGACCTGTGGTCGAAACTCGACGACATCGAGCGCGACCACAAGCTTCCCGGCAGCAACCCGCTGTCCACCGGGCTGTCGCTCGCGATGAACCGCTGGGCGCAGGGGGTCTCCCTCGATTCCGTTCTCCTCGAATCGGAACTCGCGGCGGGCGACTTCGTGCGCATGACCAAGCAGACGATCGACCTCCTCGATCAGCTTTCGGTGGTTGCCGACGGAGCCGTGGGGCGCACGGCGCGCCAGGCTCTCGAATCGATCCGCCGCGGCATCGTGGCCTACTCCTCAGTCGCCTGAGCTCCGCTCGGGGGGTTCAGCTGGCCGCGGGCATAGTGACAGCCATTTAGGCTTGACGGGTGCGTTCGAGCCTCCCACCCCGCCGAGGGGCTGCCTCCGGATGGCTGTCGCGCCCCCTTCCCCTCACCGCCGCCCTTCTCGTCGCGGCGCTGTCCGGCTTCACCAACGCGGCGGCCTTTCCCGGCCTCAGCTTGTGGCCTCTCATTTTCGTCGGCACGGCCCTGATGTTCTGGTCCCTCGTGGGTCGCCGGGTGCGGTCGGCGCTGTTGGTGGGATTCGTGGGCGGCTTCGCATTCTTCGGCAATCACATCCTCTGGCTCACCGTCTATCTCGGACCGGTGCCGTGGCTTGCGCTCACGGGGCTCGAGGCGATCTTCTTCGCTCTGGGGTGCGTGCTCATGGCCCTGGCCTGGCGGCACGTGCCTCGGGTGTGGTCTGGTCCCGGCGCGCAGCTGATCGGCCTCCCCGCGGTACTGGCCGGCCTCTGGGTGCTGCGGGAGGCGATCACCAGTGTCTGGCCCTACGGCGGCTTCTCCTGGGGCCGGCTCGCGTTCTCCCAGTCCGCTAGCACCTTCGCCCCACTCGTGGCGTGGCTCGGGATCTCCGGCGTGAGCTTCGTCATCGCCTTCCTTTCCGCGGTGCTGCTCCAGGCGGTGCGGACGGGTCGGGTGCGCTGGAGCACCAGGGGGATGATCGCCGCGACCGCGTTTCTGATCGCTGCGCTGTTCCCCGCCTGGCCCGTGCTCTCGTCCGGCAGCATTCGCGTCGCCGCGGTGCAGGGCAACTCCAACTCCGGCCTCTTTGCCCAGATCCAGCCGGGTGACAGCCTGGACGACCACCTGCAGGCCACAGTGCCCATCCTCGGCCAGAAAGTGGATGTCATCGTCTGGCCGGAGAACGCCTCCGACATCGACCCGCTCAGGAACGAGCAGGCGGCGCAGACCCTCGACTTCGTCTCGAAAGAGATGAATGCTCCTCTCGTCACCGGCACCGTGACGGAGAACGCGAAGGGCCAGACCTTCAACAGTCTGCTGCTCTGGGAGAACGGCAAGGGGTCGGTCGCCCAGTACGACAAGATCCATCCCGTGCCCTTCGCCGAATACCTGCCGAATCGCTCATTCTGGTACCCGCTCGCCCCGAGCCTGTTCGACCTGGTGCCGCGCGATTACACCTTCGGCACGCGCTCGAACGTCTTCGATATCAACGGGGCGATGGCGGGACTGGCCATCTGCTTCGACATCGTGGACGACGGCCTCATTCACCAGATGGTCGATGGGGGAGCGGAGTTCATCATCGCCCCGACCAACAACGCCGACTTCGGCCACTCCGACGAGAGCGTGCAACAGGTCGCGATCGCCCGGTTGCGCGCGATCGAGACCGGTCGCAGCGTCGTCAATGACTCCACGGTGGGGGTGAGCGCGATGTTCGCCCCCGATGGTCGCGAGATCGCCACCCTGCCGACCTTCACGCGGGGGGCCCTGGTGGAGACGGTGCCGCTCAGCACAACGGTGACCCCCGCCATGTTCGCCGGGCGCCAGATCGAGTGGATCGTCGCCGGCTTCGGCCTTGCCAGCCTCGTGGTGGGCCTGCTGCTCGCACCCCGCCGGCGCCGCGCCGAGAACCCCAGGGGGCGACGTGGCTGAGACCCTGATCATCCTGCCGACGTACAACGAGATCGAGAGCCTGGGGACCGTGCTCGGCCGCATCCGCCAGGCGGTGCCCCAGGCCGACGTGCTGGTGGTGGACGACGCGAGTCCGGATGGCACGGGAGGGCTGGCCGATCGACTTGCCTCCGCCGATCCGGGGATCTCCGTGCTCCATCGAGCTGCGAAGCAGGGCCTCGGCCGGGCCTACCTCGCCGGCTTCGCCCACGCCCTCGACCACGGCTACCGGTTCGTCGTCGAGATGGATGCGGACGGCTCCCACGATCCGTCCGCCCTTCCGGCCATGATCGATCTGGCGGTCGGCGGCGCAGATCTGGTGATCGGCTCCCGCTGGGTTCACGGGGGTTCGGTGCGCAACTGGCCCTGGGTCCGCCAGGTGATCTCGCGCGCGGGCAACTCCTACTCGCGCACGGTGCTGCGCTCGGGCATCCACGACATCACCGCGGGATTCCGCGTGTATCGTGCCGACGCCCTCCGCTCTCTCGACCTGTCCTCGGTATCGTCCCAGGGGTACTGCTTCCAGGTGGAGCTGGCCTGGCGACTGGAGCGTGCGGGGCGGCGCGTGGTCGAGCATCCGATCGTCTTCATCGAGCGGGCGGCGGGCCGATCCAAGATGCATCCCGGCATCGTGGTCGAGGCGCTGCTGCGGGTCACGCTCTGGGGCGTCTTCGGACCGAGCTCGCCGAAACGCGAGCTGCCGCCAGAAGAAAAATAGCCGATCACCGCGTGAGCGGCGACCGGCTAGGTCTCTCGGAGCGAACGCTAGGCGCCGATCTTGTGCTGTCCCTTGCGTGCCCGGAGGAAGTCGAGACGTTCCTGGAGCAGTTCTTCGAGTTCCGCACGAGTGCGGCGCTCAAGGAGCATGTCCCAGTGGGTGCGAGGGATCTTCGCGTCGGAGGGTTCGGGTTCGACCTGAACCCCGTCTTCGCCGAGAAGTCGACCTTCCTGACCGCTCTTCGGGGACTCCCACACCGTGGGGATATCCGCGTCAGACGAGAAGGTCACCTCGAAGGTGGAGCCGTCGGCGGCTTGGTACGTACTCTTTTTCCGCGGGGAGAAGGTCACGCCTTCTTCGCTCTGGAGACTCTGGGATCCGAGTCTCATTCCGCGCAAACTGCGATCCGCCATTGTGTGGTCCTCTCTCGCGATGCAATCACCAGTTATAAACCCACAAGCTGGGCGTAACCTTTCCGTTACCCGGCGATCCCAGCAAACTCACAGTCTACTCCCTGCCGCCTGAGCATGCTTTCAGACGGCGAAGGAGAGGGCTGTGAGAAGTCGCAGGTGCGTGCTTTCAGACGGCGCCAGAGCGTGCTTTGAGAAGTCGCAGGGCGAGATCCGCCCGGTCGGTGATCAGGCCGTCCACCCCGAGATCCAACAGTCGTCGCATGTCGTCGGGCTCGTTCACGGTCCAGACCTGCACCTCGACCCCCGCGCGCTTCAGGAGGCGAACCGTGCGCGCGGTGATCACGCGGATGCCACGCACGCGCTCGGGCACCTGCACGGCCTGCACATCGCGCAGCAGGCGGCGAGCAAGCGGCACGAGGCCGAGCGTGACCGCGAACAGCGCACCGGCGAAGGGCACCGCGGATGCCGAGGTCGCGACCCCCGGCAGGGCGCGAACCGCGCGCAGCCGCCGCGCATTGTCGAAGGACGTGACCAGCACCCGATGCGTCGCGCTGGCCGACAGGATGGCTTCCACCGCCGGGCGGACGACGGCATCGGACTTGAGGTCGATGTTGAACCGCGCCTCGGGAAAGGCCACAAGCGCCTCTTCCAGGCTCGGGTAGGTCTGGCCGTGCCCGAGGTCCACTTCCTGCAGCTCGGCGAATGTCAGTTCCTCCACGCGCCCCGCGATGCCGGCGGTGCGGGCGAGATCGGGATCATGGCTGATGACAGCGATACCGTCGGCCGAGGCGTGCACGTCGGTTTCGAGGTGGGTGACACCGATCGCGAGGGCGGAGAAGAACGCGAGAAGAGTGTTCTCCGGAGCATCCGTCGCCAATCCACGGTGCGCAAGCACGCGGGGGAGCGGGCCGACGAAGAAGCCCTCGCCGAACTCGGTTGCGCGCCTTTCGGCCACGGGCACCTCGCTTCACTTCGGTTGTGCGCGGGAATCGAACGACTTGCACCGTTTTGCGGGGTACTAGCGTCCGCAACCCGCACAAGGGTGCAACTCGCCACGATGTGGGGCACAACCCCCGGCGACTCTGGGCATCACCCCGCGCGACTCGGCGCTATGCGACGGGAGGGGTCGGGGGAGCGGGCGGCACGACCGCTGCTGTTGGAGGCGCTGCTGCCGGAGTCGCTGCTGCGGGAGGCGCTGCTGCCGGAGCCGTTGGCGCCGACTGGCCCGGCGCCATGCCCGCAAGACTCGCCCCGAAGCCGGCTGTGATGCTCTTGATCGCCTCGGTGAGCTCCGAGGGGATGATCCAGAGCTTGTTGGAATCTCCCTCGGCGATCTTGGGCAGCATCTGCAGGTACTGGTACGCCAGAAGCTTGGAGTCGGGGTCACCGGCGTGAATGGCGCCGAACACCGTGGTGATGGCCTGCCCCTCACCCTCGGCCCGCAGCACCTGGGCCTTCGCCCAGCCCTCGGCCTCGAGGATCGCGGCCTGTCGGGAGCCCTCGGCCTGCAGGATGGCTGCCTGCTTCGTGCCCTCGGCGGTCAGGATCTGCGCGCGGCGGTCTCGCTCGGCACGCATCTGCTTCTCCATCGAGTCCTGGATGGAGAGCGGGGGGTCGATCGCCTTCAGCTCGACGCGACCGACGCGAACCCCCCACTTGCCGGTGGCCTCGTCGAGCACGATGCGCAGCTGTCCGTTGATGTTGTCGCGGCTGGTGAGGGCTTCCTCGAGGTTGAGGCTGCCGACGACGTTACGAAGGGTGGTGGTCGTCAGCTGCTCGACGGCCCCGAGGTAGTTGGCGATCTCATAGGTCGCGGCGCGGGCATCCGTCACCTGGAAGTAGACGACGGTGTCGATCGACACCACCAGGTTGTCCTCGGTGATGACAGGCTGCGGCGGGAAGGAGACGACCTGCTCGCGCATGTCGATGAGCGGGCGCACCCGGTCGATGAACGGCACCAGGATGTTGAGCCCCGGCATCAGCGTCTTGTGGTACTTGCCGAGTCGCTCGACGACTCCGGCCCGGGCCTGGGGGATGATCTTCACCGCCCGGAAGAGGATGGTCAAGACGAAGATCGCGACGATGATAATCACGATCACGAGGATGATCTGGCCGAACAGGTCGGAGGTCACAGTGCTGTCCCTTCTGCGGGGACCACTATCGCGGTCGCCCCTTCGATCGCCGTCACGAAGACGCGTTCACCGGCATCGACCGGTCGATCTGTGGTGGCCTGCGAAAGGCGGGCCGTCCAGGTCTCGCCGTTCGCGAGCTTCACGTGACCCTGTCCGTCCACGAAAGGCGTGGTGACCATTCCGCCGGTACCGAGGAGCGCCGCCACGTTCGTCGGCGTCTGGTCGGAGGTGCGGCCGAGCGCGCGTTTCAGGGCGGGGCGGGCGACGAACAGCAAGAGGAGCGCCAGAATCCCGGCGATGAGGATCTGAGCCCAGAACGGCGCACCGAGAAGGTCGGCCACGAGACCCCCCACGCACCCGCCGGCGAGCATGAGGAAGGTGAAATCGACGGTGAGCACCTCGACGATGACGAAAAGGAGAAGAAGGCCGACCCAGAAGATCCAGGCGTACATCGTGACAAAATCGACGATCATCCCGTTGCACCCCTTGCGGCTCGTGTGCTTCGAAACTACCACCAGCACCCGGGAAACCGCCTGATCTTGATATTGTCGTCACCCGTGGCTCCGCGCCGCGGCCGCCCTCGGAACCCAGGAGTCTTCCCATGACAAATCCCCTCGCCCCCGGTTCGCTCGACGGCCTTCGTGCCCTCGTGACCGGCTCCTCCCGCGGCATCGGCGCAGACACCGTCAGCTACTTCGCCGAAGCCGGCGCGAGCGTCGTGATCAACTACCGCAACAAGGAGGCGCGGGCGAACAAGCTCGTGGACAAGATCGTCGCAGCCGGCGGATCCGCGGTCGCCATCGGCGCGGATCTCACCGATCCCTCCTCGGTCGCCGCCATGTTCAACACGATCCAGAGCGAGTTGGGCGGACTCGACATCCTGGTGATGAATGCATCCGGAGGCATGGAGTCCGGCATGGCGGAGGACTACGCCATTCAACTCAATCGTGACGCCCAGGTTCACCTGCTGAATGCGGCCATCCCGCTGCTGGGGGCGGGGTCCCGTGTGGTCTTCGTGACCAGTCACCAGGCCCATTTCATCCATTCGACCCCCACGATGCCGGAATACCTCCCGGTGGCGCTCAGCAAGCGCGCCGGCGAGGACGCCCTTCTCGAGATGATCCCGATCCTGGATGCCGCGGGCATCGGTTTCGTCGTCGTGTCCGGTGACATGATCGAGGGCACCATCACCGCGACGCTTCTCGAGCGGGCGAATCCGGGGGCGATCAGCTCGCGAAAGTACTCGGCCGGCCGTCTCTACAACGTGAGCGAGTTCGCCGCGGAGATCGCCGCCGCCGCGGTCGAGCCGATCCCCGCCGACCACACCCGGCTCGTCGGGGACGTCAGCGACTTCGGCACCGCCTGATCGTCAGCCGGAGCCGCGCGCGCAACGGTGGCTAGCATGGGAGGTGATGAAACCTTCAGATCTTCCCCTCCTGTCCAGTGTCTCCCGCCCCACGATCCATCCGGATGGCACGCGTGCCGTCACCGCCGTCTCGCGGCCGGATCTCGTCGCGGATCGCGCGGTCGGCCAGTTGTGGAGCGTGATGCTCGACGGCTCCGGAGCGCGTCGGATCACGCGCGGCGTCAGTGACTCTAGCCCACGCTTCTCGCCGGACGGGAGCCTGCTCGCCTTCGTGCGATCGCCAGCAGAGGGCCCCGGTCAGCTCCACATCATGGCCGCTGGAGGCGGCGAGCCCCTCCAGGTGACCGACCAGAAGCTCGGCATCGGCGCCTGGCGCTGGTCGCCGGACTCCCGCACCATCGCGTTCACCGCGGCGGTGGCGGAAGAGGGTCGGTATGGCACGGTCACGAACCTCGGCCCGAGCGCCGAACCCCCGCGACGCATCACCACGCTGAAGTACCGCTCGAATGGATTCGGCTACACGAGCGATCGACGTCGCCACGTCTTCCTCGTCGAGGTTCCCCGCGTGGATGGCGAACCGCCCTACGCGACCGCTCCCTCGGTGCAGAATCCGAAGCCCGACATCGCCGCCGGCGTTCCCGAGCCGAGACGGCTGTCCGACGGTGACTTCGACCACGGGGCTCTCGCGTTCTCACCGGATGGATCGACGATCGCCGTCGTGTCGGCTCGCCACGCCGAGCGCGACCTCGACCTCGCCAACGACATCTTCGCGATCGACCTCAGGACCTCGGCGGATGAGGTTCCGACAGCCATCCAGGTCACCGGTCCGAACCGGCGTTACGGCATCTCCAGCGTCGAATACGGTCCCGGTGGCGAACTGTGGTTCACCGGGGGAGACCTGGGCGAGAACGGCGTCGACTTCGTCGGCCGCGGCGAGCAGCTCTGGATCTCGGATGTTCGGGGGGAGTCGGCGCGTCTGCTCACCGATCCCGCCACCACCGACCTCGACGGCGAACTCCTCGTCACAGCGGAGGGCGCTCTCGTGCACGCTCTCGACCGCGGCAGGGTGCACCTGCTTCGCATCTCCTCTGACCGCACGGTATCGCCGATCGTCACCGGGGACCTCGAGGTGCACGGCACCGATGCTGTCGAGGACGTGATCGTCGTCAGCTACACGGCGCCCGCGTCGATGGGTGAGCTCGGTCTCGTCGCCTCGGGCGGCATGCATCCGCTCACCGACTTCTCCGCGTCGCTGCGCAACGTCGGCGTGACCCCCCTGGAAGAGCTCTCCGTCACCGCTCGTGACGGAAGCGAGGTTCACGGCTGGGTGCTGACGCCGATCGACCAGGAGGAGCCGCATCCTGTGCTCCTGGTGATCCACGGCGGCCCCTTCACGCAGTGGGGAGTGTCCTTCTTCGACGAAGCCCAGGTCTATGTCGACGCGGGTTACGCCGTCGTCATGTGCAACCCCCGAGGTTCGGCGGGATACGGCGAGGCCCACGGTCGCGCTATCCGCCAGCGTATGGGAACTGTGGATTTCACCGACGTGATCGACTTCTTGGAGGGTGCCCTCGCACGTCACCCGATGCTCGACGGCGGGCGGGTCGGCGTAATGGGCGGCTCCTACGGCGGCTATCTGACGGCGTGGACGATCGCCAATGATCACCGTTTCGCCGGAGCCATCGTGGAGCGGGGCTACCTCGACCCGGAGGCCTTCGTCGGCACCTCCGATATCGGCTCCTTCTTCAGCGACGAATACACGGGAACGGACCCGCGACTCATGCGGGAGCAGAGCCCCCAGGCCCTGGTCGGGCAGGTGACCACTCCGACCCTGGTGATCCATTCCGAAGAGGATCTGCGTTGCCCCCTCAGCCAGGGAGAACGCTTCTACGCCGCGCTGAAGCGCAACGGCGTCGACACAGAACTCCTGATCTTCCCGGGTGAGAACCATGAACTGAGCAGGAGCGGGAGACCGCGGCATCGGCTCCAGCGCTTCGACGCTGTGCTCGAGTGGTGGGCCCGCTACCTGCCTTCCGTGGCGAACCCGGGGACCTGAGTGCAGAATCGACATCGTCTCACTTCTCGCATTCTGCTCTTCGATGAGCGGGATCGCATCCTGCTCTACCTGACGGTCGGATCGGTGCCGGCCGAGCAGACGCGCTGGATCACTCCCGGCGGGGGAGTGGAGCCGGGGGAGAGCCATGCCGAGGGCGCCCGCCGCGAGCTGTTCGAAGAGACGGGGCTCGACATCCCCGACCTCGGAGCGCCGGTGTGGACGCAGGATTTCGTGCCGGATTACGCCGGCGGAGACCATGACACGGGCCACGCCGAGTACTACGTGCTGCGCACCACGGCATTCGAGCCGTCGCGAGAGAATTGGACCGCGGAGGAGCAGTTCGACGTGCTCGAGACGCGCTGGTGGACACTGGCCGAACTCGCCGACACGACCGAGCCGTTTCGTCCTCCGGAACTGCTCGACCTCATCCGCAGCCAGCTGCGGCCCCACTGAAAGGCTCCCCATGACCGAAGATACCGCCGCGCTCATCGCCGAGATCGAGGCGCAGGAAGAGCGACTGGTGTTCACCCGTTTCAGCAACGCGGATGCCTGGGAGCTCGGATGCATCCTGGTCGAACTCGGCACGGAACGCGATCATTCGATCACCATCGACATCCGCCGCGGCGACCAGCAGCTCTTCCACGCCGCGCTGGCCGGCACTGCCGCCGACAACGACCAGTGGATCGAGCGCAAGGTGCGCACGGTTCGCCGATTCGGAAACAGCTCGTTCCTCGTCGGACTCCGTCACCGCGCGACCGGCACGCCGTTCGAAGCGCGGGAATGGAACGACACGTTCCTCTACGCGGCACACGGGGGCTCGTTCCCCATCAACATCCGCGACTCGGGGCTCATCGGCACCGTGACGGTTTCGGGGCTCGCCCAGTTGGCGGATCACCGTCTCGTGGTGGAGGCCATCGAGCGTCTGCTCGACCTCGGCGAGCAGTAGCGACGCCCTCTCCGTTATGTCAAGTAACGGAGGCCGCGGCTAGGACTGCAGGAATCCGGGGATCAGCGTCGGAGAGAATGCCACGACGATCCCGATGATCGCAGAGACCGCGACCAGCGCGGCCATCACGGTCAGGATTGCGATGCCGACATAGAGGACCAGCGAAAAGAACGATGACATGGTTCAAGTATCGCTGATCGGGCGGCGTGGTCCGGGCACGAGGCCCCGGAACTGTGCGCCGCCACAATCGCTGATAATGCACATTATGTCAAGTAGCACGCGCCAAGTTCGCGAGAACAGCCGCAGGCTCCAGATCGGGTCACTTCCCCGAGGTCGGCAGAATCGCCCGGGAGAGTGCACCGATGGGGGCTGGGTTGGCCTTCGCCCCACGCCCGATCCGAACCGACCGCGCTCGTGTCTGCTGAGGCCCGATCCCGACTGCCTGTCTGACCAAGACTTACTCTCCCGACGCGCACATTCAGGGCGACTGCGCGGTGTCGAAATCTTCGCTCGGCCACCCGACGGTACTTTGCCTCATCTCAGACCGCGATGAGACCCGACCCGATATTCGCGACCGCATGAACGAGGGTACCGGGGAGAAAGCTTCCCGACTTGTAGCGCAGCCAGCCCAGCACCCAGCCCGTAATGAACTGCACAGGGATGATCGGCCACAGCTGAGCGTTCACCAGCAAAAGCACCAGGTGGGGCGCAAGAAAGATGATCGCCTGGAGCAGGTTGCCCCGGCCGAATCCGAGGCGCCGAAGCAGGACTCCCCCGATGAGGCCACGGAAGAGAATCTCTTCACCCAGCGTCTGGAGGATGACATTCACGGCGACCAAGACCGAAGTCACATGGGCCACGGACATGCCGGGCGTCGAGAGAGCGCCGGTGGGAATCAGGGCGATGGCCGCATAGCCAAGCAGACCGAGAGGGATCAGTAGCGCCAACGCCCACACATATGACCGACCTGACCCGAGGGTGAGGCCCAGGCGCCTCGCGGCCTCGCGCGGCCCGAGCCTCCTGCGCCGTCCCTGCACCAGGAAATAGATGACCGAGGGTAGGGAATAGAGGATGAACTCAGTCATAGGTCCCTCTAATGTCGGGGCGTGGCGTATTCACGATAAGTAAGAAACTAGGTCCTGTACCCACGCGGTGCATAGGAACATCTGTCTCGACTCCGCGAGCCGTTACATTCCCTGCGCCGACGCATGCGGACACCGGGACCCCGGGACGCCCGACCGGGGACTGCGGATTTCATCGCCGTGGACGCCTCGGTCTTCAGGACAGGAAACAGGGCGGCATCCACCGCCGCTCGACGCAGCCAACGCGCAGCCTCCCCGCGCGCTGAGCGACTACCGGTGCGCCCGCACGGACATGCGCCGCAGCTCCAGAGTGACGTTGCCGGTTAGGCGCTGACGCTCGCCTCCAACAACCCCTCGAGCCGCGCGTAGCTCGTCTCCATGCCATCGGTCATTCCTGTGGCGAGCACCGCATCCCGCATCTCGGCGTTCGCGTAGGTGATGACGAGCGAGAGCAGCGTGCCGCCCTGCACGGGGGTGAGGGTCAGCTCGTTGAGCGTGGCCGGGAGCTCCCTCCCGATCATCGCCTCGGTGGTGACCGCGCGGTGTGGCGGCTCGCTCCCGAGCAACTCGCCGGTGAAGCCGAAACCCTCGCCACCACCGGCGGGTTCCCACACGTATCGGTAGCTGTCGCCGACGTTCGCCGCGATCTCGCACACCGGCATCGTCCATCCGTCGGGGCCGAGCAGCCACCGCTTCATGAGGTCGGCGTCATTGTGGGCATGCCAGACCTGATCGATGGTGCCCCGGATGACGCGGGCCACCCGCACCTGCGTGTCGCTGAGGATCTGTGCCTCCGCGCCACGGCTGGCCGCGAACTCGGCGAGGTCGGCGAGCACGGCCTCGATCTGGGACATCGCCTCGCGCGTGCCTTCGAGCACCCCCATCGAGAGGAGCAGCTCGAGCTGCTCGAGGGAGTCGACTCGGGAGACGGTGGTGAGCCGTGATCCGGTCGCCGTCTGCTCGAACGTGAAACTCGCGTAAGTGGCCGGCAGGTCCGTGTTCGGGGCGCCCGATTCGTGCGCGAACCAGTCGACGACCTCGAACGAGCGGAGGGCATCCACCTGCGTCCACTCCCAGCAGCCCCAGTGCTCGTCGCCCTCGGGGCCGGTCATCCGGTACACACTGCGCCCTCCGACGGCGACGTCGTGACGGAAGAAGGTCGCGGGGTAGGTGGGCGGGCCCCAGAAGCGCTCGAGCCGGCGCGGATCCATGTACGCATCCCAGAGCCGGGTGATCGGCGCCGTGAAGTCCGCGATGACGGTAATGGTGAGCTGGTCGAGATCCTTCTCGACGGAGGAGACGGGCATGATTCGCCTTTCTAGTGATTGTCTTCGTCGAGCAGGGCGTCGAGCTGGTCGATCCGCGAGCGCCAGAGTTGCTCGAACTGGTCGAGGAGGCGCTGTGCCTGACGGATACGCGCGAGGTCGCCCCGCACCATCCGCTCTCGGCCTCGCCGTTGCTTCGTCACGAGCTCCGCCTCCTCCAGAACGGCGACGTGCTTCTGCACGGCCGCGAACGACATGGCGTACGCGTCAGCGAGCTGCGAGACCGAGACTTCCTCGACCAGGGTGCGGCGCACGATGTCGCGCCGCGTCGCATCGGCGAGTGCCCGGAAGATCCGGTTCACCGCGTCGTCGCTGAGTTCCTGTTGTACAACCATTTGGTTGTAGATTACATCGCCTTATCGACTGGCGCAAGAGTCCGTGTCGGCGCCGGCGGCCTTCTGGTAGCGTCCCTACCGCTCAAGCCGGGGCCACGCCAGGTCGAGGCCACGCCAGGCGAGGCCACGCGAGGCGAGGCCATGTTGGGCGAGGCGGTGCAGCTGCCCGCGGTGCACGTCGCTCACCCATTCCCATCCGGGCTGAGCCGACGGGCCGACCCGCGGGTCAGCGGGCTCTTGCCCGTCGCGCAGTGCCCGAAGGTAGGCCCGGTCGCGATCGATTCGAGCGCGAATCTGCTCGCCCCCACCGACCGATCCGTGACCCGGAACGATGACAAGCGCATCACGAGCTTCGGCTTCGATCAGGCTCAGTGCAGTCAGGTAGCCCCCGATCGGGTCGGCGGGGCCGGTCAGGTCGAGCATCGGAATCAGCACATCGGAGAGCATGTCACCGGCGATCAGCACTCCGGATTCGTCGATCACGAGCGCGGCGTGGCCCGGCGCATGAGCGCGGTGTTCGATGATCCGCACCTCGGGGCCGTCCCAGGGAATCTGCATCGCGTCGGCTGGCAGTCCCGTGATGTTGCCGAGCAGTTCCAGCGGCACGTGCTCGGGGATGCCGGCGGCCTGAGCCACTGCTTGCACCCCGCCAGAAAGCCGATCCTCGGCCGTGGCTGCACAGCCAGCGGTGCCGTAGCGGGTGGCCGTGCCGAGCGCGGAATGCCAGAGCAGGTGATCCCAGTGCGGATGCGTCGAAAAACCCGCCACGACGACCTGGTCCAGCTCAGACAGGTCGTCGGCGAGGCAGAGCAGTTCGCCCTCGAATACCCCCGCGTCGATGACCAGCACGCCTGCCGCACCCTGAACGACGACCGTGTTGCTCTGGCAGAACCCGCTCTCGTGCACCAAGACGGCCTCCGCAATCCGGGTCAGCACGGCCGTCTAACCTTCGTACCGGATCGAGTAGCGGTGCATCGTTACCCCCTGTTCGAACGAGCGCTGCTCGAGCAGATCGAGCTCGATCGGACGGTCGTAGTCGTCGAACAGGGGCCTGCCGAAGCCGAGGATCGCGGGATGAGTGAAGAGCAGCAACTCGTCCAGAAGCCCCGCCCGCAGTAATTGTGTGGCGAGAGTGGCGCCCCCACACCGATGGCACCCTCTGTCTCCGCCCGAAGAACGGCGAGTTGCTCGATCGCGTGGTCTCCCCCGATGACCCGGGTGTTGAAGTCAGCATGACGACGGGTTCGGGAGACGAGGACCTTTGCGGCGTCCGTCCAGATCTCGCCGTACTCCCGAAGGAAGTCCGGCAGCGTGTCATCAGTGCGGGCGCGTGGCCAATACTCCTCCATGGTCTCGAATATGACCCGACCCTGCACCATCACGGCGAGCTCCCGCGCCCGCGCATTGAACTCGCGGTGCAGTTCTTCGCCAATGCGCAGCCACTCCCCCGCACCGTCGTCGCCCGGAACCTGCTCGATCCGCAGATCGAGGGACACGTTCATCCAATATACGAAGCGGCCCACCAGCGTCTCCTCAGAATAGTGGTTGCGTTCTGCAACCACTATATTGAGAACGACGCGACTGTCAAGCAATCTCTTGTGGGGAGGAATCGTGGAACCGCGCTCCGGATGCCCGATCAACGCCGCCGTCGAGGTTCTCGGCGATCGCTGGTCGCTGCTGGTACTGCGCGACGTGATCTTCGGAGACCGCCGTCACTTCCGGGCGCTGCTCACCGGATCGCTCGAAGGCATCGCGTCGAACATCCTCGCCGACCGGCTCGTGCGGCTCGTGGAGGCAGGGATCCTCACCCGCGGCACGGCCGCGCGGGGCCAGCGCGCCCG
Organism: Frigoribacterium sp. UYMn621; assembly: GCF_040549525.1. Lineage (NCBI taxonomy): Bacteria > Bacillati > Actinomycetota > Actinomycetes > Micrococcales > Microbacteriaceae > Frigoribacterium > Frigoribacterium sp. UYMn621. Next base: position 4,833 of record NZ_JBEPTM010000014.1, on the reverse strand, counting down.
CTACAGCCTCACGGAAGCCGGCATCCAGACGCTCCCCGTGATCTTTGCCCTGGGCAACTGGGGGCTCGATTGGCAGGCCGGCAGCGAAGAACTGCGAGTTCGGCAACGGGTCATGAGAGAGGGAGGTCCGGCGTTCATCGACGAACTGATGGACGAATTGCGCACCCGTCACCTCGATGCCCCGGCGGAACCGACCGTCGGCCCGAGCCCGCTCGAGCGCCTCGATGCCGCCTTCGCCGCGTCCACAGCGAGTCAAAACGGGAGTGAGCAACAGGCCCAGACCCGGCAGGAGCGTCACTAGAATGGCGCCCATGAAGACGGATGATGCGACCCTCCGCCGCGTCCACGCCATGCCCTTCGCCACCGTGTACCCGCTCTACGTGAAAAAGGTCGAGCGAAAGGGTCGAACGACGGCCGAACTCAACGAGATCATCACGTGGTTGACCGGTTTCGACGACGACGACGTCGACAGGCACATCCTCGCCGGCACGTCGTATGAAGACTTCTTCGCCGATGCCCACCTCAATGCGAATGCCCCGCTGATCACCGGAGTCGTCTGCGGTGTTCGCGTCGAAGAGGTCGAGGATCCCGTGATGCGGAAGGTGCGCTACCTCGACAAACTGGTCGACGAATTGGCCAACGGAAGGCCGCTGGCGAAGATCCTGCGGTCCTGACGCGCGAGCACAGCATCGAACCGATCCGGTCCGACCCGGCGCTCAGGCCCGCCGCTCGGGACCCGACGCCTCATCCCACCAGGACAGCACCCGGGTGGCGAAGAACGTGAGCCAGGGTGACGGCTCGTCGACGTCGACGTCGAACCACACCCTCCCGGGGTGCCTGCGCTGTTGAAGCCAGGTGCCGTCCGGCTGGCGGGCGTCCCGCACCGATTCGATGGCGTCGGCGACGCGGAGGTCCGGAGCGGTGCCGTCGAACAGCGAGGCCGAACGAAAGTAGTCCACGGCATTGAGGGCGCTGTAGAAGGAACGAAACGGATAGGCGAGCCGCGTCGTCCGAGGCCCGAGGATCTCCCCGCGGGAGAGCGAATACAGCAGCCTGCGCCGCAGCAGGTATTCCTCTCCCCTGTGCCGGGCCGCGGTCAGTCTGCCAGTCCTCCCGGTCACCGTCTCGTAGTAGAGGATGCCCTTCAGACTGTTCAGCGTTGAGTCGAATGACGACCGGGTCGAGCCTTCCACCCATTCGCAGTTCCATCCCCCATCTGCCATGTGGTGCTCCGGAAACCACTCCGCGATGGCGGAGACTTCCGCACCGAGCCAGGCGCCGTTCGCGAGGGTCGAGGCGTTGATACAGCAGTCCACTTCTCCCTCCCAGTACGGTCGGTCGTTGTATTCCCATCGGCTGTGAGCCGCGAGTGCGGAAGCCGTGCCCTCGAGGACAGCGGCATCCAGCCCCAGTCCCGCAGCGCATTGAGGGACCAGGTCGTCGCCGTCCACGGCTGCCCCGCGGCTTCCGCCGCCTCCGGAGAGTCGAAATCGAAGCCCTGAGGGAAGAACGCTCCCCCGGCCCACTGCCCGTCCGGGTCCTGATGGGCGAGCAACTCGGCTCCGAACCCCTCTGTCGCAATGCGGTCTCGCGTGGACTCCCAGACCTCCCGCGGTGATTCGAGCAGGTCGCGCTCAACCTGCCAGCGCAATGCGACATCGGTGTCGAGGAGAAACACGCGCAACGAAGCGGTCAGCGGTGGCGGCTCCGTTCCATCATGGAGCGGCCCCCTCACTGTCGCAACCGCTCCCCGGGCGGGCGGCCTCGAGTTCGGCGCCCCAGACGGCTCCACGACCCCGTGTGCACCCAGTGCCCCTATGCTTGCCGCGAGATGAACGAGACTGCGGATGACCCGTCGGCACAGCACGTCGCCGACAGTCACGACCTGATTCGAGTTCACGGAGCTCGCGTGAACAACCTCAAGAACGTCAGCATCGACATCCCGAAACGGCGACTGACCGTGTTCACGGGGGTCTCCGGTTCAGGCAAGAGCTCCCTGGTCTTCGGCACGATCGCCGCGGACTCGCAGCGCATGATCAACGAGACCTACAGCGCGTTCCTCCAGGGCTTCATGCCGACTCTGGCGCGGCCGGATGTCGACCGACTCGAGGGTCTGACCACCGCGATCATCGTCGACCAGGAACGAATGGGGGCGAACTCGCGCTCAACGGTGGGCACCGCGACCGACGCCAACGCGATGCTGCGAGTCGTGTTCAGCCGCCTCGGGATGCCCCATCTCGGCTCCCCCCAGGCCTTTGCGTTCAACGTGCCATCGGTGAGCGGATCGGGCGCCGTCACCATGGACAAGGCCGGCCGCACCGTGAAGGAGAGACGCAGTTTTACCGTCACGGGAGGCATGTGCCCGCGCTGTGAGGGCATGGGGCGGGTCAGCGACATCGATCTGACCCAGCTCTATGACGACTCCAAATCCCTCGCCGAGGGCGCGATGACCATTCCCGGCTACACCGCGGATGGCTGGGGCGTTCGCATCTTCACCGGGTCCGGGTTCCTCGATCCTCACAAGCCGATCCGCGACTATTCGAAGAGGGAGCTCGACGACTTTCTGTACCACGAACCGACGAAAGTAAAGGTCGGCGACATCAACATGACCTACGAGGGACTCATCCCCAAGGTGCAGAAGTCCTTCCTCTCCAAGGACCGCGAGGCCATGCAGCCGCACATCCGCGCCTTCGTGGATCGGGCCGTCACCTTCGCGACCTGTCCCGACTGCGGTGGCACCCGGCTCAACGAGGGCGCCCGTTCCTCGCGGGTCGCCGGCCTCAACATCGCCGAGGCGTGCGCCATGCAGATCAGCGACCTCGCCGAATGGGTGCGGGGCATTCGGGATCCGACCGTCGCGCCCCTGCTGGCCGCACTCACCCAGACTCTCGACTCCTTCGTGTCGATCGGCCTCGGCTACCTCTCTCTCGATCGACCGGCCGGCTCGCTCTCCGGCGGCGAAGCCCAGCGCACGAAGATGATCCGGCACCTCGGGTCCTCGCTCACCGACGTCACCGATGTCTTCGATGAACCGACGATCGGCCTGCATCCCCACGACATCGAGCACATGAATGCCCTGCTGCTCCAGCTGCGAGACAAGGGCAACACCGTGTTGGTCGTCGAGCACAAGCCGGAGACGATTGCGATCGCCGACCATGTGGTCGATCTCGGTCCCGGTGCGGGAAGCGCGGGCGGACTCATCTGCTTCGAAGGCTCCGTCGAGGCACTCAGATCGAGCGATACTCTGACCGGCCGGCATCTCGACGACCGGCGCTCCCTCAAACGAGAGGTGAGGTCGCCGTCGGGTTCACTGCAGGTTCGCGGCGCGACGGCACACAACCTCCAGAATGTCGACGTCGACATTCCGCTCGGCGTGCTCGTGGTCATCACCGGGGTGGCCGGCTCGGGCAAGAGCTCACTCGTTCACGGCTCACTTCCCGTGCGGGATGGAGTGGTGTCCATCGACCAGGGCGCGATCAAGGGCTCCCGTCGCAGCAATCCGGCGACCTACACCGGGCTGCTCGACCCGATCCGCAGCGCCTTCGCAAAGGCCAACGGGGTCAAGCCCGCGCTATTCAGTGCAAATTCGGAGGGCGCGTGCCCCCAGTGCAACGGCGCCGGCGTCATCTTCACCGATCTCGGGATGATGGCGAGCGTCGCCTCCACCTGCGAGGTGTGCGAGGGCAAACGGTTCCAGGCTTCCGTGCTGGACTACCACCTCGGCGGGCGCGACATCAGCCAGGTGCTCGCGATGTCTGTGGCCGAGGCCGAAGAGTTCTTCGCCGGCGGTGAGGCTCGAACACCCGCGGCGCACGCCATCCTTCATCGCCTCGTCGACGTGGGGCTGGGATATCTCAGCCTCGGCCAGCCGCTCACCACTCTGTCCGGTGGCGAACGGCAACGGCTCAAGCTCGCCATCCACATGGCCGAGAAGGGCGACGTCTACGTGCTCGACGAGCCGACCACCGGTCTGCACCTCGCCGATGTCGAGCAGCTGCTCTTCCTTCTTGACCGCCTGGTGGATTCGGGCAAATCGGTGATCGTCGTCGAGCACCATCAGGCGGTCATGGCCCACGCCGACTGGATCATCGATCTCGGTCCGGGGGCCGGCCATGATGGTGGGCACGTCGTGTTCGAGGGCACTCCGGCAGCACTAGTCGGTGCACGATCCACCCTCACCGGCAAGCACCTCGCGGCCTACGTGGAGCGCTAGCCGTCAGGGGATCCACACCGTCTCGGTGGAGACGCTGATGCTCGATACCTCGCCCGTCATCGATGCCCAGAGCTTGATGTCGTCGCCGGGCTGCTTCTGATACGGCTTGCCATTGCGGTCATGGCAGTCGAATCCGACCTCCACCTCGAACGAGACCCCGATACCGTAGGTGTGCCCGCCCTGAACTTGCAGTCGCACGGAGAGATCGTCGAAGGCGTGGCGGTCGCTACGTATCGCGGTTCCTCCTTGTCCGCTCTCGCGATAGTCGACGAGCACCCGAGAACCGAACGGTCTCAGCAGCTCCCATTGCCCGGTCACCGGGCTGATTTCCCAGCCCGCGATGTGGACGGTGCCGCGGTAGGAGAAGTTCGAGAAACCGGCGGACGAACCGACGAGATACCACCAGCGGCTCTCGGCGACCAGATCGACGTCGGCACTGACTCGCACCGTCGAGAGCGAGTTGGTCGGCACGATCCGCACGCCGACACCCGCGGCACCGGTGTAGCTCGGGTTCAACCCGGACACGTTGGGGACTGCCCCCGGTTTGGTTGACTCCTGACCTGTGGAGATTCGTCTCCGCTGGAAGGATGTCACCATGCCCAAGCCCTACCCACTCGAGT
>NZ_JBEPTM010000013.1:0-65090 GCF_040549525.1 Frigoribacterium sp. UYMn621 | reverse complement strand
GCTCCCGCCGGGCCGAGCCCGGAGGAGGTCGGGGGGGGGGGGGGGGGGTGGGGGGGGGGGGGGGGGGGTGGGGTGGGGGGGGGGGGGGGGGGGGGGGGGGGGGGGGGGGGGGGGTGGGGGGGGGGGGGGGGGGGGGGGGGGGGGGGGGGGGGGGGGGTGGTGGGGGGGGGGGGGGGGGGGGGGGGGGGGGGCCGCGCCCCCCCCGGGGGGGGGGGGGGGGGGGGGGGGGGGGGGGGCCCCCCCCCCCCCCCCCCCGACGCCCGGATACGCGCGAGCATCCCCGACGCCGAACAGGCCCGCTTCAGCGACGACGCATTAGGCGGCGGCCTTCGCGCGCGACAGGTCCTCGAACAGCTCGGTGTTGAACCGGTAGGCGATGAGCACCTCGTCGATGACGCGCTCGCGCTCCTCCGCGCTCCAGTCCACGGCATCCAGTTGTTCGCGGTAGGTCTCCTTGAACTGCTTCGGCCTGGCGATCTGGTCGAAGAGGTAGAAGCCGACCCCGTTCGTCTCGAAGCCGAACTGTCGCTGCATGAGAGTGCGGATGACCTGCCCACCCGAGAGGTCGCCGAGGTACCGCGTGTAGTGGTGCGCCACGAAGCCTCCCGGCCAGGTGGCCGCGACGGTGTTGAGCCGATCGACGTAGCGCTTCGTGGTGGGCAGGGGTGCGATCTGCTGGTGCCAGTCATCCCCGAGCAGGAAGGCGAGGTCGAGGCGGATGGCGGGAAGCCGCGTGAGCTGCGGGCTGATGAACGGCGCGGCAACGGGATCCGTGGCCATCCGCTGCGCCGCAGCCTCGAGTGCCTCGTAGATGAAGAAGTGCTGGGCCACCAGGGCGATGTAGTCCTCGCGGGTGCCCCTGCCGGTCATGAGGTCGGACATGAAGCCCGCCCCCTCGCTGTCACCGTGACCGGACCAGGTGCGCTCGCGGAGCGCCTGCGAAAAGGGAATGACAGCGGTCACGGCGACTCCTGAGCTCAGGTTAGGTGACCCTAAGTTTAGTCGGGTGAACGGTGCTCAGTGGCCCATTCCCGGCATGTTCATATCCATCATTCCGCCCATCGTCCCCCCGTGTTCCATCGCTACGGATCCGGCCTGGGTCGCGGCGAGAGCCGGGGTGGTGAGACCTCCGACCAGAACTCCCGCGACGATAACGGCGGCCAGGTAGCGCACCGCACCGGGGGCCTTCGGCGCTCGCGCTGCCGGCCCGTCCGACGATCGCCGGCGAAGGATCACACTGAGAATCGTGGCGATGAAGAGCTCGAAGAGAGCGGCGATGCCCATCGGAACGAATCGCAGCGAAGACGCGATCTGGGGCGCGGCGAGAAGGGTGGCCGTCACGGTGAGGAGGCTCCAGAGCAGCACCGGTGCGAGGGCTCCAGCCTGTGCGAGCCGAGGAACGAGAAGTCGGTCTTTCACGAGGATGAGCACGCCCCAGGTGAGCTCGGCGAGGCCGAACACCGTCAGGGGGATGCCGACCGCGAGGGGAGAGCTGATCACGAGTGCCAGGTGGATTACTCCGGCACCGATGGCGGCGAAGGACAGCCACGAGCGGGTGATGACAGACATGAGAACTCTCCCCTGCGATCGATCGAGCGGATGCGACTACGCGGCCGCGTGGGCGCGAACTGCCTTGTCGGCGCCGAGCCCGACGCCGAGCAGGATCACGGCGCTACCGAAGTGGAGCACGTTGTCCGCGGTGTTGATGGCGAGGATGTTGGCGGCCGAGTTGAGGATGAACAGGCCGACGATGCCGAGCAGCAGGTACGCGGCCCCGATCGTGGTGTTCACGCTCTTGGATGCACGAATGCTGGACAGTCCGGCGATGAGAAGCGCGGCGCCGATCAGAAGGTGGGCGACGTTGTGGAACACATTGACCTCGAAGATGCCGAGCAGCAGGCCGCCCTTGACATCGAAGAAGCCGATGCCGGACGTTGCCGTGAAGCCGAGCAGTCCTACGAGAAGGTAGACCGCGCCGAAGACGGTCGCGAGCAGGCGGTTGGGTGACTTGGACATGATGTTTCTCCTCTACAGCTCGACGGGTGTCTCGCTTGACTAGGTATTCGTGGCCGCGCGTCCGAGGGTTTGGTAGCGGATATTCACCGCGCGCTCAGCGAGTGCCCAGCGTAGCCTCAGCGGGGTCGAGGAATGGTGCCGAGGCGGGCGTGCGCCTGCTCGTAGAGCGACACGATCTCGCGTCGGATCTCGGCGCGCTCCGTGATGGGCGCAGCCCACGGCATCCGCAATTCCCTGTCGCGTTCATCGCCGCTCCCCTCGACGGCGTAGCCCCAGTAGCCGGCCTCGCCGTCGAGCGAGGTCATCGCGCAAGCGGTAGCGGCGGGGTCGGCGAAGGCGCGCGCGATGAGAAGGTTGTCGTCGGCGTGGTCGGAGTTCATATGGGACAGCACGGCAGCGACCACGGCGGGCGGGAAAACGGGGGAATCTGGCACGACATCTACGGTATCCGTTCGCCCTCATGGGCCACCATGGGAGCATGCCGATCATGCCTGACACCAAGAACTGGACCTGGGTGCTCGATCGACCGTGCCCGGAGTGCGGTTTCGACGCCACCACCATCACGGCACGGGATGTCGCGGGGCTCGTGCGCGCGAACGCGGCGGCCTGGCCGGCGGTTCTGCGGCGAGCGGATGTCGCGCAGCGGCCCGACGACAGCACCTGGTCGCCCCTCGAATATGCCGTTCACGTGCGGGACGTGTACCGCATCTTCCTCGTGCGCCTCGGGCTGATGCTCGACGAGCACGACCCGGTCTTCCCCAACTGGGACCAGGACGAGACGGCACTGGCCGAGCGGTACAACGAGCAGGAACCGGCAGCGGTCGCACGCGAGATCATCGCGGCCGGTTCGGCGCTCGCCGATGCCTTCGAGGCGATTCCGGATGCCGCGTGGAGCCGCCCCGGCCGCCGCAGCGACGGGGCGGCCTTCACCGTTGCGAGCTTCGCGGTGTACCTCGCCCACGACCCGACGCATCACCTCTGGGACGTACGCGCCGCCGAGTGACGCGCGCGGGAGCTGGCTCTACTTGCTCGTGCCCTGCGACACGGAGCCCTGCAATTGGCGCTGGAAGATCAGGTAGACGATGAACACCGGCACGATCGTCATGACGGCCCCGGCGAAGAGCTGCCCGAAGTCCACCGAGTAGCCGGCCTGCGACGCGAAGGACGCCATGCCCTGCGTGAGCACATAGTTCTTCGGATCGGTGTTCAACGCCACCGGCAGGAGGAACTGGTTCCACAGGCCGACGAAGTTGAGGATGGCGACGGTGGCGAGTCCGGGACGTGCCATCGGCAGCATCACCTGGAAGAACGTGCGCCACTCCCCCGCGCCATCCAGCGCCGCCGCCTCTGCGATCGAATTGGGCAGTGCCTTGAAGAACGAGAAGAGGAAGAACACGGTGAACGGCAGGGCGAATGCCGCATAGGTGAGGATGAGCCCGGGCAGCGTGTTGAGCAGCCCGATACTGCGCAGCACGAAGAACAGCGGGACGATCGCGAGGAAGATGGGAAAGGTGAGGCCCGCGAGCATCAGGTAGTAGATGCCGCGGCTTCCCGGAAACTGGAACCGGGCGAGTACGTACGCGCACATCGCGCCGAACAGCATGGTCACCGCCAGGGCGCCGAATACGACGATCACCGTGTTGAGGAGGAAGCTGCCGATCCCGGCCGTCGTCCAGGCGCCGACATAGTTGTCGAAGTTCCACTTCGCCGGCAGTGAGAACGGCGAGGAGAAGATCTCCGAACTGCTCTTGAACGACGACATGACCGTCCAGAGCAGCGGCAGCACCACGATGATGCACCAGACGGTGAGGATCGTGTGGGAGATACCGCCGACCACGCGATCGCCGGTGGTCGTGGCGGATTTGCGCGTGAAGGTGCGGACGGCGGCATCCGCTTTGATCGTGGTCATTCTGCTACCTCATTCGTGCCGCCGGTGAGTCGGTTGACCAGGAAGACGATGCCGGCGAAGGCCAGGGTCACCAGCGCGAGAACGACTCCCATGGCGCATGCCAGGCCGAACTGGCCCTTGGTGAATGCCGTGGTGAAGAGCTGCTGTGACATGACGAGGGTGGAGTTGTTCGGACCGCCGCCGGGGTTCAGCGCGGCCATGTAGACGAAGGCATCCAGCGCAAGGATGCCCATGTAGATGTAGGCGGTCTGGATGTTGTCGCGAATCAGAGGAATGGTGATCGTGACCGCGGTGCGGAAACGGCCCGCCCCGTCGATGCGCGCCGCCTCGAAGATCTCGGCGGGAATTCCCTTGATCGCGGCGACGAACAGCACCATGTAGAAACCGACGAGCCCCCACACGATCACGAACATCGTCGCGATCATGGCGGTCCGCTGCTCACCCAGCCAGGCGAACGACTGGAACTGGTCGAGCCCCAGCCCGGTGAGGAGTCCGTTGAGGATGCCGTGGCTGGGGTCGTAGACCTGATTCCAGATGATGCCGATGACGATCGCCGGGATCACGTACGGGAAGAAGGAGACCACCCGGTACACGCTCGAGTTGCGCAGTCCGCGCACGGGGCCGTGGCTCGGTCCGCCGACGGTGACGAGGGAGGCGAGCACCAGGCTGAGCACCACGGTGATGATCGGCAGGAAGATCACCAGGATGAGGCTGTTGCCCACCGCCTTCATGAAGATGTCGTCGGAGAAGAGCTTGCCGTAGTTCACCAGGCCGATGAAGTTCATCCCGGGCGTGAATCCAGACCAGTCCGTGAGCGAGTAGTAGAAGGCCTGGATGAACGGCCACACCACGAACAGCACGTACCCGAGAACGGGCACGACGAGGAACACGATCATGAAGCTGATCTTGTCGAAAGTGAGATCACGCCGGCTCCAGCGCCGGGCGACAGAGACTCTGCCGCCCGGCGCCGAAGTGGGGGGAACGACAGCGGTCATGTGACAGTGACCTTCTTCACCGAGCTGTCGTTGCGCACCTTGTCGGTGATGGACTGCAGGCTCGACGTGAGCTGGGCGACAGAGGAGTCACCCTGCAGGAAGGTGTTCCACACCACGAGCTGGTCGGTGTTGAGCCCGTAGAGGTCGACGAAGTTCCACGAGAAGACGTCGCTGCCGGCGCCGTCGAGCAGCTTCACCTGCGACACGAGTGCCGTCGAGCCGAAGCCATCCGCCGGGATGGTGCCCTTCACGATGGTCGACGAGAAGGTCGTCTTGGCGAAGTTGACCGCCGCGTCGTTCGAGAGCATCGCGCGAAGGAACTCTTTGCCGCCGGCGACGTTCTTGCCCTGGGACGGCACGATGTAGCCCTCACCGGCGGTGGAGTGCAGCGACTTCTGCGGGAACTTGGATGACGTCGTCACCGTGAGTTCCGGAGCACCGGTCATCTTGAAGCCCGCCTTGGTCTGCGTCTTCATCTCGTTCTCGATCCAGCCGCCCGAGGGGTAGAGCAGGAACTTCTCCTCGTTGCTCCACTGGGCCTGAGCCGCGGTGAACTGCGTACCAGCACCACCGGGCTGCATGTAGCCGGCGTCGATGATCTTCTTGAGTCCGGCGAACACGTCCTGGATGGGCTGGAGCGACCAGCATCCGTCCTTCAGGTTCTCCAGGGCGAGGCGCACGTCGTCTCCGCCCTCCTTGATCGCGGACGCGATGGCCATCGTCTGGTAGTAGGTGGCAGCCTCCTTGCCCCAGCCGAACAGGTACTTGCCCTGTGCCTTCGCCTTCGCGCCGAGGGCGAGAGCCTCATCGTAGGTGGTGGGGACGGTCCAGCCGTTCGTCTCGAACAGCGAAGCCGAGTACCACATCGCATAGACGGTGAGCACGTAGTTGAGCTGAACGAACTTGCCGTCGAAGGTGCCCGGCTCGACCACCCCGGCGTAGAGGGTGTCTTTGATGACCTTCCCCTCGAGGTTCTTCGCCTCGATCACCGAGGTGAGATCCTCGAGCTGGGCCCGGATGGTGTTGATGCCGATGAGGTTCGCACCGCTGTTGTCGATCACGTCGGGCGGGTTTCCGCCGACGAAGCGCGGCTGAAGGGTCTGCGCGATGTTGGTCGCGGCCGTGACCTTGACTGTGGATCCGGGCTGAGCCTTCTCCACGACCTTGCCGGCGAAGTCGGCGTAGTCGATGCCGTAGCCGCCCTTGAAGATGACCGCGTCGACCGTGGACTTGTCCGCCATGCCGAAGGGGTTCTTGGCCGACACGGTGCCGCCCGGCGCCGCGGTGGTGCCCCCGCCGCCCACGCAGGATGCGAGCATCCCGGTGGCGGGAATGAAGATGCCGACAGCGAGGGCGCCGCGCAGGAACTGGCGGCGCTGGAAGGGCTCTGCTGCCTTAGTCACTGCTGCGTTCGTCAAAGAGGTGTTGCTCATGGTGTACTGCCTTTCATTCTTGGGGTGACGGGGATTCCGGATGCTGCGAATCAGGCGTTGCGGGTGATGTTGTATTGCAGTTCGAGGGCCTTGTTGTGCTCGTCTCCGCCCGGGATATTCGCCGAGATGTAGAGGGGAGGCGTGGAACCCTGCGCGGCGATGCGCTGGGCCGTGCCGATGGTGAGGATCTGGGCGATGTAGGCCGCGGTGATCGAGGAGACCGCGCCGACCGGGATTCCCCCGGAGAGCTCGATCGTCGCGTCACCGAAGGGAGCGAGGTTGTCGAGCACGACATCCGCCACATCGCGGAGTCGCTTGCCGCTGGCGTGCTTCGGCTCGACCCGCATGGTGTGGTCGAGGCTGGTCACCGCGATCACCGGATGACCGTGCTGCTTCGCCTCGAGGGCGAGGCCGACGATCGAGCCGTTGACACCGGAGTTGGAGGCGATCACGAAGACGTCGTTGGGGCCGGCGCCCGCGATCGCGAACAGCTCCGCGGCAATGTCGGGATTGCGTTCGAGGGAGGAACCGCCGAGGGCGCTGATGTCCAGGCTGCCACGCAGCACCACGTCGCGGAGGGCGATCTTCTTGGTGGGGATGAGGCCACCGGCACGACCGGCGATCTCCATGGCGAAGGCCTCCGAATGGCCGGTACCGAAGGCCTGGATCACTCCACCGCGACCGATCGCCTCGACGAACAGCGTGATGGCCTCGTCGAAGGCGCCGGCCTGGGCGCTCGCCGCGAGAGCCTCGATTCGAGACTGGACCTCGCGGGTGAAGGCGCTGTCCAGGTCGGACTGGGTGACGGTTTCTGGCACGGTGACTCCTGTTTTCAGTCGATCGATGGTGGGGTGTCGCGCGCGGCGCGCGGGGAGACCGGGGCACGGCGGGGGCGGCGGTGCGTCGCCACCGCTAGCGCGGAAGCAGCGAGGTTGTTGGTGGAGCGGGAGAAGTTCTCCTGCGCGGTGAGCAGGTACAGCAGGTCGAGCACGAGCAGCTGGCCGTGCTTCGCCGAGAGGTCGTCGGGCTGGAGGAACTGCTCGTAGACCGAGGTGACGATCGTGAGATTCGCATTCTCCGCGAGGGGAGAGGTCGGATTGTTGCTGATCGCCACGGTGAGCGCCCCGGCCCGACCGGCTTCCCGCAGCATTTGGATCGTCTCCTCCGTGCGCCCGGAGTTGGAGATTCCGATGGCCACCGATCCGGCATTCTGGATGGCGGCGCTCGTGAGCCCCGCATGAACCTCCGACCACACGTGCGTGTTCACACCGATGCGATACAGGCGTGCCTGCATCTCCTCGGCGAGGAACGCGCTCCCCCCGACTCCGTAGATGTCGACGTGACTGCTCGTGGCGATGCGTTTGGCAATCTTTTTCATCAGGGGCAGATCGATCGCGGCAGCGGTTTCACGCAGCGTGCGGGAGTGCGCGTTGATCAGGGTGCTGAGCACATCCGCGGCGGAATCCTGTGGCCCGAAGGCCCGGCCGATGTCGGTCTTCCAGGAGTCGCGCGCCGTGCTGCGCCCGAAATCGGTGGCGATGCTCACCCGGAACGGCACGTAACCGGCATAGCCGATCAGGCGACAGAATCGAGTGACGGTGGCCGCGGAGGCTCCGGCCTGGGCGGCGAGCTGGCCGATCGAGAGCTTGAGTGGCGCCTGGGGGTACTCGAGCAGGTAGTCCGCGATCTTCGCCATGGCGCCCGACATCTCCGGCCGCCGCGACTGGATGCGGTTGGCCACCCCTGCGGCATGCTCGCCGGGGGGAGTGGTGGGGGCAGACGTGACGGTGGTAATTACAATCTCCTTCTTTGGAGGTTCACGAAAATTATTCTTACAGTACAGTGTGCTCAGATCCCAAATATTTCGAAGAAGTAACGATGCGAAAAATTCTGGCCATTGACGCGGGGGGCACATCCTCTCGGGCCGTGCTGCTCGATGAGTCGGGAGCATGCTCCGGGTTCGGCCGCGCCAGCGGAGGCAATCCCACCGCGGTGGGCGTGGCCGGCGCCGTCGACGCCCTCGCTCTCGCCGCCGAGCGGGCTCTGGGAGGGCAGACCCCCTCGCCGACCAGCGACTCGCTCGTGGTCATCGCATTGGCAGGCACAGCGACGCCCCCCTTCATCACGCTGCTCGAGTCGAGGCTCGCGGGTCTCGGACTCGCCGGTCGCACCGTCATCGAGCCGGATCTGCTGGGAACCTTCTGCTCCGGTACGCCGCTGGTCGAGGGCTACGCGGTGATCGCCGGCACGGGCACGATCGCCGCTCGCATCTCCGATGGCCAGATCCACACGGTGAAGGGCGGATCGGGCTGGCTGCTCGGCGACGCCGGCTCGGGATTCTGGATCGGCCAGCAGGTCGCCCGCGCGGTCGTCGCCTCGCTCGACGGGCTTGGCCCGGCGACCACACTCACTCAGCTCCTGCTCGAGGCGACCGGCATCGAGCGAACGGGGGCGCGGAGTCGTGGACGGTCAGAAGAGCTCTCGCGGCTCGTCCATGAGCTCTACGCGCTGCGGCCCGTCGAGCTCGCCCGGTTCGCCCCGCTCGCCTTCCAGGCCCTCGACGTCTCACCCGCGGACCCGGTGGCTCGCGAGATCCTCGAGGCGGCGGCCGAGGCAATCGCGAGGGTGCTCAGCGCCGCACGGGAACCGGAGTTCGGCGACACCTCGGTGCCGGGGGTGGTCGTTTTGGGCGGCAGCGTGCTCGCGGCCGGGCTCGCGCGCGCACCGGCCATCTTCACCGACGCGCTGCAGGACGCCCTCGGTGGCGCCGAACTGGTGCCGGTGGAGGACGGCATCGTCGGAGCCGCTGTTCTCGCCTTCCGTCATCTCGGCCTCGAGGTGGACCCGGCCCTGCATCGTCGCCTCACGGCGGAGATCGATGGTGCGCGCGCGAGGGCCGGCGTCGCATGAGCCTCACGACAGGGTCTCGTGTTCTTGCACTCCCGGAGTTCGACAGTCCGGACACGCTGCCGATGGTCGGTCCTCCGTTGGAGACGCCATCCTCGATCTCCGGGGGCATTCCCCCGGAGATCCTCGAGGGTTCGGTATACGGCAATCCGTCCACCCTGTACCCCCACCAGGAGCAGGGGGACTACGGGCGCGATCTCGTGGACACGCCCGTGATGACCGTGGTGCTCGAGAACGACCTGTTGCGCGCCGTGTTCCTTCCGGAATGGGGTGGGCGACTGTGGGAGCTCTTCGACAAGCTGAGCGGCAAGCACCTCCTCCATTCGCCCGACACGATCCAGCTCGCCAACCTCGGGCTGCGCAACGCCTGGTTCGCCGGGGGGATCGAATGGAACATCGGCACTCGCGGGCATTCACCGGGCACGGCGAGCCCGGTCCACACGGCGATCGTCCGCACGCCGGAGGGCGAGGAGCTTCTCCGGCTGTGGGAATTCGACCGATTGCGCCAGGTGGTGTTCCAGGTCGATGCGTGGCTGCCGGATGATTCGCCGGTGCTGTTCGTCGCGGTGCGACTGAGGAACCCGAACGACAGCGCCGTTCCGATGTACTGGTGGACCAACGCCGCCATTCCCGAGAGCGAGCACACACGTGTGCTTGCCCCCGCCGAGTCCGCCTTCGCCAGCGCGTACGAGGGGGGCATCTCCCGAGTGCCGGTCAGCGCGGAGCCACCCGAAACAGACTGGACCCGGCCGAGGAACAACGCCCGGGCCAGGGACTTCTTCTTCGATATCCCGCCGGAGCAGCGCCCGTGGGTGGTCGCAGCCGATCAGCAGGGTGACGGTCTGGCGATGCTGTCCACACGGGGGCTGCGCGGGCGAAAGCTCTTCGTCTGGGGGAGGGGTGCCGGAGGCCGGCGCTGGCAGCGGTGGCTCACGCCACGCGGCGGCGACTATGCCGAGATTCAGGCTGGGCTCGCCCAGACCCAGTTCCAGCACCTGGAGATGCCCGCCGGCGCGGACTGGAGCTGGGTGGAGGCCTACGGCAATGGCCGGCTCTCCCCGGCGCTCGCGCACAGCCCGGATTGGCGACACGCTGTCACCCATGCAGAAGAGCGGCTCTCGCGGCTGGCGGACGCGGCCGAGCTCGACGCTGCGCACCGTGCAGCCCGGTCCTGGGCCGACCTGCCTCCCACTCTAATTCTTCTCTCCGGCAGCGGATGGGGCGCGCTCGAGAGCGCCCGACGGAGTCGATCGGGGCGGAGGTGGGTCGACGAGGCCGGCACGCCCTTCCCGCGCGAGTCCATCACGGACGACCAGCGTTGCTGGCTGGAGCTGGTGGAAGGGCGCACCGCGTCGAGCCCGCCGCCGGGGACCGGCGGATTCGTGGCCGGCGCCGATTGGGAAAGGCTCTGCGCCGAAGGGGGCGACAGCGCGGCATCCTGCTTCCACCGGGCCACCATGAGGCACGCCGCCGGAGACCGCGAGGGTGCCGCGCGCCTCTACCGGGCATCCCTCGAGTTCGGGTCGAGCGCCGGTGCCGAGCGCGGACTCGGCATGCTCGGCATGAGCGGAAGCGATCCGCGGGGGCGGGCCGAGGCGGTGGAGCACTACCGCCGCGCCTGCCGGCTGGATCCAGCCGACACGGCGCTGATCGTCGAAGCGGCGACGGCGGCGATCGCGCAGGGTGCGGCGACTGCCGCCCTCGAGATGCTGTCGCTCCCCGGAATCGGGGGAGGTCACCGCAGCGGCAGATTGCGACTGTTGGAGGCTCGTGCTCTCGCCCTGGCGGGAGACTCTGCGAGAGCCGTGACGCTCTTGCGAGGGGACATCGTGGTCGCAGACCTCCGGGAGGGCGAGAACGCCATGGCAGAACTCTGGCGACAGGTCATCCCGAACGAGCCGATCCCTCGTCAGTACGAGTTCAGCATGACCGAGGACAGCCGATGACGGGCATCGCGATCGTCGGTCGCGGAGCGATGGCTCAGGCTCACGCGCGGGCCTGGAGTGAACTCGGGTTGGGTGATGACATCCTCTATGTCACTACCCTGACAGATGGGGCACCGCTGCCACATGCGCGGCTGGCGCGCTTCGAACCGGACCTCGGCGTGGTTCTCGCAGACCCCCGGGTCACCATCGTGTCGGTGTGCACCCCCACGACCACCCACGCGAGAATCGCCCTCCGCGCCCTGCGAGCGGGCAAGAACGTGCTGCTCGAGAAGCCGATAGCGCTCACGATGGCGGATGCCGTCGCCCTGCGGGATGAGGCCGCCTCGAGTGTTGGGGTGCTCATGGTCGCCCACGTGGTGCGCTTCTTCGACGGCTACCGACTGGTGCGGCGCTCGGTGGAGGAGGGGATGCTCGGCAGCGTGCTGTCCGTGCGCGCCGGCCGGTTCAGCCCGGCTCCCCGGCCATCGACCTGGTGGCACGATGACGCGCAATCCGGCGGGATGGTGGTCGACTTCAGCATCCACGACTTCGACCAGCTCAACCTGCTGCTCGGCACCCCGCTCTCGGTGACTGCACGCCGCGCGAGACCCGACGGCCCGGTCGAGGCGACCGTCGACTACGAGGGGGGAGGGGTGGGCCACACCACGGGTTTTATGGGGATGCCGCGCGGATTCACCTTCGCCTCGACGCTCGATCTCGTCGGAAGCGAGGGGATCGCCAGTCACGGTTTCGCTGGAAGGCTCGACTCGGAAGAGCTGTCATCGGCGCCGGACACCGTGCGCCTGCAGACCGCGGCGGGGGTGACGGAGAAGCTGATCGGGGCGCACAATCCCTACCGAAACCAGGCCGAATACTTCCTCGAGTGCGTGCGCTCCGCATCCGCTCCAGATTTCTGCCCGGTGGATGCCGCGGTGCTCGCTCTCGCCGTCGCCCTCGCGGCGCGCGAATCACTGGGCGCCGGCCACGCCGTCGCCCTCGACTAGTCGAGCAGGTGGTCTTCCAGGAACGCGGAGGTGCGGGCGAAGGCGAGGGCGGCGGCGTTCACATCCACGCGATCGGTGATCGTCGCGTTGGCGAAGGAATGCACGGTCGCGAGGTAGGTCCACTCGGTGATCGGCGTGCCGTGGTCCTTCAATCTGTCGATGAACGACTCCGGGTCCTCTCCCTCATCCCAGTCGTCGATCTCGGCGAGATGGAGCAGCACAGGGGCGGGGATCACGCCGTGCTGGGACGGCCCGAGCGTCGCGTAGTACGCGACAACCGCATCCGCCTCGCCGCTCTGGGCGTGCAAGAGAGCGAGCCAGCCGCCGAGAGAGAATCCCACCACTCCCACCCGGGTGCTGCCTTCGGTGCGCGCCACCTGGATGATGTCGTCGAGTTCCGCGAGGGCACCCGCCACATCCAGCTGGGCCATCAGCACCTCTGCGGTCGCGGCCTCGACGGTGGCGACCCCGTTGTAGAGGTCGGGAACGACCACGCGGTAGCCCTGGCGGGAAAGCGCGGTGGCGTAGTTCGCGAGCCAGGGAAGACGTCCGTACCAGTCGTGCAGCACGAGCACGAGCGGTCTGCCCCGCTCGCCGAAGCTGAGGGGGATTCCCGGCGAGGGGATGGGGACGAGCTCTGACATACCGGCCCTTAGGGAGAACGACGGGTGGTCTCGATGCACGTCACTCTAGTGGAGGCGGAAGCCACGGCACCGATGCCGCACGGATCAGGCCGAGCGCACCGCGAACTCCGCCTGCAGCGGAAAGTCCTGGTCGTCGAGGATCACCTGGGCGCAGGCACCCGTGTGCACATTGACCACGATCGGAGCGAGAAGGTTCATTCGCGTGCCGGTCTCACCGGGGTTCGCGACCACGAGCACCATGGCGTCTTCGGCACTGTGCAGGTCGATGGCCCGGCAGTGTTCGTCGGAGATCTCGGGGGAGTAGTCGGGCAGATAGACCGCGGCATCGAGCACGAAGAGCCGGATGGCGGTGTTCTCGACGGCACGGAGCGAATACAGTCCCTCGGCCCCGGAGACCTCGTTGAGCGTGAACTGGGTGAGCGGGGCGAGCCCGGCCGGTGGGGTGACGAAAGCGAGCGCTGCACTCATCGGAGGAAGTCCATGAGAGTGGGCTGCAGGGTGCGCGCGGTCACGGCGAGGGCCGCCTGGTAGGTGACCTCCTGCTGCTTGAGCTTGATCACGATCTCTCCCACGTCTGCGTCTTCGATCCCGGCGCGCTGCACCTCGAGGTTTCCGGTCCTACTCACGATGGCATCCTTCGCTGCGGTGATCTGGTTCTGGCGAGCGCCGGCGGCGGTCTGGGTGTTGAGCATTGCGGTCATGCGGGTGTCGATGGCGCCGAGGCTCGGCCCCACGTTGACGCCCGATCGCAGGTCGGCGACGATCGAGTCGATGAGGGCGAAGGCGGAGGATGAGCCGGTGCCGAAAGCGGCGGCCCCGTCGGCATCCACCTGGACCGTCGCGTTGGTGTCGATGCGCCGGACGACCGATGAGCCGGTGCCGGTGTAGCTCAGGTCGGGGCGGAAGGCGACTCCGGCATCAGAGCTGCCCGCGAAGACGGTGCGGCCGAGGTAGGTGGCGTTGGCCTTGCCGAGCAGGTCGGTGCGGAGGCCTTCGAGAGCGGTCGCGATAGCCTCCTTGGCCGTCGGCGAGAGTGAGCCGTCGCTGGCACCCTGCACGGTCAGATCGCGCACCTGGTGCATGATGTCGGTGCTGGCGCTGAGACTGGCATCCACGGTGGCGAGCCAGCCCATTCCATCGTCGGCATTGCGCCCGAACTGGGCGGTCTGACTCTGGGCGGCACGCACGCGCATCGAGTCGGCGGTGCCGGTCGGGTCGTCCGAGGGGGTCGTGATCTTCTTGAGGCTCGTCGCCGTGTCCTGCAGCTTGGCCAGCAGGGCCGCGGCCGACTGCAGGTTGATCTGCGAGTTCGCCATCCTGGTCTGGCTTGTCACTCGATTGACCATGACTTACCTCCCCACTATTCCGGTGTGATTGATGAGGGTGTCGAGCATCTCGTCGACTGCCGTCATGACTCGGGCGGCGCCCTGGTAGGCCTTCTGGAAAGTCAGCATGTTGACGTTCTCCTCGTCGAGGTCGACGGAGGAGTTCGCGAGCTGGGCGGCCGTCGCCGCGGCGGTCACCGAGTCGGCGAGAGTGGCCTGTTGGAGGGCCGTCTTCGACGTGGTGCCGATCTTCGTGACGAACGCCGTCCAGACGGAGTCGGGGGAATTGGGGGCCGATCCCAGTTGCGAGATCGCCTCCGCGTTCGAGCCGTTGTTGCCGCCGGCACCCGGTGCGCCGCTGGCGACCTGGGCGGCACCGGTCGGAACCACCGTCAGGCCGAGGGCCGCCGGACCTGTGGCCGAGATGGCGAAGAAGTCGAGGCCGGTGGCCCCGGAGGGGGTCGCTCCGGCCTGGTGGGCGGCGTTGACCGTGGTCGCCAGCGCGGTGGCGAACGCGTTGTAGCCCGCCGCAGCCTCGGCGATCGCGCCACCGGTGCCGGTGCCGTTCGCGGCGGTGAGCATGGCGATGGAGCCGGCGATCTCGCCGGATTCGACGGCGACGGACTGGCCGGGCCGGTTGGTCCACTCCAGCGTCACGGGGGAGCCGCTCGCCCCGGCGAGTGAATTGCTGCCGGTGACCGTGACGGATCGGAACACGTCGCCCGAGACGAGGGCATTGCCGCCCACGAGCACCTCGGCGGTGCCGTCGGGGAGGGTGCGTACCGTGCCGCCGGTGAGCGCCGCGATCGAGGAGGTGAGCGCGGAACGCTGGTCGAGCATCTCGTTGACGGATCCGCCCGTGGCGAGAGTGTCGCGAATAGCGCCGTTGAGGGCGGCGACGCGGGTGCCGGCATCGTTGAGTTCGGCCGCCATCCCGTCGAGCTTGGTGCGCACATCCGTCCAGGTGGAATCGACGGCGGAGTAGCCGGTCGCGATCTGCCCGGCGAGCTGGGTCGCCTTCTGCAGCAGCACGCCGGCGGGGGCCTCGTCACCGGGCCGGTTCGAGACATCCCCCCACGCCGACCAGAAGGCGTTCAACTGGGCGGAGATGCCGGTGGTGCTCGGCTCGTTGAGGGAGGCTTCGACGCTGCTGAGTGCATTGGAGCGAACGGCGAGGTTGCCGGATGTCGCGCCCGAGCTTCGCACGCGCCCGTCGAGGATCACGTCCCCGAGCCGCGCGATGCCGTCGACGGTCACGCCCTGGCCGACCTGGGCGTTGGAGAGCACGAGAGGACCGATCTGGGTGAGAGATCCGGCCGCGGCCGTGCTGACGCGCTGGCGGGTGTAGCCCGTGGTGCCGGAGTTGGCGATGTTCTGCCCGACCACATCGAGTCCCTGGCGAGCGGCGTTGAGGCCGGTGAAGGCCGTATTCAGGCCGCTGAAGGTGCTCACGGGGTCACAGTTTCAGGTCGAAGATCTGGGCAGAGGGGTTGGCGACGCCGGATTCACCGTGCGCGTCGTAGGTGCCGCTTTCGGTGCTGCCATCGGCCTGCGCCTCCTGGATGAAACGCAGGGCGGTGCGCAGGTAGTGCTCGTTGAGGTCGCGAAGGTCGCGGATCTGCTCGGTGTACTCGGTAAGCGCATTGAGGTGCGCGGTGAAGATGTCCGCCCACGGGCCATCCGGTGCCGTATCGACGAGCTCGCGAAGGGTCGCATTCTGGGGTGCGCCCCACTCGCCGGCGACGACGGCCGCCTCTACCGAGCGGGCAAGGCCGGCGGCACGAAGGCGTTCCATCACCTGTTCGACCTCGCGGGTGGCGTACTGGAGCCACCGCGACTTGCCCGTGGTGAGCAGGAACTGCTCCTCCTCGAGCTTGAAGGCGAGCAGGTCGAGGAGTTCTCGCTCCCGCCACAGGCAGGCTGAGAGTTCGTTGGCGCTCATGCGGGCTCCCGTTCGGTCGCCCACCAGTGCGGACGACTCCCGTGCTCGTTCTACCGACTGCATTTTCTCCACCTCGCTCGACGAGATGAACTATCGGCAAGGGTATCCCGCAGGTAAGTGGTAACGCCCTTAAGTCACGGAGCTGAGCGTTCGGCGTGTCCACCATAAGGGGGACCGGGCGACTTGATCGGGGTACATTCGCCCCCGGAATGGGGACAAAAATCGAGCAAATACCACTAAAAAGGGGGGCAGGACGGGTTACTCGCCGCCGATAGAGTCGCCTCAGATCGACGGGGAATCCGACCCCCGAACTCGATCTACACCCGATCAATCACCCGAAGCGTCCGCTCCACCCGCACGACCCTTACCCGAAAAACAGTCCGTTTTTTAGCAGGCGTTCTCTTCTTATCTAGAGCAAGAGGCGCCGACCGCAACGCGATCACTGGGACCGCATCCGGGGGCAAGGCACGTGAACAGGACAGAACGCAACGCGCTCGTTGTGCAGAATCTTCCGCTGGTGGGCTACCTCGTCTCCGAGGTCTGGGCCAAGGCGACTCACCTGTCCCGCGACGACCTCGCCTCGGCCGGCGCCGTCGCCCTGATCACGTCGGCGGATGCCTTCGACCCGACTCTCGGAATCCCCTTCGGTGCCTTCGCCCGCCGCCGGATCGTCGGCGCGTTCGCCGATGAGATGCGCTCGAGCGACTGGGCGAGCCGCGGAGCTCGACGCCGCATCAAGGAGACCGTCGCGGTGAAGGACACCCTCACCGCCGCACTCGGTCGCACCCCCTCGGTCGACGAAATCGCCTCCTCCCTCGGGGTCGACCGCAGTGAAGTCACCGCCGGCCTGACGGATGCCGCCCGCACCGTCTCTCCGCTCGATGACACCACCTCCGAGTTCCTCATCGCCGACACCGCTCTCCCCGAGGAATCACTCCTCTCTGCTGAGCGACTCGACTACCTGTCCGCCGCCGTCGAGGCGCTTCCCGAGAAGATGCGTCTCATCGTGCGCCAGGTCTACTTCGAGGACCGCACGGTCAAGGAGATCGCCGATGAGATGGGCATCACCCACTCCGCCGTCTCCCAGCAGCGCGCCGAGGCGATCCGCCTGCTGCGCGACGGGCTGGAGACCCACTACTCCGATTCGTACTTCGCCGGCGAAGCGCCCACCGGCAGCGACGCCTCCTACCAGCCGATCTCTCGCATCGCACCCGCCGCCCGCAGCGCCTACCTCGCCCGCGTGGCCAGCTATGCGATGGCGGAGCTCTCCCACCTTTCCCTGACGCAGTCGAGCAACGCGGCCGCGTCCTAAATAACTCAAAAGATTTAAGCCCGGCTCCTAACGCGCCAGCGTGAGCAGCCGATAGCTGAAGGTGTCGGACCACGGATGGGCCGATTCGAATAACCCAACATCACGGAGGAATACATCATGGGTATGCAGGTCAACACCAACATTTCGGCACTCAACTCGTACCGGAACCTCAGCAACACGCAGAACGATCTCGCAAAGTCGCTCGAGAAGCTCTCCAGCGGTCTTCGCATCAACCACGCCGCGGATGACGCAGCTGGCCTCGCAATCTCCCAGGGTCTGCAGTCGCAGGTCGGAGGCCTCACGGTCGCCAGCCGCAACGCGCAGGACGGCATCAGCGTCATCCAGACCGCTGAAGGTTCGCTCTCCGAGGTTCAGACCATCCTGCAGCGCGTTCGTGACCTCGCCGTTCAGTCCGGTAACGACTCGAACAACGCAGACTCACGCACCGCCATCCAGACTGAGGTCACGGCACTCGGCTCTGAGCTCACCCGGATCAGCACGTCCGCCAACTTCAACGGCACCCAGCTGCTGACCGGCGCGGCGACCACTGCTGGCCTGACGTTCCAGATCGGTGCGGGTTCGGTCGCGGCGAACGACCAGATCAATGTTAAGACCACCGATGTCGCCGCGATTGCCACCGCAGTCAACGCGATGGCCTTCACCGACAGCACTGCGGCGCTGGCGTCGATTGCGTCTGCCGACACGCAGATCACCTCCGTTTCGACCGCTCGTGCCAGCCTCGGTGCGCAGCAGAACCGTTTCGAGAGCGTCATCCGCAACCTCAGCGTCTCCACCGAGAACCTGACGGCGGCGAAGTCGCGCATCACGGACACCGACATGGCGTCCGAGATGGTCAAGTACACGCGCTCCAACATCCTGTCCCAGGCCGGCACCGCGATGCTCGCGCAGGCCAACCAGGGCAACCAGGGCGTGCTGCAGCTTCTCCGCTAGATCGGATAGCTCAGCAGGCGTGTAACAAGCAACGCCCGGTGGCTGTCGCGAGGGGAACTGGACCTCTCACCGTGATGGCCGCCGGGCGTTTACCGCACCACCAGATGCATCATCGACCACCGCCAGACGAAGGGACGGATGGACATGGGAATCTCCCTCGACGGGCTCTCCAGCGGCCTCGACACCACCTCCCTCATCACCCAGCTCATGACGGCGGAAGCGGCTCCCCAGGACCTGCTCAAGGCCCAGGTCTCTAAGACCACCACCATCATCACCGCACTGCAGGGCCTCAACAGCCGCATGGCGACACTCGCGGACACCGCGACCACTGCCGCGAAGGCCGGCAGCCTCGACCTCTACTCGGCCACCAGCTCCACCACCGGTCTCACCGTCGCGGTGGCGACGGGAGCCAGCGCCGGAGAGCTCCAGGTGGTCGTCAGCGCCCTCGCTCAGGCTCAGGTCGGCGTCTCCGCCGCCATGTCGGCCTGGCCGACGCCCTCGACCATCACGATCGTCGGTCACTCCGGAACCCCGCTCGAGATAACGCCGGCGTCCAACTCGCTCGACGACGTGGCCTCCGCCATCAATTCGTCGACGGCGGGCGTGATCGCCACCAAGGTCGCCTCGGGTGTGGATGCGGGTGGCAACAAGCTCTACCGTCTGCAGTTCTCCAGCAAGACGACCGGGGCCGATTCGGCATTCACCGTCTACCAGGGCACCGCCGCCGATGTCTCGGGCGGCACCGCGACAAACGTGCTGACCGCGCCGGGTGGCGCCGTGATCAAGACGGCCCAGGACGCGAGTGTGACCCTCTGGAAGGGCACCCCCGCCGAGCAGGTCATCACCTCGGCGAGCAACACCTTCACCGACCTCCTGCCGGGTGTCACCGTCACGGCCTCTGCGGTGTCGGCCGACCCGGTGAACATCGCGGTCAGTCGCGACGACAGCAAGATCACCGCCGTGGCCAAGGGACTCGTCGACGCGATCGGCAGCGCGTTCGTGTTGATCGCCGCGCAGACCGCGGTCACCACGACGACGGATGCCTCCGGCAAGTCCACGACCTCCGCGGGAGTGTTCGCCGGCGACGGCGACATCCGAAACATCCGCCAGAAGACCGTGGATGCCGCGAGCGCTCCGATCAACGGACACTCGCCGGCGGAATACGGAATCATCCTCAGCAGCACCGGCACCCTCTCTTTCGACGCGGACAAGTTCGGCGCCGCACTCGCGGCGGACCCGACGACGGTCATGGCAGCCGTGCAGACCATCGCCACCCGACTCGCGGCGACCGCGACTGCGGCGTCTGACAAGTACGACGGCACGCTGACCAACAAGATCACCGGCGACCAGACCCAGGTGAAGTCGCTCGGCGACCAGGTCTCGGCCTGGGACATCCGTCTCGCCAGCCGCAAGAGCACCCTCCAGCGCACCTACTCGGCCATGGAAGTGCTGCTCAGCAACATGAAGGCCCAGTCGGCCGCCCTCAGCTCCCAGCTCTCCTCGCTCTCCTCCTCCACCTCGACCTCGACGGGATAGGCATCATGACGATGACTCTCAGCGCCCAGCGCTCGCAGTACACGAACGACGCGATCCTCTCGGCCTCGCCCGTGCGACTGCTCACCATGCTCTACGACCGACTGCTGCTCGACCTCGACCGCGCGGCGATCGCGCATGGCGAGCAGAACTGGGCGGTGGCCTCCTCCAACCTGTTGCACGCGCAGGCCATCGTCGCCGAGCTCACCTCCTCGCTCAAGGTGGAGCTGTGGGACGGCGGCGAGGGGCTCCTCGCCCTGTACAACTACTGCCGCAACCTCCTGGTGCTCGCGAACGTGCGCCGGGACGCGGCATCCATCCGCGAGAGCATCGAACTGCTCTCCCCGCTGCGCGAAGCGTGGCACGAGGCCGCGAGCCAGCTCGCCGTGTCAGAGCCCGTGTCACGCGGCGAGTCGCGGGAGCTCGGCGTTGCCTGAGTTCGGCACTCCCCGACCGGATGCGGCGCACCGCGCCCGGCATGACGGCTGGGCCGACGTGCTCGCCACGATGGAGCACGACCTCGATTCCTCCGACGGTGCGCTCACCCACGCGGCGCACGCGAACTGGACTCTTCCCGATGAACTCGGCGAGCTGCCGCAGGAACTGAGATCTCGCGCGGCGAGCCTGCTCGGCGCCCAGAAGCTCGCCATCGACGCGCTCGAACAGCGGATGCTGCTGACCGGCCGTCACCTCGCCGCGCTCGACAGCATCCCCGCCAGGGGCTCGTCTTCGGGAACCGCGGCGTACCTCGACGTCACGGGCTGACCCCCCTTTCGGGAGCAGCGCCTAACGGAGCACCGGCCTCGTCCGATAGCTGTGGATGAGGGCACGGATTGCCCGACTCGAGGCCACGGATCGGCCGTCAGTACATTGACGACGAAACGGAACCGCTGTGCTCGAATCCGTCACCTCTGCGGCGCTCGGTAGCGCGCTCGATGGCCTGGCGTTGCGCCAGCGCACCATCGCTGACAACATCGCGAACGTCAACACGCCCGGTTACCACGCCAAGCGTGTCGTGTTCGAGGCGGCTCTCGCGAAATCCGTCGCAAACGGCAACGGTCACGTGGTGGCACAGACCAGGCGCTCGCTCGAGCCGACCCTCATCGACGGAAACAACGTCAACCTCGACACCGAGACCCTGTCGAACGTCGACACGGTGCTGCGCTACCAGTTCGCGACCCAGGCCGCCGGCAACGAGTTCTCGGCCATGCGCGCCGCCCTGAAGAGCAGCTGATGACCTTCGACGCGATCGGTATCGCCGGCACCGGCCTCACCCTGCACCGCAAGTGGCTCGACGCCGTCTCCGACAACCTCGCCAACATCAACACGGTCAAGCCGACGAGCGGGCCAGCCTTCCAGGCGCGCTATGTCGAGGCTCAGGAGGGCGCGGGCAACAGCGGCGCCTACGTGAAGGGGATCGCCTACGGCAACGCCGACGGTCGCCTCGTCTACGAGCCGGCCAACCCTCTCGCTGACAAGGACGGCTACGTGAAGTACCCCGACATCGATCTCGCCTCCCAGATGGGCCAGCTCATCATGGCTCAGCGCGGCTACCAGGCCAACGCGGCGGTCGTCGACCGGGCGAAAGAGACCTACCAGGCCGCCCTGCAGATCGGTCGTTCCTGATGGACATCTCCTCGATCGGCTCCCTCGTCTCAGGGGTTTCGGGCGTCTCGGGCGTCTCCGGCACGAGCGCCCTCTCCTCGACGAGCGGCACCAACGCCACCAGCGCGACGAGCTTCGCCAGTGAGCTCGGCGGCGCCGTCGACAACCTGCAGCAGCTGCAGTCGACCTCCAACTCCCTCGCGATCCAGGCGGTCACGGGAAATCTCTCCGACATCCACAACGCCACGATCGCCTCGACCCGAGCCCAGGTGACCCTCGAGCTCGTGGCCGCCGTGCGCAATAAGGGTGTCGACGCGTTCAACGAAATCATGAGGATGCAAGCCTGATGCCCGCTCCGATCAGTTCGGTGCTCCGCCGACTCACCCACACCATCCGCGAGTTCACGATCGCGCAGCGCACCGTGGCGATCATCGGTGTCGCCGTGCTCGTGCTCGGGATCGCCGCCCTCTCGTTCTGGGTCACCCGTCCGCAGTTGAGCCCGCTCTTCTCCGGCCTCAGCGGCACCGACGCGAACTCCCTGGTCGAGCAGCTCCGAACCGACGGCGTGCAGTACGAGATCACGGGCGGCGGCGGCACGATCATGGTGCCGGAGGAGAGCGTCTACGCGGAACGACTCAAGGCGGCGGCGGCCGGCCTTCCCTCCTCATCGACGGGCGGCTACTCGCTGCTCGACAAAATGGGCGTCACGGCATCCGAGTTCCAGCAGAACGTCACCTACAAGCGCGCGATCGAGGGCGAGCTCGCCAACACGATCCAAGCGATGAAGGGCGTGAAGACGGCCTCCGTTCAGCTCGCGATCCCCAAGGACACCGTCTTCGTGTCCGAGAAGACCGACCCGACGGCATCCGTCTTCATCGCGACCGACAACGGCGTGACTCTCAACGACAACCAGGTGCAGGCGATCGTGCACCTCACCTCCTCGTCCATCGACGGGATGAAGACCAGCGATGTCTCGGTCGTAGATGCCCAGGGTCTCGTGCTCTCGGCCGCGGGGGTGGATGTCGCCGGCAGCGGCTCGAAGCAGGCTTCGGACTACGAAGATCGCGTACGCGGCTCGGTGCAGGCGATGCTCGACAAGGTGGTCGGACCGGGCAATGCAACGGTCGTCGTCGCGGCCGATGTGAGCCAGAACTCCGGCCAGCGCACCGCCGAGACATTCTCGACCCCGGATGGCGCCCCAGCGCTCAGCGAGTCGGCCCAGAACGACGGCACCGGCACGGGCTCCGGCAGCGGAGTGAACGGAGCGGCCGGTATTCTCGGGCCGGACAACATCGCCGTGCCGAGCGGCACCTCCACGACGGCTCCGGCCGCCGGCACCACGACCGGCACCACCGGCACTCTCGGCGCGACCTCGATCACGAAGAACAACGCGATCAACAAGGTCACCGAACAGACCACCATCCCGGCGGGGTCGATCACCCGCCAGACCGTCTCGGTCGCAGTGAACAAGGCGATCCCGGGGGTCAACAAGGCCAATCTGATCTCGCTCGTCAACGCGGCGGCCGGCATCGATACGACGCGCGGTGACTCGGTCGCGATCGAACTGGTGTCCTTCAACACCGCGGGTGCCGCCGCCGCAACGAAGGCGCTCGCCGCCGCCGACGCCGCAGCGAGTGCCGACCGCACGGCCGGCCTCATCCGCACCGCCGTCACGGCCCTGGCCATCGCGCTGCCGATCATCATCGCCCTCTTCCTCATCTCGCGCCGCTTCAAGAGCCGCAGCCAGGAGGATCGCGAGCTGCAGGAGATGACAGAGCTCGCGGAGCTCCGCGCCATGATGAGCGACCAGACCCGCCCGATCGCGCTCACCGCCACCGAGCCGCCGGCCGCGCTCACCTACACGCAGGTTCCCCTCATCGAACCGGGTGACACCGAGCGCAAGCGCGCGGAGATCGACGCTCTCGCCGGCAAGGACCCGGAGCGTACCGCGGAGATCCTTCGCGGCCTGATGGAAGACCGGCAGCCGGCGTGAACGAACCAATCCTGACTCTCTCTGGCACCCAGAAGGTCGCCGTCGTGCTCATGAACATGGACCAGACGCGCGCCGCCGCGGTCATGAAACAGTTCAATGAGACCGAGGCGGAGGAGATCGCCGCCGAGATCATCCGGCTGCGTCGGGTCGACACCATCGTCTCCGAACGCACCATTCTCGAGTTCCACGACCTCGCCACGAAGGGCGGACGCAAGTCGCACGGGGGCCGGGAGTTCGCGGCCGGCCTGCTCGAGGCATCCTTCGGGGCGGAGAAGGCCGCCGGCGTGATGAACCGCGTCGCCTCGTCGATGGCGGGCAAGGCCTTCGAATTCCTCGATACCGCCGAGACCGGGCAGCTGCTCACTCTGCTCGACGGCGAACTGCCGCAGACCGTCGCCCTCGTGCTCGCGCACCTGCGTCCCGACCACGCCTCGCCGGTCTTCGCCGCTCTCGACGACGGGCTCCGCACCGACGTCGCCAAGGCCATCGCCACGATGGGAACCGCCACCCCCGAAGCGGTGCGAGTGGTCGCCGACACCCTCAAGGTGCGGGCGAGTGCCGTCGTCACCTCGCGGGACACCGTCGAGATCGTCGGCGGAGTGCAAGCCGTGGTCGACCTGATCAACCGCGCGGATGTCTCGACCGAACGCTCCGTGCTCGATGGTCTCGACGGGCTCGACCCGAGCCTCGCCGAAGAGGTGCGTTCGCGCATGCTCACCTTCGCCGACCTCGTGAAGTTCGACCGTAAGGACGTTCAGCAGGTGCTGCGCGGCATCGATTCGAGCATTCTCGCCGTGGCGATGAAGGGCTCCGACGAGGCCCTCGTCGAGGTCATCCGAGCCAACATCTCCGAGCGCAACCGCGAGATCCTCGAAGACGAGATCGCCTCGCTCGGCCCGGTGAAGATGACCCAGGTCGAAGAGGCCCGCGCAGAAGTGGTTCGTGCGATCCGCAACCTCGAGGCCGACGGCGTCATCACCCTGCAGCGGGGAGAGGAAGAGGAATATGTCGCTTGACTTCTTTCCCATGACCTTTCCGGCGCTGCCGGCCACCCCGGAGCAGGACAGGGCGGATGCCGACAACCGCGCCGCCGGGCACGCCGCCGGTTACGCGGCCGGGCTCCGCGCCGCTGGTGCAGAGCTCGCCGGGCAACGGGCCGCTCTCGACGCAGAACACCGCGCCGCACTGTTGCACGACGCCGCTCGCACCGACCGCGCGATTGCGGTGCTCGCCGCTGCGGCGCGTGCGCTCGACAGCCGCCTGCTCCCCATCGTGACCGACGCGCAAGACGCGATCGCGGCATCCGCCCTCGACCTCGCCGAGACGATCATCGGCGTCGAACTCGCCGACGGCGAAGGATCCGCGAGGGCGGCGCTCACCCGGGCGCTCGCCGTGGTGGACCCGGCGGTCATCACCACCGTCCGCATGAATCCGCTCGACCTCGGCGTGCTCGACGACGCCGTGCGGGCCGCCTCGGGCGTCTCCTTCACCGCGGATGCCTCGATCGCCCGCGGCGACGCCATCGCCGACCTCCCGCTCGGTTATCTCGACGCCCGCATCGCAACCGCGGTGGCCCGCGCCCGCGCGGCCATGCTCGGAGACACCTCATGAGCACCTCCTGGCGACCGCACGCCGAACGCTTCCGCACCGCTCTTGCCGCCGCCCGCCCGGAACGCGTTGGCGTCGTCTCCTCCATCGTGGGTCTCGGGCTGGAGATCAGCGGCCTGGACTGCGCCATCGGCGACCTCGTGCGCGTCGGTGACAGTGTCGCCGACGGTGGCACCGGTTTCCTCGACGCCGAGGTGATCGCCACGACGCCCTCGGGCATCCGTTGCATGCCGCTCAGCCGCCTCACCGGCGTCAACGCCGGTGCCCCGGCCCGCTCGCGCGGACTCCCCGTGCTCGTGCCGACGGGCAACGGTCTCTTCGGTCGCGTGATCGACGGCCTCGGCCGCCCCATCGACGGCAAGGGTCCGCTCGACATCACCCGGCTGGTCTCCATCGACAACGACAGCCCATCGGCGATGCACCGCGCGCGCATCGACACCGCGCTGCAGACCGGCGTGCGCGTGCTCGATACCCTCACGACCATCGGCAAGGGCCAGCGCATGGGGCTCTTCGCCGGATCCGGTGTCGGCAAGTCCTCGCTGCTCTCGATGATCGCGCGCGGCACGGATGCCCAGGTCTCGGTGATCGCGCTGGTGGGAGAGCGCGGCCGTGAGGTGCGCGAATTCCTCGAAGACGACCTCGGCGCTGAGGGTCTCGCCCGCTCGATCGTGGTCGTCTCGACCTCCGACGAGCCAGCGATGATGCGCCTGCGCGCCGCCTTCATGGCCACCCGCATCGCGGAGTCGTTCCGGGACCAGGGCGCGGATGTCATGCTCATGATGGACTCCCTCACTCGCGTGGCCATGGCCCAGCGCGAGATCGGACTCTCCGTCGGCGAACCGCCGGCGACCCGCGGGTACCCGCCGTCGACCTTCTCCCTTCTCGCGCAGTTGCTCGAGCGGGCCGGGACCGCCGAGATCGGATCCGTCACCGGCATCTACACCGTGCTGGTGGATGGCGACGATCACAACGAGCCGATCGCGGACGCGGCCCGATCCTTCCTCGACGGCCACGTCGTGCTCGACCGCAAGCTCGCGGTGGCCGGCCACTTCCCCTCCATCGACGTGCTCGGCTCGATTTCCCGGGTCGCCACCCGGCTGATCTCGCCGGAACAGACGCAGTCGGCCCAGGTGCTTCGCAAGACGCTCGCGGCTCGCCGCGCCGCTCAGGACCTCCTCGACGTCGGCGCCTACCAGCGCGGCGCGAATCCCCTCGTCGACGCCGCCGTCGACCACGAATCGTCGATCAACGCGTTTCTCCAGCAGAGGATCAGCCAGCAGTCGACCACCGACGACGCGTGGGCACAGCTCACTTCTCTCGTCAGAACCCTGGAGGGCAACTGATGGCTCGCTCGTTCCCACTCGCCGGACTCCTCCGGCTGCGCCAGGTGCAACAGGACCAGGCCGCGATCGACCTCTCGGCGGCCAACGCCAGGGTGGCGGAAGGCACCGCGCGCCAGCGACGGGCCCGATCCACCCTCGGCGCGACCTCCAGTGAGGCCACGAGCGCCGCGGTGCTCTACGCGGTCGCGGCATCCCGTGCCGCCTCGCGCAGCATGCTCGCGGAACTCCAGGCGCTCGATTGCGATCACCGCGCCTCGCTCGATGCCGCGAACACCGCCTTCACCGCGGCCCGCGCGCGGTCCATCGGGCTCGAGAAACTCGAGCTCAGGTTCGACGACGCCGTCGCGGACGGCATGCTCGTCGCCGAGCAGGCCGTGCTCGACGAGATCTCCTCCACCGGCTGGCACCGCACCCGAGAGGTGGACGCGGGATGACCCTTATCGCCCTCGCCCCTTCCCCCTCGGCGGCTTCGCCTCAGGGCCGTGCGAACAACTCGACTCCCGACTCGGGCGCCGGTTTCGGCGCCGTCCTGTGCGATGCGACGGCCGCCCACGCATCTGCCGGTGGCTCACGTGACGCGGCGGCGGGTTCCGCGACGCCGGCCGTTCCTGTCGTCGCGACTGCGCCCGCCGTCTCTCCCACCCCGGCTTCGCCCGCAACGCCGGCCGTGCTCGCGGCCGCCGGGGCACCGACCGGCCCGGCCGCCTCGGTATCGGCTGCCTCGGTATCGCCTGCCTCCGTGTCGGCTGCCTCCGTGTCGGCTGCCTCCGTGTCGGCTGCCTCCGTATCGGCTGCCTCCGTGTCGGCTGCCTCCGTATCGCCCGCCACTTCGGCGAAGGACGCCTCGAAAGACCCCTCCGACCCGGCATCGCCCACGGCCGACCAGCCGGTGACGGTCGCTCTCGCCGGGGCTCTCGCGGGGGCTCCGTCGAGCGCGCTTCCCACTCTCGTGCCGAGCGGCATTGCGCAGCGCACGGCGAGTCCCGTGACGGATGCTGCGGGCGACACGCCGACGGCATCCTCCGCCACGCCGATCGCGGTCGGCGCGAGTCCGCTCTCGGCCACGGCCGGCCTGGCAGCGGCCAGCCCGGCAGCGGATGCCCCGGCCGCAACGCCGACGGCACCCTCCGCCGCGCCGACCGCGGTCGCGGCGGCTCCGCTGACGACGACACCGGCCGTCGCCGTGCCCCCGTCCCCGCTCGCCCCCGCGCTCGCCCCGACGGCGCCGGCCCCCGCAGCATCCGCCTCCCAGGGGTCGCGCACCAAGCCGGCACCGGCGACGGATGCGGTGACGCCGCTCTCTCTCGCGCAGCCCATCACGACCACCCCGCGGCTGGACGCCGTCGTTGCACCGAGCCCCGCGGCAGCTCCCGCCCCGGCGCAGAACACCCCGTTCACCGCGCAGCTCGCCCGCCCGATCTTCACCCTCGCCACGGCCGGACCCGGCTCGCACATGATGACCCTCAGCGTCACGCCGGATGCGCTCGGTCCGGTGACGGTGCGGGCACACGTGAGCCCGGAGGGCATCCGGGTCGAGCTCTTCGCGCCGACGGACCTGGGGCGGGATGCGATCCGCGCGATCCTTCCCGACCTGCGCAAGGACCTCAGCGCGGGCGGAGTCGGGGCGAACCTCGACCTGTCGTCCCAGAACCAGCCGAGCGATGCCGGCGATCGGCGCGGCGATGCCGCCCCCCGACCGGAGCGCGCCTATGTCGTGCCCGCCGGAATCGTCACCGACGAGGCCGTGGCCGAGCGGTCCGGCATCCACCCCACTTCATCCATCGACGTAATGGCATAGGAAGGCAGATTCATGGCAATCGACGGAATCACCGGAACGGTATCGACCGCTGCGGCCGACGCGGCATCCGGGATCTACAGCGGATCGACCACCCGCGTGCCCAAGCAGACCATGGACTCGGAGGTGTTCATGAAACTGCTCGTCACGCAGCTGCGCACCCAGGACCCCAGCGCGCCGATGGACACCAACCAGATGATCTCCCAGACCACCCAACTCTCGATGATGGAGAAGATGACCGAGCTCAGCACCACGAGCACGGAGGATTTCTCGCTGCAGATGCGCATCGCCGCCGCGGCCATCGTCGGCAAACAGGTCAGCTATTCGGATGCCGCGGGCGTGAGTCACACCGGCACCGCATCGAGCGTCTCCTTCGCCGGAAGCGTTCCCCAGGTGAAGATCGGCGGCGTCGACGTCGCGCTCGACACCATCTCAGGCATCACCAGCACGTCCGCTTGATCCACTACTCCCCACCGAAAGGCAGCACCTCATGCTTCGTTCACTGTATTCCGGGATCTCCGGACTCCGCTCACACCAGACCATGCTCGACGTCACCGGCAACAACATCGCCAACGTGAACACCACGGCGTTCAAGTCCTCGGCCACCCAGTTCCAGGACACCCTCTCGCAGCTCACGCAGGGCGCGGGCGGCCCCCAGGAGCAGATCGGTGGCACCAACCCGGCGCAGGTCGGCCTCGGCGTGCGCGTCGCGGGTATCTCCACCAACTTCTCGCAGGGATCCGCGCAGTCCACCGGTCGCGCGACCGACATGATGATCTCGGGAGACGGATTCTTCGTCACCAAG
This sequence comes from Frigoribacterium sp. UYMn621, assembly GCF_040549525.1. Lineage (NCBI taxonomy): Bacteria > Bacillati > Actinomycetota > Actinomycetes > Micrococcales > Microbacteriaceae > Frigoribacterium > Frigoribacterium sp. UYMn621. The sequence goes on along the minus strand of NZ_JBEPTM010000013.1, from coordinate 36,045 downwards.
ACGGGAAACCAGACCCAGTACACCCGCGCCGGATCGTTCGACTTCGACGGTGCCGGTCGCCTGGTCACCCCCGACGGATCCATCGTGCAGGGCTACACGGCCACCAACGGAGTCATCGCCGACGGGGGAGCGGTCAGCGACATCACCCTTCCTCTCGGCATCGTCGCCCCGGCGGTCGTCACGACTTCGAGCACCCTCTCCGGAAACCTGCCGGGCGACGCCGCCGTCGGCACCGCACTGGTGCGCGACGTGCAGGTCTACGACGCCACCGGCGGCGCGCGCACCGTCTCGCTCAACTTCACGAAGACCGCGGCCGGTTGGGATGTCGCGGGCACGGATCCCAATGGATCCACCGGCACCGCCGCGCTCACCTTCGCCTCCGGGGCGCAGACCTCTGCGGGCACCATGACCATCGGTGGCATCGCGGTGGACATGTCGAAGCTCACGGGGTTCGCCGGGCTCACGACAGTCGCGGTCTCCGACCAGAACGGCCGTGCCGCCGGCACGCTCAAGTCCTACACGCTCTCGAAGGACGGCACCCTCGTGGGATCCTTCAGCAACGGGGCATCCCTGGCCATCGCGCGCATCGCGCTCGCGACCTTCTCCAACCCCGGCGGTCTCGAGAAGGCCGGCTCCTCCGGCTACAAGGCAACCTTCAACTCGGGGAACGCCAGCCTCGGAGCTCCCGGATCGGGCAGCCTCGGCACCCTGCAGGCCGGCGCGCTCGAGATGTCGAACGTGGACCTCTCGCAGGAGTTCACCAACCTGATCGTCGCCCAGCGCGGCTTCCAGGCGAACGCCCGCATCATCACCACCTCTGACGAGGTTCTGCAGGAGCTCACCAACCTGAAGCGCTAATCGCCGCAGCGCCATGTCGTCAACACCCCCGACCCTCGCGGTCGGGGGTGTTTGCGCGTTTCCGGCCCGGCGCGGCGACGATCGCCGGGCAGGACAGGCGCGACACGCCCGCAGCGCCGCATCCGCTAACCGCTCGTTGTCGTCGGCCGATAGTGGCATGTAACGGACCAGGATGGACCGGTTTCACCACCAGCAGGGATGCGCTCATGATCGTAGTTACGCGGCTCAACGACAGCCATTTTGCGATAAACCCTGATCTCATCGAGCGCATCACCGCCAATCCCGACACCACGCTGATCATGGTCGATGGCGCGAAGTACATCGTCACGGAGTCGATGTCCGAGGTGATCGAGCGCATCTCCCGGTATCGCGCAACGGTGATCGCCCTCACCCATGAACTGTCGGCGAGCGGACACCAGCAGCGCTCCCTCGAGCTGGTCGAGAACGACGACGATACCGACAATCCCGTACCGCTTCGACCGAGGAAGATCTGATGGACCTCGCAACGATCATCGGCATCCTGACGGCCTTCGGGGCCCTTTTCGCGATGCTCACCCTCGAAGGCTCCAATGTGAGCGCCATCCTGCTTCCGGCTCCGATGGTGCTGGTGTTCGGGGCGACGATCGCCGTCGGCATCGCGGGCGGCACGATCAAAGACCTGCTCCTGGCGGTCAAAGCGGTGCCGCGGGCCTTCGCGGGCAAGACCCAGAAGCCGCAGGTGGTGATCGACCGCTTGGTCGAGATCGCCGAGAAGGCGCGAAAGGAAGGACTGCTCTCGCTCGAGCAGGAAGCCGAGAAGGTGGACGACCCGTTCCTGCGCGGCGCGCTGCAGAGCATCGCGGATGGCGCGGATGGCGAAGACCTGCGCATGTCGCTCGAAGACGAGATCGCCACGAAGACCCGGTCCGACCGCACCGCATCCAAGTTCTTCCTCAGCCTCGGTGGCTACGCGCCGACGGTGGGCATCATCGGCACCGTCGTCTCACTCACCCATGTGCTCGAGAACCTGTCGACGCCGGGCAAGCTCGGCCCGCTCATTGCCGCGGCCTTCGTCGCCACCCTCTGGGGGCTCCTCTCGGCCAACTTCCTTTGGTTGCCGATCGGCACCCGCCTGCGTCGCCTTGCCGACCTCGAGGGTGAGCGGATGACGCTGATCATGGAGGGGGTGCTCGCCGTGCAGGAGGGCAGCCAGCCCCGACTCCTGGCCGAACGCCTGCGTGCGATGGTGCCAGCCGAGCAGCTGGGCAAGTCCACCAACGAGAAGTCCGGCGACAAGACTGCCGACAAGGCGAAAGCGGCGTAGCGGACCATGAGCAAGGGGCGCAAGAAGCACGCGGAGGAGCACGAGGAACACGGTCCGGATGAGCGCTGGATGGCCTCGTACATGGACATGGTCACCGTTCTGATGTGTATGTTCATCGTGCTGTTCGCGATGTCCACCGTCGACGCGAAGAAATTCGACCTGCTGCGCAACTCGCTGGCCACCGGATTCGGCCAGACCGATATCGGAAAGCTGGATACGGCCAAGGGCACGATCGTCGACCCGACGAAGGCGAGCAAGACCGCCGAGAACTTCGGGGCCGGTCCCCAGACCGCCGCCGCGACCGCGGCAGCCGCGGCGAAGGCGGACGCGACGGCGGCGGCGATCGCGGAGGTCGACAGAATCAAGGACCTCCAGGCCAGGGTGAGCGCGAGTCTCGCCGTGCAGGGACTGCAGGGAACCGTGCAGTACACGATCGACCAGCGGGGGCTCACCATCCGACTCGTCGACCAGCAGGCCTTCTTCGCACCGAACAGCACGGCACTTCAGGGCTCGGCACCGCAGGTGCTCGACGACATCGCGCGGGTGCTGTCGCCCACCGGTCAGGACATCGCGGTCGAAGGTCACGCCGACAGCCGTGCAACGCTCCCCCCGTTCCCCACCAACTGGGAGCTCTCCTCCGGGCGCGCCGTCTCGGTGCTGCGCCGGATGGTGGAGAGCGGCGGGGTTTCCGCGGCGAAGATCGGTGCCGTCGGGTACGGCTCCTCGAGGCCGATCGCGCTCGGAACGACCCTCGCCGACTACGCGCAGAACCGACGGGTCGACATCATCGCCCTCTCGAACGCCTCGGAAGCCGTGCGGGCCCTCATCCCGGATGTGGTGTCCGGAAAGATCCCGGGCGGCCCCCCGGCGGACGCCCCGGTCGTCAGCGCGGCAGCCGACCCCGCCTCCTGGATGCCGGTCGTCACGAATTCCGTGCCCCTGATCCTCTTACCGGCGGGCACCTCCGGCCGATAGTGCCCTGTGTGACGGTCCAGGAACAGATTTCTATCGGCGTGCCCGCAAGATCGGGCCCGGCGGTGGAGCCCTATGACTTCCGCCGGCCCACCACTCTCGCCCGTGAGCACTCCCGGGTGCTCGAACTCGCGCTCGAGACCTTCGCCCGCCAGTGGGGCACCCAGCTCACCGCCAAGGTCCGCGTGGTCTCGCAGGTCACCTGCGAACAGATCATCATGGAGACCTACGACGAGTACGCATCGTCGTTGCCCGCCACCACGGCGATGATCCTGTGCAACCTCGAGGGGATGGATGCCCGCGCGGTGATCCAGTTCCCCGCCACCGCCGCACTCACCTGGGTCTCCTACATGCTCGGGAGCAACGCGGCGCAGGTCGTGCCGGAGCGCAAGTTCACCCAGATCGAGCAGGCGCTCGTTCGCCGGCTCTTCGACGACGCGCTCGAAGACCTCCGTTACTCCCTCGGCCCCCTGCTCGAGACCGCCATCTCCATCGACACCATCCAGTACAACTCGCAGTTCGCTCAGGCCGCCGCGACGGCGGACCTGATGATCGTGGCGACTTTCGCGATCCGGGTCGGCGACAGCTCGACAACGGCGACCCTCGCCATCCCGGCGCCCGCACTGCTTCCGCAGCTCGGCCAGTCCGCGGTGCTTGCGGCCACGGGGAACACTCGCGACCAGGTCGCATCCCAGCTGGGCTGGGTGCCGGTCGAAGTCGCCCTGAGCCTCAACCCGGTGTTCGTGAAGCCGAGCCGGGTGCTCGGGCTCGCGGTCGGTGACCTGCTCACCATCCCGCATCCCCAGCACCGCCCGCTCAACCTCACAGTCGACGGCGAGACGCTCGCTCGCGCCGCCGTCGGAGCAAACGGCGCTCGACTCGCCTGCGTTGTCGTCGAAGCCACGGACAGCACCACCGAAAGGGCCAACCAGTGAAGAAGTCCACAGTTATCGATCCCCGTGACGCCGCGGCGGAAGCGGTCGCGCGCCTGCTTCCGAGCACGGCCATCCTCGAGGCGATCGCGATCCAGGGAGTGCCGACCGGCCCCTTCGACACCGCGGTGCTGGCCTCTTTCGTGGGGGAGACCTCGGCGGATCTCGCCATCGTCTTCCTCGACCCGATCGAGACGGCGGATGCCTCGGTCGCCGACTCCCAGCTGGTCTCGGTGGTCGACGTGCTGCGCCCGGCTCTCGATGCCGCGGCCGGCACCCTCGGTTCCGGTGTGCTCGGGGACTCCCGGGTGGATGACGCCACGGCGCTCTTCACCGACCCGGCCACCGAGATCTTCGCCCTCTCCACCGGTGGAAGTGCTGCCGGCTGGTTCGCCATCCGTGTGCGCGAGAACCTCGCCGGCGCCACCCCGATCTCCCAGGAGTCGCTCGTGAACAACCTCAGCCGGATCAACAACGTCGAAATGGCGCTCACCGTGGAGATCGGCCGCACCCGCATGTCGGTGCGCGACGTGCTCGGGCTCGAGCCCGGTGCCGTGATCGAACTCGATCGCTCCGCCGGTGCGCCGGCCGACGTGCTGCTCAACGGCCGGTTGATCGCGCACGGCGAGATCGTGGTCGTCGACCAGGACTACGCCGTGCGCATCACCCAGATCCTCGACGTCGCCGAGGGCCTGGGCTAGGAATGGACACCCTCTTCGTCGCGTTGCGCGTACTGCTCTCCCTCGCCGCTGTGGTGGGGCTGCTGTGGTTTCTTCAGCGACGCATCACGAAGGGGACCCGCTCGACCCGCGCGACCAAGCTCGTGAACGTGGTCACCCGCCAGGGACTCGCGCAGAAGGCATCCGTCGTCGTGATCGACGTGGAGGGCAAGCGTTTCCTGCTCGGTGTCACCGAGCACTCGGTGACAGTGCTCGATGCCAACGAACTCCCCGTGCTCGACACCGCCGCCGCCTTCGAATCGGCGTTGAACGATGTCGAGTCGACGCCGAGTGCGCGCAAGCCTGTCGCGACGCCCATTCCGTTTCCCCAGCAGTTCGACCCGCGCACGGGCATGCCGCGCCGGGCCGGTGCGCTCGACGGCTCGATCCTGTCCCTCGCTACCTGGAAGCGCGCGGCTGTCGCCCTGCGATCCTCCCGGTGACCGGGCAAGCCACGATGAGCGTGCGCGGACCGCTCGCCACCCGTCAACCACTCAGTGCCCGTTTCTGGAACGGCCCGGCCGCCCGCATCGTCGTCATCGCGCTCCTCGTGCTCGTGGTCGCCGCGGCCCTGATCCTCATGACGGGCACCGCGAGCCACGCATCGGTTCCCACGGTGGACGCCCCGACACCGCCCGTCGCCCCGACCAGCCCCGGTGGCCTCTCGGTCGACATCAACGGCCCGGATGGCACTCCCTCCTCCGCGATCGTCACGCTCGTCGGCATCACGCTGCTGTCGGTGGCCCCGGCCCTGCTGCTGATGATGACCTCGTTCACCAAGATCTTCGTGGTGCTCGCCATGGCGCGCAACGCCCTCGCGCTGCCATCCATCCCGCCGAACCAGGTGCTCGCCGGGCTCGCGCTCTTCCTCAGCCTGTTCATCATGGCTCCGGTGATCACCGACATCAACACCCACGCGCTTCAGCCCTACCTCAACGGCCACATCGACTTCACCCAGGCGATCGACCTCGCGACGAAGCCGCTGCGCACTTTCATGCTCGCCCACACGCGACAGGAGGACTTGGCTCTCATGACGCGCGCGGCCGGGCTTCCGAACCCGAAGGACCCGTCGTCAGTCTCCCTTCCCACGCTCATCCCGGCCTTCATGATCTCCGAGCTCCGCGCCGCATTCATCATCGGTTTCGTCATCTTCGTACCGTTCCTGGTGATCGACCTCGTCGTCTCGGCCGCCCTGATGTCGATGGGCATGATGATGCTGCCGCCGGTCATGATCTCGCTTCCGTTCAAGATCCTGCTGTTCGTGCTCGTGGACGGCTGGGGCCTCATCATCACGACGCTGATCAGCAGTTATCGGGGAAGCTCATGAACCAGAACGCCGTCATGGATGTCGCGCTGCAGGGTCTGCTCATCGCCGCGAAGCTCTCCGCGCCCATCCTGGTCACCGCCCTCGTCGTCGGTTTCGCCATCTCCCTCCTCCAGTCGATCACCCAGATCCAGGAGGTCACCCTCTCGTTCGTGCCGAAGGCGGTCGCCGTCTCGGTGGCCCTCATCGTGTCGGGCCAGTGGATGATCTCCGAGCTCGTCGCCTTCACCCATGGGCTGTTCGAGAAGATCCCCACGCTCCTCGGCGGGGGTTGAGATGGCGTTCACCCTCAACTTCCCGTGGATCGAGGCGGTGATGCTCGCCTCGGTGCGCATGACGACCTTCCTGGTGATCGCACCCCCGTTCTCCACCAACGCCTTCCCCCTGCGCATCAAGGCCATGCTCGGCATCGGGCTCGCGCTCGCCGTATCGCCCCGGGTGGCGAGTGGCTACATCTCGCCCGACACGGCGGGGTTCGTCGTCGGACTGCTGGTCGAACTGGTGACGGGCGCCCTTCTCGGATTCCTCGTGATGATCGTCTTCTCGGCGATCCAGTCGGCCGGCAATCTGGTCGACCTCTTCGGCGGGTTCCAGCTCGCGCAGGGCTTCGACCCGCAGATGATGATCAACGGCGCCCAGTTCGCCCGTCTCTACCAGATGACCGCTCTCGCCCTGCTCTTCGCCTCGGGCGGCTACCAGCTCATCATCGGCGGCCTCGCCCGAAGCTTCGACGCGCTCCCGGTGGCCGGCACCCTCGACCTTGCCGCCCCCATCCACGCCATCTCCCTCGCCGTCGGGCAGATGCTCCTGTCGGCGGTGCAGATCGCCGGACCGTTGATCGTGGTGCTCTTTCTCGCGGATGCCGGCCTCGGCCTGCTCACCAGGGTCGCTCCGGCGCTCAACGCCTTCGCCCTCGGCTTCCCGCTCAAGATCTTCATCACCCTGTCTCTCGGTGTCTTCGTCTTCGCGGCCCTTCCGCAGATCGTCGCGGCGATCACCGGTCAGGCCGTCTCCCTCTTCTCGGGGGTGAAATAGCCATGCCCGAAGCAGACTCCGGCGAAAAGACCGAACTCGCCACCGAGAAGCGCATGAAGGAGGTGCGCGCAAAGGGGCAGCTCTCCAAGTCGCAGGACCTCACCGCCTGGGTCGCCGTCGGCGTCGCCGCGGTGATGATCCCGGCGACCGTGTCTGCGGGGGCCGCCGCGACATCCGCTCCGCTCTACCAGCTGCGCGAGGTGATGGACCACCCCGACTCCGCGCACGCGATGCAGGCGCTGGTCGACGGTCTCGCGTCTGTCGGCGGCATCATCCTTCCCCTTCTGCTGGTCGTCACGATCGCGGTGCTCGTTACGGCGGCCGCCCAGGGCGGCATCCACTTCAAGAAGTTCACCGGCAAGTTCGACCAGTTCAACCCGGTGGAGGGCCTCAAGCGCACCTTCGGAATGCAGGCGGCCTGGCAGGGAGTGAAGGCGCTCTCCAAGACCGTCGTCGTCGGCATCGTGCTGCTCTCCGTGATCCAGGGGCTCATGCCCGTGCTCATGAGCGGCGGCGGCCTCCCCGCGTCCGAGCTCATCAGGGCGGCGACGGATGGCACGTCCTCCCTCGTTCGCTCCGCTGTCGTCGCCGGGCTCATCCTCGCCGCCGCCGACGTCTTCGTGATCATGCGCCGCAACCGCAAGCGCACGCGCATGACCAAGAAGGAAGTCAAGGACGAGAACAAGTCCTCCGAGGGTGACCCCATGATCAAGGGGCAGCGCCGTTCCCGCCAGCTCGCCATGAGCCGCAACCGCATGATGGCCTCGATCGTGGATGCCGACGTGGTGCTCGTGAACCCCACCCACTTCGCCATCGCGCTCAAGTACGAGCCAGGTAAGTCGGCCCCCCGCGTGATCGCGAAGGGCGCCGGGGTGATCGCGCTGCGCATCCGTGAACAGGCCGAGACCGACCTGGTGCCGATCGTCAAGGACATCCCCCTCACCCGCGCGCTGCACTCGGCCTGCGAGCTCGGGGACGAGATCCCGGTCGACCTGTACAACGCCGTCGCCCGTGTGCTCGCCTTCGTGCTCGCGCTGCGCAAGCGCGGCTCGTCGAAGGGCGTGCACGAGATGAATCAACTAGTCGCCGCTGGAGGGCACTGACGATGAACAAGAACCTCGCGAAACTCGCGGTGCCGCTCGGTGTGGTCGGCATCATCCTGCTGCTCGTCGTGCCGATCCCGGCCTTCGTGCTCGACCTGCTGATCATCGTCAACATCATGCTCGCGCTGGTGACACTGCTCACCACGATGTTCGTCAAGAAGCCCCTCGACTTCTCCGTCTTCCCGTCACTGCTGCTGGTCGCCACGCTGTTCCGGCTCGGCCTCAACGTCGCCTCGACCCGTCTGGTGCTCGGCAACGGGTACGCGGGAGAGGTGATCGGCGCGTTCGGCCACGTGGCCGTCGGAGGCTCGATCATCATCGGTGCCGTGATCTTCCTCATCCTCGTCGTCATCCAGTTCGTGGTGGTCACCAAGGGTGCCGAGCGGGTGGCCGAGGTCGGAGCCCGCTTCACCCTCGATGCCATGCCCGGAAAGCAGATGGCCATCGATGCCGACCTCAACGCCGGACTGATCACCGACGTGCAGGCCCGCGAGCGCCGGGCCGAGGTTTCCGCAGAGGCGGACTTCTACGGCGCGATGGACGGCGCCTCCAAGTTCGTGAAGGGCGACGCGATCGCCGGGATCATCATCATCATCATCAACATCGTCGGTGGCATCGCAATCGGGGTGATCCAGCGCGGCCTCTCCATCGGAGACGCCGTCAGCAGCTACACCCTCCTCACCATCGGCGACGGCCTGGTCACCCAGATCCCGGCCCTGCTGATGGCCGTCTCCACCGGCATGATCGTGACCCGCTCCAACGCAGAGTCCGACATGGGTTCCACAGCGGCGGCCCAGCTGGGGCAGTCCCGCTTCGCGCTCATCATCGCCGGGGTCGCCGCAATCCTGATGGCGTTCATCCCTGGCATGCCGATCATCCTCTTCCTCATCGTCGGCGCCTCGCTCATCATCATCGCCCAGCGCATCAAGGCCCGCGAGGCCGAGAAGAAGCTCGAGGTCGAGACGGCCGCCATCGCCGACCCGGCGATCGGTGCCACCACCGAGAACCTCATCGAGCAGATGCGCGTGCATGCCCTCGAGATCCTGCTGGCCCCCGACCTCGTCGACCTGGTGTCGGATGCCTCGGATGACCTGCTCGCCCGCGTGCGGTCGCTCCGCCGCAAGATCGCGATGGACATGGGTCTCGTCGTGCCTCCGGTGCGCACGAGGGACAGCATCGAGCTTCCGCCCTCGACCTACGTGATCCGCATCGCCGGCGTCGAGGCCGGCCGGGGCATCGCGCCCTCCGGCAAGGTGCTCGCGCTCGGGGACGCCCTCGATCCCCTTCCCGGCGCGGTCACCCTGGAGCCCGTTTTCGGGCTCGCCGGCAAGTGGGTGCCGAGCGAGATGCGCCACAGCGCCGAGATGACCGGCGCCACCGTGATCGACCGGGTCTCCGTCGTCGTCACGCACCTCTCGTCGATCATCATGGGCAATGCCGCGCGCCTGCTCACTCGCGAAGACGTGCGTGTGCTCACCGAGGGCGTCAAGGAGATCAACCCCGCCGCCGTCGACGAACTAGTTCCCGGGCTCCTCAGCCTCGCCGAGGTGCAGCGGGTGCTGCAGGGCCTCCTTCTCGAGCAGGTGCCCATCAACGACCTCCCGCGCATCTACGAAGCTCTCTCCCTGCGGGCCAAGGTCTCGGCCGACCCGGAGGGCCTCATCGAAGCCGCCCGTGCCGCGCTCGGCCCGGCCCTCAGCGCCCGGCACCTCGACGGCCAGACTCTGCACGTGATCATGATCGACCCGCTGCTCGAGCAATCCATGCTCGAGGGCCTGCGTCCCTCGGAGCTCGGAACCCAGATCCTCATCGACCAGCACGCGCTCGAGTCGCTGCTCGGGTCGGTGCGCGACGTGGTCTCCCGCGTGGAGGGCACCGGCATGTCTGCGGTGCTGGTCTGCGCCCCGGCGCTGCGGCCGGCCATCCGTCGACTCGTCTCCGCCCAGTCCGGCGGACTGCCGGTGCTCTCCTACCAGGAGGTCACGTCGGCGAATGTGAACATCGAGACTGTTGGGGTGGTGCGCGGTGCCGAGTCGATATCAGCTTGAGGGTGCGTCACTCGATGAACTGAACGCCCGGGTGCTCGCCGAGCACGGCCCCTTGGCGAAGGTCATCGCGGTGAAGGCGGTCACCTCCGGCGGGATCTCCGGTTTCTTCGCCTCCCGTCGGTACGAGATCGAGGTGGATGTGCCGGATGGCACCGCCCGGGACGCTCACACCTTCGACCTGCCCACCCGGGCCGGAATCGCCCGCCTGCTCGACGACGCGGATACCGCCGAGGCGATCTCGCACTACGGCGATCTCATTCCCCACCTTTCCACCCACTCGGTGGACTTCGACTCGATCATGGCCGATCTCACCTACAACACCGCGGCGATAGTGCCTCTCATCGATGGTCCGACCGTCTTCCGCCAGACGCCCCTCGAGGCGGCGGGCGACCTCGTCGTCGTCGTCGGGCTGGGCGACGACCCGCTGCAGGTGGCACGGGACATGTCCCAGGCCTCCGGGCTGCGGGCCCTGAGCATTGCCGGAGCGGTCAGCGCGGACGGCTATTTCCGCGTGAAGGATCGCATCAGCGCCATGGCGGCGCGGGCCGCGGGCGTTCGGGAGAAGCACAGCGCGTTCATCGCGCTCGGCATCTCCCGGTCCGGGCTCGATGCCGACGCGATCGCCGCCCTCGAGTACCTCAACGCCGACCAGGTCTGGGTGGTCGTGGATGTCGGGCGCAAGCCGGATGACACGGCCCGTTGGGTGCGCGCGGTGCAGTCGCACGTGCATATCGATGCGATCGCCGTCACCGGCAGCGAGACCACCGACACCCCGGAGTCGGTGCATCAGCTCGGCATCCAGGTCGGCTGGCTGGAGAGCGGTTCGGTAGGCTGAGACGATGCTGGTGTTGACCCGTAAGGCGGGCGAGAAGATCGTGATCGGTGACGACATCACCATCACCATCCTCGACGTGCGCGGTGACGGCATCCGCATCGGCATAGATGCCCCCCGCGGCATCAAGATCCAGCGCGAAGAGGTGCTGCTCGCCGTCGCCGAGGCGAACGTGGCTGCGGCCGCCGCGGACGATTCCGTTGAGGAACAGTTGAAGTCTGCGCTCGGTCTCTCACCGCAGGCCGGCACCGCGAAGCCCGAAGATCAGGCCTCCTGAGCCGGTTTTTTCGGGGGACAGTTTGGGGTACAAAACGTGTCCCCTCTACTGGGGACTGTGACTCTTGCCGGGGATGCAGCATCTTGTACTGAGGGAACCCACTGTTCTACCACCCGAAAGGGTTCCCGGTGTATCGAGAGAAAGCAACATGATGAGCCCCGACGCGAAGGTCCACTACCTCACTCGCACGACGTTCGATCCGGACGACTCGACAGTGCAGGCCCGGGCCATCGTCGATGCCGAAATGAACAACCGCATGGACCTCGTTCACCAGCTCGCCGTGCGGCTCAGCGCACTCGAGGCCACCATCGCCGCCGTGGATGCCGCCCGCCACGCCGCGATCGCCGCCGGCTGGACCGAGTCCCAGCTACTCGACCTCGGGCTCGGAGCCGTCGAGAACTCCAAGCAGTCCTCCGGTCGCCGCGTCGCCCGCCCCGAGACCGAGTCCACCCTCGGTGCCGCTCTCGTCGCCGAACTCGCCGGCTGAGCCGATCCGCTATCCGGCGAGGGGGGAAGCCGACTCTTCGCGATTGTTGGCGTTCCAGATGGCGATCGCCGCCATCTCCGTGAACGAGCTCAGCAGCTGCTCGTCTTCTGCGCTGAATTCGTCGGGCCCGTCCCTGCCGAGGTAGAGGGTTCCGAACACCTCGTCGTCGAGTTGCACCCGCAGTTCCGTGGTGCGCACCCCTGTCGGCCGCTGCGCCTCGCTCTTGCATCGCACCTGGCTCGCCGCCCGTCCGTCCAAGGCGTAGACGTCGAGGACACCCGACCCCGCCTCGACGAGGGCGACGGCCGAATTGACGATGCCCCCGAGCAGCGCTGAGCGATCCCGATAGCGGGCGATGCTGCGGTTCGCCGCAAGAAGCTGCCGCAGTCGGGTCTGGGTCGTCAACACCCGTTGCGCGGCAACCACGACGACATCGAGGGACTGGTCGAGCCGCGCACGCGATTGCGCGGCGAAGATCAGGGTGTTTCTCGCCCTGGTGGACTCGCTGATCGAGGAGGCGGCCCGGTGGTCTGCCTGTGAGGCGGATGACCTGTACATGTCTCTCCCGGATAGGTGCACGTGACTACTGCCGGGGTTCAGAGCGAGTACCCGAATTCTAGTGTCGCGCACAGTCGCGGTCAACGCGCCCGATCGGTGGCGAGGTTGTACGGTTAGGCACGTGCGCAGCATCGACTGCGTCCACAGTCGACGCGTTGTTCCGGTGCCGAATGTTCTGTGAACCATGTTCAAGGGCCTCGGATGGGTAACCCCGGCACCACCGATGAACCAGAGTTGTCCGACATCGCCCGCTGGAGTCGGAGCAACGATCTCTGTCGACCGTTCGTCGATCTACTCCCGGTGAGCGGTGTCGCGATCTCGGTGATCGGCACCCTTGCCCGACGCATGACCGTGTGTTCGAGCGACACCGTCGCGGCACAACTGGAGGGCCTGCAGTTCGACCTGGGGGAGGGCCCTCAGTGGGAGGTGATGAAGACGGGCCACCCTGTTCTCAGTCCTGATCTCTCGCTTCAGCGCACGTCGAATTGGCCGGTCTTCGGCGCTGCCGCCGCAGGGCTCGGGGTGGCGGCGATCTTCGCCTTTCCGATTGCGGTCGGGGCGGTCACCGTGGGGGTTGTCGACCTCTACCGCACAACTCCCGGAGTGCTGGACGGGCTGATGGTCTCGCTGGCTCGTTCGCTCGCCGACCAGGTTGCCACCCCCGCGGTGAAGGCGGCGATCAGTTCGGCCGAACAGGACCATGCGCCAGAGAGTGCGGGCGCGCCCACGATGCGTCGCGAGGTGCACCAGGCCACCGGCATGATCATCGCGCAACTGCAGATCAGCGCGCCCGCAGCCTTCTCGTTGTTGCGCGGCCATGCTTTCGCGTCGGGTCGCTCCGTGGAGGATGTCGCCGCCGACGTCGTCGCGAGACTTCTCGACTTTCGCCAATTACCCAACTGATCAGCAACTGACTACGGGATACGATGAGGAAGACAGGAGTGACTCATGGGCGGGATGTCTAGAGAAGCAAGGCTGAACGCGGCCTTCGTTATGGTCGCGGACACTCTCACCGCCGACTACGACGTTGTGGACCTGCTTCACACCCTGGTGAGAGAGTGCACCGAGATCCTCGACGCGCAGGCTGGCGGTCTCATGCTCGCTGACGGCAGTGGGCAACTGCATGTCGTGGCGTCCACCAGCGAGCGCGCCGACCTGGTGGAGGTCATGCAGCTCGCCGCCGGCGCCGGACCCTGTGTTGACTGTTTCACCACCGGCAGCGCGGTCTCCGTACCCGATATCCAGGCATCCACAGAGGAGTGGCCCGACTTCCGGGCGGCCGCCCTCGAGCAGGGCTTCCTGTCGGTACACGCCACGCCGATGCGGCTTCGCGGCGAGATCATCGGCACGATGAATCTCTTCGGTACCTCCGTCGGCACTCTCAATCGTCGAGACGCCGCTGTCGCGCAGGCCCTCGCGGATGTCGCGACCATCGGCATCCTCCAGGAGCGCATCGCCGCTCAGTCCCAGCTGGTCACCGAACAGTTGCAGCGGGCGCTGGACAGTCGGGTGTTGATCGAGCAGGCCAAGGGGGCGCTGTCCCACTCCGGCGCGCTGTCGATGGAGGACGCATTCGTGCTGCTTCGCGCACATGCGCGAAACAACAACCTCAGCCTGCGGGTCGTCGCGGAGGGGGTCGCCAACAGGACCCTCGACCTCATCCCCAAGCTCGCCGCTGCGGCAAAACCGGGTCCGGTGCGATAACCCGCTCGGCAAGTGGCAGCACAGGCAAGTGACCGCTCGGCAAGTGGCAGCACAGGCAAGTGGCAGCACAGGCAAGTGCCCGCCACTGGGGGCCTCCCGTTTCGATTCGGGTCGACGTCGGCGCCCAGTGACGGGCAGATTGTCGGGTTGATTGGAGCGTGCTGGGTGCTGCGGGGCGAACCATCGATTGTTGGACTATTAAGCAACTCAATTATCAAGGTAAATTCTTCCCAGATCAAGGGACTGTCGCTTATCCGTGAGAGGGCGCACCAGGCGGCCTCATTCTTCCGGCGGTCGCGCTGTGGATTCAGAGGTGGGTCGGAGAACCGGCGCCGCTCGAGCGGAGGGGTTCTCGCGGCTCGGCAGTGTCGGACCGGCTGGAGTGTCGCACCATCGAGCGTGCCACCGACTGCAGGGTCCCCGAGAAGGTCGCGAGCTCTGCCGGGCTGAGCTCACTCGTCGCGGCTTCGAGCAGCTCGACGAATCCGCGGTGCACATCGAGCATCATCTGGTGCGCGAGTGGAGTGAGTTCGAGGTAGAGGCTCCGACGATCGTTCGGGTGATCGACCCGGTGCAGCAGCCCCGATTCGACGAGCCGGCGCGAGATGAAAGTGACCGCGGCGGTGGTCATGTCCAGATAGCCGGCAAGCTGCTTCGGCGTGACGCTGACCTCGGCAGCCACGCGGAACAGGGCGCGCAGTTCGCTCGGCGAAAGCCCGGCATCTTGGCCGATTCGCTCGCGGTTGCGCTGCATCACATTGACGAATTCCACGGCCGCGGCGGGGAACCCGTCGAGGGTATGAGACTGACCAGTCTCGGTACTCATGAGACCTCCTGTCTCTTAGCGGATAAGCCAGTTTAGGGGGAGCGGAAGATAGTCAGGTCCTCGGCCGGTGTCAACCATTTGACTTTCTTACTAACTTATCGTTTTAATTAGATAATTCAATCTCTTTCACACACGTCCAAGGAGGACCCAGTGATTCCCGACATCCTGTCGCAGGGGCAATACGCCACCGTCTACAACTTCCTGTCGCTCGTCATCGCGTCGCAGTTGTTTACCGCAGTGTTTCTGCTGATCTCCCTTCCACGGATTCTGCCGCGCTACCGGCAAGCGATCACGGTTGCGATCATCGTGTGCGGCATCGCGGCCTATCACTACTTCCGCATCTTCGACTCGTTCAAGGAAGCATTCGTCTCCAAGGCGGTCGGAGGCAACGGCAACTACAGCCAGGCGGTCGGGGTGTCGTTCAACGAGGGCTACCGCTACGTCGACTGGCTGCTGACGGTCCCCCTGCTTCTCGTCGAGCTTGTCGCGGTGCTCGCGCTCGCACGCAAGGTGCAGTCCGGACTGCTCATGCGCCTTGTGCCGGCCGCGGCGCTCATGATCGCTCTCGGCTACCCGGGTGAGATCAGCGGCGACAACGGACTGCGCGGCCTCTTCGGCCTGCTCTCCACCATCCCGTTCGCGTACATCCTCTACGTGCTCTTCGTTCAGCTCAGCAAGTCGCTCAACACTCAGCCGCCTTCGGTCCGCAAGACCCTCGGTCGGCTGCGCTTCCTGCTCCTGCTCAGCTGGGGCGTCTACCCGATCGCGTACCTGCTCCCGCTTCTCAACATCGGCGGTGCGGATGCCTGGGTCTCGAAGCAGGTCGGCTACTCGATCGCAGACATCGTCGCCAAGGCCGTCTATGCCCTGATCATCTTCGGAGTCGCCAAGGCGAAGTCCTACGAGGAGAACCCTGAATTCGCGGCAATAGAGTCCGCCCACGACGACGTGCCTGTTATCCGCAAGTAACAGACACGTTCACCACCGCCGCTCCTGCAAGCGGCACGGACGACGGCGCGCTTCCTCACCGAGGGAGCGCGCCGTTGGTGTTGGGGGTAACGGCGTTCAGGCCTGTCGGATGCTCCTGGGGATGCGGCGCAGCAACTTCTCGTAGCGCGCCTCCGCGTCTTCTCCGAGGTCCTGTTCGGTGCGGTGGAGTCGTCCGTAGGTGAAGCAGTTGTCTCCGAGCAGGTAGGCCGCGGCAGCCAGTCGCTCGAGGGTCTGGCGCGCGACCACACTGTCGTGCTGCTCGCCGAGTGTGTCCTGCACCAGCTTGGCGATCTTCGCGAGTCGACGCGCACGATTCGGCCGGATCGGCAGCAGCACCTCGGCCCCGTAGCGCACCTCCTTCGCAGCCTTCCGCACCTCGTGAAGCGCGAGGTCGTGACGGGATCGATCGATCGTCTCGTCCGCATCGCGCATCGCCGCGAAGAGCGCGCGGATGCGGTGATCG
Organism: Frigoribacterium sp. UYMn621; assembly: GCF_040549525.1. Lineage (NCBI taxonomy): Bacteria > Bacillati > Actinomycetota > Actinomycetes > Micrococcales > Microbacteriaceae > Frigoribacterium > Frigoribacterium sp. UYMn621. The sequence goes on along the minus strand of NZ_JBEPTM010000013.1, from coordinate 19,614 downwards.
ACGATGCCGGGAAGCACAGCGGTGGCCGCACCGGCGGCGCTCTCCCGCAGCGGCGGGTCGGCGACGAAGGCATCGATCAGGTCGAGAAGACCGAAGTAGCGCGCCGAGTCCAGGGACTCGAGCAGCACCGCCTTCGCGGCTGAGCCGTCTTCTGAGAGCTGGTGCGACATCCGCTCGCCGATCGGTCCGATGATCTGGGACTCCGACTCGGTGCGCAGGCGACCGGCGAGACGGGCGGCGATCACGTCGAGATCGCGCGCGGCGCCCAGGATGTGCCCGATCCATCCCAGTTCCGTTCGGAGCGTGGCCGCCTCGTCATCGACGAGGAGGCTGTGGAAAGTGCCGACGGCGGCGCGCAGTTTCGCGGTCGCGACACGCATGTCATGGATCGCCTCCGGCCGGTCCTCCCGCACGAGGGGATCGGTGCTCACGAGTTCGTCTCGGTAGTCCCGCAGCGCAGTGACAAGCAGTGCGCCCGCCGTATCGCGCTCGAGCGCAGCCGGTTGCGGATGTTCCGGCACGCTGTCTCCCAGAGCGCGAGCGAGCTTCGAACGGGAGTCGGAGCGTGAGACGCGGGAGGCGGAGAACAGCCGTTCGGCCGCGTCGAGAAGGGGGATGTGCCCGTCGACGAGCTCGAGCTCCCACTCCCGCCAGTGCTGCTCGAGCGGCTCGCCGGCCAGCCGTTGCGTTGTCACCTCGTCGTCGCAGAACAGGGCCAGAAGCTCGTCGTGTGGTCCGCGCAGCCGGTGAACGGTGCGGCGGGTGCTGAGGTGCACGATGGGAGAGAGTTCGCCTGCACGCACGAGCGCGGCCACCTGCTCTCGCAGTCGGCGCGGCACGGATTGCGGGTCCGTGCCGAGGGGCTCATGCAGTTCGGAACGTTCGTCGTCCGAGACCGGCAGCTTCAGGTGCCATCCCGCGTCATCCCCGCCGGTGCGCCGCCGCAGGGTGATGTGATGCGCGGCGAGAACGAAGTCAGCGGTGTCGAAGTACACGGCGTCGAGGACGAACACCTGGGAACCCTCGACCCGGGAGACCCCGTCGATCGACGGCAGGTCCGGCACTGCGGTCGACGACGTGACGTCGTACTTGCGCTCGATCTCCGCTGAATCCGGGTTCACCATGACGAGAGTGTAGGTCTCGACGGTGAATGGCGGATGAATCGGGGATCGGCGATGGGGGAAGGGACTCCCATCACTTAGAGATGGGCTCCACAGGTGCGGGCTGCCAGGACCGCGAGAGATCGGGTCACCCTCAGAAGCTCTTCGATCTCCACCTGCTCGCGAGGGGCATGGGCGAAGCGCACGTCGCCGGGTCCGTAGTGCAGGGTTGGGATGCCGCCGAGGCCGGCATACAGTCGAAGGTCGCTGCCGTAGGGCGCGGCCGCCCGTTCTGCTTCGCGCCCCTCGACGGCAGCGATCGCCGCGGCAACCTCATCGATAAAGGGATGAGCGCCATCGATGCGGCCGCTGGCGAATTGCCCACCCCGCCAATTCACCTCAACCGGGTGGTCGCGTAGCCAAGGATCATTCAGCGACGCCCGAGCGATGGCTGCCTCACAGGCCGCACGAGCATCCGCCGGCGCTTCATCGAGACGCACCCCGAGACGCCCCTGCGCGATCAGCAAGTCGGGCACGCTACTTGCCCAGTCGCCGGTACGCACGGTGCCAACAGAGATCGGGTACGGAAGGGATGTCGTGGTGAATAGCGGATCAGACTCGGCATTGCGCTCTCGCTCGAGCTCGAGAAGCGCCGCATGCACCGGCAGAAATGCCTCGAACGCGCTCCGGCCTTCCAGTCGCGTGCTGCCGTGCGCCGCGCGGCCCGCAACCCTCAGCTCGAACGTGAGCGCTCCGGCGTTCGCCACGACGAGTCGACCGCTCGTGGGCTCCGACAACACGGCCGCTTCCGCGCGGTGGCCGCGCAGCATCGTCGCGAACGCTCCCAGCCCCCCATCTTCCTCGCTCACGACCGAATGCAACCCGAAACCCCGCTCGAGGATCACTCCCGACACCGCGAGCGCTCGCGCAACAGCCATGTTGGCGGCAGCTCCAGCCTTCATGTCGCAGGCACCGCGCCCGAGGATCACGCCGCCTCGCACAGCGCCGCTCCAGGGATCGCGGTCGATCCACTTGTCCACGTCGCCCGTCGGCACCACATCGACGTGGCCCTGCATTACCAACGCCGGGTTTCCCGCCGCCGAGCCGCCCAGAGTGCCGACCACCCCGTAGCCCTCGTGCCGCTCTGCCTCGATACCGGGAAAATCCGGATGCGCGAACAACTCATCGAGGTCGAACTTCCAGCTATCCACCTCGAAACCAAGCTCACGTAGCGCTTCGGCACCTCGATGCTGGAGATCAGACTCAGCATCGGAGCCGGTCACGCTGGGAACACGAATCGCCTCCACCAGATCGCGCACGAGAGCCTCATCATCGATGGACTCAAGGACTCGTACCTCAGCTTGGGAAAGTTCCGCCATGCCCCCACGTTAGTGGCGACGGGCGTTGCGCCGGGGCATCGAGGGTCTCACGCCACGTAGGTCGGTCCTGCCTCCCCTGTCGACGAGGAACCGTCGTCATATCGAGGGGCTGTCCGCGGGGGTTGGGGAGTTGGCGAACGTCGCAAGAAGTTCTCCGATGCGGTGGTCGCGATCCAGCGGATGCCGTAACGGCATGGCCGTGTTGAGCCGGTAGATATTGCGTCGGCCATCGCGTTCCCGCTCGAGGTAGCCGGCCTCTTCCAGCTCGGTGACGATGCGTTGCGCTGCCCGCTCGGTGATGCCGACCTGTTCAGCCACGTCCCGCAGTCGGGCGTTCGGGTTGTCCGCTACGCACAGCAGCACGTGGGCGTGATTCGTCAGAAACGTCCATTGCGCCATCCGCCCATTCTCCCCCACCAAAGCGGTTCCCTCCCGTCCCCATACCGGCAATTTAATACGTGCTATATTTTTCGTGTTTTGATTAACGCGTTTTGAGAGGCAGGTATGAACAACACTCGATCGGGCGTTTTGGCCGAGGTCGTCGCCCGCCTCGTGGCGACGATGATTGGTGTCGCATTCGTCATCGCGGTCGCTGCGATTCCTCGCGTCTTCTCGTCGCCTCCCGCACCCGTGGGGGTAGGTCAGACGACTCTTCACTGGGATGGTCTCGCGGTGGTGTTGTCGGCGTTGGTGCTCGGGCTGAGCACCCTGATCCAGGCTTTCGCGATCCGCTACCTTCGCGGCGACACTCGCCAGCTGTGGTTTGTGGCCTCGTCCACCCTCCTGACGGGATTCACCGTGCTGATGGTGTGCGCAGGCTCGGTGGCGGTGTTCGCGGTCGGGTGGATCGGCGCCGGGCTCGCTCTGCTGCTGCTACTGGGCACGTATTGGCCGTTGGCTCAGGCTCGGCGAGGAGTGCGGTCCACGGCGGTGAGATTCATCATCGCCGACACTGCGTTCGTGCTGGCTGTGATCTTGCTGCTGGCGGCCTCCGGAGGGGACGTGTCCTGGGGGCAGCTGGCCGCCGTCTGTGCGGCCCTGCCCCTACCGGGTCAGTTGATCGTCGCGGCACTGCTCGTGACGGGCGCGTTGGCGCGCTCCAGCCAGGTCCCGTTCCAGGGCTGGTTGCCTTTCACCTTGGCGGCACCCACCCCCGTATCCGCGCTGATGCACGCGGGCGTCGTCAACGCGGGGGCGATCCTGCTCTTCCGATTCGCTCCCGTGATCGCGGTGCACGCCTCGGTCATGACGGTGGTGTTTCTGGCAGGAGCCGCGACACTCACCTATGCCGCGGCCGTCCGGTTGGTCCGGGCGGACGTGAAGGGCCGACTGGTGTTCTCGACCATGGGGCAGATGGGATTCATGATCATGGCGTGCGGCCTCGGACTGTTCGCCGCGGCGATCTTCCACCTGATCGCTCACTCGCTCTTCAAGTCCGCATTGTTTCTGGGCGCCGGGATGGGCGTGAACGAGCACGCCATCGACCGGGACCTTCCACCCGTCACACCCCACACGCGTGCATCTCTCGGTGTATCGATAGTGGTGGGGGTCGTTGTGCCGACCGCAACGCTGCTGACCGTGACACTGATTCTCTTTCCCTCCACCTCAGCGGCGACGCTCGGGTTGCTCGGATTCGTATCCCTCACGGCCTCCGTCGCGCTGGCCTTCGCGCTGATGACGAACTTCACAGTGCGAACCGTTGTGGGTGGCATCGGCGCGACCATGCTCCTCGCGGCCGGTTATGTGGTGTTCTTGCACACCTTCACCTCGGCCATTCAACCCGCGTTGCCGATCTCCGCTGCCCCCGCCTGGCTGCTGCTACTGCCCGCACTCGCACTGCTGGGGCTGCAGTTGCTCGCCAGCACGCGGTGGCTCGGCGGCATCCGCGATCTGCTCTATGCCCGATCGCTGACCGCGACCGTGTCTCGTCCGCCGACTGTCACAGGAGTCATGTCATGAGTCTGATCCTTCGCGCGCAAATAGCCTCAGCCGCGCAAAACATCGTGCCCGGGTGGCCGCTGCAGTCGTTCATCGCGGTGAACCCTCTTGCGGGGTACGAACCCGCCTCCTTTCACCGTGTCACTGCGCGAAACGTTGCGCTCACCCGCGAACATCGCGAGTATCTGGCTGACCTGCGGGAGGCTCGCATCACCGAAGCCGACCTGGAGCAGGCGATCATCGAACGAACGCCGGAACTCGCTCGTGCCACGATCAGCGTGGGCGGCACGGCGGTGGCGGCCGTTCGGGTCGCAGTCCTCGACATGACCTCTGCGCAGGGGAGCCCGACCGGGACGGTTGCGCCAGCGCCGGCCTCTCGGTCGACGCTGTGGCTTGATGAGTATCTGGCCGCATGGCTCCCTGCGTATCTCAGCCCTGATCCTCTGTGGCCGATGCCGCACAAACAGGAGGGGCTATTCGGAGCGTGGCGGGGGCTGGCAGGCCGGGACCCGTCCCTGCCGCGGGCGGCACGGCGCGCCCTTCGGGATGTGCCGGTGTCGGCGGATGCCGCGTTGGCGTGGGCCCTGGAGCGACTGGCGGTCACGCCCGAACTGATCCGCAGCACTCTCGCCCAAGAACTCGAGTACCTGCCAGGCTGGGTCGGCTACATCAAGTGGCGTGCGGAGAAACACGGCGACATCGACCTGACCTCGTACCTGGCCGTCCGTTTCGTGCTGCGTGCACTCCTCACCATCCCCCTGGCACCGCGACCAATCCCTCCCCTGGAGGACCAAAGAGCCGTGATCTGGCAGCGCGCCGAAGAGCTCGCCGGCTATCTCAGTGAACGGCCCACCCGTCAGGATGTCGCGGCCGTCGCGGCCGTGCTGGCCCACCATCGGCCAGACGAGCACCGGTTCACCTGGCAGAAAGCCTACGAACTGAACTACCGCGGCTGCCTCCTTCCTTCCCTGAGTTCCATGGCCTCACCGAGCACTGCGCGGCCACAGTTTCAGGTGGTGATGTGCATCGACCCCCGGTCAGAAGGCATGCGACGCCACCTGGAAACCTCGGAAGCGGTGGAGACTCTCGGTTTCGCCGGGTTCTTCGGAGTGCCGGTTCGCTTCGTCCGCTACGGCGCGCGGGGAAGCATCGACTCTCTCCCGGCCCTGCTCACGCCGCGGCACAGCCTCACCGAACGGCCGGCCCTGCCCCGTCAGGCTGAGGCGCATCTCGCGCGCGGTCGCGCCCGAGACGCCGTGCGTCAAGCGGCCCATACGGCGGACTCCAGCACCGGAACCCCCTTCGCGTTCGCGGAGACCACCGGCTGGTTCTACGGCGCCACCAGCGTCCTGCGCACCTTCACCCCCACGCTCTACCGGCGCCTGCGCCGCACCCTCGCCCGCCCTGATCCTCTGCGTGGTTCTGTGACGATGGCGGACTCGTTCACGCTCGAAGAGCGGGCCGGGATCGCCGAGACCGCGCTGAGAATGATGGGCCTCTCCGACTTCGCACCGCTGGTGGTGCTGGCAGGGCACTTCTCGGAATCCGCCAACAACCTCTATCAGTCCGCCCTGGACTGCGGTGCGTGCGGAGGCAACCCCGGAACAGCGAACGCCCGCGCTGCGGCGGCGATCTTCAACGACGCCGGGGTGCGGGCGATGCTTCTCCTCCGCGGAATCACCATCCCGGACGGGACGGTGTTTGTCGCGGCCGACCACAACACCACCCGCGACACCCTCACCGTGCTCGACCGTCACCTCATCCCCGACAGCCACCGCGGTCTGATTGCCGAGTTTGAGGGCCTGCATCGTGCGGCCGGGACGGGACTGCTGCACGAGCGCGCGGAAGATCTCCCGGGAGCCACTAGACGGCAGTCAGTATCGCGCCTGCAGGCCAGGGCGGATGACTGGGCGGAGGTCTACCCCGAGCTCGGGCTCGCCGGAAACGCCGCCATGATCATCGGCCCTCGCACTCTCACCCGCGGTGTCGACCTCAGCCGTCGCGTTTTCCTGCATTCCTACGACCCCACCCTCGACCTCGACGGAACCGCGCTGGAGACGATCATGACCGCCCCCCTCGTGGTCGCGCAGTGGATCAACCACCAGTACTACTTTTCCGCCCTCAACCCGGACACCCTCGGTGCTGGAACAAAGACGATCCACAACGCCGTCGGCACCATCGGAGTGCTCGCCGGCCACGCCGGAGACCTTCGCCGCGGACTACCGTGGCAGTCCGTCGGTCTCGGCAGGAAGCTCTTCCATGAACCGATGCGATTGACGGTCATCATCCAAGCCCCCCTCGAGCGGGTCGGCGACATCATCTCCCGCAACCAAGTACTCAGACACCTGCTCGACAACGACTGGATCACCCTCACCGCTCGCGCCCACGCCCATTCCCCCTGGCACCGCTACACCTCCTCTGGCTGGGAACCGACCACTGCACCGATGAAAGGACAAGCAACATGAACAACATGACACTGATGACCCGACTGGAAGTGGTCGTCCCCGCCCGCGAAGCGCCCGACATCCGCGAACTGATCACCAGCTCCGGCGCCACCGGCTACACGGCAGTCTCGGGAGTGTCTGGCATCGGCCATCACGGCCAGCACTCCGGCGCGCTGCTGTTCAACGAGTACGACACCCTCACCATGATCATCACCGTGCTACCCCCCGACAAGGCCACCGAGTTGATCGACGCTATTCGCGAACTTCTCGGCACCTCCAGCGGAGTGATGTTCGTCGCCGACACCTACGTCTCACGGCCCGAATACTTTCAATGAGCCGAGCCCTGACCCACTACACGGGCCGCCACATCACCTTCGCGACCATGCACGGCAAGGAACAGCTTGCCCGCGGAGCATTCCGGCGCATTCTCGGTGCAACCGTCGCCGCCGCACCAGGTCTCGATACGGACCAGTTCGGCACCTTCGCCGGCGATATCCCCCGCATCCTCACCCCGCGAGACGCCGCCCGCGCAAAAGCGCGCCTCGGCATGCAGATCGCCGAGACAACATGCGGGCTTGCTTCCGAGGGAAGCTTCGACGCACGCTTCGGACCACTGGTCGAACAGAGGGAGATTGTGCTGTTCATCGATGATGACCTCGGACTGGATCTCATCGAAGGAACCCTCACCACATCCCCCCTCCCCGGGGGATGCACCATCACCACTCCCGGAGGAGCGCGCGAGTTTGCCGAAGCTCTGGGCTTCCCCGCCCAAGGGGTCATCCTGCACGGCGCGCAGGACGGGCACACGATCGTCCACAAGAACTTCACCCAACTCGACGAGCTCCAGGCAACAGCCGAAGCACTGCTTGCGGGCGAATCGGCCGTGATCGTGCTGCCCGACTACCGGGCTCACCGCTCGCCCTCCCGAGCCGACACCATCCGTGCCCTCTGCAATCAGATGGCCAAACGCCTCGCCACCGAATGCCCCAACTGCCATACCCCCGGGTTCGGGAGAGTCGACGTGGAACCCGGTCTGCCCTGCTCGGACTGTGGCGCGGCGACCCAGGCCATCGCCGCCGACCTCCACGGATGCGGCGCATGCTCCCACCGAACTCGAATTCCGCGAACGCACCTCCGCGCAGAACCTGCATGGTGCGACTACTGCAACCCCTAACCCGGCCCCGCAGAGAACGACTCCCTCATCGAGTTCCCGCAGCAATCGCCGATTGTTCCGAACGAGTGGATCAGCCCCGAGGCGCGAATTCTGTTCGTGAACGCGCACGACGGGAACTCGGCGGGGAAGGGTCTTGCAATGGATGAGCCCCACGGAGAGACCCCGATCCACACCTCATTGTGAGTCGCCGAAGCATGGGCATGTCGAGTTTTTAACTGAATCGTCAGCAGTCCCTGGCGTGCGCCGCCTCCGTTGGCGTATGTGTCGGTCGTTGATTGGTAACGAGACTCACGCGGAACCGCTCCAGGCCGCGGGAACGATCGCCCACAAGACCTCACTCTGCGCGCCGCTGTCATTTCGCCATGTGTGTGGCTCCCGCCCAGCCAAAGTCACCGTGTCACCCTCCCTCAGGATGATCGACTGCTGCGGGTACATCAGGGTGAGTCCCCCAGAAATGATGTGCAGTACTTCCCGTTCGCAATTGATCGTGTAAAAGTCGTCACCGCCAGAGGCGCCTGGTTCCAGCACCGAACGCAACATCTGTACCGTGGACTCGCTCCGAGGGGTTAGAAGGCGTTCGAACGCGAGCGACCCGCCGAAGTTGATCCGGGGTGCATCTTCTAGATGGATGACCTCGTGGTCGGGAGCCGCGAAGAGCGATCCCAAAGGCAGGGACAATACCTGGCAAATGTTCACCAGGGTTGCGACACTCGGGGAGTTCTCGTCCCTCTCGATGCGACTGATGAAGCCCTTGGTCAAATCTGTGGCCTCGGCGAGCTTTGCGATCGTCAGCCCCTGCGCGAGGCGCGTCGCACGCAGTTTGGCGCCAATCAAGATCGGCGCCGATTGGGGTGACGGATTCACGGAGCGCATGAAGCCTGATTCTAGAGTCTGCTGAGAAAACGGGGCCCGGAGTTCAACCGTTGGCCCTCCATGCAACAAAGGTTGCCCTATACGGAACTTCGGGTCTAAAGTCCTCAGTACGCAGCCGACGAGCACCAGGAGGCAGGCCATGGCAGTCGGGCCACGAGATTCGAGTAAGACGCCACGGTGGGCAGGAAACGCTACCTTCGCGTTGCTTCCCCGACTCGACGAAGTTGCTCATGCTGACATCGTTGTCGTCGGTGTTCCCTTCGATAGTGGGGTGAGCTACCGGCCAGGTGCGCGCTTCGGCCCGAATCATGTGCGCGAGTCATCCCGGCTATTGCGGCCATACAATCAGGTCGCCCAAGTCTCGCCATTCGCAGACTTGCAGGTCGCCGACGCCGGCGATATCGCGGCGAATCCGTTCAGTATCGACGAGGCGGTCCGCGAAATCGAAGCACGCGCCGACGAACTCGGCGCCGACGGTACGCGTCTGATGACGATCGGCGGAGATCACACCATCGCTCTGCCACTGCTCCGCAGCGTCGTCAAGAAGCACGGGCCGGTCGCAGTCGTGCACTTCGACGCCCATCTCGATACTTGGGACACCTACTTCGGTGCGCCGATCACCCACGGCACTCCGTTCCGCCGCGCTTCCGAAGAGGGCCTGATCGACCGCACCGCGAGTCTGCATGTGGGAATCCGTGGACCGCTCTACGGTCGCAAAGATCTCGAAGACGACTCTAGGCTCGGCTTCGCGATCATCGGCGCGCACGAGGTCGAACGCGCAGGGCTGGCTTCCGCGATCGCACGCATGCATGCACGGCTGGGAGATGCGCCCGTTTACGTCTCGGTCGATATCGACGTTCTCGACCCGGCCCACGCTCCCGGCACAGGCACCCCGGAGGCGGGCGGACTGACCAGTCGCGAGTTACTCGAGTTCCTTCGTGCCCTGCGGGTGCATCGGATCGTCGGTGCCGACATCGTCGAGGTCTCGCCCGCCTATGACCATGCCCAGCTCACCGGGATTGCCGCGGCGCACGTGGCGTACGAATTGATCACTTCCATGGTGCCCTTCGAATAGGGGTGTCCCGATCCATGACGACGATGTCCTCCATCATTCCCCCTGCCGGCCAGCTCCGTCGGCTCGCGGCCGCAGTGCGAAGCGGACGAATCACGGCGCGAGCGCTGGTGGAGCGCTCCATTGAGCGCATGGAACTGCACCGTGAGCTCGGAGCGGTCGTGGCAGAGAGGCCGGATGAGGCGCTCGCGGAGGCCGATGCGATCGACGCGGCGGTCGCTCGCGGAGATGACCCAGGGCCGCTCGCGGGTCTGCCCCTGCTGGCGAAAGACAACGACGATGTGCAGGGACTTCGAACGACCCATGGTTCGCGGTGGTTCGCCGAGGCCGCCCCGGCGACGATCGACGGACTCGTCGTCGGTCGCCTGAAGGCAGCGGGCGCGATCGTGGTCGGCAAGACGAACGTGCCTGAGTTCTGCATCGAGGGGTTCACAGACAACCTCGTCTTCGGCCCTACATACAATCCGTGGAACCTGAGGCGCTCTCCCGGCGGATCCAGCGGCGGTTCGGCAGCGGCCCTCGCCGCCGGGATAGCACCCATAGCAACCGGAACCGACGGAGGCGGCTCGGTGCGTATACCGGCCGCATTCTGCGGACTCGTCGGTCTGAAACCGACGAACGGAACAATTGGTCGGCGGGTTGCACCCGACTGGATCGACTTTTCGACAGACGGACTGATGGCGACCTCGGTCGACAATCTGCGCATCCTGCTCGACATCACCGCGGGGCCGGTGGCGGGAGACCCGGTCGCCCTGCCGGTGCCGCTGCCCAATTCACAGCTGCCGACTCGGCTGATCATCGCCGAACGAACCGATGAACTCGGGCCTCTATCCGCCGAAGTTTCGAACGCGTTCCACGAAGCAGCCGGACGACTCGCTGGGGTGCTGGGAGCCGCGACCGAACTGCGCGAACCCGGCTTCTTCTTTCCGGGGTGGAGCCCAGACGAAGACTGGTTCGTCATCGCCGCCGCAGAGCACGCCTCGGTGTTCGGTCGCGAGCGTATCGAACGTGACGGCGGGATCCTGTCCCCGAGCACGCTCGAGTTTTTGACGAACGGCCTCGACGTGACGGCGGAGGAGTACCTCGCTGCACGACGACGACGTTTCGCCGCGGTCAGGTGCTTGGACGAGTTGCTCGGCACTGACGCAGCGCTGGTCACGCCGACGGTGGCCGCCAGCGGGTGGATGCCTGACGGTCGGCACAATGATCATTCGTCGGGCCTGCTCGGGGCCGAGGTGTATTCAACAGCGATCCAGAACGTCACCGGGCTTCCCGCGATCTCGCTCCCCGCCGGGCTACTTCCCGACGGTATGCCGTTCGGTCTGCAAGTGACAATGCCGCGGTGGACGGACCGGGCCCTTCTCGAGCTCGCCGCACTCTGGGAGCTGGCCTTCCCCTGGCCGTGCACCGCCCCGGGCTATGAGGAGTTCTGATGACCGACGCACGAGCGACACTGCAGAGCGACGAAGAAGGAATCCGTGTGACTCGGTATGACATGGACCCCGGATGCCGGATTCCTTGGCATCGCCACGAGCATCCCTACCTCGTAGTGCCACTGAGCGACGGTGTCTTCGACGTGGTAACGAGCGAACAGGTGACCCCTCAGCGCACCACCACCGGCGCCACGTACAGGCGCGAGGCCGGTGCGGAGCACGAACTCGTCAATGGTTCCACCCCGTATTCCTTCATCGAGATTGAGTTCACCCAGTAAGTAAAGGAGCAGATCATGTCCAGTTCCCCACCGTCCGGCACGACCGCCGGACCCATCATCGAACAGCACTCGATCGACTATGTTCCCTGGTCGGAGCGACGAGGGAAATTGTGGCACCAGGCGCCCTTCTGGTTCACCGGCAACTTCGTGCTGCCGACCATGGTCATCGGATTTCTCGGCCCCCAGCTCGGGCTCTCGGCCGGATTCTCATTCCTTGCCGTAGTGCTCGGCGCCTGCTTCGGCACCTTCTTCATGGCGTTCCATGCCAACCAAGGGCCTCGAATGGGACTGCCTCAGATGATCCAATCCCGAGCTCAGTTCGGAAGCCGTGGGGTGATCGTTCCGTTCCTCGCCACGGTTTTCGTCTACATCGGCTTCATGGTGTTCGATGTGATTCTGGCCACCCAAGGCATCGGGCTCATACTTCCCGAAGTGAAGTGGTTCTGGTACCCGCTCCTGACCGCACTGTCGATCATCATCGCTGTGGTGGGGCACGATCTACTGCACTTCGTTCAGCGGTGGCTGACCTACTTGCTTATCGCAGCGTTCGCAATCACCACTGTGTTGGCATTCACCACGCTTCCTGCGCCGACACCGGCCCATGCCGGAGGATGGGACCTAACCGCCTTCCTCATTCAGTTCTCGCTCGCCGCTGGATACAACATCAGCTACGCGGTCTACGTCTCGGACTACTCGCGCTACCTGCCCGCAAAGTCATCGGCACCCAAGCTCATTTTCTTCACCTATCTCGGTGCAGCCGGCTCGGCTGTCTGGCTGATGGGCCTTGGTTCTTTGCTCGCCAGCCGGATACCGAAGGTCGACGCGATCGCCTCCATCAAGCAAGTAGGCGATCAGCTGTTTCCCGGATTTGGCACGATTGTGATCCTGATATCTGCCCTGGCACTCATCTCGATCATGGGGGTAAACGCCTACGGGGCAATGCTCACCGGAGTGAGTGGGATCGACGCCTTCCGCAAGGTGAAAACGACCGTGCGAACGCGGGTGATCGGCTTGGTGGCCGTGGGAGTGGTGGTCGTGATCGTGGCACTTCTGATACCGGATAACTACCTGGGCAGCTTCAATAACTTCGTGCTGCTCATGCTGTATTTTCTCGTCCCTTGGACAGCGGTCAACCTGGTCGACTTCTACGCTGTACGACACGGAAAATACGCAATCACCGAGATCTTCAACCCCAAGGGCATTTACGGCCGATGGTCGTGGCGGGGACTTCTCGCCTACAGCATCGGTTTCGTTGCGATGATTCCGTTTTTTTCGCTCCCCGGCTTGTTCACTGGTCCGATTGCTGAAAGCGTGGGCGGGGCCGACTTCTCGTTCCTGGTCGGCCTTGTCCTCGCAGGAGGCCTGTATTTCCTGTTTTCCCGTGGACTCGACACTGCGGCGGAAGAGGAGGCCCGACGGGCGAGCCAGCTTGAGCTCGAAGGCGTCGACGCGGACTGAAGCTGGCGGCGGAGGGTCGTAACAACGTTTTGCAGCGACAGTGCTCGCCCGCGAAAAAGCGGGCGAGCACTGTCGCGAAAGCCGACCCTTCGAAATGTGGATACTGCCCTCGCCGGTGAGTCGCGCCGAAACGCTACGTGCCGGAGCAGCTCGGCGACAGGAATGAGCCACTCACGGTTGTGGATCGCCGCAGTACCCGTTTTCGCGCGGCAAGCACACGCCCGATTCGACTCGGAGACCGCGTCGGGGCCGATCAGATTCTTTACGTAACTTGCATTCTGGTTGGAGAGTAGCTGGACCACGCCTCAGCCGCCCGAAACTATCGCGTGCCGCCCTGACGGTACAGCCGTATTTGGGCCGACACGCTTGCGGGTCTACCGGGCAATATTGTGAGCGATTCGTTCGGCAGGTTCGCACAGGATGGGGCTGCCGTCGGTCTCGATCTGCTTGAGACAAGTCTCGATTTGCTTGAGAACTGACAAACGGTGTGCTTTATCAGGCCAAATGAGAATTTCACCCATTTGTGAGAGCGAGAGTTCCGGGGCGGATCGGGCCGGCGATCGATCCGATTTTCGCAGGCAATGTGAGAATTTCCCCCAGCCTAGGGCATAAGAAAAGGCGAGCACTGAGGGGTCTCGATGCTCGCCTTTACTTGGGTTACTCGGCTAGGAGCCGCCCTGCCGGTGGGCATTCGGTGCAGCCCTTGGACTCGTAGCGGTGAACGATTGACTGCTGCGTCTTGTGGTTGTTCCCGCATCGCCACCAGTATCGACCGACGCCGGCCTTCGTTTCGGCCGCGGTTCGCACGCCGTTCATGTAGGGGTGGAATTCGGGGGCGAGTGTCGGGTGGAGTGTGGCGATGTCGTTGCCGCCGGAGCGGAATGTGCGTCTGGTGCAGATGGGGCATCCGTACCCGTTGACTTTCCTCTCGATTCTTTGCTGGTAGGGATGGCCGTTCGGGCAGTCCCACCAGACTGAGAAGCGGGAGCCGTGGGTGAAGTCGCCGGGAAGGTTGTCTCCGTTGAGGGTCGGGTGCCACTGTTCGGCGATGTCGGGGTGTGTGATGGGAAGTCCGTCGCGGCTGCTGCGGGTGTCGAGCTTGATGCAGTCTGGGCATTTGCCTGCGGTCACGCGGTCGACGATGGCCATCGTTATGTGGTGTCCGTTCGGGCAGAGGAACGGTATCCACTTCTTGCTCCCGGCGGAGAACTTTGTGGGTGGGTCCTGTTCCAGCGCGGCGGGGTCCCAATCGGCTGTTGTCGCCGGGTGGGTGGTCGCGACGTCGTTGATGCCGGGCAAAATCAGCCGGTTGAGGCAGATAGGGCAGGTTGATTTGGCGTGGACCCTGTTCGATGGCGATGCGGGGTAGACGTGTCGTGAGTCGACGGGACACTGCCAGAAATAGTCGCGTCGGTCGCTGACGGCGATGTTCTCCGGCCGGGTTCCGCCGTTTTCCTTGATGGCGAGTTCCGCGCCGATTTTCGGGGCACGGGAGGCGAGGTCGTTCACTCCCGGCTGGATTTCTCGCCCGGTGCAGTATTGGCAGGCGGGAATTTTCTGGTCAATCACGTTGGTGCCTTTGAGTATCCGCGCGGTGTATTCGTGGCCGAACGGGCAGAGGTGCGTGGCGTAGACCTTCGTCGACCCGGGTGCTCGGGTGGTCTTGCGGTCACCTTGTTCTGGGAGGCCGAATCGCGCGGCTTGCTGTCCGGTGAAGGTGGCGACGGCAAGGTATTTGTGGAGTGGCTGCAGCGCGTCGGTCGTTGACCGGTACGTCTGGATGATGGTGGAGTCGACGGTCCAGTCGTGTGGCCAATGCGCCGTCGGCTCCGATTTTTCGGCGTCTCGGCTCAGGGCGTGGAAGGTGGGGCGGGCGTACAGCCAGAGCGCTCGGGCCACCTTGCTCGCCAGGATGGTGTCGTCAATCGGCCCCTGCATCGCCTTGGTGAGGAATGTGAACGATGCGGCGAAGGTGCGGGCGGGGTCGAAGAGACGGGTCTGGAAGTCACGCCGGGTGATGAGGCGGGCGATGCTCACGACCAGTGGGAACGTGGCCGCTGACGGGTGACCGTCATCGTTGCGGGAGACGGCTGTGGTGAGTAAGAGGAAGAGTCGAACGTCGAGGCGGCCGGAGCGTCGCAGCTTGTTGAAGGTGATGGCGGCCCGGACCATATTCTGGTCGACCGGGTGCTGCTGGCCGGGTAGGTCGGATAGGCCAATCCACCGCTGGTGGTGAATGCAGACGGGCGCGTCGAAGTGCGCGTGCTGTTGGATGTGCTCTCCGTGTGCGCACAGTGTGCACATCCACCGTTCGGTGAGGAGCTCGGCGCAGTGCTCGCAGGAGGTGCCATCCGGGTGGGTGAGCCAGCCGTGCGCGTCGGGGTTCAGACGGTCCAGCAACCGCCCGGTGAGCGCGCCGAGGAGCGAGAACCAGGCAACGAGGAGATTCCCTGCGGCTAATGCCGCGGATGCGTGGGCTTTCGTCAAAGCGCGGAGGTGGTCCAGGCCCAGCATGTTCGCCTGCATGATGCGGCGACTGTAACTGTCGGGCGTTTCCCGGTAGCGGGGTCGAACCGAGAACGGCAGCAGCCGAGGGCAGCGCGTTGAGAGGAGGGTCATGATTGGTGAGTCAGTCTTCGTCATTGAACTTCGCTCCGACCTTGGTTTTGCGAATTGCGTCGAAGGACGTCTCGGCAGCGAGGTCGAGTGTGCGCTTTGCAAGCTGGGCCCGGGTGATGTTCTCCGTGGTTTCGGCCGGGTCCAGAATGAGCGCGATGGCAGCGCCTCCGAGGAGCCGCCCCAGGCTTCCGATCGAGCCGCCGGTGCGAGCGAGGAGGTAGTCGCTGTCGCCGATGAGAGTCTTCACGTCCTGGTGGCGGAGCGGGAGTTCCCCCAGGTATGCGGTGACCAGTCGCTTCCACGCGACCTTGTCCTCGGGGTGGCTGAGGCTGTAGTGGCGCATGCCGAGGAGGGAGAAGCGGGCGCTCAGCTGTTGGCCGCGCGGACCGCTCAGCAGTTCTCCGCTTGTGAGGTTGATGCCGGCGTATACGAAGGTGGCGTGGACTTCGTTGTGGAGTTCCTTGAGGATGTCGACTGACTCTCCGTTGCTGGCGGACCGGCCGGAGAGGTTGTGCAGTTCGTCGATGACGACGAGCTTCGTGTTTGCTTGGCGCATCGCTTGAGCTACGCGCTTGCGAATGCTGTTCATGGTTTCGCGCGGCGACACCGGCAGGCCGAGAAAGTCGGCGAACGCGGTCATCAGGGACTTCCCGCGCGAACCGGCCGGCACCTCGACGAACACAATGGGGATGTACCCGAGCGTCTTGTGCTCAGGTACTTGGGCGGCGAACCGGTGGTAGACGTACTCCATGAGAGCTTCCAGAATCGTCGTCTTGCCGAGGGTGGAGTCCCCGTCGAGCATCAGGCCGACGTGTCCGGACTTCCGGAACGAGTTTTGGGCGAAGCACTCCTGGAGGCGGAGCTTCGCCTCCAGCAGGTGGGGCGTGCTGAGGAGCATCCGTCCGGAGATGAAGTCGATGCGCTCCGTGTCGTAGTCGATGCGCTCGTTGTCCGCCAGCGCTTGGTGCTCGGGCTCCGTGAGGGAGCTGAAGGTGTGTGAGGCCGATTCCGCCATGCGGGCCAAACCTTCTCGGGTGCGCGGGTTGGTGTCGAGATGGTCCTGGGCTTCGGTGGTGTCGAACAGGAGTTTCATGGGTCAGTCTTCCTCGGGGTTGAATGCGGTCGGGATGGCGGTGTCGGCGGTGTCGGGGACGGGCGGGGTGTAGGAGAAGGTGTCTTCCGCGACCTGGTGGAGGTCGACGCCCTGCCGGCGGGACTGTTCGGTGGCGATTTTGGCTCGCTCGTCCATGTCGACGGTGGGGTCGTCGAAGTGCGGTGCGAATGGGTCACGCCACAGCCTCCGCGGAGCATGAATCCACCCGTCGGGATGGCTGACCCAGACTTGGGACGCGTTGTAGGGGGCGACTTTGATTTCCCACTTGCCGTCGTGCGTGTGGATGTCTGAGCGGGTCTCTCGCAGGAAATGCAGTTCGGGCGAGTCGTAGACAAAGCCGTTGAGTTCGATGCCTTTCCGGCTGATTCGACGGTATTCGGACGGGAGGAACGCGATGTACTTTTCCCAGGTGAGGGGGACGTAGATGTTCATGTTCACGTCACTGGTGGCGTGATACTTCTGGTTCGGCGACAGTTCGATGGTCGGGTCCTCCCGGTCGAGGAGGCCCTTATGGGGTCTGTTCTGGTACTGGCTGATGACCCAGTCGTCAAAAAGCTCGAACACCGCATCTAGCGTGAGGATGTGACCGGAGTGTATGGCGTCGCCTCTCATGTCGGGGCTGCCGCCGACGTAGCCGGGCAGGTGCTGTGTCCACCCGGTGTTGATGGCCCTGAACACTCGCTCGACGTGTGGTTTCTGGGTGGGCCGGTGCGGGTTTGCGTGGGTGAGGTCGACCCCCATCTGCTTGGCAGCGCTGAGGAACACGTTGCTCCGGTAGTCGGCACCGTTGTCGGTCATTATGCGCTTGGCCTTGATGAACGGCATGGCTGCCTCGTGCGTGGCCCGTTCCTCTGCGGTCAGGAAGCTGTGCTCGGGGTAGTCCTCGATGACGAGCTGGCGAACTTGGTCCCGGTCGGGGCGGTTCTCACGCGGTGTCATCGACTGGATGAGCAGACTGGTCTGGTCAACACCTTTGGTCCCGGTGAGGCGGAAGGTGAAGCCGATGATGCTGCGCGTGGTGACGTCCATCATCAGGGACAGGAGCACTCGCCGGTACTTCGGTTTGCCCTTCTCATCAGTGCCGATGAAGACATCCAGGTCGAGGGTGTTGGTGTCGATTTGCACTTCCTCGCCCGGGGTCGCTCGAATGTTCTGGCGGTAGGTCGTATCCTGGCGGAGGGCCGCCGTTTCCCGCTGCCGGGCCGTGGACTTCGTCATCCCCTTGTCCTGAAGGCGGATGTAGCGGTAGAAGCTCGGGTCGGTCGGTATCGGTGTGTCCTTGCCGTAGGACCGCTCGATTTCGGCTTTGACGTTCGCGATGGTTCTGGAAATGGTGCCGGTCGACTGGTGTGTGTTCTGCTTCAGGACGTAATTGATGGAAGCCATGACTTCCTCACTGACCTGCGCGAAGAGCGTGTAGGTGCGCTTGACCCGACCGTCGACTATTCCTTCGGGGCCGTCCTCGGCGTACCGGCGGAGTTTCCGGTAGATGGTCGCCTGCGATGCCTTTATCTTCATCGCGACGAGTTCTTCGACCTTCGAGGCGACCCGGTCTCCCATCGGCCGGTCCAGGGCGTATTGGGGTCTCGGGTTCTTGAACGCGGGATGCAGCCCGGTGGTGAGCTCAGTCAGGTGGACCCTCCAGATGTCGACCGGTGCCTGCTGGGCCCGGGTGAGCCGGTCGTACGTCAGCCCGGAGACGGGCAGGGGGGTGGCGGTTCCGACCCTCCGGTTCGCGATTTGCGTGGCGGTGATGTCGAGGATTGTGCCGTCGACCAGGTGGCGGAAGCGGAGGAGCTGGCCGGTTCGTTCGAGGAATTGGTAGGGTCCGTCGTCGAGCTGGATGGTGTTGTGGAGATCAAGCGTCTCGGACATTGGAGTTCCTTTCAATGAGGGTTGAATAACCGAATCGGGTGGATAGGTCAGCCTGAAGCTGTCGCTTCCACACCATGTGGAAAATGCCGGTGTTCACGACCGGAAGGAGGAGGCCGCTCTCCATCACCACGCTGGAGATGGTCCGCGGGGTGTCGAGAAGCTCGATGATTCGCCGGGCGACAGCGTCGCTCGGTTTGTGGTCGGGACCGCGGAAGTTCCACAGGAACTTGACGTTCCGGGTGACTATCGGCGGCAGGCCGCTGAAGACCTCGTACCCCCATCCGACGGAGGCGCACACGTCGCGGGTCTTTCGAAACTGCTCAGCTGCTTTCGGAGTGATGGTCGCTGCGGGTTTGATGTCGTAGATCACCTGGCGGGAATCGGAGTGTAGGGCGATGACGTCGGGGAAGTGGTGGGTGCCGTCACCAAAGTCGATGCGCATCGGCTGCACGGCGACGGAGTCGATGTCGTGGAACATGTCCAGCCACATCAGGGCGAACCACTCGAACCGGGATTCGGTCCACAATTGCTGTCCGGTTTGTGAGAACAATGCGTGCCCGCGGTAGCTCGTCGAGTTGGTGTGCGAATTGCTTGTCCGGATAGGGATGGCTTCGACGAGAGCGTGGCGCAGCAGCCCGGGGTCGGCAATCTCGGACCGTTGTGTGCCGCGCGCGTCGATCCAGGTCAGGGTTGCAAGCTGCCTGGGATTGACGAGGACATCGTCGGAGATAGCGGTGGCGGGCACTGCTTCGAGAGTTGTTGGGGACTGCCCCCGGTTTGGTTGACTCCTGACCTGTGGAGATTCGTCTCCGCTGGAAGGATGTCACCATGCCCAAGCCCTACCCACTCGAGTTCCG
>NZ_JBEPTM010000012.1:0-66665 GCF_040549525.1 Frigoribacterium sp. UYMn621 | reverse complement strand
CGAGGCGGTGATCCTCCCAGAACTCGCCGCCGCCTAAACTAAAACAACTGACCCGCACGGTGTTGAGAAACTCCACCACTCAGCGGGACGTGACCAGACTGGGAGGTGATTCCGGCGCTCAAGAGTCGGCACCGCGTCACACTCTCCGGATATCCATCGCTCTTCCCATCGAGTCTCGTCTCGAGGTAGTGATATTTCCGGGGAAATGTACGAATGAGGGCGCTCATCGCCGATGGTGCGATCACACCGAGGTGGAGAGCGGAATCCAGGCACGCGACGGCCTCCTCTTCTGGTTCCGTGCGAATCACCTGGCGAAGGGCATCACCCAGACTCACTCGCAGCCGACTCTCCGGACTAGGCCTCAACAGGCGACCGCGGTGGATCACGGTCGTCACATCTCGCTCATCGCTCAGGCGAACCCGCGAATCGTTCTCGCTTCGCAACCGACTGTCCCGTTTCGGCACGTGCACGTGAAGCGGAAAGGCGTGAGGAACAGCGAGACCGTAGGTAGCCGCGGCCGAGACGGATGCGAGCCTTCCACCCACCCGGATGGCGCGCACGACATCCTCACGGGTACCGGCCGACACGTACCACCCCTGCCGCGCTCGAATCACCTCGCCGGACATCACCGCTGTCGTGAGCTCGCGCGGAGCAACCCCGCGCGCGAGCAACTCGTGCGTGGCCGCGAGTCCACCGAGCTGCTCGATGATGCTGCGGAGGGAAGGCATCGCCCCATCCTGGGCTCAACGCGCGTCAGCCGGGCCGGGATCGGGGCCCTCCTGCCGATCTCTGCACTCTTTTGGCCCTGTGGAGGAGGGGTGTGCCAAACTCTCCTCGCGTGAAATCCATGCCGTCGAAAAGAATCACCGCAGTGGGGCGCGGCCGTACGGCGATTCGCTTCGATGGCATGGATTTCGGACACGGCGGAGTCTGAGACGGCGGAGTCTGACACGGCGGAGTCGGACTCCTGTCGGGGCGGGATCACGGGGCAGGGATCGCACGCGCGATCCGCACTACCGCTCGGGAACGGTCAGGAACGGTCAGGAACGGTCAGACCCGAGGGACCGTTCCTCGTGGGCGTCGTCGGCGAGCGGACGAGCGACCGGGATCTTGCTGCCGAGAACCTGCTCGACGACATCGCGGGCGATCTGCTGCGGGGTCAGGCCGGCCTCTTCGAGTATCTCGGCCCGCGATCCGTGTTCGAGGAATTCGTCGGGGAGGCCGAGTTCGGTGAGAGCGGTGTCGACGCCGGCGGCCCGCAGCTCCTGGCGGATGCGCGTGCCGATTCCTCCGACTCGGATGCCGTCCTCGATGGTCACGACGAGTCGATGCTCGGCAGCCAGGGAGATCACGCTCTTCGGCACGGGCACCACCCAGCGAGGATCGACGACGGTCGCGCCGATCCCCTGGTCGGCCAGTCTCTCGGCGACGGCGAGGCCGATCTCCGCCATCGGGCCCACCGTGACGATCAGAACATCCTTGCGGGGCGCGTCACTGAGCACGTCGACACCGTCGGGAAGGCGTCGCACGGCGGGGATCTCGTTGCCGACGCTGCCCTTGGAGAACCTCACGACCGTGGGAGCGTCGGTCACCGCGACGGCCTCGCCGAGTTCCTCGCGCAGTCTGGTCGCATCCCGCGGCGCACTCAGGCGGATGTGCGGCACGACCTGCAGGATCGCCAGGTCCCAGATGCCATGGTGACTCGGCCCGTCCGGTCCGGTGACCCCGGCCCGATCGAGCACGAACGTGACGCCTGCCTTGTGCAGCGCGACATCCATCAGAACCTGGTCGAATGCCCGGTTGATGAACGTGGCATACAAGGCCACCACGGGATGCAATCCGCCGAAGGCGAGCCCCGCAGCCGACGTGACCGCATGCTGCTCGGCGATTCCCACGTCGAAGACACGGTGCGGATACTTGGCGGCGAAGGGCTGGAGGCCGGTGGGGCGCAACATCGCGGCAGTGATTCCGACGATGGTCGGGTCGCCGTCGGCAAGCACCACGAGCTCCTCGGCGAAGACCGAGGTCCAGGATTGCTTGTCTGAGGCTCCGATCGGCTCGCCGGTCTCCGGGTCGATGTGCCCGACGGCATGGAACTGGTCGGCGGCATCGAGCACTGCAGGCTCGAAGCCCTTGCCCTTCTGGGTTATCGCGTGCACGATCACCGGGGCGCCGTAATTCTTGGCCTGGGTGAGGGCTTCCTCCATGGCGTGGAGGTCGTGACCATGGATCGGTCCGATGTACTTGATGTCGAGGTTGGAGTAGAGCGCCTCGTTGTTGGAGAAGCGGCTCAGGAAGCCGTGGGTGCCGCCACGGATGCCCCGGTACAGGGCCCGGCCGGGGGCACCGAAGAGATTGAAGAAGCGGCGACTGGAGGCATAGAGGCTGCGGTAGGAGCGCCGGGTTCGCACGTCGTTGAGGAAGCGCGCCATCCCCCCGATGGTCGGGGCATAGGAGCGCCCGTTGTCGTTGACGACGATCACCAGGTTGCGTGAATTGTCGTCGCTGATGTTGTTGAGGGCTTCCCACGTCATGCCACCGGTCAGCGCGCCGTCGCCGACGATCGCGACGACGTGACGATCCTTCTGGCCGGTCATCTGGAAGGCGCGGGAGATGCCGTCCGCCCAGCTCAGGGAACTGGAGGCGTGCGACGACTCCACGATGTCGTGCACGGATTCGGACCGCTGCGGATACCCCGCCAGTCCCCCACGCTCACGCAGGCGGCTGAAATCCTGGCGACCGGTGAGGAGTTTGTGCACATAGGACTGGTGCCCGGTGTCGAACACGATCGCGTCGTTGGGCGAGTTGAAGACCCGGTGCACGGCCATCGTCAGTTCGACGACACCGAGGTTGGGGCCGAGATGACCACCGGTCTTCGAGACCTCCTTGACCAGGAATTCCCGGATCTCGGCAGCAAGCGCGACGAGTTGCTCCTGCGAGAGTCGGTCCAGGTCCCGGGGTCCGTGGATACTCTGCAGAAGGCTCACAACAGTAGCCTAAACCAGCGATCTCAGAACGAACTGGAGGATTCCGCCGTTGCGGTAATAGTCAGCCTCACCGGGAGTATCGATGCGAACCACCGCGTCGAACTCGACGGTCTGCTTGCCCGGCGCGGAATGCTCGGTCGGTGCAGCCGTTACGTGCACCGTCTTCGGCGTGGTTCCCTCGTTCAGCTCTTCGAGCCCCGTGATGCTGACGACCTCGGTGCCGTCGAGTCCGAGGCTCGCCCAGCTCTCCCCGGCGGGGAACTGCAGTGGCACGACCCCCATGCCGATCAGGTTGGACCGGTGGATGCGCTCGAAGCTCTCCACGATGACAGCCTTGACGCCGAGAAGGCTCGTGCCCTTCGCCGCCCAGTCCCGCGACGAGCCGGAGCCGTACTCCTTGCCGCCGAAGATCACGAGCGGGGTACCGGCGGACTGGTAGTTCTGGCTTGCGTCGTAGATGAACGCCTGCGGGGCATCCGCTTGGCTGAAGTCGCGGGTGAATCCCCCTTCGACGTTGTCCAGGAGCTGGTTGCGCAGGCGGATGTTCGCGAAGGTACCGCGGATCATCACCTCGTGGTTGCCGCGGCGCGAACCGTAGGAGTTGAAGTCCTTGCGGTCGACGCCGTGGTCGGCGAGATACTGTCCCGCCGGGCTGTCGGCCTTGATGTTTCCGGCCGGGCTGATGTGGTCGGTCGTGACCGAGTCACCGAGCTTCGCGAGCACACGGGCACCGGTGATGTCGCTCACCGGAGTGGTCTCGAGCGTCATGCCATCGAAGTACGGGGGCTTGCGAACATAGGTGGACTCGCTGTCCCATTCGAATACCTCGCTGTCCGGCGTCGGGAGTGAGCGCCAGCGCTCGTCACCGTCGAAGACCTCGCCGTATTCCTTGGTGAACATGGCGGTGTCGATGGACGAGTCGATGGTGGACTGCACCTCCGCGGCATCCGGCCAGATGTCCTTGAGGTAGACCTCCGCGCCATCGTTCCCCGTGCCGAGCGAGTCGGTCTCGAAGTCGAAGTTCATGGACCCGGCCAGCGCGTAGGCGATCACGAGCGGCGGGCTCGCGAGGTAGTTCATCTTGACGTCGGGGCTGATGCGACCCTCGAAGTTGCGGTTGCCCGAGAGCACAGCCGTGACCGCGAGATCGTTCTTGTTGATTGCGTCGGTGACCTCTTCGATCAGGGGGCCGGTGTTGCCGATGCAGACAGTGCAGCCGTAGCCGACCGTGTAGAAGCCGAGCGCCTCGAGGTCGTCGGTCAGTCCAGCCTTCGCGTAGTAGTCCGTGACCACCTTGGAGCCGGGCGCGAGAGTCGTCTTGACCCACGGCTTGGAGCTGAGCCCCTTGCGCACCGCATTGCGGGCCAGGAGGCCAGCCGCGAGCATGACCGAGGGGTTCGAGGTGTTGGTGCAGGAGGTGATCGCCGCGACGGCCACCGCCCCGTGGTCGAGTGTGTAGGCGAGGCCGGACTTGGTGTGGACGTCCGTCGGGCGGGACACCGACGACGGCGCGTGGCTGACGTGGGTGTGACGGTGCTGGTTGAGGTCGTCTTCCGGCTGGTTGCTCGGCGGGTCCGAGGCCGGGAACGACTCGGAGATGCCCAGGTCGACCAGGTCGTGCTCGACATCCGCGTAGCTCGTCAGGTCCTTGGCGAACTGGGCCTTGGCCGAGGAGAGGACGACGCGGTCCTGTGGCCGCTTCGGCCCGGCGATCGAGGGCACGACGGTCGTGAGGTCGAGCTCGAGGTATTCGCTGAAGCTGGGTTCGGAATCGGCATCGTGCCAGAGCGTCTGGAGCTTGGCGTAGGCCTCGACGAGGGCGACCTGCTCCTCGCTGCGGCCGGTGAGGCGAAGGTAGTCGAGAGTGACGTCATCGATCGGGAACATGGCGGCGGTCGAACCGAATTCGGGGCTCATGTTGCCGATGGTGGCGCGGTTGGCCAGCGGCACGGCGGCGACTCCGGCTCCGTAGAACTCGACGAACTTGCCGACCACGCCGTGCTTGCGCAGCTGCTCGGTGATCGTGAGCACCACATCCGTCGCGGTGACGCCGGTGGGGATGACGCCGGTGAGCTTGAAACCGACGACCTTGGGGATGAGCATGGAGACGGGCTGGCCGAGCATGGCCGCCTCGGCTTCGATGCCGCCGACTCCCCAGCCGAGCACACCGAGCCCGTTGACCATCGTGGTGTGCGAGTCGGTGCCGACGCAGGTGTCGGGGTAGGCCTGCAGAACGCCGCCCACCGTGCGGGTCATGGTGACGCGCGCCAGGTACTCGATGTTGACCTGGTGAACGATTCCGGTGCCCGGGGGCACGACCTTGAAGTCGTCGAAGGCGGTCTGGCCCCAGCGGAGGAACTGGTAGCGCTCCCCGTTGCGCTCGTATTCGATCTCGACGTTGCGCTCGAGCGCATTCTCCGAACCGAACAGGTCGGCGATCACGGAGTGGTCGATCACGAGCTCGGCGGGGGCGAGGGGATTGATCTTCTTCGGGTCTCCCCCGAGGGCGGAAACAGCCTCGCGCATGGTGGCCAGGTCGACGATGCACGGAACACCGGTGAAGTCCTGCATGATCACGCGGGCCGGGGTGAACTGGATCTCAGTGTCGGGTTCCGCGGTGGGAACCCATGAGCCGAGGGCCTCGATCTGCGACTTGGTCACGTTCGCGCCGTCTTCGGTGCGCAGGAGGTTCTCGAGCAGCACCTTGAGGCTGTAGGGCAGCTTCTCGTACCCGGGCACCCGATCGACCCGGAAGATCTCGTAGTCAGTAGAACCGACCGTCAGGGTGTCCTTCGAACCGAAGCTGTTGACCTGCGACATTGCGCGACTCCCTTGCTGAGCTGTACGAGGTGTGATCTCTTGACGAGACATCCGCTGTCATCCTGAACCTCGACCGGCGACCATGCCAGCAAGGTAAGCCTAAGTCTCCCCTGGCCCGGACGACAGCAAAAGTATCTTGACGTCAAGATACTTTAGCATGCCGGTCAGTCGCTGCTCGGTCGGACCGAGCTCGCGTAGACAGCGCGAACGAGAAGCCACGTCACCCACAGCATCGCCGCATAGAGAGGAATGCCGAGAAGCAGTTTCACGCCGGCGAGCCACTCCGCCTCCTTGGCGAGGTAGAGCGGCACTTCCACGGCGAGCCGGAGCGCGAAGAGACCGGCCCACAGCCACGTCGTGAGGTAGAGCACCCGGCGCTTCGCCTTCTGCTCGCGCCACCGGGTGGTCTCGTTGGTGAGGAACCCGACGATGACGCCGATGAGGGGCCACCGCACGAGGATGCTGAGGAGAAGCACGCTCAGACTCGCGATGTTGATGATGATGCCCGGGATGAAGTTCGCCTCGGCGCGACCAGAGATGAGGGCGAGGACGGCCGAGATGGCGATCCCGGCGATGCCCGCGAAGGCCTGGGCGATCGGGGTGCGGGTGACCAGCCTGACTACCACGAAGAGCACGGCAAGCGCCACCGGAACCAACACCGACAGTGCCACGCTCTTCGTCGCGGCGTAGAGCACGAGGAATGCGAGTCCGGGCAGGATCGACTCGATCAGGCCACGGATGCCGCCCACCGCTTTCAGCAGCGATCCCGCTGTCGGCACTTCGCCCGGGGCGACCTGGCCGAGACCGGTCTTGCGCATCGCATCCGCGAACGCCTCCCGAAAGCCCGGCTCGGGTGCCTTTTCGTCGGCCACCCGGCTAGACGCCCGGTGTCGACGGCATGTCGTCCACCGGAGCGGCGGTCTTCGGCATGTGGAGGGGGATGAGGTCGCGCGGCGGCATCGGCGTCTTGCCGCGCACCACGACGACACTGCGGAAGAGCTCCTCGATCTTCGAGGCTGCCTCCTGGTCGACCGCGCCGTCACCGGCGATCACGCCTCTGAGGAACCAGCGGGGACCGTCGACTCCGATGAATCGTGCCAGTCGGGTGGAATCGGGCTGTCCGGGTGTCGTCGCCGGAATCTCCGCGAGCAACTCCGGACCGAAGGGTCCGACCGAGAGGCGCGTCGTTCCGCCCTGCTTCGCGATCTGCTCGGCGATCTGCTCGCGGATCTCATGCCAGAGACCCGACGTGCGTGGAGCCGCGAAAGGCTGTACCTGCAGGGTGGAACCGGCGTAGTCCAGGCCGACCGCGACCACCCGCTGGCTGCCCTCCTCCACCTCGAGCCGCAACTGCAGGCCCTCGCGAGGGAGGATCTTCACTCCCCCGAGATCGACGTAGGGGCGAACCGGGTTCGCCTCTGATTCGTCGAGCGGTCCCTCGGTCTCCCGATCGGCAGGGGCGGACTTCAGCTGCTCGTCCGGGGCACCCGGCTCGGTGACGTCGCTCGGCTGGATCTCGCCGGAGGGCGGATTGGTGTCGCTCACAGGAGCTCTCCTTGTTGGTCGTGATGGGGTGAATCGCTGTCAGACGTCGCATAGCCGGTCGATCCGAACCCGGATTCGCCACGATGACTGCCCGGGAGCGTTGTGACGGGGATGAACCGCGCCCGACTCACCGGCATGATCACCAGCTGGGCGATCCGGTCGCCGACCGCGACAGAGTACGGCACCGAGCTGTCGGTATTCAGAAGGGTGACGCTGATCTCCCCGCGGTACCCGGCATCCACCGTGCCCGGGCTGTTGACGATCGTGATCCCGTGCCGCGATGCAAGCCCGCTGCGCGGCACCACGAAGGCGACGTAGCCGTCGGGCAGGGCGATCGAAATGCCGGTTGCGACCGTCGCGCGCTGGCCCGGATCGAGCTGCACGGCTTCCGCCGCCGTGAGGTCGGCGCCGGCGTCACCCGGATGCGAGTAGCTGGGCACCCGGTCGGCGACGATCAGTACTTCAACGCTTTGAGCCACGTGACGAGGGTAGTGCAGAACGCCCGCGGGGTTGGAGCACGGCAAAGTCTGATCGAATAGGGCCTATGACGCAGACCCCGCCAGGCGGCCCCTCGACCCTCACGAAGCTCTATAGCGAGCGCATCTGGCCCTCGGCCTGGGTATTCGTGTCGACGGCTCTGGTCATTCCTGCCAGCCTGCTGGTGTTTCTGCCGATCAACCTCTTCGCCGGGGTCATCGTGGCCATCGTGCTGTACGCCGCCGTGGTTCTCGTGCTCCTGGCGACATCCCCCGCCATCGTGGTCCTGCCTGGCGAACTCGTGGCCGGTCGGGCGCGGGTGCCGGTGCACCTCATCGCGGGGGTGACGGCATTCCGGGGTGAGGAAGCGACCCTGCAGCGCGGTCGGTTGCTCGATGCGCGGGCCTGGCTCCTCATCCGCGGCTGGGTCGGCCCTGTCGTGAAGATCGACCTCGCCGATGCGAGCGACCCGACCCCGTATTGGATCGTGTCCACTCGCACACCCGACGCCCTGGTCGCCGCGATCGACACGGCCCGCGCCGTCTAGCTGTCCGCAGACAGGATCAGGCCGCGCACTCCTGGCAGATCGGACCGAGCTTCTCTTCGTGGTCGAGCTGCGAGCGGTGCTTCACGAGGAAGCAGTTGACGCAGGTGAATTCGTCGGCCTGCGGAGGCAGCACCACGACATCGAGGTCGAGGTCTGAGAGGTCTGCACCGGGCAGCTCGAAACCCCCGGGATTGTCGGCGTCATCGACGTCGACCACACCGGACATCTTGTCCGGGACGCGCTCTTTGAGAGCCTCGATCGACTCGGAGTCGTCGTCGGTCTTTCGAGGTGCGTCGTAGTCGGTTGCCATGCCCATCCAGTTCTTGAAAATATCGATTGGTCTCAATCGGCGGCCATAGTTTGCATCATTAGTTTGCGAATAGCAAACCACTGCCAAATGACCGTGAATCCGACTTCTGTGCAACTTGCGGCACGCCCGGGATATTCCCGGGATTTGGGGATGGGGCGTGCGACTCTAGAGGCGAAGAAGTGACCGCGAGAGGCGTTCAGCATGCAAGACCTGAGAGTCATCGGAGTGGAGAACGGCGCACTCCTCGTCGCGTCCGACGAAGGTACCAAGTACCGCATCGCCATAGACGAAGTACTGCAGTCCAGACTGCGTCAGGCGATCCCCGACCCGGGATCGGGGCGCAAGCTCGCGCCGCGGGAGATCCAGGCCCACATCCGGTCCGGGATGTCGGCGCAGGACGTTGCGGCCATCACCGGCGTTCCGCTCGACTACATCCAGAAGTTCGAGGGACCTGTGCTCGCCGAGCGCGAGTTCGTCGTGAACTCGGCACTCGGCGTGCCCGTGCACACCGCGATGGAGACAGATCCGCTCGGTGGCGGCTCCACCTTCGGCACGGTCATCCGCGAACGGCTCTACGACCTCGGCGCCATCGATGAGCGGTGGGCGAGCTGGAAAGAGGTCGGCGGGGGCTGGGTCGTGAAACTCGCCTTCAGCGCGGAGCAGATCGAGCGGGATGCCCGCTGGCGTTTCGATCCGAAGAAGGCCGCACTCTCCCCGCTCAACAACGAAGCCATCACGCTCTCCCAGCAGGGGGATGCCTCCGGTGCCCTGGTTCCCCGCCTGCGTGCCGTCGGTGACGAAGAGCGCCAGCCCGACCAGTCCCGTTTCGACAGCGGAGCCTTCACCAGCGAGGAGCTCTCCCAGCAGGAACCCGGGCGTTCGCGGCTCGAGGCGGTGCCGTACGGACGCCTTGACGATGCGCCGGCCGCCGTGTCGGATGCCGCGATCAATCGTGCCCCGGTCGCCGACGAGTCCGAATCGAACCAGACGGCCGACCTCCTCGAGGCCCTGCGCCGCCGGCGCGGAGAACGCGAGTCCGCGGGATTCGGCGATGAGGC
Organism: Frigoribacterium sp. UYMn621; assembly: GCF_040549525.1. Taxonomy (NCBI): domain Bacteria; kingdom Bacillati; phylum Actinomycetota; class Actinomycetes; order Micrococcales; family Microbacteriaceae; genus Frigoribacterium; species Frigoribacterium sp. UYMn621. The sequence continues at coordinate 56,921 of NZ_JBEPTM010000012.1, read as the reverse complement.
GATCTCTGTGGACTCGAAGTCCGCTCATCCCTCGACCGGCACGATCCGTCTCGTCGACATTCCGCTGGACGTCTTCGGCGACGAGAACGACGACCGGCCGGGAAACACGGCCCCCCAGCCGAATGTCTTCCAGCCCCGCGCATCGTCACGCAAGGGCAGGGCTTCCATGCCGAGCTGGGATGAGATCGTCTTCGGGGCGCGCTCGGACGACGACCTGTAACCGACCTCTCATTCGGTGCCGCGACTCTCCGGTCTCGGTACGCGCTCGCGCTCACCACGCGACGAGCGGCTGGTCAGCGCGCGAATGCCCCGAAGCGGAGGAGCGGAACGGAGAGCTCGTCGGCCGACCACGACCCGTGCTGTCCCACCATGTTGCGGCCCGCGTTGCCGGCGACCCTCGAGTCGTAGTAGGCGATGCCCTTGCGAGCGGCCACGATGATGTCGCCGATGCGCGGTGCCACCTCGGCATCGACCGCGGTACCGAACCACCCGGATTCGATCGCCTCGGAGCGGGAGACGATCCACGATCGGGGACCCTCGATCTCACGCCAGGCCGCCAGGACCGTCGCCCGGAGTGCTTCTGAAGCATCGGGCTCGAAATGCAGTTGCAGCGCCCGAGGCTCGCCCGCGACAAACCTGACGCCGTCGATCAGGCGCGATTCCGAATCGAACAGCACCTGCGAGCTCGCCGGCACGTCGAGCACGCCGTGATCTGCGGTCAGGAGCATTCCCTCGCCCGCGCGGAGCGTCGGCGCGAATGCGCGCACCTCGCTGTCGAGCTCCTCGAGGGCCGTCGTCCACTGCGCGGACTGCCAGCCCCACGCATGACCGGCTTGGTCCAGCTCGGGCACGTACAGGTAGATCAGTCCCCGATCGATCTCGTCGAGGGTACGCCGAGCCTCCTCGAATCGGTCCGCCATCGTCGCGCCGCTTCGGTACTCGGCACCGCGCAGAACGGCCCGCGTGAAGCCGGACTTCCGATAGCGCTCTGTGCCGATCGCAAAGCTGGGGATGCCGGCATCCCGCGCCTTCTCGAAGAGAGTCGGCACCCGCTGCCAGGTCGCCGGATCCAGCCGGGCATCCCATCCGCTGAGCTGGTTGACGACTCGCTCATTCGCCGCGTCGAGCACGCTGTACCCGACGAGCCCGTGGATTCCCGCCGATGCGCCGGTGGTGAGAGTAGCCAACGCCGACGCAGTGGTCGACGGAAACCGCGCGCCGATCGTGGACCCAGCCGTGAGCAGCGGCGCCAGGGTTCGCGCGTGCCCGCGCCGGGCTGTGAGCGCGGATGCTCCGAGCCCGTCGACGAGCAGCACGATCGCCTTCTCCACCGGTGGCAACGCCAGGCGATTCGCCTCATGGGTGATGGCCTGAAGAGAACTTGGCACGACATCGGCAAGGCTAAACCGGTGCGTTTTGGTGGCCGGTAGCATGGGGGCAATCCTATGACTACTCCCGAAATCCCTCCTGCGCAGCCCAGCGGGGAACGCATCGACACCGTCGACGTCTCCACCGAGATGGAGGGGTCGTTCCTCGAGTACGCCTACTCCGTGATCTACTCTCGAGCCCTTCCCGACGCCCGCGACGGGCTCAAGCCGGTTCAGCGCCGAATCCTGTACCAGATGACCGAGATGGGCCTGCGCCCCGACCGCGGTCACGTGAAGTCCGCTCGCGTCACCGGTGAGGTGATGGGCAAGCTGCATCCACACGGTGACGCGTCGATCTACGATGCGATGGTGCGGCTCGCCCAGAGCTTCATCCTGCGGGTGCCCCTCATCGACGGCCACGGAAACTTCGGAACCCTCGATGACGGACCGGCTGCTCCCCGCTACACCGAAGCCCGTCTCACCGCCGCCGCGATGGCCATGACCGAGGACCTCGACGAAGACGTCGTGGACTTCGTGCCGAACTACGACAACCAACTGACCCAGCCGGAGGTGCTGCCGTCGGCGTTCCCCAACCTGCTGGTGAACGGGGCCTCCGGTATCGCCGTGGGGATGGCCACGAACATGGCGCCTCACAATCTCATCGAGGTGATCGGCGCGGCCCGTCATCTGATCGCGCATCCGGATGCCTCCCTCGACGACCTGATGTCGTTCGTGCCCGGCCCCGACCTGCCCACCGGCGGAACCATCATCGGGCTCTCCGGCATCCGCGATGCCTACGAGAGCGGACGGGGCAGTTTCCGCACCCGTGCACGCGTCGCGGTCGAGAACATCACCGCGCGAAAAGCCGGCCTCATCATCACCGAACTTCCCTACATGGTCGGTGCCGAGAAGGTGATCGAGAAGATCAAGGACGGCGTCAACTCCAAAAAGCTCAACGGCATCTCGGATGTCACAGACCTCACCGACCGCAAACACGGCCTGCGGCTCGTGGTCGGCATCAAGACCGGCTTCAGCCCCGACGCGGTGCTCGAACAGCTCTTCCGCTTCACGCCGCTCGAAGACTCCTTCAATATCAACAACGTCGCTCTCGTCGACGGCGGCCCGAAGACTCTCGGTCTTCGTGAGCTGTTGCAGGTCTACATCGACCACCGCATCTCGGTGGTCACGCGCCGCAGCCAGTATCGGCTCGCTCGCAAGAGGGAACGCCTGCACCTCGTCGAGGGCCTGCTCGTCGCGATTCTCGACATCGACGAGGTGATCCAGGTGATCCGGGCGAGCGATGACACGGAACAGGCCCGCGTGCGCCTGATGGATGTCTTCGACCTCAGCCAGATCCAGGCCGAATACATCCTGGAACTGCGGCTTCGCCGCCTCACCAAGTTCTCCCGCATCGAACTCGAAGCGGAGCGCGACCAGCTGCTCGCCGAAATCGCTGCGCTCGAGCAACTGCTCACCGGGCCGCAGCGGGTGCGCCAGCTGGTCTCCGACGAGCTCGAGGAGGTGGCGGAGCGCTTCGGCACGCCCCGCCGCACCCTGCTCACCGAGGCGCGACCCCCGGTCGGCACGACCGTCGCCGCCCGGGCAGCCGCGGCCGTGCTCGAGATCGCGGACACGCCCTGCCGGGTGTTCCTGTCGACGACCGGTCGGGCCATCCGGGTCGATCTGCCGGATGTCGCCTCCGAGCTGCCGGAGCGCGCGGCCCGACGGACCAAGCACGATGCGATCCTGTCGTCCATCGTCACGACGAGCCGATCGGAGATCGGTGCGGTCACCTCGCTCGGACGGCTCATCCGTCTCACCCCCGTGGATCTTCCCGTCGTTCCCGAGAACTCCATCCAGCTCGCCGCCGGGGTACGGATCTCCGACTACCTCGCGATCGATGCGAAGAAGGAGCGTGTGCTCGCACTGGTGTCGCTGACGTCTCCCGATGCGATCGCCATCGGCACCCGGCAGGGCGTCGTGAAGAGGCTCACGCCCGGAGACTGGGCGAACCGACCAGAGTTCGAGATCATCTCGCTCAAGCCGGGAGATTCGGTCGTGGGAGCGCGGCAGTCTGCCGACACCGACGAATTGCTCTTTGTGACCTCCGAAGCCCAGTTGCTGCATTTCCCCGCGGCAAGCGTGCGGCCTCAGGGCCGTTCCGCCGGCGGAATGGCGGGCATCAACCTCGGCGCAAAGGCCTCGGTCATCTTCTTCGGAGCCGTCGACCCCGGGTCGGACGTCGTCGTCACCACGGTTTCGAGCAGCAGCGCAACGATCGCCGGCATGGAGGCGGGCCGCGCGAAGGTCTCCGCCCTGTCCGAATTCCCCGGCAAGGGTCGAGCGACCGGCGGGGTGCGCGCGCATTCGTTCCTCAAGGGCGAAGACCAGCTCGCGGTGGCCTGGGCCGGTGTCGCTCCCCCGCTCGCTGTCGGTGCGGATGGCGCGGTGCGCTCATTGCCAGAGGCTGGAGCCAAGCGCGACGCATCCGGAACCCCGCTCGACGGCCCAATCGGCTCGATCGGCAGCCCGATCCGCTGAGTTCGGCCCCTCAGTTCGGGCACGGTCGAGCTGAGATGCCGCCGGCCTCCGCGCCACCGGGCGGCACGCGCCGAGGATGCGGGGGCGGGTCTCACCCGCGGGCGCTCGTCTCAGACGTCGATGCGTTCGCGGGACAGTCCGTCGGAACCGGCGATGATGAAGTCCTTGCGTGGGGCCACATCGTTTCCCATGAGCAACTCGAACACGCGCTCGGCATTCACCGCGTCGGTGATCTGCACTCGCCGTAGGGTGCGGTGGTGCCGGTCCATCGTGGTGGTCGCCAACTGGTCGGCATCCATTTCACCGAGCCCCTTGTAGCGCTGGATGGGATCCTGGTAGCGCCTGTTGGACTTCTTCAGCCCCGTGAGCACGCCAGTGAGTTCCTGCTCCGAGTAGGTGTAGATCGTCTCGTTCGGCTTCGTTCCGGGATTCATCACGATCACCCGGTGCAGCGGGGGAACCGCCGCATACACCCGCCCGTCCCTGATCATGTCGGGCATGTAGCGGAAGAACAACGTGAGCAGCAGGGTGCGGATGTGGGCACCGTCGACATCCGCATCGCTCATGATGATCACCTTGCCGTACCGCGCGGTCGCAAGGTCGAAGCTTCGCCCGGAACCGGCACCGATCACCTGGATGATCGAGGCGCATTCGGCGTTCCCCAGCATGTCGGAGACCGATGCCTTCTGCACATTGAGGATCTTGCCGCGGATGGGCAGGAGCGCCTGATACTCGCTGTCACGGGCCAGCTTGGCCGTGCCGAGCGCGGAGTCCCCCTCCACGATGAAGAGCTCGCTGTTGGCGACATCCGAGCTGCGGCAGTCCACGAGCTTTGCCGGAAGGGACGAGTTCTCGAGCGCGTTCTTGCGGCGCTGCGTCTCCTTGTGCGCCCGCGCAGAGATGCGGGACTTCATCTCCGCGACGATCTTGTCGAGCACCAGAGCCGACTGGGTCTTGTCGTCGCGCTTGGGCGAGCCGAACCTCTCGGCCATGGTCTTCGCCACCACGGCAGCCACGATGTTGCGCACGGCCGGAGTCCCGAGGATCTCCTTGGTCTGCCCCTCGAACTGCGGCTCCGGAAGCCGCACCGTCAAGACCGCAGTGAGCCCGGCGAGGATGTCGTCCTTCTCGATCTTCTCCGTGCTGTTCGCCCCCGTGCCGACCTTGAGCCGGCGCGCGTTCTGCTCGACCTGGGAGCGCAGGAACTTGAGCATGCCGGCTTCGAAGCCGGCCTGGTGGGTGCCGCCCTTCGGCGTGGCGATGATGTTCACGTAGCTGCGGAAGACCGTCTCGTAACCGGTACCCCAGCGCAGCGCGATATCCACCTCGCACTCGCGCTCGAGTTCGGTCGCGACCATGTGTCCCTTGTCGTCGAGCACGGGAACGGTCTCGCTGAAAGTGCCGGTTCCCGACATCCGCCACGTCTCCGTGAGGGCCGTGTCGGGAGCGAGGAAGTCCACGTACTCGCCGATCCCGCCGTCGAAGCGGAAGAGTTCGGTGCTCGGCTCCTCGCCGCGCTCGTCGGTGATGGCGATGCCGAGACCGCGCACGAGAAACGCGGTCTGTCGGGCGCGGGTCGAGAGCTCGTCGGTCTGGAAGGTGGTGCCTCGGCTGAAGATCTGCGGATCCGCCCAGTACCGGATCCGAGTGCCGGTCACGCCGCGCGCGACCTTGCCCACGACTCTCAGCTCGCTCTTGTTCTCGAACGGGGTGAACACCGCATCGGCCCTCGGGCCGTCCGCGGAGTCTGCGAAGGTTCCCGGCTCCCCGCGGTGGAATGACATCGCCCAGGTCTTGCCGTCGCGGTCGACTTCGACGTCGAGTCGCTCCGACAGCGCGTTGACGACGGATGCCCCCACGCCGTGCAGTCCCCCGGAAGCTGCATACGATCCACTGCCGAATTTGCCGCCGGCGTGGAGCTTCGTGAAGACGACCTCGACGCCGGAGAGTCCGGTCTTCGGCTCGATATCGACCGGGATGCCACGCGCGCGGTCCCGGACCTCGACGCTGTTGTCCGAGTGGAGCACCACGCTGATCTCGTCGCCGTTGCCGCCGAGCGCTTCGTCGACGGAATTGTCGATGATCTCCCACAGGCAGTGCATGAGCCCACGGGAATCCGTGGATCCGATGTACATTCCTGGGCGCTTCCGCACGGCCTCGAGGCCCTCGAGCACCGAGAGGTGCCGCGCGGAATAGTCCGAACTCGCCAAGTGAATCTCCTTCGCGGCGCCGCCGGCATCGCGTGAACGGGAATGGATGCTGGCCGGGCCGCGTTAAACACTAACGACCAACGTCACCGTCCCCGACGTGCGACACCCCCACCACTGGGTGCTACGCGTTCAGCGAAATACACGGGTTTCGTCATCACGATGTAATCCGCGCGTGTTTGGATAGGAACAACGAATTATTGATAGGAAACCGGAGGAGCAACTCATGACTCAGATTGCACCCACCACGACCGCGGTGAACGAACTCGACTCGAGCCACCAGCTCACTGCGGCAGACCGCTGCGACAGCTGCGGCGCACAGGCCTACATCCGTGTCGCCATCGGTTCCAGCGAACTGCTGTTCTGCGCACACCACGGCAAGAAGTACCAGGAGAAGCTCGCGACGGTCGCCAGCGACTGGCACGACGAGTCAGACCGACTGCTCCAGGACAACCGCGCCTAAGCGGCTACCGCCCCCCTCGATTTCAGACAGCGCCCTCGGCTCCGGCCGGGGGCGCTGTGCTGTCTGCGGAGTGCTGTGCTGACTGGGTAGCGGTGCTCAGCTCGCTCGGCGCGGGACACTCACTCGAAAAACCGGCGCCGGATTCGCGGACTCAGTCGCGTCACGATCTCTTCACCGATCGTGCCGAGCTCGTCGGCCCACTCCTGCAGCGTCGGCTCGCCGTCCGCGCCACTGCCGAAGAGCACCGCAGTGTCACCCGATCGCACCAGCGCCTCCCCCGTTTCGACCACGAGGGTGTCGATGTGCACCGCGACGATCTCGTGGAGGCGACCATAGATGGAGAGTTGCAGGACCCCGGCCGCTGCGCTCGGGATGCCGTCACCGAAGCCGATGCCGACGGTCGCGAGTCCATCACGCACGGCGATGACGGGGGCCGTCAGGGTCATCACCGGTTCCAGCCACAGCGATGAGGGAGTGATGCCGCCCCCAGGGGAGATGCCGTAGGAGAAGGCCCCGATCCGCACCAGATCGAAACGCGCGTCGGCCCTCGCGAACGCGGCTGCGCTGGCCGCGAGATGGCGGACGGCAAAGCGTGCGCCTAGCCCCTCCGCCACGGCGACCGCTGTGGTGAAACGTTCGATGGCGATCGAGTCGTCGTCGTCCGAGGCCTCGGCGATGTGGGTCCAGGCTCCGACGAGCTCGACGCGATCGGACAGCTCGATGGCCCGCGCCACGAGTCCGGGCCATTCGTGGATGCTCGCGCCGTTGCGGTGGAGGCCGGTATCGATCTTGAGGTGAACCCGCGCTCGCAGGGGGGCGCCGGCACCCGCGATCGCCTCGAGCTGGCCGATCGTCGACACGCCGAGGTCCAACTCGGCCTCGATCGCCGCCGCATAGTCCTCACCGGGTCCGAGCAGCCAGGTGAACACCGCCACCTCGCGCGGGATGCCGTTCTCGCGCAGTATCAGACCGGTCTCGATGTCGAGGGAGCCGATCCATCCGAGTCCCGCCTCCACCGCGGCGCGCGCAACAGGCACGAGACCGTGGCCGTAGGCATCCGCCTTCACCACCGCCATCAGTGCGGCCGGTGCGATCCGCTCGCTGAGTCGCGCGAGGTTGCGACGGTAGGCGGACAGATCCACCGTCGCCGTCGGCACCGTCATCGGATCGGACGACGCCATCAGTACTCCCGCGGCAGGTGACTGCCGAAGACGGAGACGATCTCGGCGGAGGGACGCCCGAGGCTGCCGGCCCAGTCCCACACCGCCGGTTCACCCGCACCAGGATCGCCGAAGACGACGGCTTCGTCGCCGATCGCGGCCGAGCCCTCTCCGAGCTCGAGCACCAGCGCGTTCATGGCAACGCGCCCCACGATGCGCCGCGCGACTCCCCCGAGAAGGAGGGATCCCACGTTGCTGGCGATGCGGTCGAGGCCGTCGGCGTAGCCGATGCCGACCAGCGCCAGGTTGGTCCGTTCACTCGCTGTCCAGGTGTAGCCATAGGACACGCTCTCGCCCGCATCGATGGTCTTCGTTCCGACGACGAGCGCGCTCACTCGCATGGCTGGCCGCAGTTCGGGATCGGACGAGAGGCCGTACAGCGCGACGCCCGCGGAGACGAACCCGCTATTCGGGTCGGCGGATGCGGCGAAGTCGAGATCCCGCACGAAGGCGCCACCGTCCAGGGCGGCGTCGGTCACCGCGGTGAGGCCGTGCCCATAGGCATCCGCCCTCACATCGGCCAGCAGCACGCGAGAACCAGCCCGGCGCGCGAGCACGGCGGCGTTGTCACGGATCGCCGAGAGGTCGATGCTCGCGCTGTGTATGCGTGAACCGGGCAGCGTCATCACCTCTCGCACCGAGACCAAGGTCCTGGCGAACCTAGATCCTCGAGAATACGTGCTTCGCGTGGGAGATGATCACTTCTCGGGCCCGCGTGGCGTAGAGGTCGAGGCTCTCGTTTGCCGCTGACGAGGTTGCGGGCAGGCCGCGACGCTCCGCCACCGAGGCGATGATCGCGTCGGTGAGAAGGGGGTTGAGGGGCAGTACGGGGCCGCCGACCTGGGTGCCGATCGCACTACCGTCGAGCACGCCCTCGACCGATCCTTCCCCGTTGCCCGTTCCCGCCTCGAGAATCCCGAGCGGCTTGGCACCGGAATCCAGCGTCCAGCGCGATGCGTTGTCTTCGAAGCCGACGATCTGGCCGAATGGAGAGTCGACGATGACATAGCCGACGGATCGGGTGGCCACGCGGGTCGCCGTCAAGGGGAGGATGCTGAGCCCCTCGAGGGACCCCCCGTCGAGGAGGGAGATCGAGTGGCCGAGCAGCTCAGCCCCGGAGCCGTAGGCGAAGATCGGCACTCCGCTTTCGCGGAGCGCCCGCAGCCGGTCCCCATTCGCCAGCAGGTCGGAGTGGATGTTGCGCATCGCCGACAGTGGACCGTTGCCCACGACGACGAGATCCACGTCCGTCGGCAGTTCGGATCCCACTTCGTGCGCGACTACGGTGACCGAGTGTCCGGCGTGCTCGAGTCGCTTTGTCAAAGCCATGACATTGCCGCGATCTCCGGCCACGCCGAGTTCATCCGGGTAGAGCTGCACTATCGTCAGGGCGCTCATCGCTGGTTCTCCAGTTCGAGGAAACCGATCTGCTTACGCGCGAGCATCATGATCTCGTAGTTCACGATCCAGGTCTTCAACCCGGTGGACGGTCGGGGCAGGGCGCGCATGATGTCGATCGCCTTTTTCAGGTCGGGTTCGACCACCCCGATGGTGATCCCTTCGTGCTCGAGACGCAGCGCGATCTGCCACGCCTTTGCCCCGGTGATGACGTCGACATGATCCAGAGCGGCGAAGTCGATGTCGTAGATCCAGGAGATGTCGGGCGTGCCCTCATCGATGGCAAGGAGTACCTGCTCCGGCGGCTCCGGAAGGGCATCGAGGTTCAGTTGCAGGCTCGCGGCATTCTTGAACATCACGAATTCGACCTGCTCGTTCACGCCCTCGCGGTTGGTGAAGTCGAGCAGCTCGCCACGCCCGTAAGCCGGCTTCATCGCCGCGAATGCCGCGGCCGAGGATGCCCCGTCGAAGCGGTCTCCGAGGATGACCGCCGCCGTGGCCAGCGCCGCTGCGGCATCGATGGCGTAGTGGAGCCCCTTCGCGGGCAGGGTCACGACGACGCTGGTGCCGTCGACGGTGATCGTGGCGCCCGCGCGGTCGGTGGCCACCAATTCGGCGAGGGCTCGATGGGATTCGGCCTGCACCGCGTGGTCGCGGTAGTCCTTCGCATTGAACAGCCCGTGCGGGGCACGCTCGATGACTTCGGCTGAGGCTCCGAAGTAGGTGATGTCGGGCGCGGTCGTGGAATCTCCATCGACATAGCGGCGGGCGATCTTCGACAGGTAGGGATCTTCGCGGTTCGTCACGATGTGCAACCTCGCCTGCTGGGCGGTGTCCAGCATCATGTCGGCGACACGCTCGGTCTCATAGAAGCGATAGAGCTGGTCGACCTGCGTGTTCAGCACGAGCACCGTCGACGGCGGCACGACCGCGGCGAACTCGAGGGCGAAGGCCTCATCGACCTCCAACACGCCGATGTCCGCATCCACCCGTCCGAGCACGCTCGACTCCGCGAGGATCGACGATGCGATCCCCTGCGGGAGATTCGCCCCGGAGGGATTGGTGAACACGGTGAGTCCGTGGCCCCTCAGCACCTCGGTCAGCATGTGGGTGGTCGTGGACTTGCCGTTGCTGCCCAGCACGTAGACGATGCCGTAGCGGAACTGGCCCGTGACATCCCGCAGGAAATGCGGCGCCATCCTCGTGGTGACGTATCCCGGAAACGCGGATCCGCCGCCACGCAGCTTCGCGAGGGCGCGCACGGCCTTGCCTGCCACGACGGGGAAGAAGTACCTGAGCCCGCGGAGCCCGCCTGTTTTCTGCTCGCTCACCACGCGGTTTACTCGAGGTAGTCGCGGAGAGACTGCGACCGCGACGGGTGGCGCAGTTTCGCCATCGTCTTCGACTCGATCTGGCGGATGCGCTCGCGCGTCACGCCGAACGTGTCACCGATCTGGTCGAGGGTCTTCGGCATTCCATCGCCGAGTCCGAAACGCATGCGGATGACGCCGGCCTCGCGCTCGGAGAGCGAATCGAGAAGGGACTCGAGCTGCTTCTGCAGCATGGTGAAGCCGACGGCATCCGCCGGCACGACAGCTTCGGTGTCTTCGATGAGGTCGCCGAACTCGCTGTCGCCATCCTCGCCGAGGGGGGTGTGCAGCGAGATGGGCTCGCGCCCGTATTTCTGCACCTCGATGACCTTCTCGGGGGTCATGTCGAGCTCGCGGCTCAACTCCTCCGGGGTGGGCTCGCGACCGAGATCCTGCAGCATCTGGCGCTGCACGCGAGCGAGCTTGTTGATGACCTCGACCATGTGCACCGGGATACGGATGGTGCGGGCCTGGTCGGCCATCGCTCGCGTGATCGCCTGGCGGATCCACCAGGTCGCGTAGGTGGAGAACTTGAAGCCCTTGGTGTAGTCGAACTTCTCGACGGCGCGGATGAGCCCGAGGTTGCCCTCTTGGATGAGGTCGAGGAACTGCATTCCGCGACCCGTGTAGCGCTTTGCGAGCGAGACGACGAGTCGGAGGTTGGCTCCGAGCAGGTGGCTCTTGGCGCGCTGTCCGTCCTTCGCCACCCAGGTGAGCTCACGTCCGAGCTGCGACTTGAGTTCTGCCGGGGTCATGTCGGCGAGCTTGTCCTCGGCGAAGAGCCCCGCCTCGATGCGCATGGCGAGCTCGACCTCCTCGGCAGCGTTGAGAAGGGCGACCTTTCCGATCTGCTTGAGGTAGTCCTTGACCGGGTCGGCGGTGGCACCGGTGATCGCCGAGGAGTAGACCGGAACTTCGTCTTCGTCGTCGACGAGAGACAACACGAGCGCACCGGAGGGCAGGACCTCTACGGTCTTGTCCTCCTTCTCCTCGTCGGAATCCTCTGCGGTCTCTTCCTTCGCGTCATCGTCCTTGCCGTCATCGACCACGACGACGACTTCCGCCTCGGTGTCGGCCTCGTCGTCGGGGCCGTCTTCCTCATCGGAGTTCGCAGCCTTGCCGGCGCGCTTGGCCGGCGCCTTCTTGGCGGGTGCCTTGGCGGCTGCGGGTGCCTTGGCGGCTGCCGCCTTCTTCGCCGGGGCTGCCTTCTTCACGGGCGTGGACTTCGCGGGCGCGGCCGCGGCATCCGAGAGGTCGGCGCTGACCCCTTCGGCGACATCGGGTTCCGCTACCGCGGTGGTTTTGGTTCGGGTGGCCATCGGGACACCTTTCACTAGTAGTTCTTCAGGCGTTACACGCCCATTGTTGGTAGAACGACCCTCGCTCGGCATACCATGATCGCCGGGTTTTTCGGGCAGCACTAAGACCCATGTCAAGTCCTGATCTTTCACGCAGCGGTGCCGCGGAACAATCACAACGACCTGAACGGGTCTTACGACAATTATTGCACGGATTCACAATGACCCTTGCCAACTCGGCCACATCGCTATATAACGGCGGTCAGTCGGCTCGACGTCTCCAGAACCTCACCAATGAAACCCACAATGGGGCCACCGCTATTCCCTCCTCGGCGTGGAGCTTCAGCCGGGTCCGCTTCCGCGCGCGCACGAGAAACAGCATCCCCGCGCCGATGACGAGGTACTGCACGAGAAGGGCGATCCGGAAGGAATCCCAGGCGAATACGTCGCTCGCGGCGCCCCCGGCAACTCGCGCCGTGTTTTCGAGGTCCAGCACGAGCCCGATCAGGTACATCATCACGAAGCTCGCGAGGAAGCCGCCGACATTGACGACACCATTCGCCGAACCGAGGCTTCTCATCGGGTTGAAGGTGCGGGCGAAGTCGAATCCGATCAGAGATCCTGGGCCGCCGATTCCGAGCACCACCACGAGGGTGACGACCAGCCAGAACGGCGGATGTCCCGGCCAGAGCAGCACGGTCGTCCAGGTGACCCCGATCATCACCACGATGGCGATGACCAGGTTGGACCGCCGAAGGGGGAAGCGTGCGGTGAGGATTCCGAGGATCGGTCCGCTCACGACTCCCGCGACCACGATCAGCGTGAGGAGAGCCGAGGCCGTGCCGGGCGAGTAGCCGAGCCCCGCGGTGAGCAGGGGGAAACCCCACAGCAGCGAGAAGACCGTGCCGGACGACTGGGTGACGAAGTGCGACCAGAAGCCCAATTGGGTGCCCGGGCGGGCCAATGACTCCCGCAACTGATGGATCGCGGCGCGCCAGCTCGCGGCCCCGCTATCGGGAGCTGTGGCATCCGATGGAGGCCTCGTCGGGTTTCCGTTGGAGAGTAAGACGACCACGAGCACGGAGGCGATCAGGGAGAGCGCCGCCGCCGAAAGGAAGGCGGGTTGCCAGCCCAGCCGGTGCAGGAGAAGCGACAGCGGTATGGCCGAGAGCACCTGGCCGAGTTGGCCGATGTTGCCCGTCCACTGGGACACCTGGGGAAGGATGCGCCCGCGAAACCACGAGGCGAGCAGTCGGATGACCGAGATGAAGGTCAGGGCGTCGCCGGCACCGACCAGGATGCGCCCCAGAATCGCGATGCCGATGGATGGGGCGATGGCGAGGGTGGCCTGCCCGGCGAACATGAGCACGGCGCCGGCCGCGATCAGAACCTTCGGTCCCACCCGGTCGAGGAGCACCCCGGTGGGGATCTGCAGGGCGGCATAGACGATCAACTGCACGACCGCGAGGCTGGACAGCGCGGAGGCCGACACGTCGAAGCGATGAGCCGCCTCGATGCCGGACACCCCGAGGGAGGTGCGCTGCATCACGGCGATCACGTACGCGAAGAGGGCGACTCCCCAGATGAGCCAGGAGCGCCGCGAATTCACCTGTCAACTGTAGCCCTGACCGACAAACTGCCCCCCGGCGGCCAGCCGGGTGAGCCGCCAGCACGGAGTCCACCGCTCGGGCGGAGGACTCAGCGGGACTCAGAGGGAGAACGGCTCCGGCTCTTCGCCGTTGCGTCGAGCGGCCAGGAAGTTCTCCAGCTCTGCCGCAATCTCGTCCGCCGACGGGAGTTCGCCGTCCATATCGGTGAGGGGAGACCGCAACGGGTTGCCCTCCATGTAGGAGTCGTGGCGTTCCTCGAGAGTGCCGACCAAGCGCGCGAGCTCAGGGTTCGATTCCACCTGGCTGTCGATCTTGGTCAGGAAGTCCCGGCCCTCTTCGCGGAGGGCGTCGGTGGGGAAGATCAGCCCGGTGGCCGCGCTGATCGATTCGAGAGCCTTCACCGCCGCATCCGGAAATTCGGTATCGGCGAGGTAGTGCGGAATGAGCAGGACGAAACCCGCTGTCGGGTGCGACTGCTGCTGCAAGCGGTATTCGACCAGATGGAGCGCATTCGCCGGTACCTGGGTGCGCGGTTTCCAGATGGACATCGCGTCGATGAGTTCCGTGCGGTTGCCGCTGACGGTCACCCCGATCGGACGAGTGTGCGGAACCGGCATGGGGATCGCATGCACCCAGGTGGTGGTCTTCACCTTGAAACGGGCGATGAGGTGCATCACCGCGTCGCTGAAGCGCTCCCACTGGAAGTCGGGTTCGAAACCGGTGAGGAACAGGAACGGCTGGCCGATCTCATCAGTCGCCAGTGAGAGCGAGAGACGCGGCGGTCGGTAGTCGGCCAGATGATCCTGGTCGAAGTAGATGGTGGGGCGGCGGGCGCGGTAGTCGAGCAGGATGTCGGCGTCGAAAGTCGCCACTTCTCGGTGATCGACGGTGTCGAGCAGGTATTCGCTCAACTGGGTGACGGCGGCTCCGGCATCCGCAAAGCCTGTGAGGCCGGCCACGAGATCGAGCCCCTCCGGCACGTCGATGACGGCCGGATTCAGTTCGTAGAGACCCTCGGGATTGTGCATTGTTTAACTCTAATCGCGGTGGTTACCGCACGCTCCCGTCCGGTTGGTGCCGAGAGCGAACAGGCGATGCCGACGCCGGCACAGCCCGCTGACGGCGGCGCGGATACGATGGCGCAATGACCGTGCCCTCTCTCGCCCTTTCCTCCGCCTCGCTTCTCTCGCTCACCGCCGACGTGCTCGTGCTGGGGGTGCGGGCGACGGATGACGGGCCTCGCCTCGTCTCGGATGACGCAGCATTCGCCGACCTCGCGGCCAACATCGACGGCATCGGAGTCACCGGTGGAGTCGACGAATTGGTGCGGGTGCCCGCGGCGATCGGCAGCGCCCGAAGCATCGCGCTCGTCGGCCTCGGCGCATCGACGCCCACCGCAGACTCGCTGCGCTACGCCGCCGGAACGGCATCCCGTCGGCTCACCGGCGTGACCTCGCTGGTGATCGCGCTACCGACAGTGTCGTCGGCCGAGGTGCTCGCGGTGCTGGAAGGGGCAGCGATCGGCGCCTATTCCTACACGGCCTACCGGTCAGCGACCCTCGAGAAGACGAAGCTCCCGGCAACGGAGATCACCATCGCCACGGAGATCGCAACCAATGACGAACTCGTCTCGCGCGCCGCGATCGTGGCGGCGGCCATCCATTCGGTGCGCGATCTCGTCAACGCACCCCCGTCTGACCTCTTTCCCGAGAGCTTTGCCGACGCCGTGCTCGAGCTCGCCGAAGACCTGCCCGTCGAGGTGGAGGTACTGGCGGAGGACGAACTCCTCGCCGGAGACTTCGGGGGGATCCTCGGAGTGGGCCAGGGATCCACCCGCGCACCGCGACTGGTGAAGATCAGCTACTCCCCCACCACCGCGAGTTCCCACCTCGCTCTCGTCGGTAAGGGCATCACCTTCGATACCGGGGGGCTGTCCCTCAAGCCGCCGGCCGGCATGGTGGGGATGAAGTACGACATGGCCGGCGCGGCGACGGTCATGGCCGCGGTCTTCGCCGCGGCACGGCTCGGTCTCGACATCCGTCTCACCGCGTGGTTGTGCCTGGCGGAGAACATGCCGTCGGGATCGGCGATCCGCCCGAACGACGTGCTGCGCATGAAGGGCGGCACGACCGTCGAGGTGCTCAACACCGATGCCGAAGGCCGCCTCGTCATGGCCGATGGGCTCGTCGCCGCGAGCGAGGAGTTTCCGGATGCCATCATCGACGTCGCAACGCTCACCGGTGCCCAGCGCGTCGCGCTCGGCGATCGCTATTCCGGAGTAATGGGCGATGACGCTCTCGTCGGCCGGGTCGCCGCGACGGCTCGCGCCGTCGGCGAGCAGCTCTGGCCGATGCCACTCCCGGGCGAGCTCCGGGCCCTCCTCAAGTCCGATGTCGCGGACATCGCGAATGCGAAGATCGGCAACACCGCCGCCGGCATGCTCCTCGCCGGGGTCTTCCTGCAGGAATTCGTCGGTCCGCAGGCGGATTCCACCGCGGGCCGCATCCCCTGGGCTCATATCGACGTCGCTGGACCTGCCCACAACGCCGGGGGCGGATACGGATACATCGGGACCGGCCCGAGCGGCGTTGCTGTGCGAACTCTGATCGCGCTGGCTGAGGAGATTTCGCTCGCGTAGTAAGGTCTTTGTGGCCCGAAAATAATCGGGCCACGCGGTCCGTGGCCCGTCAATGGCCGGGACACACGCACACCTCACAAAGAAACCCAAGGGAGTCGCCGGGTGCCTGAGCAGAACTTCGACATCGTCATCCTCGGAGCGGGAAGCGGCGGATACGCTGCAGCGCTGCGAGCAAGCCAACTGGGGTTCTCCGTCGCCCTCGTCGAAAAGGGAAAAGTGGGCGGTACCTGCCTGCACGTGGGGTGTATCCCCACGAAGGCGCTGCTGCACTCGGCTGAAGTCGCCGACGTCACGCGTGAATCCGCGAAGTACGGGGTCACCTCCACCTTCGAGGGAATCGACATCGCCGCGGTCACCGCGTACCGCGAGGGAATCGTCGCGAGCAAGTACAAGGGGCTCCAGGGACTGATCAAGGCCCGCGGAATCACCGTGATCGAGGGCGAGGGTCGTCTCACCGCGGCCAACACCGTCACCGTCGGCGAGCACAGCCTCGTCGGCAAGAACGTGATTCTCGCCACCGGGTCGTACTCCCGATCGCTCCCGGGCCTCGAAATCGGCGGACGCGTCATCACCTCCGAACAGGCACTCGAACTCGACTTCGTGCCGAAGAAGGTGCTCGTACTCGGCGGCGGTGTGATCGGCGTCGAGTTCTCCAGCGTCTGGAAGTCGTGGGGCACAGACGTGCAGATCGTCGAAGCGCTGCCGCACCTCGTGCCCAATGAGGATGAGGCCATCAGCAAGCAGTTCGAGCGCGCATTCCGCAAGCGCGGCATCAACTTCAGCCTCGGTATCCGCTTCCAGAGCGTCACCCAGAACGACGACGGCGTCGTCGTCACGCTCGAAGACGGCCAGACCTTCGAGGCCGAGCTCCTGCTCGTCGCCGTCGGACGTGGACCGGCGACGGCCAACCTCGGATACGAAGAGGTCGGCGTGACGATGGACCGCGGATTCGTCATCACGAACGAACGACTCCTCACGAGCGTTCCGAATGTATATGCCGTCGGCGACATCGTTCCGGGCCTCCAGCTCGCGCACCGCGGATTCCAGCAGGGCATCTTCGTCGCCGAAGAGATCGCGGGGCTCAACCCGATCGTCATCGAGGACATCAACATCCCGAAGGTCACCTACTCCGACCCTGAGGTCGCATCGGTCGGCCTCTCCGAGGTCAAGGCGCAGGAGAAGTACGGGGCCGACAAGGTCACCACCTACGACTACAACCTCGCCGGAAACGGCAAGAGCCACATCATCGGCACCGCCGGATCGATCAAGGTCGTGAGGGTAAACGACGGCCCGGTCGTCGGAATGCACATGATCGGTGCACGCGTCGGGGAACTCATCGGAGAGGCCCAGCTCGTCGTGAACTGGGAGGCCTACCCCGAGGACCTCGCGCCGCTGCTCCACGCGCACCCCACACAGGACGAAGCCCTCGGCGAGGCATTCCTCGCACTGGCCGGAAAACCGCTCCACGCGATGTAGGCGTCGCGCCAAGAGGCGCGCCGTCATCGAACTAAGCTAAACAAACAGAACTGGTCTAAAGGAGCATCACTGATGAGCGAATCCGTCAACCTCCCGGCACTCGGAGAGAGTGTCACCGAGGGCACGGTAACCCGCTGGTTGAAGAACGTGGGCGACCGCGTCGAGGTGGACGAGCCGCTGCTCGAAGTCTCGACCGACAAGGTCGACACGGAGATCCCGTCGCCCATCGCCGGCGTGATCGAAGCCATCCTGGTGGCTGAGGACGAGACCGTCGAGGTCGGCACCCCTCTCGTGACGATCGGGGACGGATCCGGATCATCGGATGCGACACCCCAGGCCCCCGCGGAGTCTGTCCCGGTCGCCGTCACGCCCGCACCGCCGGAGGACGCTCAGCCCGTCTCAGAAGCGCAGCCAGAGCCCGTCGCCGCCGCACCCGAGCAGGTCTCGGCTCCGCCGCAGGCACCCGCAGCACCGCAGGCTCCTCCCGCTCCGGAGCCCGCCGCTGCCCCACAGGCAGAGGCACCGGTTGCAGAGGCACCGGTCGAAGAGGTTCCCTCCGCCGATGCTCCCGCTCCAGGAGAAGAAGCACCCGCCGCGGCCTCCGCCCCGGCACCTGCCGACGTCGTCGACCCGGCTCCGGCTGTGGAAGCTGCCGCTGCGGAAGCACCGGCTCCCGCGCCCGCCGCGGCTCCGGCACCCGCCGCGGCTCCCTCGGTGGATGCCAACCCGGGTTACGTCACCCCCCTCGTGCGCAAGCTGGCACACGAGAAGGGAATCGACCTCTCGACGATCGCCGGCTCCGGAGTCGGCGGACGGATCCGCAAGGAAGACGTGCTCACCGCGACCTCGGCCCTACCGGACTCTGCGGAGGCGCCCGCTGCGGCCGCTCCCGCCGTTGCCGCAGCGGCACTGGAGACTTCCCCCCTGCGCGGCACAAGCGTTCCGATGTCTCGACTCCGCAAGGTCATCGCAGAGCGTGCCGTCATCTCGATGCAGTCCTCTGCGCAGCTCACTTCGGTGGTGGAGGTGGATGTCACCCTCGTGGCGAACTTCCGCGACTCGGTGAAGGCGGAGTTCCTCTCGAAGACCGGCCAGAAGCTGTCCTTCCTGCCGTTCTTCGCGCTTGCTGCAGCGGAGGCCCTCAAGGCATTCCCGATCATCAACGCCACGATCGACGGTGACACGATCGTGTACCCGCCCCAGGAGAACATCTCGATCGCGGTCGATACCGAGCGCGGTCTTCTGACGCCGGTCATCCGGGATGCCGGGTCTCTCGATCTCGCCGGTCTCTCCGCGCAGATCGCGGACCTCGCCGCCCGCACCCGCGACAACAAGCTGAAGCCCGATGAGCTGGCCGGCGGCACCTTCACGCTGACGAACACCGGTTCACGCGGAGCGTTGTTCGACACCCCGATCGTGTTCCTTCCGCAGTCCGCGATCCTCGGCACCGGAATCGTCGCCAAGAAGCCGGTCGTCGTCTCGAGTGGTGGGCTTGACGCGATCGCGATTCGCTCAACGGTCTACCTCGCCCTGTCGTACGACCACCGGATCGTGGATGGTGCGGACGCCGCCCGCTTCCTCGTTGCCGTGAAGAATCGCCTCGAAGGCGGCGACTTCGCCGGAAATCTCGGCTACTGAGAAGACTCGACTACTGAGAGATCTCGGCTACTGAGAAATCCCGGCTGTAGGGGTCGGTCGTGCGCACTAACCGAGCGATAGATCCCTGATCCGCCATCCGGCCTCGCTTCTCACCAGAAGAAGCGGGGCCGGATTCTTCGTGCTCACTGCGGACCCATCGGTGGCAAGAAGCTGGATGATCGCCGAGTCGCCCAGCTGCTGGATGAGGTGCGGGGTGAACCCCTCCAGGGTCGCCTCAGCCGGCAGGCTGCCTGCGTTCTTGAGTCGACGGACGAGATCCCGGTCCGCCTCGATCACCGCTGAGCCGGCCTGGTCGACCGAGTCCAAGCAGGGAACGGATCTCGCCACGAAGCATTTCGATCGCGCGGCGAGGAGCGCGCGGGCGGCGGCGAGAGGATCCTCCCCCTCGATGGCCGATCTCGACGGCGCCGGAGACGCGCCGAGAGGGCGCCCGGTGGGCGACCCGGACGCCGTCGGTCCTTGGCGATCCGCTGCCGGCGAATTCGATGCCGGCCCGGGTGAATCCGACGTGGGCGATTTCGTCGTGCTCGGGGTCGATGATGACTGGGAGACCCCCGGTGTCACCCCCGTTCTTTCTGCCGTGGTCTCGGAATGAGCGGCCGGGATCACGGTGAGTGCGACGACAAGCGCGCCGACCCCGGCTCCCCCGGCGATCCATACGGGAATCCGAACCGGCGCGAGGAGAGTGAGCAGTCGCGCCCGCAGCTGCGCCAGCGGGTGGATGTCCGTGACCTCGATGGCACTGGCCCAATTCGGCAGGATCTCCCGGTCCTCGGCCAGGTCCTCCCAGGGTGCTTCTCTCTGGGGAATCGGACGGACAACCGGACGCATCGACGGTGGCAGCGGCGCCGAGACCGGCAACTCCTCATCGAAGCGGATCGGCAGCCCCGGTGCGAGCGCGAAGAGCAGGTCGATCATCCCGGATAGTGCTTCCTCACCCGGAGGCGGCCCCTCCAGCTCCCGCCGGATCTCGGACAGGGCGGCGGCGGACGCTCCCGGTTCCAGCCGATCGAGCACCGAGCCGATGAGTATCCGGATCCCCTGCCGATCGGCGACAGCGTCAGCGTCCTCGTCGAGTTCTGCCGGAGTCACGCTCGGAGCGTCTCCCGCTGTCGGGAACTCCCCGATGAGTGCGACGGAGCCGAATTTCGCGAGTACCGGAGCGCCCCTGTCGTCGAACAGCACCGAAGAAAGCGCCACGTCCCGATGCGCGACTCCGACCCGGTGCAGTTCCTTCACCGCCTCGACGAGGGGCACGAGAATGCTCACCGCCTCCCCCGGCGCGATGGTGCCACGCAGCGCGAGCAGCCGGCTGAGGGTGCCGGAGCCGAGCCGGGGCAGGATGAGGCACGGTCGGCCATCCGGACCGGTTGCGAGGTCCTTCAGCTCCAGGAGGTGCCGGGAGGACACCCGCGCCAGAGCCTCTATCTCGCGATCGATGCTCCCATCGTCGGTCTGCGGCCGATAGATCTTGATCGCCGCGATCCGATCACCGTCGGGAGGCTCCCGGGATCCCGCATGCCCGAGATGGATCTCCGCGCGCGTCCCCTCACCGAGCTTGCGCACGAGTCGATAGCCGCCGACGGTCTCCATGCTGCGAGTATCGAGCCGGCGAGGCATCCGTTGGCTCGATTCGGTCTGGGCTGTGGCCAGGTTCCTCCCTGTCGCCGGTGTGAGGGAGCAGAGCCCGACGGTCAGGCCGTATCCTTGTGTCATGGCACGCACCCAGAATTCGGCCCCCAAACCTGCGAAAGAGCCCGGTCGTCTCAAGCAGATGTACCAGGTCTTCCAGATGACCCGCCGCTACGACTCGAACGCGATCTGGTGGTTCCTGCTCGCTTTCCTCGCCCCGATACTCGTCGGCATCGTCGCCGGCTTCCTCATCTCCGGTGTCGACAACGTCTTCGGATTCGTGCTGTGGATCATCGCGGGCGTTCTCGGTGGCGTGCTGCTCTTCCTCATCGTGCTCGGGCGGCTCGCGGAACGCGCTGCCTACTCGCAGATCGAGGGACAGGCGGGTGCTGTCGGTGCCGTGCTCAAAAGCTCCCTCCGCCGCGGCTGGACCGCGAGCGAGATGCCCGTCGCAGTGAGTCCCAAGACCCAGGATGCCGTCTACCGGGCCGTCGGCAACGGAGGTGTCGTGCTGATCGGCGAGGGGCCGAAGAGCCGCACCCAGAAGATGCTGGATGAGGAACGTCGCCGCGTCACCCGCATCCTGCCGAACGTGAGCGTGCACTTCCTGCACGTGGGGCCGGATGCCGATGCGGTTCCGCTGCACAAGCTCGCGGGGCGCATGGCGCGATTCAAGCGCTCGTTGAACAAGTCCGAGATCTACGCGGTGAGCAATCGACTCGCCTCCCTCGGCAAGAACCAGCTTCCGATCCCCAAGGGCGTCGATCCGATGCGGGCTCGCGCCCCCCGCCCGCGCTAATCAGCGCTTTTCCCGCGCTAGTCAGCGCTTTTCCCGCAGCGGCGGCGGGCTAACGCCGCACCAGGACGGTGCCGGCGAGCCGGTCGTGAAGGCCGCGGCGATCCCGGTCGGCGATGAGCGCCGGCACGAGCAGGGATAGCAGCACCGTTCGCACGATCGGGCGCCAGACCCCGATCCATCCGGATGCGAGGGGCACGACGCGCATCCCGAGGAGGAGGTGCCCGATGCTGCCGCTGAGCAGCACCAGGAAGACGATCTGCAGCACCGCGAAGACCGCGAGGCTGGCCCAGCGGTCGTAGTTGAAGAACGCGTAGGAGATCAGTGCCCCCAGCGCCACGTCGATGGCGAAGGCTGCGAGACGTCGACCGAAGCGGGCGATCGAGCGCGGTCCGGTGGCGGGAAGACCGAAATGCCGGCCGGGCCAATCGCTGGACTGGGCGGATGTTCGGGGCTCTGCCATACCGACGATCCTACGTTCGCCGACTCGACGTAACATGCACGAAACAATAGCGACACCGTGGCGAAACTCCCTTCGTCTAGCGTCACAGTTGGCTGCGTTTGCCGCCGTACCCAGTTCCAAACCCCATTGGAGTCAAGTCACATGTTCAGTGATTCTTCAGAGGTGCTCAAGTTCATCAAGGCCGAGAACGTCAAGTTCCTTGATATCCGCTTCACCGATCTCCCCGGTGTGCAGCAGCACTTCAACATCCCCGCCTCGACCGTCGACGAAGAATTCTTCTCGGTCGGACAGCTCTTCGACGGCTCGTCGATCCGCGGCTTCGCGTCGATTCACGAATCAGACATGCAGCTCATTCCCGACGTGACCACCGCGTACGTCGATCCCTTCCGCGTCGAGAAGACGCTCATCATGATCTTCGACATCTACAACCCGCGAAACGGCGAGATCTACGCCCGCGACCCGCGCCAGGTTGCCAAGAAGGCCGAGAAGTACCTCGCCTCCACCGGAATCGCCGACACCGCGTTCTTCGCACCGGAGGCCGAGTTCTACATCTTCGACGACGTGCGCTACGACGTCCGCCAGAACTCCAGCTCCTACTTCGTCGACTCCGAAGAGGGTGCCTGGAACTCGGGACGCGTCGAAGAGGGCGGCAACCTCGCCAACAAGACGCCGTACAAGGGCGGCTACTTCCCGGTGAGCCCCGTCGACAAGCAGGCCGACCTCCGCGACGACATCAGCCTCAAGCTGATCGACGCCGGACTCATCCTCGAGCGCGCCCACCACGAGGTCGGCACCGGAGGCCAGGCGGAGATCAACTACCGCTTCGACACGATGGTGCACGCGGCCGACGACATCCTCAAGTTCAAGTACATCGTCAAGAACACGGCGCTCGAATGGGGCAAGGTCGCGACCTTCATGCCCAAGCCGCTGTTCGGCGACAACGGATCGGGCATGCACACCCACCAGTCGCTGTGGAGTGACGGCACCCCGCTGTTCTACGACGAGAAGGGCTACGGCGGACTGAGCGACATCGCGCGCTGGTACATCGGCGGACTGCTCAAGCACGCTCCCGCGGTGCTCGCGTTCACGAACCCGACGCTCAACTCCTACCGTCGACTGATCCCCGGATTCGAAGCACCGGTCAACCTGGTCTACTCGGCCGGCAACCGTTCGGCCTCTATCCGCATCCCGATCACCGGCACCAACCCGAAGGCGAAGCGTATCGAGTTCCGAGCACCGGATGCCTCGGGCAACCCGTATCTCGCCTTCGCCGCGCAGCTCATGGCCGGCCTCGACGGCATCAAGAACCGCATCGAGCCGCACGAGCCCGTGGACAAGGACCTGTACGAGCTTCCCCCCGAGGAGGCGAAGAACATCCCGCAGGTTCCCGCGTCTCTCGAGGAGGCGCTGCGCGCACTCGAAGCCGACAACGAGTTCCTCACCGCCGGCAACGTGTTCACGCCCGACCTGATCCAGACCTGGATCTCGTACAAGCGTTCCGCGGAGATCATCCCGGCCGCCCAGCGTCCGACGCCGTTCGAGTACGAGCTGTACTTCAGCGTCTGATCCGCCTCTCGACCAAGAGCCGCATCCCTTCGGGGGTGCGGCTCTTGTTGGTTAGCCCGCAGTCTCGCCATCGGTCAGACTGTGCGCCCGCAGTGCCGCCATCCGTCGGACTGTGCGCCCGTAGCGCCGCCATCCGTCAGACTCTGCTCCGATCGGCACCCCAAGCGACGAGCTTCGACGGGTGAGCGCTCTTCGCCGAGCGCCGGACGGAACGAGTTGCCTGGCTCCGGGAATCTCCCACCGTGAAGCGGTCTTGCCGTCGCAAACTGCTCAGTCGCAGGGTCTTCACGACAATCAGTGACGGACTCCAGGTCGGTCACGCGTTGGCGCCGAGCCGTGTCGATCTCGTCCACCCACTGGAGGAGCGACACCGCCTTCACGGCACCGAGCTCACTCGAGCGATGGATGAGGGCACGAGAGTCCTTCGGCAGGCATCCGCCCCCGAATCCAGAGCCGCGGCGATTCAGCCGGTGGTCGGTCCGGGCACTCTCTCGACGCCGTAAAACCGCTTCTCGAAGACAGCTCGAGCCAGTCGGGTCACTCGCAAGTAATCCTCTTCCAGCTGGGTCGCGGAGCCGGGCGGATACTCCAGCAGTCGAGCGACGCCGTCGAGTTGCTGGCGGTCGGTGGGCAGCACATCCGTGGTCCGGGTCATCCAGAGCACCATCGCCGACCGCACCCGGGACGCGAAGATCCAGGCATCCCGCAGCTTCGTGGCATCGCTGCCCGACACGAAGCCCTCGGTGTGGGCGACCTCGAGTGCCGAGAGCGTTGAGGTGGTTCTGAGGCCCGTCACCCTTGCTCCATTCTGCAACTGGATGAGCTGCACGAACCACTCAACGTCGCTGAGCGAGCCGCGACCGAGCTTGAGATGCCGGGCGGGATCCGCCGCCTGCGGGAGCCGCTCCGACTCGACCCTGGCCTTGATGCGTTTCACCTCCCGCACGTCGTTCTCCGAGATGGAGGTGGGGAAACGCACCCCGTCGGCGAGGGACTCGAAGTCGGCGAGCAGCGCGGGATCCCCCACCGCACCGCGAGCACGAAGCAGGGCCTGCGCCTCCCAGGTGAGCGACCAGCGGGCGTAGTAGGCCCGATAGGAGTCGAGCGATCGAACGACCGCCCCGTTCTTGCCCTCCGGCCGCAGGTCGATATCGAGGTCGAAGGGCAATCGCAGGTCTTCGGTGTGGCGGTTGAGCTCGCTGACGAGTTGCTTCGCCCGTGCAGCGGCCTCCTCGTCCGTAGCACCGGCGGCGCGATAAACGAAGAGCACATCGGCGTCGGATCCGAACCCGAGCTCCTGCCCGCCATAGCGTCCCATTGCGACGATGCCGAACTCGATGCCGTCGTCCTTGGGGCGCACGGCGTCAAGTATCCCGGTGAGGAATGCCGTCGTCACGTCGGACAGGGCCCTGCCGAGCTCCTCCACGTGCACGAGGCCCAGAATGGCGCCGATGGCGAGTCGCAGCACTTCCCGGCGGCGCAGAGTGCGCAGCGCGAGCGCAGCGGCCGCGATATCGTCATGCCTCGCGAGGGTGGATGCCGTCTCGTCGAGCAGTGCCGCGAGTGAGCGCGGGGCGAGCTCCTCCTCCCGGTCGAACCAGGCGGCCGCCTCCGGGATGCGCTCGAGCAGCACTCCGACGAATCTGGCGGAGGACAGCACGCTGGTGAGGCGTTTGGCCGCGCCGGAGGAGTCGCGCAGCATTCGCAGGAACCAGTAGGACTCGCCGAGGTCGTCGCTGAGGCGCCGGAAGGCAAGGAGACCGTAGTCCGGGTCGGCGCCGTCGGCGAACCATTGGAGCATCACCGGCAGCAGGTGGCGCTGAATTGCCGCGCGACGAGACACTCCCCCGGTGAGCGCACCGATGTGCGCCAGTGCGCCCTTCGGATCGCGGAATCCGATCGCCGCGAGCCGCGCGACGGCCTGTTCGCTGCTCAGTGCGAGGCCCTCATCGGGCAGAGCGGCAACCGCCGAGAGGAGGGGACGATAGAACAACCGCTCGTGCAGGCTCCGGACCTCGTGCTTCGTGCGGTTCCACTGCTCGGTCAGGTCGACGGTACCGGAGGCGATGCCGCTCGCGCGGGCCAGGATCCTCACCGCATCGGGATCGCTCGGCATCAGGTGCGTTCGCCGCAGCTGAACCAGCTGGAGGCGGTGTTCGAGCAACCGGAGAAAACGGTAATCGCGCGAGAATTCCGCTGCCTCGACGCGCCCGATGTAGCCCTGTTCGGCGAGGGCGACCAGGGCGGGGAGGGTGGCCCGTTGGCGAACCAGTTCGTCGGTCTGGCCGTGCACGAGTTGGAGCAGCTGGATGGTGAACTCCACGTCGCGCAAGCCGCCCGGTCCCAGCTTGAGCTGGTAGTCGAGTTCCGCGCTCGGGATGTTGTCGGTCACCCGCTCCCGCATGCGCTGCACCCCCTCGACGAAGTTCTCGCGTGAGGCGCTCGACCATACCTTCGGTGCGACCGCGTCGACGTAGCGTGCCCCGAGTTCGTCATCCCCGGCGAGGGGCCGGGCCTTGAGGAGCGCCTGGAACTCCCAACTCTTCGCCCAGCGGTCGTAGTAGGCGATGTGGGAGTCGAGGGTGCGCACAAGGGCGCCGTCCTTGCCCTCCGGCCGCAGGTTGGCATCCACCTCCCACAGCGCGGGCTCCCGAGAGTAGTCGTGGATACCCCTCATGGTCGCCATGGCAAGACGGGTCGCGATCTCGACCGCGCGGGAGTCGGTCACTTCACTGGAGCCCTCGGCGACGAAGATCACATCGACGTCGCTCACGTAGTTGAGTTCCCGAGCGCCGGCCTTTCCCATGCCGATGATCGACAGTCGCGTAGCCGCGACCTCCCCAGCGGGAAACCGTGCGGTGGCGCGCGCCACCAGCAGCGCGGCGTCGAGAGCTGCCGCCGCCAGGTCGGCGAGTGCGGCCGCGACGGTGTCGAGACCGTCGAGCGGATGCGCCTGCCCGAGATCCCACGCGGCGAGTTGCAGCACATGGCGGCGATAACGCACCCGAAGTGCATCCCACGACGACTCCTCGTTCGTCGCGTCGATCGAGGCGACCGCCTCCGCCAGGTCGAGGCGATACGCGTCCGGGGTGAGCGGGCGGGCGAGCGACACCGTGAGTACCGAGAGCTCGTCCGGATGGCGCAGCAGGAAGTCTGCGAGACCGGCCGAGGCTCCGAGCACGCGGACCAGCCGATCGGCCGCGGAGATATCGCCGAGCACCGCCCTTGTCTCGGTCGGAGCCTGCCGCGCGAGCGTCGTGAGAAAGCGAAGAGCGCTGTCGGCATCCGCGGCATGGGCGAACAGGGGCAGGAGTCCCGTCGCGCTCAGGTCGCCGGCGCCTTCGCCACCGACGAGGTCATCCAGCTCTGAGAGCAACGCGACGGCGAGGTCGAGTTCAGCGAACCCGATCCTCGCGAGGTCGGTCAGGATGGATTGTTCGCGCGCCATTGCCGTCGAGTCCTAAACCACAGATCCGGGATGCCGTTACAGCATCTCCAGGTTGCTCTTGAGCTCGTAGGGGGTGACCTGCGCGCGATACTCGCGCCACTCCTGGCGCTTATTGAGGAGCACGAAGTTGAAGACCTGCTCGCCGAGGGTCTGAGCCACCAGCTCCGACTCCTCCATGAGTGAGACGGCGTGATCCAGGCTCGCGGGAAGCTGGCTGTAGCCGAGCGCACGGCGCTCGGCATCCGAGAGTTCCCACACGTTGTCCTCGGCTTCGGCGGGGAGTTCGTAGCCCTCCTCGATGCCCTTGAGCCCCGCAGCGAGCAGCAGCGAGAAGGCGAGGTACGGGTTCGCCGCAGAGTCGATGGCGCGGTACTCCACCCGCGCGCTCTGACCCTTGTTCGGCTTGTACAACGGCACCCGCACGAGGGCGGAACGGTTGTTGTGGCCCCAGGTGACGAAGCTCGGGGCCTCCCCGAGCTTGTTCTGGGACGATCCGCCCCACAGCCGCTTGTAGGAGTTGACGAACTGGTTGGTCACGGCCGTGATCTCCGGCGCGTGGCGCAGAAGGCCAGCGATGAAGTGGCGCCCGATCTTGGAGAGCTGGTACTGTCCCGCGCCGTCATAGAACGCATTGGTATCGCCCTCGAAGAGCGACATGTGGGTGTGCATCCCCGAGCCCGGCTCGCCCGAGAGCGGCTTCGGCATGAACGTGGCGTAGACACCCTGCTCGATGGCCACCTCTTTGATCACGGTGCGGAATGTCATGATGTTGTCAGCGGTGGTGAGCGCGTCCGCATAGCGGAGGTCGATCTCGTTCTGGCCCGGGCCGGCCTCGTGGTGGCTGAACTCCACCGAGATGCCGAGGTCTTCGAGCATCCGCACCGAACGGCGACGGAAGTCGTGGGCGGTGCCTCCCGGCACGTTGTCGAAGTAGCCGGCGCGGTCGACGGGCTGCGGACCCTCCTCGCCGAACTGCGAGCTCTTGAGCAGATAGAACTCGATCTCGGGGTGCGTGTAGAAGGTGAATCCCCGCTCCGCTGCGGTCGCGAGCGTGCGCTTCAGCACGTTGCGCGGGTCCGCGACGGCCGGCTGGCCATCCGGCGTCATGATGTCGCAGAACATGCGGGCTGTTGGGTCGATCTCGCCGCGCCACGGCAGGATCTGGAACGTGGCCGGATCCGGATGCGCGAGCACGTCGGCCTCATAGGAGCGGGTGAGGCCCTCGATCGCCGAGCCGTCGAATCCGAGGCCCTCGGCGAAGGCTCCCTCGACCTCCGCGGGAGCGATCGCGACGGACTTGAGGGTGCCGACGACATCCGTGAACCAGAGGCGGATGAACTTGACGCCGCGTTCTTCGATGGTGCGGAGAACGAAGTCGCGCTGCTTGTCCATGGGCTCCTCTTGTTGCTCGTTCCGGGGCGATTCCTCCCCGGCTATTAGGCTAGTGGCTATGCCCCGACTCCGCTTGGCGCTTGGCCAAACCAACCCCATCGTCGGCGATCTTGTCGGCAATTCCGAACAGATTCTCGACGCCGCCCGTCGCGCCTCGGCCCAGGGAGCAGACCTGCTCGCTGTGGGAGAGATGGCGATCAGCGGCTATCCCATCGAGGACCTGGCATCGAGGCCGAGCTTCCTCGCCGACTGCCACGATGCCGTGCAGAACCTCGCCAAGAATTTGCAGGATGCCGGTCTGGGCGATCTTGCCGTGATCGTCGGGCATCCGGATGGGCCATTCGAGCCGCGGCTGCTCGGCACGAGCAATGCGCCGACCGCGATCGCGCAGAACTGCGCGAGCGTGATCCAGCACGGGCACGTGACCGCTCGCTACGCCAAGCACCACCTTCCCAACTACTCGGTGTTCGACGAATACCGCATCTTCATCCCGGGCGACGAGCTTCTGGTTCTGAGGATCAAGGGGGTGGATGTCGCGGTGATCGTCTGCGAGGACCTCTGGCGCGACGGGGGTCCGGTCGGTCGGGTTCTCGATGCCGACGCCGGTCTCCTCGTGGTGATCAACGCCTCGCCGTTCGAACGTGACAAGGACGAGGTTCGCCTTCCGCTGGTCACCCGTCGCGCGGTCGAGACCAACACCACTGTCGCGTACGTCAATATCGTCGGCGGGCAGGACGACCTGGTCTTCGACGGTGACAGCGTGGTGGTGGATGGCGCGGGTACCATCCTCGCGCGCGCCCCCCAGTTCGCCGAGCACCTGCTCGTCGTCGACCTCGAGGTGTCCCCCGCGGCGGACTTCTCGGCGTCGGCGGGGGCGGCACTCCCCCGAAACGTCAAGCGGGTCACCCTCGCCGACGGACCCGACCACAAGCCGCCCCTTGATGCCGATCTCGCCACCCTCCCGGATGATCGTGAGCAGGTGTGGAATGCCCTGGTGCTCGGCCTGCGGGACTACGTGCACAAGAACGGCTTCCCCGGGGTCGTCCTCGGAGTTTCGGGCGGTATCGACTCGAGCATCGTCGCGGCTCTCGCGGCGGACGCGATCGGCGCGGACCGCGTGCACGGCATCTCGTTGCCCAGTCGGTACAGCTCCGACGGGTCGGTGGGCGACGCGGCCGACCTGGCCGAACGGATCGGCTTCCACTATCGCGTCGAGCCGATCGCCGACCTGGTCGCGCCGATCGAAGCGCAACTCCGGCTCACGGGCGTGGCAGCAGAGAACGTGCAAGCGCGCATTCGGGGGCTGATCTGGATGGCCGAGTCGAACACTCACGGCTATCTGGCGCTGACCAACGGCAACAAGAGTGAGATCTCCGTCGGCTACTCCACGATCTATGGGGACGCCGCCGGCGGTTTCGCGCCGATCAAGGACGTGCCCAAGACTCTCGTCTGGGAACTCGCTCGGTGGCGCAATGAGTTCGCGGCAGCGCGGGGAGAGACCCCGCCGATTCCCACGAACTCGATCGACAAGCCGCCGAGCGCCGAGTTGCGCCCGGATCAGACCGATCAGGATTCTCTTCCGCCTTACGACGTCCTCGACGCCATCCTCGATGCCTACATCACCCGCGCGCTCGGCCGGGAGGATGTCATCGCTCTCGGCTTCGACGAGGAGACGGTCGACTTCGTGACGAAGCTGGTCGACCACTCCGAGTGGAAGCGCCGACAGGGCGCCATCGGCCCCAAGATCAGTCACATGGCCTTCGGTCGCGATCGCCGGCTGCCGATCACGTACCGACCGACCTTTTAGCGGCCCGAGGCTAGGATTGCGCGCATGACCGACCCCACCGCTGCGGCGACCCAGGCGAACCTCAAGAGAGTGCGCACGCGACACTTCCAGAGCGCGAAAGAGAACGGTGTGAAGATCACCGGCCTCACGAGCTACGACCAGCTCACCGCATCCATCTTCGATGCGGCGGGGATCGACTTCCTGCTCGTCGGCGACTCCGCCGGCAACAACGTGCTCGGTTACGAGACCACTCTGCCCGTGACCGTTGAGGACCTCATCCCGCTCACCAGGGCGGTCGCCGGGGCGGTGACCCGCGCCTTCGTCGTCGCCGACATGCCGTTCGGCTCCTACGAGACCGGGCCGGACGCGGCGCTGCACACGGCGTTCCGGTTCATGAAGGAGACGCACGCGCACGCGGTGAAGTTCGAGGGCGGTGTGCGCAGCGCAGAACAGATCCGCCGCATCGTCTCCGCGGGAATCCCCGTGATGGGTCACATCGGTTTCACCCCCCAGAGCGAGCACGGTCTCGGGGGCCACATCATCCAGGGGCGCGGCGAAGGGGCAGAACAGCTGCTCGCCGACGCCCACGCGGTTGAGGACGCGGGAGCGTTCGCCGTCGTTCTCGAGATGGTACCCTCCCTCATCGCGAAGCAGGTCACCGAGGAGTTGCGCATCCCCACGATCGGGGTCGGGGCCGGCCCGCACGTGGATGGCCAGCTTCTGGTCTGGACGGACTGGGCCGGCCTGACCGTCGGCCGCATCCCCAAGTTCGTCAAGCGCTATGCGAACCTCAGCGGCGTTCTGACGGATGCCGCGAAGGACTACATCGCGGATGTCGCGGGCGGCGAGTACCCGGCCGCGGAGCACGAGTACACGGACTAGGGGCAAGGGCAGCGGGAGCTCGCCACGGACTTCGGCTTAGCTCCCTGGCCGGTGCGTCAGTCGTTCTTCGCGTCTTCCTCTGCCCACTTCCGTGCGCGTTCGGCGATGATCTCGGGAGCGCGCGCGGCATCCTCCCGGGTGTCGAACGGTCCGTCCAGCTCCGAAGCAAGCGACTGCTTGCCCTCTTCCACCTCGTGGGTGCGGGTGTTGTAATACCACTGCGTCATGAATGACTCCTTGCTCGCCACTAAAATTACTCCCATGCCCAAGGATTCCAATGGCCACCTGGTTGCGGGGCGCGTCTCTCCCGCTCGATTCGTGCCGAGGCACATCGTGCGTCCCGAATACGTCGGGAAAGCGGCACCCTCCCGATTCACCGGGTCGGACATCTACGACGCGGAGGCGGTCGGCCGCATCCGCGAATCCGGCCGGATCGCGGCGGATGCGATCGCCCTCGTCGGCGAACATGTGCGAGCCGGAATCACCACCGATGAGCTGGATGTGATCGGCCACGACTTCATGGTGGCCAACGACTCCTACCCCTCGACTCTCGGCTACCGCGGCTTTCCCAAATCCCTCTGCAGTTCGGTGAACGAGGTGATCTGCCATGGCATCCCCGATGACACCGTGCTCGAAGACGGAGACATCGTGAACATCGACATCACCGCATTCAAGAACGGCGTGCACGGCGACAGCAACCAGACCTTCATCGTCGGTCAGGCGGCACCTCAGGTGGAGGAGCTGGTCGAACGCACGCGCGAGTCGCTCAATCGAGGCATCAAGGCCGTGGCGCCTGGACGGGCGATCAATGTCATCGGACGCGCCATCGAGTCCTACGCGCGCCGTTTCGACTACGGAGTCGTCAGGGACTTCACCGGCCACGGCGTCGGGGAGGCATTTCACTCCGGCCTGATCATTCCGCACTACGACGCCGCCCCCTCCTATGCCACGGAGATAGAAGTGGGTATGGTCTTCACGATCGAGCCGATGCTCACCCTCGGGGGCATCGAATGGGAGATGTGGGAAGACGACTGGACCGTCGTCACCAAAGACCGCAGCATCACCGCCCAGTTCGAGCACACCATGGTCGTGACCGAGCGCGGCGCGGAAGTACTGACCCTCCCCTGAGCTGCTTCCGGCAGAACACCCTATGAAGAGAATGGCGAGATGGCTTCCAAAGCAGTAGGCATCGATATCGGCGGAACCGGCATCAAGGGGGCGATCGTCGACGTCGCGACGGGCAAGCTCCTCAGCGATCGGATCAAACTACCCACTCCGGAGGGCGGAGAGCCGGATGACATCGTCCTGACAGTGCTCGAGGTGCTGAAGAAGCTCGGCTCGCCCGAGAAGAAGCTGCCGATGGGGCTGTGCTTTCCCGCCGTCGTGGTGAAGGGGCGCACCCTCTCGGCCGCCAACGTCTCGAAGAAGTGGATCGGCCTCGAAGCCGAGACCCTCTTCGAGAAGGGTCTCGACCGCGACATCAGCTTCGTGAACGACGCGGATGCGGCCGGCTATGCCGAGGCACTGTACGGGGCCGCGGAGAAGCAGAAGGGCCTCGTGATCCTGACCACACTCGGCACCGGCATCGGAACCGCCCTCATCTACAAGGGCGTGCTCATCCCGAATGCCGAGCTCGGCCACCTGCAGCTCGAGGGGGTCGACTGGGAGACCAAGGCGGCCTACTCGGCGAAGGAACGCGAGAACCTGAGCTGGGAACAGTGGGCCGAACGGCTGCAGAAGTACTACGACATGCTCGTGGCTCTCTTCCACCCCGACCTGTTCATTGTGGGTGGTGGGGTGTCGAAGGAGCACAAGGACTTCCTGCCGCTGCTGAAGCTCGACACCCCGATCGTGCCCGCCGCACTGCGCAACAATGCCGGCATCCTCGGAGCTGCCGCCCTGGCCTCCGGGAAGTAGCTCCGTCCCACTCGAGCCCGCGTAAGGCTTCGCCTCCGCGGCGTTAGGGATCCGTTAGTTCCGCGACCCTGCCGCCCCGGCGGGTGTGGAATTCCTGAGTGGCATCGTGTGGATCTGCACACGATGCCGCTGCGTGCCCCCCTGGCCGCAGCCTGCGCTCGTCTCGGAGGAATCCATGCTCGATCTCATCTATGTGATCGGCGTTGTCGGCCTGTTCGCCCTCATCGCCCTCGTCGCCCGGGGGGTCGAGAAACTGTGATCTTCTTCACAGTGCTCAGCCTCGTCCTCGGCGTGGCGGCACTCGTCTATCTCGTCTTCGCCCTCGTGAAGCCGGAGCGATTCTGATGAACACCACCTGGCTCTTCATCCTGCAGGCGGCGACCATAATCCTGGTCCTCGCCCTGATCTACCGCCCCCTCGGCGACTACATGGCTCAGGTCTACACGACGCCCAAGTCCCTGCGCGTCGAGCGCGGCTTCTACCGGCTCATCGGCGTCAACCCCGCGTCGGAACAGACCTGGCCGGTCTACCTCCGCAGCGTGCTCGCCTTCTCTGTCATCGGCGTGCTCGCGGTCTACCTGCTCCAACGCATCCAGGAGATCCTGCCCTACTCGCTCGGCTTGCCGGCGGTGGAGCAGTCGCTGGCCTGGAACACCGCCATCTCGTTCGTGACCAACACCAACTGGCAGTCCTACTCGCCAGAGCTCACCATGGGCTACACGGTTCAGCTGGTCGGTCTCGCGGTTCAGAACTTCGTCTCCGCCGCGGTCGGAATCGCCGTGGCTGTCGCCCTCATCCGCGGGCTCGCCTCTCGCAAGTCCACGACGATCGGCAACTTCTGGGTGGATCTCACCCGCGGTGTCGTGCGGATTCTGCTTCCGCTCGCGGTGATCGCCGCCATCGTGTTGATCTTCAGCGGAGTCATCCAGAACTTCGCGGGGTTCCAGCACATCACGACCCTGACCGGAAGCACCCAGACGATCCCGGGTGGACCGGTGGCGTCCCAGGAGGCGATCAAGGAACTCGGCACGAACGGTGGCGGATTCTTCAACGCCAACTCCTCGCATCCCTTCGAGAACCCGACCGGGTGGTCAAGCCTGTTCGAGATCGTGCTCCTGCTCGCGATTCCGTTCTCCCTCCCCCGCACCTTCGGACGCATGGTGGGCGACAACCGACAGGGCTACGCGATCCTCTCGGCCATGGGCCTGATCTGGGTTGTCTCGACGGCACTGCTCACTCTTCTGGAGAGCTTCGGCAGCGGCACGGCCAGTCAGCTGGCCGGAGGGGCCATGGAGGGTAAGGAGGTGCGATTCGGAATCGTCGGATCGAGCCTCTTCGCCACCTCAACGACGCTCACCTCGACCGGCGCGGTCAACTCCATGCACGACAGCTTCACCTCCCTCGGCGGCGGGCTGATCATGGTGAACATGATGCTCGGCGAGGTGGCTCCCGGTGGGGTGGGATCCGGCCTCTACGGCATCCTCGTGATGGCCATCGTCGCTGTCTTCGTCGCCGGCCTGATGATCGGGCGCACCCCCGAGTATCTCGGCAAGAAGATCGGTTCGCGCGAGGTGAAACTCGCCAGCATCTACATCCTGATCACGCCGACTCTGGTGCTGGCCGGAACCGCGCTGAGCTTCGCGATACCGGCGGTGCAGAAATCCGTCGTCGGCACCTCGATGGCCAACACCGGGCTGCACGGATACTCGGAGGTGCTCTATGCCTTCACCTCCGCGGCGAACAACAACGGTTCGGCCTTCGCCGGCCTCACCGCGAGCACCCCGTGGTTCGATACGGCTCTCGGAGTGGCGATGCTGCTCGGCAGGTTCCTGCCGATCGTGTTCGTACTCGCCCTCGCCGGCTCTTTCGCCGCCCAGGACACGATCCCGACCACCTCCGGCACCCTCCCCACCCATCGGCCGCAGTTCATCGGCCTGCTCGTCGGCACGATCGTCATCGTGTCGGCTCTCACCTACCTCCCCGTACTCGCGCTCGGCCCGCTCGCAGAAGGACTGAAGTAACGCTCATGACCACAACCCTCACTACTCCCACCGGGAGCGACTCGCCGTCGCAGAAGCAGGGACGAAAGCAGGCCTCCGCGTTCAGCGCCGGCCAGCTCGTCAAGAGCATCCCGGATGCCCTGCGCAAGCTGGATCCGCGCCTCATGTGGCGCAACCCGGTCATGTTCGTCGTCGAGATCGGCGCCGCGCTCACCACCCTCCTCGCGATCGCAACGCCGTTCCTCGGCGCATCCGCTCAGACGACGTCCTCCCCGACCTCACCCGCCTTCATCTGGTCGATCGCGGTCTGGCTGTGGCTCACCACCCTGTTCGCCAACATGGCGGAGGCGGTGGCCGAGGGTCGCGGTAAGGCTCAGGCCAAGAGCCTGCGTGACAGCCGCACCAGCACCATGGCGGAGCGGGTGCGGGCCTACGACGAGACCGGTGATCCCGGTGCAGAGCGAGCCGAGTTCGAGAAGATCGCCTCTGCGGAGCTCACTCTCGGCGACACCGTCGTCGTCGTCGCAGGAGAGCCGATCCCCGGCGACGGCGACATCATCTGGGGTATCGCCTCTGTGGATGAATCCGCCATCACCGGCGAATCCGCCCCGGTCGTCCGCGAGTCCGGTGGTGACCGCAGCGCGGTCACGGGCGGCACAAGGGTGCTCTCCGACCGCATCGTCGTGCGCATCACGTCGAGGCCGGGCGAGACCTTCGTCGACCGCATGATCAAGCTGGTCGAGGGCGCCTCGCGGCAGAAGACTCCCAATGAGATCGCGCTCAACATCCTGCTCGCGAGCCTCACCATCATCTTCGTGGTGGTCGTGCTCATCATCAATCCGATCGCTCAGTACTCGAACGCGGCTCAGAGCCTTCCCGTGCTCGTCGCCCTGCTGGTCTGCCTCATCCCGACCACCATCGGCGCCCTGCTCTCGGCGATCGGCATCGCCGGCATGGACCGGCTCGTGCAGCACAACGTGCTCGCCATGTCCGGCCGGGCCGTCGAGGCCGCCGGCGACGTGACGACCCTGCTCCTCGACAAGACCGGCACGATCACCTACGGCAACCGCCGGGCGGCGGAATTCGCGACACTCTCCGGAGTGGATGCCGAGACTCTCGCCACGGTCGCGGCGGCCTCCTCTCTCAGCGACCCGACCCCCGAGGGCAAGTCGATCCTCGATCTCGCCACCGAGCTGGGCTTCGCCTACCCGACCACTGTCGACGGCACCGTCGTGCCGTTCACCGCGCAGACCCGCATGAGCGGTGTCGACTACGCCGATGGAAGCCAGGTGCGCAAGGGCGCCGGATCCATGGTCAGCTCCTGGGTCGCGGAATCGAGCACCCTCACGCCTGCGCAGCAGACCGAACTGAACGGCGTTGTCACGCGCATCTCCGAGGCCGGAGGCACCCCCTTGGTCGTCGCTCGGCGCACCGCCGCGGGTGAAGCATCCGTTCTCGGTGCCGTCTACCTCAAGGACGTCGTGAAGACGGGCCTTGCCGAGCGCTTTGCCGATCTGCGTCGCATGGGCATCCGCACCGTGATGATCACCGGCGACAACCCGCTCACCGCCAAGGCGATCGCGGCAGAGGCCGGGGTGGACGACTTTCTCGCGGAGGCGACCCCGGAAGACAAGATGGAGCTCATCAAGAAGGAGCAGGCCGGCGGCAACCTCGTGGCGATGACCGGAGACGGCACCAACGACGCGCCGGCCCTCGCCCAGGCGGATGTCGGCGTCGCGATGAACACGGGGACCTCCGCGGCCAAAGAGGCGGGCAACATGGTGGATCTCGACTCCGACCCCACCAAGCTCATCGACATCGTGGGCATCGGCAAGCAGCTGTTGATCACCCGTGGGTCGCTCACGACCTTCTCGATCGCGAACGACGTCGCCAAGTACTTCGCCATCATCCCGGCGATGTTCGTGGCGAGCTACCCCGGACTCGCAGCGCTCAACTTCATGCAGCTGCACTCCTCGGCATCCGCCATCCTCTCCGCCGTCGTCTTCAACGCCCTCATCATCATCGTGTTGATCCCCCTGTCCCTCCGTGGAGTGACCTACCGCCCGGGCAGCGTGTCCAGCGTGCTCGGACGCAACCTGCTCATCTACGGTTTCGGCGGCCTCATCGCGCCCTTCATCGGCATCAAGCTGATCGACCTCGTCATCTCCCTCATCCCGGGCTTCTAAGCCCCCCTCGCCGACAAACGACATCACAAAGGACACATCTCATGAGCCAGCTCCGCGGCGCACCGCGCCAATACTGGGTCGCTCTTCGCGCCATGGTGGTCTTCACCATCGCCCTGGGCATCATCTACCCGCTCGTCATCACGGTGGTCGGCCTGGTGGCTCCATCGCAGGCGAACGGCTCGCTCGCCTCGGTAGACGGCAAGACCGTTGGATCGAGTCTGATCGGCCAGTCCTTCACCGACAAGAAGGGCAACGCGCTCCCGCAGTGGTTCCAGTCCCGCCCATCGGCGGCCGGGGAAGGCTATGACGGCGGGTCCTCCGGCGCCACCAACCAGGGCACCGAGAGTGAGACACTGATCACGGCGATCACGGAGCGGAAGGCAGCCATTGCGAAGAGCGACGGGGTGGATCCGGCGTCGATCCCGGCTGACGCTCTCACGGCCTCAGCGTCGGGACTCGACCCGCACATCAGCCCCGCCTATGCCCGCGAGCAGATCTCACGGGTGGCCACGGCACGCAACCTCTCCGAAGCCCAGGTCACGAGACTCGTCGACGCTGCGGTCACCGGCCGCGTGCTCGGCTACATCGGCGAACCGACGGTCAACGTGCTCGAGCTCAACATCGCTCTCGCCAAGCTCGACCCGAGCAACTGAGGCGGTCGGCTGAATGACCCGAGGCATCCTGCAGGTCTATCTCGGCGCGGCTCCCGGAGTCGGCAAGACCTTCAGCATGCTCGAGGAGGGCCGGCGACTCCTCGACGCCGACCTCGATGTGGTCGTCGGACTCGTCGAGACGCACGGCCGAGCCGAGACCGCCCGGCTCACCGAGGGTCTCGAGCTGTTCCCGCGTCGCAGTGTCGGACATCGCGGGGTGACCCTCGACGAACTCGACCTCGACGGCCTCATCGCCCGCCACCCGGACTGGGCTCTCGTCGATGAACTCGCGCACACCAATGCCCCCGGCAGCGCGCACGAGAAGCGCTGGCAGGACGTCGAAGACCTCCTGGATGCCGGCATCAACGTGATCTCGACGGTGAACATCCAGCACATCGAGTCGCTCAACGACGTCGTGCAGTCCATCACCGGGGTGACCCAGCGCGAGACGATTCCCGACTCCGTGCTGCGATCCGCCGACCAGATCGAGGTGGTGGACCTCACGCCGGAGGCGCTGCGCACCCGACTCGCTGGCGGTCACATCTATCCCGCCGGCACCATCGACGCGGCTCTCAGCAACTATTTCCGCCTCGGCAACCTCACCGCACTGCGCGAACTCGCCCTCCTCTGGTTGGCTGACGAGGTGGATGTCGCGCTCCAGGCCTACCGCAACGAGCACGGCATCCGTGGCAAGTGGGAGGCCCGGGAGCGGGTCGTCGTCGCCCTGCCCGGTGGCACGGAGGGAGAGACCCTCATCCGCCGGGGTGCTCGCATAGCGGCCCGAACAAGCGGAGGGCAGCTGCTGGCCGTCCACGTCTCGAGCTCTGACGGTCTCGCGGAGTCTGATCCCGGGGCTCTCGACACCCAACGCTCCCTCGTCGAACGCCTTGGCGGCACCTATCACCAGGTGATCGGTGACAACACCCCCACGGCTCTCGTGGACTTCGCCCGCGGCGTCAACGCCACCCAGCTCGTCATCGGCGTGAGCCGCCGAAGCCGCCTCACCACCTTCCTCACGGGGCAGGGAATCGGTCAGACCGTCATCCGGGCATCCGGTGACATCGATGTGCACATCGTTTCCCACGCCTCAGCCGGCACTCTGCAGCTGCCGACCACTGGTGGCGCGCTCACGGTGCGCCGCCGAGCCGTTGGCTTCGCCCTCGCCCTGATCGGGCTCCCCCTGCTCACCTGGATCCTCAGCGGGTTCCGAAGTAGCGAGTCCCTCCCCAGCGATGTGCTGGCATTCCAGCTGCTCGTGGTGGTAGTGGCGCTCATCGGCGGCATCTGGCCCGCCGTCACGGCGGCGGTGATCGCGGGGCTGCTGCTGGACTTCTTCTTCGTCAACCCGCTCTACACCGTCACAATCGCCGACCCCCTGCACCTTCTCGCCCTGGTGATCTTCCTGGTGATTGCGGTGCTGGTCAGCCTGGTCGTCGACCAGGCCGCCAGCCGCAGCCGGTCAGCGAAACGCTCGGCGGCCGAGGCCGAGACGCTCGCCACCGTCGCCGGCAGCATCATCCGCGGAGAGAATGCCGTCGAAGCCCTGGCCAACCGCATGCTCGAGATCTTCGGCATGGCGAGCGTGATCGTGAGCTACGACGGCGAGCGACTCTTCGAGGCCGGAGCGTCGACCGCCACCGGTGACGAGAAACGCACGGTCGTCGAGCTCGGCGACAACGGCAGCGTCGTGCTCACCGGGCGCGACCTGCAGGCCTCGGACCGGCGCATCCTCAACGCCTTCGTCTCACAGATCGAGGCCGCGCTGGTGCAGCAGGAACTGCGCACCGCGGCCAGCGGCATCCGCCCGCTCGAGGAGGCCGACCGCCTGCGCACGGCGCTGCTCGCGGCAGTCGGCCACGACCTGCGCACCCCTCTCTCCTCGGCGACCGCGGCGGTGTCGAGCCTTCGGAGCACGGATGTCTCGTGGAGCGACCGTGATCGGGAGGACCTGCTGCAGACCGCAGAGGTGTCCCTCCACCGCCTCGCCGACCTCGTCAACGACCTGCTCGACGCCAGCAGGCTCCAGGCCGGAGTGCTGCCGATTTCCCTGGGGAGGGTGGGCCTCGACGAGATCGTACCCCTCGCCCTCGACGAGCTGAAGGTGCCACTCGACCGGGTGAAGGTGGATGTCTCTGCCGAACTTCCCGAGGCCTTCTGCGACGCGGTGCTTCTGCAGCGCGTGATCGTCAACCTCGTCGCGAATGCCGTGCGCTACTCCCCCGCCGACGCTCCACTCTTCATCACGGCCAGCAGTTTCGGGGAGCGGCTCGAACTGCGCGTGATCGACCGGGGTCCCGGCATCCCGCCGGCGAAACTGGCCGAAGCCTTCCAGCCGTTCCAGAGACTGGGAGACACGGACAACACCACCGGAGTCGGGCTCGGGCTCGCGCTCTCCAATGGATTCATGGAGGCGATGGGAGGCAGCCTCGAGGCAGAGGATACCCCCGGCGGCGGGCTCACCATGGTCGTGACGTTGCCGACGAGTGGGCCGCTCCCGGCCCCGGAGCCCTCGAACGAAGTTCCGCTGAGGCGGGAGTCGTGATGCGCATCCTGGTGGTGGACGACGATGCCCAGATCCTCAAAGCGCTGCGCATCAACCTCGCGGCTCGCGGCTACGAGGTATTCCTCGCCCAGTCGGGACCGGATGCCCTCGACGTCGCTGCCCGCGTCAAGCCCGAGCTGGTGGTGCTCGATCTCGGACTGCCCGGCTTCAGCGGCATTCGGGTGATCGAGGGCTTGCGCGGCTGGACGGAGGTTCCGATCCTCGTCGTGAGCGGACGCACGGATTCCGCCGACAAGGTCGACGCGCTCGATGCGGGGGCGGATGACTACGTCACGAAGCCGTTCGCGATCGACGAGTTGCTCGCCCGCATCCGAGCCCTCAGTCGACGCTCGCCGGCCGAGCCGGAGCAGCCGGTGGTGACCTTCGGCGACGTGACGGTTGACCTCGCCGCGCATGCCGTATCGAAAGCCGGCTCCGGGCCGGTGAAACTGACCCCGACCGAGTGGCACATTCTCGAAGTCCTGGTGCGCAACCCGGATCGCCTGGTGACGAAACACTTGCTCTTGACCACGGTGTGGGGTCCGGCCTACGAGAAAGAGGATGGCTACCTTCGGCTCTACCTCGGGCAACTCCGCAAGAAACTGGAGCCGGAGCCCTCGCGTCCGAGGTATCTGCTCACGGAGCCCGGAATGGGCTACCGGTTCGCGCCCGGAGCCTAGCCGTCTCGGTCAGGGGCCGGGCAGCACCGCCTGTGCGCCGTCGCAACCTCGACAAGCCGTGCGACTGCGACCGAGTCGCTCTTCACTCCGCGGTGAACTGCCACATCGCTGTGACCGTCCTGTCCGCTGGAATCCGACGCCCCGTGCCTGAGCGTTGCCGAGAACTGGTTCGCGCCACTGCTGGTCGAACTCGACTGCAGATGGTTTCCGCGCATGACCTCTCGCGCGCCACATCCTGTGCTGTGCGCCTGCTCTCGGCACACAGCGCCACGCAAGGAGTTCACGCTCACGGCGCGCGCACGCGCCCGCCCCTCCTTGCCCGCCGCGAGGGATCCACCCAGGGTGGCGGAATGAAGTAACGAATCCACTCTCGAACGTCTATCTCCCATCCGTCGTGGTGCACCCGGTGGTGATGGAACGGACAGAGCAGTACCCCGTTGTCGAGATTCGACTGTCCGCCCCGGGTCCACCAGAGGACATGGTGTGCCTCGGCATACGACGGTGGACACGGACAGCCGCCGACCGCACACCCTCGTCTCGCTCCGCGAGAGCGATCTTCTGGGCACGAGTGAAGAGTCGTTTGGCACGTCCTAGATCGAGGACCTCGCTCTCTTGGCCCAGTGCAAGGGGGATGATCTCGGCCTCGGCGGCAAGACGCCGTGCGGAGAATTGCAGGTGGCCGCGTGATGGAACACCTGCTGGGCCGCATCCGATCGCAGCTGGGGCAGGATCCGGTCGTCGGGCATCGCGACGGGTTCTCGTGCCTGACGGAGCTGGTTGCTCACGATCGCGTCGATGCCCGCCTCGACGAGACCACCGACCTCCGGCGGCATGAGCCAGTCGAGCCTCATCATGCCATCCGGGGTCGTGAAGATTGTCAGGGCTCGACAGGTGCGGTGATGTTCATCCCGTGGTTCGGCTCCGTCCTGGTCCAGCCGGTCACGCATCTGCCTCGCGAGTACCTGCACCTCCCGAACAGTGAATCCCTCACAGAGTTCGACAAGGGTCTTCTCCGCGACAAGACGGCTCTCGACGGAGCGCGCCCGCGCCGCGGAATCCAGCTCGCGGACGATAACCGCTGCCGAATCCAACCCGATCCCGAGCTCCTCCACCGCTCGCGCAACGAACGGGAAGCGCGCGGGAAGCGGAGAGCCGTCGAGCGCCGATCCCTGCCGCGTCGCCAGTCCGACTGCGCACAGACGGATCGCCTCACCGACCGTGATGTGCCAGATCTCCGCAAGAAATCCGCCCGGCTTCGAGAAACCGGCACGCTGAGCGATTCCATCCGCACCGAGCGTCTCGCGAGACCGGTGCGCCAACTCTCCGGCGGCTCGGATGCGTCTGGCATCCAGCACACGCTGCTCCTCACGGAGGGCCGTGACAGACTCGATCACCTCACTGTCCGTGAGGGGGGTGAGCCGTGCGAGGGTTTCCATGACCCTACTCTCCACCGCACCACCCACATTCGAATGTGGCTGCTGACCTGAATTTTACTTAGTGGGCGGGCGATCCAACCCCTGACCTGGGGAGGAGTAGACCCGCGCATTCGAGCCCGAAAGTGATGCGCCGAGCACACCGCGCAAGCGCCAGAATGGAGCAATGCATTCCCGTCACGTGAGCATCGGCATCCACCATGCTCGAGCAGGGGCTCACGAGTTCGCCGTCGGCTCCGCGAATCCGACGGCTCCGCTGGAGCGCCGGTGAGCCCGGAAAATAGGACTGTGGCCCACACCCCCACAGACCTGCTGCCCCTGGTCGACCACCTCCACTCCCGGCTGAGCGTGACCGGGATGCGACAAATCATCGGTATCGCCGGCACACCCGGAACGGGCAAGTCCACGCTCGCCCGGCGCCTTGCGGAGAGCCTCGGCGCGGCGCGCTGCGTCGTCGTGCCGATGGACGGCTTTCACCTGGCCACCACCATCATCGAGGGCACTCCCCTTCGCGATCGCCGGGGAGCGATCGATACCTTCGATGTCGGCGGCTACCTCTCGCTTCTCCATCGCCTTCGCGATCGTGACGAGCCCGTGGTCTATGCGCCCACCTACCGACGCGGTCTCGAAGAGCCGATCGCCGCGTCGATCGCCGTTCCGCGCGACATCGACATCGTGATCACCGAGGGCAACTACCTCCTCTCGGCAGAGCCGGGTTGGCGAAGCATCCGGCACCTGGTCGACGAGATCTGGTTCGTCAGTACGCCGAGGGAGCTCCGGATGGCGCGACTCATCGAGCGACACGTCGCCTCCGGCATGACCCGAGAGGCGGCCACGGCCTGGGCGACGGGCCCGGATGAGGCCAACGCGCTCGCCATCGAGTTGACCCGGCACCTCGCCGACCGCCAGATCGAGGGAACCTAGCTCGGACGACGGGTGGTGAATGGGCCGGCTATTACGCCGGGTTCTGTCCCGACACATCCGAAAACGTGTCATCGACGGCCATCTATCTACGATGTACGTTGCCGCACACCTCTAGCGGTCTACCCGGAAACTGGACGAGCCGCCCGTAACGCTTCCTGTTCGACCTTGCTCCGGGCGAGGTTTACCTAGCCGACCCGATCACGCGGGCCGCTGGTGGTCTCTTACACCACCGTTTCACCCTTACCGCCTGGTCGAAACCAGGTGGCGGTCTGCTTTCTGTTGCACTTTCTCGCGGGTTGCCCC
This sequence comes from Frigoribacterium sp. UYMn621, assembly GCF_040549525.1. Lineage (NCBI taxonomy): Bacteria > Bacillati > Actinomycetota > Actinomycetes > Micrococcales > Microbacteriaceae > Frigoribacterium > Frigoribacterium sp. UYMn621. The sequence continues at coordinate 13,071 of NZ_JBEPTM010000012.1, read as the reverse complement.
GGGTGGGAATTACCCACCGCCCTGCTCTGTGGAGCCCGGACGTTCCTCGGTATCCCCGAGGGGATAACGCGACCGTCTTGCCGACCCATTCGAATGGACAGCCTAGCCGAGTGGGGCTAGAGCCCGGACTCCCCCGTGCGAACGAGGATGGCGCTGCTCTCGGGGCAGATCAATACGTCGTCCGGAGCGGCGGCACGGATCGCCGCCATGTCGAACTCATTGAGCTTGAGGCCGCTCGCCTCCGATACGCCGCCGCGGAGCAGCGATGCGCCCTGGCCATACCGGGCACGCTGGCGCTCATAGAGCGCAAGGAGCTCTTCGGGCACTGTGCCCGCGATCGTCGAGCGATTGGCTGCGGCATGAGTGCGTTCGCTGGTGAGGGCACCGAGTGCCTCGTCCTTCTCGGTCGCCACTCCCGCGATCGTGGCCTGGAGCGCGTCGTGCCTGGCTCGGAGCTCCCGCATGGCGGCTTCGAGACCATCGACACGCTCCATCACCCCGAGTTCGATCTCCTCGAGTTCGAGCTGGCGGCGCGTGAGGCCGGCGAGTTCGCTCTCGAGACCGGCGACATCCTTGACCGATGAGGATGCCTGAAGGCGCTCGGTATCGCGCTTGATCCGTGCTTCGACCACCGCGACGTCGGATTCGATGCGCCCGAGCTCACGCTGGGCGTCCTCCAGCGCACCGGTCGCGCTGAGGGTCTCGACCCGCAGCGCCGTCGACTCGCTCTCCAGCCCCGCGATCACGGCGAGTTGCGGCAGCTTCTTCGCCCGGTGATCGAGCTGCTGGATGCGCGTATCGAGAGCCTGCAATTCGAGCAGGTGGGCCTGGTCGTTCGGGCTGGCCTTCAGTGCCATGGGTGCCTCATTCGGTTGGTCATTGGACGATCGTGAAATCCCAGGGGTCCGTGCGAAGGTCGCTCACGGTGACCGTGACGCCGGCAAGCGCGGCGCGCAACTCCGCGGCGGCGACATCCAGCCAGAGCCATTCGCTCGCCCAGTGCGAGACGTCGACCAGCGCGGGCCCGGCATCGACCCTGGCGTTCTCGCGCGACTCTGACGCGGGATGATGCCGCAGGTCCGAGGTGATGTAGACATCGGATGCGAGCACCGCAGCCTCACCGAGAAGCGAGTCCCCCGCCCCGCCGCAGAGGGCTACCGTCTCGATCACGCGATCGTAGTCTCCCGAGACGCGGATGCCCGATGCGGTCGCGGGCAGGATCTCCGCGAGCTTGCGGGCCAGTCGGCCGAGCGTGGTCGGTTCCGGGAGACGACCGACCCGTCCGATGCCACGGGATGCTGTGGCTCCGGCAGTGATCGGGAGTGCATCGAGAAGGCCGAGATGGGAGGCCAGGACGGCGGAGGTGCCGCTTTCGACGACATCCGCGTTGGTGTGAGCCGCGACCAGCGCACACCCACCGCGGATCAGCCGGGCGAGCACGACCCCCTTGTACCTGTCCTCTGCGACGGAGGTCACCCCGCGCAACAGGAGAGGATGATGCACAAGCAGCAGATCGGCGCCGGCGGCGACGGCCTCGTCGGCCACGTCCGGCACCGCGTCGATGGCGAGGTGGATCGCGGTGACAACCGCGCGTGGATCACCCGACAGCAGCCCGGGAGCGTCCCAGGCTTCCGCCCCGGCGATCGGCCAGAGGCGTTCGACGACGGCGCAGACATCCGCCACGGTCACAGTTGCCGTGTCGGCATCGGCGGAGTGAGGCATCCGCCCATTGTAGTTTCGGAGCGGGCCGTCGGTTGCGCCACGCGATCAGGGCCGCGAGGCCTGATGCAGCTCCTGGCGACGGATGGTGGAGATACCGGCCACCAAGGGGGTGAGCACGCCGAGCGCCAGCGACACGAGCACGCCCGCATCCGTCGAGCCGAGAGCACTCGACAGGGGAACCCCGGCCGCGCGGAAGAGGTAGCCCTCCCAGCCGAGACCGGGCAGCGAGGCCGAGGTGAATCCCCATCCGATGACGGATGCGACCACCAGCATCGAGAAGTTCAGCCAGTTCACGTCGCGGTAGATTCCGCCGCGGGCCAGGAGTGACTTCGTGTCGAAACGCCGACGGCGCAGGATCATCTCGGCCGAGAAGATACCCGCCCAGGCGGCGACCGGCACGGCGAGCGTGGTGGCGAGATCGCGGAACACGGTCACGACATTGCTCACGGTGAAGCCGAGGGCGATCGCGACGGCGAACACCAGTACTCCCACGATCACGGTCGCCCAGCTCCTGGTGACCTTCAGTCCGAGAGCCCCGAGAGCGAAACCTCCGGAGTAGATGCTCAGGATGACCCCCGACAGCAGGCTGAGCGAGGTGGCCGCGATCAGCGGCAGCGGATACCAGCTCGGCAGGAGGCTCGCGATGGTGTCTATCGGACTGCTGCCGAGGCCCTTCGCGATCGCGGGATCGGACGCCGCGAGGATCGCTCCGTAGGCGATCAGCAGGAAGGAGGGAATCGTCGTACCGAAGGATGCCCAGAGCATCGACGATCCACCGGATGAACTGGGGCGCTGGTACCGGGCGAGGTCTCCGCTGCTGTTGGCCCAGACCAGCCCGACGAAACTGAACACCAGCACGATACCGGTCACGACGAGGATCACGGGCCCGTCCCCCACGGTGAGCGCAGCAGAGATGTCGACGGCCGGCCAGGTGATGACGAGGAGCGCGACGATGAGCACTGCAGAGAGGATGCCGAGCACCAGCTGGATGCGCGCGAACAGCGCGTAGCCGAAGAACGCGACGATGAGGGCGAGGAGGAATCCCGCGGCCATCACGATCACCATCAGCTGCAACTCGGTGAGGACACCGGCGAAGCCGGAGCGCACGAGGATGCGTGCGGTGGCTGCCGCGATGATCCAGAGGAGTACCGCACCCCAGAACAGGCGACTCAGCAGTGCGATCGTGGCCGGAAGGATGTTGCCGAGGTGGCCGAATGTCGCCCGCGAGACCACCATCACCGGCTGTCCGCTCCACTTGCCGGCGAGCGTACCGAGGCCGAGCGGCAGGAACGAGATGGCCACCCCGATGAAGGCGGCGACCACAGCCTGGCGAAGGCTCATGCCGAGGGAGAAGATCGCCGCGCCGAAGGCGAGACTGATCACGGAGGAGTTCGCGGCGAACCAGAGCCAGAAGAGTCGCGATGCTCGACCAACGCGCTGGTCGAGCGGCGTCGGCTGCGATCCGCTGGCCTCCGGGATGAACACCCGCGCATCCACCGTCTGCCGCTCGATGACCGCAACGGCGGCGGATTGAAGGAAGGGATTCATCGTGCCCGGCGCACGGAGGCCGTCGTCACCGGGCATTTCGGTCACGGGAGCCGCCTGCGCCCCGACCGGATCCGCTGATTCCGGCGCGAATCGCGAGGGCAACCCGGCCGGGGTCTGGGCGGAGGGAATGGCCGCATTCGGCGCGAAACCGGGAGGGATGACCGTGGGCACTGCCGTGTAGGGCTGCGGCTCGATGAGCTCGTAGACGGGGGGCTCGGCCGCGGCCGAAACGTCAGGCGCGGCGGTTGCCGCTTCCGGCGCGACAGTCGCAACGGGTGATGTGTCGCCGAAATCAGGATCGGGATCAGGCGCGGCCGGCGCCCGGGAAAAATCCGGCGCAGACGGCGCCTCCGGCACCGGAACCGTGTCATCGTTCACGACGGCCGGCCCCGCCGGATCCGGCAAGGGCGCCGCATCCTGTGCGGGCACCCCATCCTGTGTGGGCTCGCTGTCCTGTGCGGGCTCGGATTCCCCCTCGGGCATCGGCGCCGCGGGAGCGAGCGGCGCTCGCCGGGCCGTCTCCTCCCGGGCGGATTCGGCCCGGGCCCGCGCGTGCTCCGCGTCACGAATCGAGCGACGCGTCGGAAGCGCGTCCACCGGGGGTGCGGGAGGGGCTGCGTCGACAGGGGGCGCCCCGGCCGGCGAGTCGAAGACGACCGGCTCGCCCGAGGGAGCCGGAAAATTCGACAGGTCGAGGGAAGCATGGGGCGTCATCGTCAGGGGGGCTGCGGGCTCGTTCACCGGCAATGGCCCCGGAACGGCCACCCGAAGTGGTTCGTCCTGTTCCCGTGGGGCGGCCGAGCCGGTGTACACCGCACGCGCCATGGGCGGCGGCCGCGGAGTGCTCACGGCCGGCGTCGTGGGGGGCGGCATGATTGTGATGCTCCCGGTCAGTCCGAGCCGCACCGCTTCCTCCGACATCGCCGCCGCGAGAGCGTCGTCGTCGTAGTGCTCGGAACCGTCGCTCGCCGCGGCCGGCTCGACCGGACTGTCGGGCTCGGCCGCCGCGCCGGCGAAGGCCTCAGTGTCCATGGCCAGTTTCCATGCCCAGAATGATACGGGTTCGGTGTCAATTGTCCGGATGACGGGCCGCAGACATCACGGTAACTCCCGCCAGGACGAGTGCGAGGCCGATCCAGCCGACGATCGCGAGGCGCTCCCCCACCACCACGACGGCGAGCAGCGTCGCCACAAGCGGCTCGAGCAGGGTGATGGTGGTGGCCGAGCTACTGCGGAGCGTCACGAGCGCGAACCCGAACAGCAGGTACGCCACGAGCATCGGGCCGATGGCGAGGTAGGCGGAGATTCCGACACTCAGTGCGCTGTCGACGATGGGCGCACCGGTGAGGATGAGCACCGGGAGCAGTCCGATGGAGCCGAGCCCGAACATCCCTCCCATGACTCCCCGGGAGGGCAATCCGAGACCGATGGCCCGGGAGGATGCGTAGGTGTACAGGGCATAGGCGCTGCCGGCGAGGAGGCCGAGCAGCACGCCCGAGAGGGGGTGTGCCGCGGCGTGGTCCCCCCGGGTAGAGCCGGCCGAAGCGAGCAGGGCGATGCCGGCCACTGCCGTCGCGGTGCACGCGATCCAGACCCGTCCCGGTCGACGTCGCTCCCAGAGCCACTCGAAGAATGCGGCGAACACCGGACCAGAGCCGAGCGCGACGACGTTGCCGATGGCGACCCCGGCCAGATTCATCGCCGCATAGAAGGCGAGTGGATAGACCACGACACCGATCGATCCGACGAGCAGCCACCGCAGGCTCGCCCGATCACGCACCGCGGAGACGGATGACCGCAGCGAGACGGCGAACAGCAGAACCCCGCCCACTCCCATCGTCGCCGAGCCGACAGCCACGGGGCTCACGTCGGCGGGGAGGAAACTCGCCACCGTGCCGGTGGTGCCCCAGAGAATGGACGCGAAGACCAGCGCGACGACGCCGGGATTCACCCGCGCCCGCGCCCCGCTCATACCCACGACAACACACTCTAGGGGCCGGCCGCGCCCCATCGTCTCGTCGAGCGCCGGCGCGCGACGCGGGAAACGCCTCGGAGGTGACGACCGGATGGTGTCGCTTGTCAACACCTTCCGCAATTGAATTCAGAATGGCGGCGACGTAGTAGCGTTCAATGCAGACTTGAGGACGACGATCCTCGATTCACCGTCACAACAGGAGAACCAGCGTGGGAAAATTGCTCTACGGCCAGACCATCGAGGTCGTCTTCGACGATCGCGTCCTTGCCCACCTTCAACTCGTCATCGGGCTCAAACTCCGTCGTGACGAGAGCTTCTTCTTCTCGTGGAGAGATGAGCAGAGCGTGGGCGACGGGCGCAGTGTGATCTGGCTCAACCCATCGATCCCGCTGGTCTTCCGCTACAGCGGTGGCCGCATGCCCAAGATCAACCGCGAGTGGCTCGAAGCCCTCACGATCTCCTCCAACAGCGCGCAGGGCCTCCAGCTCACCGAAGAAGTCGGTGCCCTCGGAAAGACCTCGGAAGAATAACCGGGCCCGGTCGGGACGACGACCCCAACACCGAAGCCACGGTCTCGAAGACTCCCCCGAGCGACGACCTCAGCTTCGAAGAGGCGATCGACGAGCAGGAAGACGCCGAGCCACCGAGGTAGCGTTCGCGGGCTTCGCGCCGGCGAGGACTTCAGGCGAGGTAGGAATGCAGATCCTCGCTGCGCAGGCGCTTGAGGCTGCGGGTCTCCAGCTGGCGTACGCGCTCCCGGGTGATGCCGTACAGCTCCCCCACCTCATCGAGCGTCAGGGCCTGCCGACCCTCGAGGCCGAACCGCAGGCGCAGCACCGTGGCATCTCGGGGCGGCAGCGCGTCCAGCTTGCGACGGATGTCGTCATGCCGAAGATCGAGCTCGACCGACTCGTGCGGTTCCGGAGTGTCGGTGTCTTCGATGAGGTCTCCGAGCTCGGTGGTGCCGTCGTCACCGATCGGGATGCCGAACGAGATGGTGTCGTGATCGGACTTCGCCAGCTTGATCACCTCGGCCACAGTCACCTGTGCGGTGTCGGCGACCTCTTCGATGGTCGGCGTGCGGCCGAGTTCGTTCATGAGGTCGCGGCGCACTCGATCCAGCTTGTCCATCTTCTCGACGGTGTGCACCGGAATGCGGATGATGCGGCTCGAGTCGGCGATGCCCCGCAGGATGGACTGGCGGATCCACCAGGTGGCGTAGGTGGAGAACTTGTTTCCGATCGCATAGTCGAACTTCTCCACGGCTCGCACCAGGCCGAGATTGCCCTCCTGGATGACATCCATGATCGGCAGCCCGCGGCCCGCGTACCGCTTGGCGATACTCACCACGAGGCGGAGATTTGCGCAGACGAACCGTTGGTACGCCGCGTCGCCGTCGCGGGAGAGCCACAGCAGTTCGCGCCGCGCTTTGCCATCGAATTCCGGATGCTGGGCGAGGCGTTCTCCGGCGAGGACACCCACCTCGATGCGACGGGCGAGACTCACCTCTTCGTCTGCGGTGAGGAGCTGCGCACGCCCGATGCGCTGAAGATAGTCGCGAAGAGGATCGATGGAAACCTGTGCCGCACCGCGGGGGGATTCGAGGGTGGACTCTTCGTTCTCATAGGCGCTGATCGACATGACGTGACCCCTTTATTGGTTACATTCAGCGTATGGGACAGCAGAATTTCGGGCCCAGGGCTTGACACTGACGGCCCGCAGGCGCTACTGATCGAGTGATCAGCTTCACCCGCCTTTCAGGCCGTCACGCAGGCCGCTCTGGTAGCCTCAACGCTGTTTCTCCGGGCACTTCCAGGTCGGTCCCGGTGAGGACGCCCTCTATGACCATTCCGCGCCAGCCTCCCTCTCGACGCGCCGCACTGCGGCCGCGCCGACCGTCGCGAGCACCCATGCGGTCGCGACTCTCCGTGGGAGCATCCCTTGGCGCGCTCTCGCTGATCGCCGTCTTCGCGATCGCGCCGCCAGCCACACCGGATGCGGCCGGCCAGCTCGCGGTCTACATCTCGGAACATCCGCAGACCCTTCGCGTCTCGGATCGCGTCTCACTGCAGGGTGGTTCCCGCGACGGCTATTCGGCCACAGCGGGAGTCGAATCCCTGGCGGCGAGCGGCACCAACTACTCCTGGGCGAAGCTCGTGATGCTTTCAGGAGGCTGGCCCCAATCCGAGGCGAATGTCACTGTGATGGTGCGCTGGATGCGCCAGGAGAACGGCACCGCAAGCTGGTGGAACCGCAACAACCCGCTGAACAACGGATACGGCTCCGGCGGTGGAAGCGGACTGGGAAGCTACGACACCCTGGTGACCGCCGCCCAGAAGGCTGCGCAGAACTTGCAGCGCAACCCATCATTCGCCACGATCGTCGCCGCTTTCGCCGTGTCCGCCCCGACCAACATCACCGAACAGGCGATCTGGGCCTCTCCCTGGGCCTCAAGCCACTACGGGAACGGATCGCGCTGGCACACCTCATCGGTGCCGGAGGTTGCGGCACCCGCCAGCGCCTGGTGAACTCCGCCGACGACGAAGGCCCCGGTCTCTCGACCGGGGCCTTCGTTCACAGCGGCGCGGCGATCAGGCCTCGCTCATCGCCGTCTTCTCGGCCTGGCCCTTTGCCGCGTAGTAGGCCGCGCGCGCCGCGATGCGACGGGACTGCTCGGCCTGGCCGGCATCCAGCACGTCCTGGGGCACCTCGACGTTGGGCACGCGGCTCACGCCGTTGTGCTTCTCGATGTAGGCGTCGAGCTCTGGGCCGGACTCCCACGACGTGATGAGGCAATAGCGGGGCTCGGTTCCGACGTGGGTAGCGGCGTGCCAGAGGCGCTGGGTGTCGATGATCAGCTGGGCTCCGGCGGGCAGCGCGATGCGGTACTCGACGCTCGGGTCGGTGCGGTTCTCGCGCAGCACGAAATAGCTGTCTTTGTCATCGGTGAGGTTGAAGAATCCGCGAACGACCCAGCCGGTGCCATCCGGGTTGAGACGGTTGTTGTCGTCCTGGTGCAGGTTATAGAGGGTGTCCGAGTACTCGTTCGGCTGCAGCTCGATCACGCGGCAGCGACCGACGTTCGCGCCCGGCTCCTGCGCGCGACGCACGAGATTCGGCGCCTTCTCGACCTGGGACGGGATCCAGACGCCGTCCTTGTCGGTGCGCGGCGGCTTGTGGTTCCAGAACCCGTTGACCTCGATTTCGCCCTCCGCGCTGGCGAGGGGGGCGAACTGGGTCTCCCCTGACGACTTCCAGTCGACGTACTCGATATCGCGCCACTCCTGCGGGTCGAGTTCTTGGTTATAGCGGTCGAGGACGACGTAGCCGGTCTCGTCGAGAGCGGCGGATTTGATGTAACCCATGATGCGAATCATGACCTTTCGTAAGGGGCCAGCACGTTTTAACAGGCCCAACTTAGGTAAGCCTAACATTCGACGCACGGTCAGCCCCGAGCCTCGCCGGGGTGCGAATAAACTGGTCGCAACCATGGGTACTGCCACGAATATCGAAGCCACCGCTGTCAATACGATCGCCTGGCTCTCCGCCGAGCACACCACGATCGTCGTACCGGTGTACCAACGCCAGTACCGCTGGGATATCGGCGCCTGCGAACAGTTGCTCACCGACATCCGAGCGGTGGCCGACTCCGACGATCGACACATGCATTTCATCGGGTCGATCCTGTCTTCGGCGAGCACAGAGGGCAACGCGGCCGAACTCGTGCTGATCGACGGCCAGCAGCGCATCACGACGCTCATGCTGCTGGTCGCGGCACTGCACCACAGCGTGCTGAACGACCCGACCCTCTCCGCGGACCCCTCGCTCGCCGCCGATCTCGAGAGAGTGCTCGTGCGGGACGCACAGCGGGAGCGCACCAAGCTCCGTCCGCATCGCGCCTGGGCCGAGACCTTCGAGAGCGTCGTCCTCGACCGGCGGCTGGAGGGTGCCGACCCTCGCGACTCCCGCTTCGACGACAACTACGCGTTCTTCCGCAGCCAGGTGCCCGCGGCCGAGGTCGAGCGCATCTGGAGCGGCCTGCAGCGCCTCGAACACGTCGCCATCACACTCGGGGAGAATGCCAACGCCCAACAGATCTTCGAGAGCCTCAACTCCACCGGCGAGCCCCTGCGTGATCACGAGCTGATCCACAATTACGTGTTGATGGGCCTGTCCCACTCGGAGCAGAGCGAGATCGAAGACTCGTTCTGGGTGCCGATCGAGCACAACACCGGCGATGCCATCGCCGGATTCTGGCGGCACTATCTGGTGATGACGACCGGGCGCGAGGTCGACACGACGGGCGGCCGCGGTGTCTATGACGCCTTCCGGCAGCGCTTCCCCCGCCTCGACCTCGATGCCCTTCGCGAGCACGCGGCGGAGTGGAGGGAGTACTCCGAGATCTACCGGATCCTGCTCCAACCGGCGCTGGCCGGCGATGCCGAGCTCACCCGCCAGCTCGAATTCACCAACACCTTCGGCCGCGGGATGTACCCGCTGGTCATGCGCGCGTACCGGGACCACCTGAACGGCGGGCCGGGCACGACCCTCGTGGCCACCCTCGAACTGGTGCAATCGCTCCTCCTTCGCCGCACGATCGTCGGTCTGGACAACGACAGGCTGGTCGGGCGGCTGTGTCGAGCCGGTGAGGCCGGTGCGGACGCTCTCGCCCGCGCCATCGCCCGGATCACCCCATCCGATGCCCGGGTTCGCGTGGCGCTCAAGTACGGAGACCTTCCGCACGCAGGCTACGTTCTCGCGCGACTGGCCGGTGGCGACGGCTCGCTCGACCTCGACGTCGATCACATCTTCCCGCTCGCTCCCGCCGACAGCTGGAGTGGAGACGGCATCCGCGAGTGGGCGGAATACAGCGATGACGAACAGAACAGCCATCGCGCTCTTGCGCAGACCCTCGGCAACCTCGCGTTGCTGGAGGCGCCGTTGGCGGAGCGGGCGCTGGACGCATCCTTCCCCGCAAAACGGCACCTGTTCGCGCGGAGCGCGATCCCCGAGACCCGCGCCCTCGCCGACCGTCAGGCCTGGGGAACGGCAGCCATCGGCGAGCGAACAGCGGGACTCACCGTCGATTTCCTCACCATCTGGGCTCGCCCGACGGCCGGAGGCATCGACGACGACGGCCTCACCCCGATCCTCGACGCACAAAGCCGTCGCGGATGGCCGCGCGGCTGGCAGCGTGAGTTCGAGTACGTGGAATACCGCGGAGAGCACTGGGAGGTCTATGACGTCAAGGCGCTCTTCAACCGCATCTTCAAGCGTCTCTGGGCGGATGCTCGGGCCGATGTCGTCGCCTTCAGCACCCGTCGCGGCGGCCCGATCTTCGATGCCCAGTCGTGGAACGGCCAGTGGGACGCGCTGGATGAGTCCAACTTCCTCTACATGGGCTGGGACTCGAAGTACATGCTCACCGCTGTTCAGGGGGTGCTCGAGGAGTCGGGCATCGCCTCCGAGGTGTTCGTCAAGTACTCCTACATCGGGGATGCGATGTGAGGAACGTCCTCGCGCTCGTTCTCGCTGTGTCGGTGTCACTGTCACTGCCGCTCTCGGTCGCCGTTCCGGCCCACGGAGCATCCCGCTCCGGGGGTGAGAAGCAGAGCACGCGCGGACTCGAGTACGTCGCACTGGGAGACTCCTTCTCATCGGGACTCGGCCTCCCGGACCCGGTGAGCAACTCGCCGTCGTTCTGCCACCGGTCCACCATCAACTTCCCCCACCGGGTTGCTCGAACGCTGGGATTGACGCTGAAGGACGCGACCTGCGCGGGCGCCACCACCTCGAACGTCATCTCGTCCCCGCTGAAGTACGGCACGGGCAGCTCGCCGCCCCAGAGCGGTTCGCTCAGCTCCCGAACAGCAGTGGTCACCATCACCATCGGAGGCAACGACCTCGGTTTCGTCGATGCGACCAAATCATGCGTCGCGCTCGGGCCCGAGGGGCCGCTGCTTCTCGCCAAGGCACCCGATTGTCGATCCCTCTTCGTCCGCGGCGGTTCCGATGAGCTGTCACAGCGGATCGATTCCGCGGTGGTGCACGGCACGGACGCCTCCCCGAACGGCCTGGTGAAGACCTTCGCGACCATCGCGAAGAAGGCGCCCCATGCGCGGGTCTTCGTCATCGGGTATCCGACGATCATGCCCGATCCCTCACACATCCCTGCCGGGGGCTGCTTCGACGCCAGACTCTCGGGCACCGATCTCGCGGATGCTCACGCCGTGAACATCTTCCCGTTCACCGACACCGACACGAAATACCTCAATTCCATCGAGCAGAAACTCGATGCCGCGACCGGTACGGCGGCCCGAGCCGCGGGTTTCACCTATATCTCACTGCTCCACAGCACCGCCGCAAACAGCGCTTGCGCTCCCGTGAAAAAGCGTTTCCTCAACGGCGTCTCCATCGATCGCAGTTCCTCGGGCTCGGTCGTCCTCCGAGCCGGTAGCCTCCATCCCGACGATCTCGGAACGGCCTTCCTCGCGGATACCGTCGCACCAGAGATCGCCGCGGCCTTCCCCGCGAAGACCTCGAGGGCTCCCCGCCCGGCAGCCTTCCCGTGGTCGCCGATCTGGATCGGCGCGGCCGGTGTGCTCGTTCTCTCGCTGCCACTCGTCGTGTTTTTGGGCCGACGCAGACGACGGCGCACCACGCCGATGCCCTGAGGGCATCCCGGGGGACGGCGACCTCGAAAGGTGCGCGCGACTTTATACGTGGGCCCTACCGGGCTCGAACCGATGACATCCACGGTGTGAACGTGGCGAGGTATGGAACGACCCAGACCGAACCAGACTGAACCGCTCTGGGTTTGTTGGAGACTCTTGACCTTGGAAACGAGGATGGAGTCATGGTGTCGAATCAAGGATCTGGGAAGCCGACGACGCGTCGGTATTCGCCGGAGGAGAAGGCTGCTGCGGTCCGGATGGTGAGGACGCTACGTGCGGAGCTGGGGACCGAGCACGGGACGGTCCAAAGGGTTGCGACCCAGCTCGGTTACGGGATCGAGTCGGTCAGGATGTGGGTCAAGCAGGCTGACGTCGACGACGGCAACGTCACGGGCGTGACTACGGTCGAAGCGCGGAAGCTGCGGGAGCTCGAGCAGGAGGTCCGTGAGTTGAAGCGGGCCAACAAAATTCTGAAGAGAGCAGCGTCTTTCTTCGGGGCGGAGCTCGACCGCCAACACCGGAAGTAGTCGCGTTCATCGACGCGAACAAGAACGACGTCTTCGAAGGTCGCCCCCTTTCGAGTCGAGCCCATCTGCAGCTTGTTGCAGGTGGCTCCGAGTACCTACTACGCCGCGAAGGGCCGCGCCCCGTCGGTGCGGGCGGTCAGCGACGCCACCCTCACCCCGGAACTGGTGACGCTCTGGGAGACGAACTACTCCGTTTACGGGGTCCGCAAGCTCTGGAAGGCCGCCCGGCGGGCCGGGCACGACATCGGCCGCGACCAGACCGGCCGGCTGATGCGACGCTCTGAACGCCGGAGGCAGAAACTGCGACGACTGCCAACAAAACGACAGCGATGAGTCTGCTTCGATCCCGAGAAAGGCGCCGTATCGCGCCGGGAATGCCTCGCCCTGTCATTCCGATGATGAGCTCATACCCATAAAAGGTGAGCTTAGCGCGCGGCTGAATATTCGCCCACTGTCAATCGTTCTCTTTGCATTCCTAAGCGACAGATCTCGCGGCCCAGGAGGCGAGAGCTCACTTTCTGCCGAATCTGCGGGTCACGTCCCGCTGAGTGGTGGAGTTTCTCAACACCGTGCGGGTCAGTTGTTTTAGTTTAGGCGGCGGCGAGTTCTGGGAGGATCACCGCCT
>NZ_JBEPTM010000011.1:0-88649 GCF_040549525.1 Frigoribacterium sp. UYMn621 | reverse complement strand
CGAGGCGGTGATCCTCCCAGAACTCGCCGCCGCCTAAACTAAAACAACTGACCCGCACGGTGTTGAGAAACTCCACCACTCAGCGGGACGTGACCGCCACTCACCCGCAACAACTCTTGGTCGAGTTTCCGAAACCCTGCCGGGTACCCCTGGCCATGGAGCCACGCCAAAGTATCAACAAGCTCGAACCCAGCATCTTCAATCGCCACCGACATTCTGGCGAAAGTTTTTGAATGACCCATCACGACCACGTTCGCTCCCGGCTTCAGAACCCTGCGCAAGTCACACCAGAAACTCTCATCGAAGCAGATCTTCGAACGATCCCAATTAGGGCGTCCCACACCAGGTTCGTTCTTGGTCAGGGAAATTCCGTAAGGCGGATCTGTGATCAATGCATCAAAATGAGCGTCCGGAAAAGCGGCAATAACCGCGCGAGCTTCGCCATGTATGACCGAAATGAAATCGCGGTTCATCAGAAAGGGAGCGCTCGGTCAGCGGTGACGGAAACTAGCCCAGCGCCGTCTACCGGGTTTCGGCATTCTCCGTGCGCCCAGACCCTCCAGCGGCTTCGATCTGCGCTCTCGAAGCCGATACCGGACATGAACGAGCCAACCCGAATCCACGCCCAAGGGAAATTGGCCACTGCGCCCCTCAAGGAACGGGCAACACTCAGCGACTCCGCCAACCTAATCATCGAAACCCCAATTCTTTCGTGCTTCCCCATACGCTTAGCGCTCCGACTTTGGACGCGACGGACTACCCCGAGATTGTTGGCTAACTCTTGATGGGCCGCTTCGTTCCCCTGACGGCCCAATGGCTATTCAGCGAAAGTCTAGGCGCGCGCGCCAGACGCTAAGGGCACCCCCGAAGTCAAATCCAGCTTCTACTGATTTCCTAAATGGTCCGAATTGGTAATCTTGGCGACACCCGCAAACACATCCGTGTTGCTGTAGTGATGGAATCGGTCGGGGGAATCCTCGCAGCTCTCACTATCGCGACCGACACTGCGGGCTTCGCGCAGCTTTTCAAGTGGGCTGACGATTTCGCGAAGATCATCGCCTTCGGGATCGAGGTCACTGGCTCCTACGAGGCTGGTCTCACCTCGTCCCCCTGGCGCGACGGGCACAAGGTCATCGAGCTCTCTCAACCCGACCGGCGCCTGCGCCGACACAATGGCAAGTCCCACACAGCCTCGAGGCGGAAAACCCAGCCAGAGCCGTCCTCGCCGGGGTCGCAACAGCGATCCTGAGGACCGCAGACGAGATGATCCGCCAACGTTCGTGGCAACGGGCTCACCACCGTCTTGTTTCTAGTGGAAGTTCTCATCGAAGTTCTCTAAATCCCGGTGAAATAGTGAGCGGGCTCGCGCTCGATATGGTCGTGCACCATAGATGGTGTAGCCCGGGGTGGCTGGTCGTTTGCGTCTTGGACGCGGGCGCGAATCCGATCCGTAATCACTTTGTGAGAGAAATGCACCGATTTCTGTTGCCTCGAAAGGTCGATTTGCCGAGACGGTAGTCGTTTCATCGGGATGTAGATCGTTGAGTTTTTCGCCTCGCCAACCCAATCGAGCCCTATTTTTTCTCATCGGCGATTAGCACCGCGCATGTACCTGTTGCGCGAGAGGAAGGCCCTCCAGCGCAACAGCTCGGGAGGGCTGGCCAATATGGAAATCGACATTCAAAGCTCAGACTTTCGCCTTTGGAACATCGCCGAGGTCGCCGCTTCCCTCGGCGTCAGCGCTAAGTTCATCGAAAAGTTGCGCACTGCCGGGGATTTCATCCCCGCTATCGTCATCGGTCGGTGCGTACGCTGGGACCCCTCAGCCGTCCAGGCCTACGCACACAGCCTGACGGAGAAGGCAGCAGCAGCATGAGCAATCTCGGCCGGCCGGGAAAGCCCCGGGGCGAGTTGGGTCCTGTCCGGTACAAGACGATATTGGTTCCCGGAACAAAGAAGATTCTCAGTGTGACTGCGGCCGTCGCCGTCGTCGACCCGGACGGTGTTAGCCGTTCCGTAAAGCGAACGCGTGCCACGCAGGCAGAAGCTAAGACAGCCGTCATCGCCGCCGCCCTGGCGCGTGTGTTCAGTATCGGAGCACACCGCGGCATCGATGCGAAGACCCCTATCGGCGAGCTGGTCGACCTCTACCTAACGGACCTAGAGCGGGACATCAAACTGTTACCGCAGTCGAAAGAGCGCTACCGGCAGACCGCCATGGGCATTCGCAAGACTTGGCTAGCTCTGCCTGTCTCTGAACTCGATGCGGGTACTGTCGTTGTGCATCTCGAACGGCTCGAGGAGACCAGCCCATCGGGTGCACGATTGTGCCGAACCGTTCTGCGCAAAGTGCTCCGCGCCGCACTACGCGCAAACGCCGTCACTTCGAACGTCGCTTGGCGTGCGGACGTCGCGCTCAGCGTCCCGCGAAAGAACCCGCGCGCTCTCACAACCTCAGAAATCCGGCTTCTGCACTTGCTAATCGAACGGTGGATTGCGCGTCAAGCTGCGACCGGACCGCGCCGAACCAACGACCTAGTCGAAATCATCGACGTGATGCTCGCCACCGGGTGCCGCATCAGTGAGGCGTTGGCGCTGCGCCGGAGCGACGTCTACGTCGATGGCAGCGACGTCTTCATCGACCTGACCGGGACCATCGTCTACTCGAAAGGCGTCGGCAGCTACCGTCAAGAGACAACAAAGAACGGGGCCACTGCGAAGCACATACGCCTTACCTCAGCAGCCGCGGCGGCCTTACGTCGGAGGGCGCTAAGCGGCGAGCATGAGCTGCTCTTTTCCACCCGCAAAGGCGGTGCGTTACAGCAACAGAATATTTCCAAACAACTGAGGCAAGTCGTCACTGGCACCGAGCTCGAGTGGCTCACGTCGCATGTTTTCCGTAAGACAAGCGGCACCGCGGTCTACCGCGCGAAGGGAATCGACGCTACGCAAAGGCACCTGCGGCATCTGTACCGGGCTACTACCGAAGGTGTTTACGTAGAGAAGGGAACCCAGGCAGAGGACCACACTGAAGTTCTTGAAATGCTCGTAAACAACCCTGAGTAAGCTGCGCCGCAGGAAGCCCCGCGCCGAAGAATCGTTCGGGTCAAGCGGGGCTTTTCTTGCGTCGGACATGCGTGGCCCTGAAGTGACTCACACGAGATTTACGCGCACATATCGAGCACATCACCACAGCGAGGGCTACATACTTTGAAAAGTCGGACTCTGACCAGCATTTAAAGCTGGGGTACCTGGACTCGAACCAAGAACAAAAGAATCAGAATCTTCCGTGTTGCCAATTACACCATACCCCACCGCACTCCGGACGAACCCGAGCCGACTAGTCACTCTAACCTACCGGCGGGGGGTCGCCCAAATGCTGGGCCGAGCTCTCGGCGAGGCGTGACAGAATTCCATCGAACCTCTCGCACATCTCCACACTTCGCTGAATCGAGCCGGCCACGCCTTCCCTTCTCACCTTCTTCACCACGTGGCGATTCGACGCCGTGTCTGTGGGGGTCATCGTGCTCGCCGCAGCCCTCTACTCCGCGGGCGTGTTGTCGTTGCGTCGGCGGGAAGTGCCGTGGCCGGGCATCCGCACCGTCTGGTTCTTCGCGCTGGGTCTCGGCTCGTTCGCCGTCGTGAATCTGGGGTTTCTCGGCGTCTGGAGCATGGACCTCCGCTGGGCTTTCACCACCCGGATCGCCCTGCTCCTCTTCGCCGTGCCCGGCCTGCTGAGCCTCGGCGCACCCGTCGCGCTGGCGAGGCTGGTGCTCACCGGCGGCTCGCTTCACCGGATGGATGCCGTGATGCATTCGTGGCCCGTGCGGCTGGCGGGCAACGCGGTATTCGCTCCCCTGTTCGCGCTTGTGGCCTTCTCGGTGTTCCTCACGCCGCTGGCGGGCAGCCTGCGCGAGAATGCCTTCGCGGGCGCTGCGCTCACGGTGGCGGTGCCCCTGGTGGGTCTCCTCATGGTGCTGCCGATCGTGGAGAACAGCACGCAGCACACAAGCTTCTTCATCACCGTGGAGTTTCTCTTCGTCTTCGTCGAGTTGGTGGTCGACGCGATTCCGGGCATCCTCCTGCGCCTGAACAACCATGTGCTCGATGGGCTCGGCCAGGTGGCGGGTTCACTTCCCGCGTGGTTCCCCTCGGCGTATCACGACCAGCATCTCTCGGGCGACCTGCTGTGGTTCATCGCAGAGGTCGCGGATGTGCCGGTGCTGATCCTGATGTTCCTGCGGTGGTCGCGCGTCGACCGTTCGGAAGCGAAGGCGCTCGACGCGCTGACCGACGAAGAGATGGATGCGCTCACCCGCGAGCACCTGCGGGGGCCGCGCGAGTAGACCGCCGGTCGAGCGGCTTCCCGGTGGTCGAGTAGCGAGCGCCAGCGAACGCACCGAGGCCGCGCACGCGACGACCAGCTCTCGATAGGGACGCCGAGCGTCCTAGTCGCCCAGCCGAGCACCCTAATCGCCCAGCGGAGTGCCCTACTCGCCCAGCGACGCGGCCAGGCGGGAGAGTCGCGCGAGCGTCGACTCCTTGCCGAGCAGCTGCATCGACTCGAAGAGCGGAGGGCTGATCCGCTTGCCAGAAAGAGCCGTGCGCAGGGGGCCGAATGCGATCCGGGGCTTGAGCCCGCCGCCGTCGATCAGCTCGGTGCGCAGCACCCGCTCGATCTCGGCGTGGGACCAGTCGTTCAGCTGTTCGAGCGCGCCGACCGCGGCATCGAGGATCTCGGCCGAGCCCGCCGGGGGCGTCGCGTCCGCGTCCACCTCGATGGAGTCATCCGGGGCGAAGAAGAATCCGAGCAGAGCCGGCGCCTCGCCGAGTAGCTGCATGCGCTCCTGCACGAGCGGGCCGGCCTCACGCAGGATCGCCTGCTCGGTGCCGGTGGGCGGATCGGCGACGAGCCCCGTCAGGTGCGGAAGAAGACGCTCCACGAACACGTCCGGAGCGAGCAGACGGATGTGGTCGCCGTTGATCGACTCGGCCTTCTTCAGATCGAAGCGGGCCGGATTGGGGTTCACGTCGGTGATGTCGAATGCGGCGACCATCTCGTCAATGCTGAACACATCGCGGTCGTGGCTCAGTGACCAGCCGAGCAGCGAGAGGTAGTTGAGCAAGCCCTCGGGGATGAAGCCGCGTTCGCGGTGATGGAACAGGTTCGACTCCGGATCCCGTTTGGAGAGCTTCTTATTGCCCTCCCCCATCACGTACGGCATGTGGCCGAAGCGCGGGATGGCGCTCGCCACTCCGATCTCGATGAGGGCGTGATAGAGCGCGATCTGCCGGGGTGTGGAGGAGAGGAGATCCTCACCGCGCAGCACGTGGGTGATGCCCATGAGCGCATCATCCACCGGATTGACGAAGGTGTAGAGCGGGGCGCCGTTCGGTCGAACGACCACGAAGTCGACGAATGACCCGGCGGGGAACGTGATCTCGCCACGAACCAGGTCGTCGAACGAGAGGTCGGTATCCGGCACGCGGAGGCGGAGGGCCGGCGCGCGGCCTTCGGCGCGGTAGGCGGCCTTCGCCTCCTCGCTCAGGTCGCGTTCGAAGTTGTCGTAACCCTGTTTCGGATCGCGCCCGTTCTGGATGTTGCGGGCCTCGATCTCCTCCGCCGTGGCGAAGCTCTCATAGAGGTGGCCGCTCGCCCGAAGTCGCTCGATGAGGCTCGCGTAGATCTCGCCGCGCTGGGACTGCCGGTAGGGCCCGTCGGGACCGCCGACGCCCTCGCCCTCGTCCCACCCGATGTTCAGCCAGCTGAGCGCATCGAGAAGCTGAAGGTAGCTCTCCTCGCTGTCGCGCGCGGCATCCGTGTCCTCGATGCGAAAGACGAGCTTGCCGCCGGTGTGACGGGCATAGGCCCAGTTGAAGAGGGCCGTGCGGATGAGTCCCACGTGCGGGGTTCCGGTGGGCGAAGGACAGAAACGGACGCGGACGTCGGCTCCGGTGGCTGTGCTGAAGGAGGGTGACATGGCGCATCAATCCTACCGGGGGCGGTTTTGCGCCAGCGAGCGCTCACTGACCGTTGGGAGCCGTCGCGGTCGAGGCTGGCCATGCCCGACGATGAGTGGCTGTCGCCGGAGACGGTGGCATCAGCGCGCGCGCTCCCAGGCCCGGCGGCTGAGGACGATTCCTATCACGAGGGAGGCGACGATCGTGCCCCCGAGCCCGCCGAGCGTCAGCGCGTGCCAGACCGCGAAGCCGGATAGGGATCCAACGATCGCGAAGAAGCCGAACAAAACCACCCCGACAGCGGCGGGTGCCGTCGTGGCGATCATCTTCTCGCGGCGGGTCCACAAGGGCGAGGCCCACAGCAGCATGATGCCTGCCACCCACCCGGCGAGCGGCACCACCAGGCCGCCGAATTCGAGGAGCACTGTCGTCACGACGACATACCAGCGTTTCTCGGATGCCCGGGGCGGGCCGAGGCGCGGGGTCGCCGATGGTGGGACTGTCTGTGTCGAGCGCGGCTGCGTGCCAGCTCGCTGTGTCGCAACCGGCAGGTTCGTGGCCGGTGACGCCGCTGTCGGGGTCTCGGCGCCAGCTCGGGCCTCAGCGGCAATGAACACGGGGTCGCCCAGGGACTCGATGCGGGACGCTGCGGCCTCGGCATCCAAGCCCTGCAGCTCCTCCGCAACTCCCGCCACGATGCCCTGCCGCACATCATCGGTCACGCCGGACAACTCGCGGTCGAGCTCGGCGAGGTAGTCGCTGATCGCTTGAGGGATATCGGCTTCTGTCATGGGGTGTCCTCTCCGACGAGTTCCTGGACGGTGCGGGCGAACGGCCCCCACTGCTCACGGAAGGCCGCGAGCTGGAGATGTCCGATTTCGGTGACGCGGTAGTAGCGGCGAGAGGGGCCTGCGTCTGAGTGCCGATCGAATCCGCTGACCAGACCCTGGGTTCGGAGCCGACTGAGGATCGGGTACAGCGTGCCAATGCTGGCGATCAGTCCGCGGGACACGAGAGCCTCCGAGAGCTGCCAACCGTAGGTGGGCTCAGCGGAAAGCAGTCCCAGGATGCAGTACTCGACCACTCCCTTTCGGAGCTGCGCGCCCACGTCCACTGTCATGCATCACACGTTAGCTTGCCTCGCACGCTAGCGCAAACGGCACGGCGCCAGTTTCGTTCCTTCGCGGCATTCCCACTCGGGCCGGATCACTCGACACAAAGGAAAACTGTGCTCCGGATCGCGAATCGCGAGCAGTCGCTCAGGAGAGGTACACCGCGGCAAGGGCGAGACCGAGGATGACGATCCACGACACGAGTCCGGCCGCGACCGCCCGCAGGCCGGAGCGCGCGAGCTGCTCGATGCGCAGCGAGGCGCCGATGCCGAAGAGCGCGGCAGCCAGGAGGGCCGACTGCACGATATCCGCGATCGCCAGCACTGTTTCCGGCAACGGCACGAACGATCGAAGCAGAACGGCAACGAGGAACCCGATGATGAACAGCGGCACGATCGGCGGTCTCTTGGTGGAGACACGCGCCGAGGCATCCGCTGCGGCATCACGCCGACGAGTCTGGATCGACGCTACCGCGACCATGGGCGCGAGCATCAGCACGCGGGTGAGCTTGACGACCACCGCGACCGCGAGAGCGGCCGCGCCCGCGGTCTGGGCGGTGGCGACCACCTGGCCGACGTCGTGCACGCTCGCTCCGACCCAGTGGCCGAACTGGCGGGCGTCGAGTTGGAACAGGGCCGCCAGCGCGGGCAGCACGACGATCGCCAGCGTGCCATACAGGGTGACGAGCGTGATCGGCGTGCCGGTGTCCCTCTCCGGGGACCGCCGAGCGGCAGCCATCGCGCCGACCGCCGACACTCCGCAGATGGAGAATCCCGCCGCCATGAGCACGGCCTGGTCGCCCTCCAGCCGGAACGCGCGTCCGATCAGCCAGGTTATGACGAAGCTCAGGACCACGAGAACCACGATGGCGAGGATCGCGACCCAGCCGAGGCGAGCGATATCGACAAGGCTGAGCTTGAGCCCGAGCACCACGATGCCGAGTCTCAGCAGTCGACGACTCGCGACGGCAAGACCGGGGGCGAGAGCGCCGTCCAAGCCGCGACGGAGTGGCGGGATCGAACCGACGATCACCCCGAGGATGAGCGCGGCAGTGAGCCAGGGCAGGCCGGGGAGCAGCAGATGCAGCCCGAAGCCGGCCGCCGCGCCGACGGCCGCGAGGGCGAGACCGGGGAGCCAGCGAAGACGTGTCATGGGGTGGGTGTCCTGGTAGGGGGCTTGATGCGGGTATCGACCCGGTCGCGGAGCAAGCTACTCGACCGGCGGGTCACGTGCGGAGACACCGGTCGGGCGCGGCGGCGGCGGGGCGTGTTGCGGCGGCCGATCGGGGGCGGGGCTGATCCAGCGCAGCACGACGCGGGCCCCGCGCGGCGCGAGCCGGCACGGTGCGCGCCGGCACGGTGCGCGCCCGGATCGCGCCTGCATCCCATCGAGTCGGGACTGAATGCGACTCCGGCCCATCACAGGTCGCATTTTCTCCCGACTCGAATTCCACAGAATCCGGATGCCGGATCGAGTCGGGAGGAGCTGCGGGTTGAGGGGCCATCGGGGCCGCATCGAGTCCCGAGTCGAATCCCGGACCGAGGGCGGGGGCCACAGTGACGCCGGCCATGACGCCGGTCAGGGCACGAGGCTCGATACGGTCGACGGGCGGCCCACTCGACCACCGGACGACGCGGGTCGAGTAGGCAGCGACGAAGGAGCCGCCGCATCGGGACCGCGGGACGGGGCGAGTCACACCCGGTTCTTCGCCGGATTGCTGAGCGTGCCGATTCCCTCGATGGTGATATCGATCGTCTGGCCGTCGAGGAACCCGCCGAGGCCCGCCGGTGTGCCGGTCATGATCACGTCGCCGGGAAGAAGAGTCCAGACATCCGATACGTATTCGATGATCTCGGGGATCTTGTGCAGCATGTCCCTGGTGTTGCCGTGCCGGCGCGGCTCGCCGTCGACGTAGGTCTGGATCTCGAGGTTGGACCAGTCCAACTCGGTCTCGATCACGGGACCGAGAGGAGCGAAGGTGTCGTACCCCTTCGCACGGGCCCACTGTCCGTCGGCGAACATCTGGTCGCGGGCGGAGATGTCGTTGCCGATGGTGTAGCCGAAGATCACGTCCGCGTAGTCCGCGGCCTTCACCCGCTTGGCGATCTTGCCGATCACGATCACGAGTTCGCCCTCGTGCACGATCCGCCCCTCGACGGGCGGCATCTGGATCGTGTCACCCGGTCCCACGACGGCGGTGTTCGGCTTGAGGAAGATGAGCGGCGCCTCGGGAGAAGCCGCGTCGTTCTTGAGCTCATCGCGGTGGGCCGCGTAGTTGAGGCCGATGCAGACGACCTTGGAGCGAGGGATGACCGGGGCCAGCAGCTTCACGTCGGACGCGGCGACGCGCTCCCCCGTGGTGCCGAATCCGCTGAACATGGGGTCGCCGGAGAGCACGACGTAGTCGTCCCCGTCGAGGATGCCGTAGCGGGGATCCCCGCCGTCGACCGAGAAGCGCGCGATTTTCACTGTGCCGCCGAATCCGAAACCGTCGCCGAATCGTCGCTGTCGAGCCGCATTATCCAGCCGTGCCGGTCTTCGACCGTGCCGTACTGGATGCCGGTGAGTTCTTCGCGAAGCGACAACGCGAGTTCCGTGCTCTCGTGCCTGATCTCGAATCCCTCTGCCTTGAGCAGGCCGATCGGCGCAACGACCGCCGCCGTGCCGCAGGCGAAAGCCTCGACGATGTCGCCGGATGCCGCGCCCTCCCGCCATTCGTCGATGGTCACCCGCCGACGTTCGACCGTGTGGCCGCGGTCCTCGGCCAGCTGAAGGATCGAGTCGCGCGTGATGCCCTCGAGGATGCTGTCGGATGCCGGGGTGAGGAGCGTGCCATCCTTCTTCACGAGCACGATGTTCATGCCACCGAGCTCCTCGAGGAACTTCTCCTCCTCGGAGTCGAGGAAGAGCACCTGGGCACAGTCGTGCTCGTATGCCTCGGCCTGGGCGATGAGCGACGAGGCGTAGTTGCCACCGGTCTTCGCCGCGCCCGTTCCGCCCTTTCCGGCGCGCGAATAGGTGGTCGAGAGCCAGATGGACACGGGGGCGAGACCGCCGCTGAAGTACGCCCCAGCCGGGCTCGCGATCACGTAGTAGTTGACCTTCTCTGCCGGGCGCACGCCGAGGAAGGCCTCCTTGGCGAACATGAATGGCCGAAGGTAGAGGCTGGTGTCCGGCGCCGTCGGCACCCAGGCGCCATCGGCGGCGATGAGTTCCCGAAGCGAATCGAGGAAGTACTCCGTCGGTAGCTCGGGAAGGGCGAGACGGCGAGCCGAGCGCTGCATCCGCGCGGCATTGGCCTCCGGGCGGAAGCTCCAGATGGAGCCATCGGCGTGGCGGTAGGCCTTCAGCCCCTCGAAGATCTCCTGCCCGTAGTGCAGCACAGCAGCGGCGGGGTCGAGTTCGATCGGACCATAGGGCTGCACCCGCGGGCGATGCCAGCCGCCTCGCGCGGACCAGCAGATGTCGACCATGTGGTCGGTGAAGTGCTTGCCGAACCCCGGATCGGAGAGGATCTCGGTGCGCTCGAGCTCGGCGAGCGCCTCGGGGTTGAGCCGACGGGTGAAGTTGAGTGTTGCCGGAGCGAGCAGGTTTTTCATGGAGTCCCTATTTCTTACGAACCAAAATTCTGGCAGATCTTAAGTGTGCGGCAGTTGCGAGCGGATGGCATCGCCGACCTGCGAGGTGCTTCGTGCCGCGGCGCCGCGCGAGGCGAGATCGACGGTGACCGCCGCGGTGACCTGCGCCGCGGCATCCGGCAGTCCCAGGTGATCGAGCAGGAGCGCGACCGACAGGATCGCCGCGGTCGGATCGGCCTTCTGCTGGCCGGCGATGTCGGGAGCCGAGCCATGCACCGGCTCGAACATCGACGGAAACGTGCCCTCGGGGTTGATGTTGCCCGACGCGGCGAGTCCGATGCCGCCGCTGATCGCGGCCGCGAGATCGGTGAGGATGTCGCCGAAGAGGTTGTCTGTGACGATCACGTCAAACCTAGCCGGGTCGGTCACGAGGAAGATGGTTGCGGCGTCCACATGCAGATAGTCGACTTTCACGGCCGGGTACTCGGCCGCGACCCGGTCGACGGTGCGCTGCCAGAGGCTGCCGGCGTGCGTGAGCACGTTGGTCTTGTGCACGAGCGTGAGCTTCTGGCGAGGGCGAGCGGATGCCGCGGCGAAGCCGTAGCGCACGAGGCGCTCGACGCCGAACGCCGTGTTCACCGACACCTCGTTCGCCACCTCGTGCGGCGTGCCCACGCGGATCGCACCCCCGTTGCCCACGTAGGGCCCCTCGGTGCCCTCGCGCACCACGACGAAGTCGACGGTGCCGGGATCAGCGAGCGGGGAGACGATCCCCGGCAGGAGACGGGTCGGACGCAGGTTCACGTAGTGGTCGAGGGCGAAGCGGAGTCGAAGCAGCAACCCGCGTTCGATCAGTCCGCCGGCGAGACGCGGATCCCGGGGATCCCCGCCCACAGCGCCGAGCAGGATGGCGTCGTGCTTCTTGAGTTCATCGAGACCGGCATCGCTCAGGATCTCACCGGTGGCGAGGTAGTGTGCGGCGCCGAACGGGAAGAGCGTGGTGGTGAGCTCCACGTCCACCGGGATCACCGCTTCGAGCACCTTCACCGCCTCACCGACCACCTCCGGACCGATTCCGTCACCGGGGATGAGGGCGAGGGCGATGCTGCGGCGCATGGGATGACTCCAGGGGAAGAGAGCTGGTGAACGGGGCGTTCCGGTTGATTCTGGCCCGCTCCCAGCGTACCCGCAGGAGATTATCGCAAATCTTACCCCCCTTTTAGGGGGCATACGGTTACCATTAGTGGTGGACACTGATTGTGTGTGCCGCCTCTCGGCGCACATTCACTCACCAGGGCAGCACCGAAAGGACTCATCATGGGTATCGGTACAGGCATTTTCCTTTTCGTCGTCGGCGCTATCGTCGCATTCGCCATCAGCCTCACTGTTCCGGGGGTCGATCTGCACCTCATCGGATACCTCCTTATGGGAGCCGGCGTCGTCGTCTTCCTCATCTCGATCATCATGGTCTCGCGCAAGCGCTCGACGGTGTCGACCACGCGCACCGCGGTGGACCCGACAGGCAACGAGAAGATCACCAGCCAAGAGACTCGGGGCGACGTGGTCTAGTCCCACGACACGAACCGACGCGTCCCCTCCGATTCGGGTTCGGACGGGGGCGCGTCATCGTTGTGGGCGCGCCATAGTTTGAGCGCGTCAAAGCTTCAGAGCTAGATGTCGAGAACGAGTTCCGGTGTTGTCGCCCGCGACACACACGGGTACATGATGCCGACGCGATCCTTCTCGTCGTCGTCGACGACCGAATCGAGATGATCGGGAAGGCCGCTCACCACTCGCACCTCACAGGTGCCGCATACCCCCTTGCGACAGGAGCCGAGAATGGGGAGGCCGTTTTGCTCGAGCGCCTCGAGGATGCTCTGGCCGGCCGGCACGTCGAAGTTCTTCTTGCTCTTGCGGCAGCTCACCATCACGGGCTGGGGACCACCGATCGCCGCGCGTTCCACGGGCTGGAAGCGCTCGAGGTGCATGCGCTCCCGCGGCACAGCCGCTGCCACCCGCACCATGAGTGCCTCGGGGCCGCAACAGTAGACATCCGTCTCCACCGCCTCCAGGAACTTCTCGAAGTTGAGCGCCGCGACGTTCTCGTCGGAGGCGTGCACTAGCACACGGCCGGGATAACGGGTGACCAGCTCATCGGCGAAAGCCATCGACTTGCGGCTGCGGCCGACGTAGACGAGGTGCCACTCACGCCTCTGGGGAAGGGATTCGATCATGGCCTTGATGGGCGTGATGCCGATTCCCCCGGCGATGAAGGTGTAGGAGTAGGCGGGTTCCAGTTCGAAATGGTTGAGCGGTCCGGTCACCTCCAGTTCCAGGCCGGGACGCGCATTGGCGTGGATCCAGCTGCTGCCGCCGAGCGAGGGCTGGGTCTGCAACACCGCGATGTCGAAGTGCGACCTGTCGGCGGGATCCCCGCACAGCGAGTACTGGCGCTCGAGACCATTCGGGAGCAAGAGTGTGATGTGAGCCCCGGGGTGCCACACCGGCAGCAGATCGGTGGTGGTCGGCACCAGCCGAAGTCCGAGCACTTCGTCGGAGACTCGGAAGGTCGCAGCCACCCGCATGGTCGTGCGGTCGAGAACGAGGGGTAGCGCGGCGGACCCTGTTGCGAGACCGTCACCCGAACGCACGGTCGTGTCCGACACCGTGGTGTCAGGGACACTTCGCACCGACGCGCTACCCCGGCTTGTAGTTGCCTTCGTGCCGGCCAGCACCCGAACGAGCACCGCCACGACAGTGAGACCGATGATGGAGATCGCCACGATGCGATACCAGAGAGCCGCGACATCCGTTCCCGTGAGGCCGGCATGGAACGAGACCAACACGACGATCAGGTAGCTGGAGTAGTGGATGGCCTTCCAGAACCGCCGCGGAAGCCAGCGCATGAGCAAGGAGGAGCCCTGCACCGCGACGAGAAGGTAGAAGCCCAGGATGCCGATCGCGACGGGCAGCGCTCGATAGTCCGAGGAAAAGGGCACCAGGACATTCGCGACGGAGAAGTGCAGCCATCCATCGAGCATGAGCGTGACCATGTGGATCAACACCATGACGATCGCTGTGCCTCCGAGGTAGCGGTGGAGGTCCTGTAACCACGAGGGGTTGTCGACCTTTCGCAGCACCCGGGTGGAGAGCAGGGTGCCCCACACGACGGACAGCGTCATGAGAGCCCAGGCCACGATCGCACTGGCCCGGGTGATGTACCACCACAGGTGGGGAGAGTTCATGCGTAGTCCTGCCAGTTCGGTGAGGCGTGAAGGGCTCCGTCGCGATCGATGACGCATCCTGCGGCCCCGACGGAGGGGAGCCACGACAGGTAGTCGGGGGTGGGCCTGAGGAAGCCGGGTTTCGTCAGCGTCTCCGCATACCAGCCGTAGGCGGCGATCACGGAGACGGTGTGCGCGTCACTCACCGCGCTTGTTCCGGTGCTGGCATCCATCAGGTGGTGCCGCTCGCCGGGGCCGGAACCCCATCGACGCTTCAGCTGGCTCGAGGTCGCGATCGCCCCCGCGCCGAGTCGGATGATCGCCGCGTATTCGCCGTCGGCATGGGGGTCCTCGAGGCCGATACGCCACCCCTGCGCGCCGGGGGCTTCTCCGGCCACCACGACGTCACCACCGATCTCGGCCATCACGCCCCAGGCGCCTTCGGCGAGCGCGAGTTCGCAGATCAGGTCGGCGGTGAGCCCTTTGCCGATGCCACCGGGGTCGAGTGTGGTGCCCCTGGGCAGCGCGATGGAGTCACCCTCGATCAGCATTCCCCCGATCTCGCCGGGAGCGCGGGCCGAGTCGGGCAGGGAGGTGGATCGCTCGGGATCGACGCGAGAGTTGACATAGCCCGCTTCGAGCAGCTCAGGCAGAAGGGTGGGATCGAAGTCCCCTCCCGTTCGCGCGAAGCCCGCGAGCATCGCGGTCGCGAGTCTCACGGTGAGCGGATCGACGTCCACCGCGTCGCCTTCGGCCCAGTTGAGCCGGGTGATGTCGCTGGTCGGGAGAAACCGGCTCCACAGCCGCTCGCACCGGTGCGCGAGCGCGAAGCAGGAATCGAGCGCCGACGACGCTCCGCCTACCACGGTGATCGTGCTGTGGCCACCCATGTGCGGCTCGCGTCGCATCTTCGCCACCGGTTCTGTTCCGGTCATCTCGAAGACTGCTCGAACGGCATCCCCCGAGATCGAACGAGCCCCCACTCGATCAGCCCCCGGAGCCGCCGGTGGACCCGTTCACGGGTGCAGGTGCCGGCGCGGGTGCCGGCGCAGGAGCAGGAGCTGCTGGAGCGGGAGCTGCGGCAACGGGTGCAGGGGCAGGCGCGGCCGGCGCTGCCTTCGCCGGGGCCGGTGCTGCCTTCGCCGCGGCGGGAGCCGCCGCCGGTGCGACCGCAGCGGGAGCCGCCGGGGCGGGCACTGCCGCTGCGGGAGCCGGATCGGCCGGATTCGTGGTGCCCCCCGCGGCGGGAGACTGGGCCGGCGTGGTCGCCGACGGAATGCTGCCGGATGCGGGGGTCGCGCCCGTGCTCTCGGCGCCCTGGGCGTTCGCGGTCAGCTGGAGACCGGCCACGATGCCGACGAGCGCGACGATCGAGGCGGCCCCGGTGAACGTACGCGCACGCTGGGCGGGATGAATGGGACTAGTCATCCTGATGCCCCGATCCGCCATCGTGCGAGTCGTCACCCTCGGGTTCGTGCGTGCGGGTGGGGCTGGGGGTCGTCGAGGATGACGGGCGAGTTTCGGACTCGTAGCTCTCGGACTCGTGGGTCTCGGCGGGAGGCGTCTGGGTCACGGGGCCGGGCTTCGGTGCCGCGTGAGCCGGCTCGGCGGCCCCGGTCGAATCATCTCCGGCTCCAGGTGCCGGAGTCGAGGTCGGCGCGGTGGCCGGCGTTGCGCTCGGAGTCGGGCTGGGGATGAGCACGGAAGTCGCATCCGTGGGAGTCGAGGAGGAGACTAGCGAAAGCGTGCCGGAATTTACCGCCATCGCCGCTCCGGCGGTGCCGAGCACCGCGATGACCGTGAGGATCGTAATTGCGGGAGATTTCATGTCTTCAGACTAGGAATCGATCACTACACGTTCGACCCGCGGAAATCCAAGAACTGTCAAAGATTGAACTACTCGACGCGACATCGGCGCCAGTTCCCGCGGTGGGGTCCAGAATTGGGCCATGCGGGTACTGGTGGTCGAGGATGATGCCGCCGTCGCGGGCGGGATCGTGGACGGGCTCACTCTTGCCAACATCGAATCCCGGCTCGTCGCGACCGGCGCGGACTGTCTCGCGGCGCTCGGCGCCTTCGCCCCCGACCTGATCCTGCTCGATCTCGGTCTGCCCGACATGGACGGCACGGATGTGTGCCGCGCCATCCGACGCGACCACCTCACCCCGATCATCGTGGTGAGCGCGCGCAGTGACGAGATCGATCGCGTCGTCGTTCTGGAGATGGGAGCGGATGACTTCGTCGTCAAGCCATTCGGTATGCGTGAGCTCGTCGCGAGGATGCGTGCGGTGCTTCGGCGCACGGGCGCCGCGGAGGCCGCACCCCCGACGGCTGCATCCCAGACGAAGAACTTCGGTCCCCTGTCGGTCGACCTCCGGGCACAGAAGGTGACTGTCGGGAACGAGGAGGTCTACCTCACGCCGAAGGAATTCGAGCTCCTGGCCTACCTGTCGCAGGATCCGGGGGCGGTCTTCCGGCGATCCGAGATCCTGCACACGGTCTGGGACACCAACTGGTACGGCACCACCAAGACGCTCGACACCCACATCGCGTCCATTCGCAAGAAGCTGGGCGATCCGCGCTGGATCGAGTCGGTGCGGGGAGTCGGTTTTCGGTTCGGCGTGCCGGCGTGAAGTGGCGCTTCACCGCGATCCTCATGATCGTCGCCCTCATCGTCGTGCTCGTTCAGGACATCCCCCTGAGCGCACAGCTGCGGGTGGTCGAGCGGGATCGCATCATCACCTCCCTCGAACGGGACGCGTTCATCCTCGCCGGGAGAAGCGAGGAGTCCCTCGAGTCGGCGACCGACACGGACCATGCCGTCATCACGGAGCTCGCGCGGCAGTATCGAGCGGCGGGGGGCTCGCGGGTCGTGATCGTCGATTCCTCGGGAACCGCCCTGGTCACCAGTGATGACGACAGCGCCTCGGTCGGAAGCTCCTACCTGTCGCGGCCCGAGATCGCCAAGGCGCTGACCGGCCAGATCGCGACGGGTGAGCGGTTCTCCGACACCCTCGACGAACAACTCCTCTACGTCACGGTGCCCGTGCTCAGCGGAGCGAGGATCTTCGGGGCGGTGCGCCTCACCTATCCGGCCCAGGTCGTGACGGACACCCTGAATCAGCGACTGCTCACCCTGTGGCTCGTCGCCCTGACGACCGTGCTGCTCGCCGGAATCGTGGGACTCGTGCTCTCCACCACGATCACGCGCGCCCTGGAGAAGCTCGAGGAGACGACCGGGCATCTCGCCGAGGGCCGTCTGCATGTGAGGGCGGATGATCGCACGGGCGCCCCAGAGCTTCGATCGCTGTCCCGCTCCTTCAACGTCATGGCGGAACGGTTGGACGCACTGCTCGAACAGCAGCGCACCTTCGCCTCCAATGCGTCCCACCAGCTGCGCACCCCGCTCACTGCCCTCCGGCTGCGCCTCGAGTCCGCGCGAGTGCTGATCGACACCGATCCCGCCGGCGCGGCCGACCGCATGCTGACGGCGGAGGCCGAAGCGGAACGGCTCGGCGAGATCATCGAGGGGCTGCTTCTGCTGAGCCGCACCGAGTCCAGTTCGGCGCCTCTCGAGACCGTCGATCTCGCGGCGATCGCCCGGGCACGGGTGGATCACTGGCTGCCGCTCGCGCAGGAATCCGGAGTCGCGCTGGAATTCCAGGGGCCGCTGTCGGCGCCGATCACCGCGGTCGCAACCGCCGCCGACCAGATCATCGACAACTACCTCGACAATGCCCTCACCCACAGCCCCTCCGGCAGCACGGTCGTGGTGCAGACGGAAGAGAGCGATGGTTCGGTCGCGCTTCACGTGCTCGACCAGGGTCCGGGAATGCCGCCGGAAGAGCGCGCGCAGGCCTTCGAGCGGTTCTGGCGGGGCCGACCCGACGGCGCGGGCAATGGTTTGGGCCTCGCGATCGTGGCCCAACTCGCCTCGGCGAGCGGAGCCACCGTGCACCTGGACGATCGCCCGGGAGGCGGTCTCGACGCGAGCGTTCGATTCAACGCGTCGAGTTGACGGTCGCCGTCTCGAGAGCGGAATTCATGCGTCCATTCCGGTGTGGCACCTCCGCCTGTCGCTCGGTCTACATTCCGGCCATGTCCCAGATGGGATGCAGCTCGAGCCGGTCACCGGTCGGACAGAGGGCAGCGAGTTGCTTGGCCTCCTCGAGAGTCTCGGTCTCGATCACGTAGTAGCCGCTGACGACCTGAGGGGTCTCGGCGAGTGGCCCATTCGTGAAGACCGCGGGCTTCCCGTCCGTTGCCGGCACGATCCCGACCGCTGACGCCGCGCCTTGCAGAGCCTCTCCGCCGAGGATCTTGGCTCCGGCCGCGGCGACAGCGGCAGAGAACGCCCCGTGCGCGCGACCGGCTTCTTCCATGCCGCCCTCCGGAACGTCGTTCGGATCCCAGGTCGGTTCGATGATGAGGATGAGGTATTTATCGGACATGATCGCTCCCTTGTGGTGGCGGACCGACCTCCACAGCGGCTGGCCCTTTCCCCTACGACGAACGGGCCTCGCCGAAATCGACAGCGTTGAGCGGATTCGTTGATCGCACCATACTCCGGGTGCGGTGTTCGGGGTGGGCTGCGGTCTGCGCGGACCCCCTCGTAAATCCGCCCCGTTCGCGCAGCCGGAGAACCTAGTCGGTGATGTCGATCTCGCAGAGCAGGTCGGCCTGGATGGCGAGGCGCACCGTCTCGAGCAGGCCATCTGGCGCCGGAGAGTCGACGGTGAGCACGCTCAACGCCTGGCCGCCGGCCTCGCGACGACTGATCTGCATGCCCGCGATGTTGATGCCGGCCTCTCCGAATTCCTTGCCGTAGACGGCCACGATTCCCGGGCGGTCGGTGTAGACCATCACGATGAGATGCTGGGCGACGGGCACCTCCACGTCGTACCCGTTGATCTCGACGATCTTCTGTGTCTGCTTCGGGCCGGTGAGCGTGCCCGAGACGGAGACCTGGCTGCCGTCGCTGAGCGTGCCTCGGATGGTCAGCAGGTTGCGGTACTCGTCGCTCACCGCATCCGTCATCAGGCGCACGGTGATGCCACGCTGCTCGGCGAGCAGCGGCGCGTTCACGTAGCTCACGGATTCGCTCACCACGTTGGTGAAGATTCCCTTGAGAGCGGCGAGCTTCAGGACCTTCACGTCGAATTCGACGATCTCGCCCCGGATCTCGACATCGACGGCGGTGATCGGGCTCGAGGCGAGGCCGGCGAAGACCTGCCCGAGCTTCTCCATGAGCGGGATCCCCGGGCGCACCGTCGGGTCGATGACTCCGCCTGCCACGTTGACGGCATCCGGCACGAGCTCCCCCGAGAGGGCGAGCCGCACCGACTTCGCGACCGAGACCCCGGCCTTCTCCTGAGCCTCGTCGGTCGAGGCGCCGAGGTGGGGGGTGACCACGATGTTCGGCAGCGCGAGCAGAGCAGAACCCACCGGCGGTTCGTGCACGAAGACGTCAAGGCCGGCACCGGCGATCGTGCCCGCGGTGAGGGCGCGATAGAGGGCATCCTCGTCGATGAGTCCGCCGCGGGCGACATTGACGATGAACGCCGTGTCCTTCATGAGGGCGAACTGCGCGTCGCCGATCATGCCCGTGGTCTCCGGCGTCTTCGGCATGTGGATGGTGACGAAGTCGCTCTGGGCGAGGAGTTCGTCGAGGCTGAGAAGGGTGACGCCGAGCTGCTGGGCCCGCGCCGCGGTGACGTAGGGGTCGTACGCCACGATGTTGGTACCGAAGGCCTGCATGCGCGCGGTGATGAGGGCACCGATGCGACCGAGTCCGATGATGCCGATGGTCTTTTCGAACAGTTCGACCCCGGTGTACTTCGAGCGCTTCCACTGGCCGTCGGCGAGAGCACCGTGGGCGGCCGAGATGTGCCGGGCGAGGCTCAGGATGTGCCCGACAGTGAGCTCGGCGGCGGAGATGATGTTCGAGGTCGGCGCGTTGACGACCATGACACCCGCCTCGGTAGCGGCCTTGATGTCGACGTTGTCGAGTCCGACGCCGGCGCGGGCCACGACCTTCAGCTGCTTCGCTGCGGCGATCGCCTCGGCATCCACCTGGGTGGCGGAGCGGATGAGCACGGCGCTGGCCTCGGCGAGGGCGGCGAGCAAGGCCGGCCGGTCGGTGCCATCGACGGAACGCACGTCGAAGTCGGGGCCGAGGGCCTCGACGGTAGCAGGAGAGAGTTCTTCAGCGATCACAACGATCGGCTTTGCCACGAATCGGATCCTTCGTTTGGGAAAGGGGAGATGCCGCGCCGCGACGGACGCTTCGGCCCTTGAACTTTATCCCACCGCCTGCGGTCGCTCCGCCGTGTGACGCCGTGCGCCGAACCGCCCCCTCCTCGCCGGTCTGCATAACTCCTGCAGCTCTCCCGCTGCGGGGGCAGAATCCGGGTGGCAGGACCTATTCCCGGGGTTCTGCAGGAGTTATGCCACGCCGACGGCGGGGAGAATGGACGGATGACCGCCTTCGAGACCGTTCAGCTCGTGTTCCGCATCCTGCTGGCCATCGTCTTCGTGGGGATGGGCATCAACCACTTCCGCCCGGGACCGGCCCGGGGCATGGCCGCGATGATCCCCGAGTACTTCACACGGGGCGGCCTGATCAGTGGGAAGACCCTCGTGCGGTTCACGGGAGTCTGCGAGATCGCGGGCGGCATCGGCTTGCTCGTGCCGGTGACGACATTCCTCGCCGGCATCATGCTCGTGGTCTTCCTCGTAGCGATCTTCCCCGCGAATCACCTCGCGTCGGAGCATCCGGAGAAATTCGGGGCCGCGGCCATCCCGTTCTGGCCGCGCTACATCGCCCAGCTGGTGCTCATCGCGATAATCCTGGTGTCGATCGTGACCGTTCCGCGGTAGCGGGAGGCGGACTCAGGCGAGGGCTTCCACCGACAGGGTCGTTGCGGCAACGAGGGTGAGCCCGATCGCGAACAGCAGAACCTTGAGCAACACGGTCTTGCGGCGCCCCATGATGAAGGCGAGGGCGAACACCACCGGCGCCAGCAGCACGTCGATGACGAGCCACCCCCAGGGGATGGGCACCGGGTCGAGCTTCACGACGGCCCGCGCCTCGTTGTAGAGGTTGATCTGCGAGGTCACGCCCACGACGTTCGAGATCGCCTCGAAGAGGTCGTAGACGTAGAAGAGGCCGAACAGGATCGCGATGCTGATGCCGAGCCAGCCGATGCGCGCGCGGCGCGGCGCGGCATCCGGTTGCGGGGCAGGCGACACGGGGTCGACGGGGGTCGGGTCGGTCATCAGGCTCCCAGTCCGAGAATGAATGGCCACGGCGCGAGGAGCACGACCCCGAGCAGCAGCAGAAGGATGCGCACCGGCGTACGGCGCTGCCGGGCGAACACCAACACCCCGACGAACCATGCCGCCGGTGCCACGACGGCGAGAATCTGCCCGAGCCGGTACATGAAGGCGAAGAAGAGGTTCGCGCTCGGAAGCGGAGCGCGCTGCACCCCGATGATCCAACCCACGGTGAACAGAAGGAATACGCCCCCGAACACGCCGAGGGTCACGAGCAGCGCGGAGCTCATCCCCGGCTCCTCGACCTCGGCACCGTCGAGCGGTTCGTCGACGACGGGTGCGTCGACATGGGTCGGGTCCGTCTCATCGCCCCAGCTGAGGCCTGCGTCGTCCGGTTCGGTCGCCACGGGCTCAGCGATTCAGACGAAGTTGGATGACCTCGACGAGGTGCGGGAACAGGGGGTGATCCGGCTCGACGCCGGTGATCGCCACCGCGAGCTCGTCGGCCGGAAGGCCGCTGGAGAGCAGCTCCTGCAGCTGCACGCTCTCTTCGTCCCCCGGCACGTCGAAACGCAGGGCCGCGCCGACGGCATTGAGCAGGTCCCAGGCGGGCATCCCGCGCTCGGCGAGCTCCGCCGCGGGCCCGATGAACCGTTCATTGCGGCTGAGCTTGCGCATCGGGTTGCGCCCGACCCGCTCGCAGGTGTCGGGGAGGTGCGGGTTGGAGATGCGCACGAGAGTCTTCTCGATGTACGCCTGCTGCTCGTCGGCGTCGAATTCGTGCTTGGCCACCATGAGCGCCTTGGTCTCGGCCAGGGCGGCACGCACCTCGGCCTGCAACTCTGGAGTGGCGAGCGCCTCACGGATGGACACCCAGCCCCGATCGATGCCGTGATAGGCCGCGGCGGCGTGAGCGGTGTTCACTGTGAAGAGCTTGCGTTCGATGTAGGGGGCGAGGTCGTCCACCCAGGTGATGCCGTAGATGTCGGGCGTCGTTCCCTTGCCGTCGCGGCCGCGGAATGGGGTGCGGTCGACGACCCACTCGAAGAACGATTCGATCGTGACATCCAGCCCGCCGTCCTGCTCTGGCACGATGCGGTCGATCGCGCAATTGGCGAAGACGGCGTTGTGGGCCGGGGCGTGCTTGCGCACGTGTTCGGCGAGGATGTCGGTGCCGCCCAGCGCGTTCTCACAGGCGATGACCGTGAGTTTGGGCGCATCCTTGGGGCGGGAATCGAGCCCCTTGGCGATCACCGGGGCGATGAACTGCAGGATGCGCGCACCGACGGCCGTGGTCACCACGTCGGCGGAGGCGATGGCGGCGACGACATCCGCCTCATGGGTGCGGCTGTTGATGGCCCGGAAATTGTCGACGACGCTCGACTTCGAGTTCTCGCCCACCTCGTGCACGTGGTAGCTGTCTGCGGCCTGCAGCTCCGCGATGATGTCGTCATTGACGTCGGCGAAGATCACCTCGTAGCCGCTCGCGTGGAGGAATTGGGCCACGAACCCGCGGCCGATGTTGCCGGCTCCGAAATGGACAGCGGTCTTGTTGCTCATGGCTGGCAATTGTACCGGGGTGTCTACCGCAGCGGCATTGTCATAAATCTGTCACATGGGTGCGGTTTACTGAGTGGACAATGGACCTCATCGACGTGCAGGAGATCCGGGTGCCTGCTACCCGGGCGGATATCTCCGTGGGGCCGAGCGAGAAGATCCTCGCCGGCGGAACGTGGCTCTTCTCCGTTCTGGAGACCGGCCTCACCGGCCTCATCGACATCACCCGGCTCGGTTGGGCGCCGGTGACCCGCACCGAGACTGCACTCGTGATCGCGGCGACCTGCACGGTCGCCGAGCTCTCCCGACTCACCCCGCCCGAACTGCGCACCGACCCGGTTCGTGCCGGTCGAGGGCTCGACTCGCACTCCAATCCCCTCGCCCTGTTCTGGCAGTGCGCGAACTCCTTTCTCGCCTCGTTCAAGATCTGGAATGTCGCGACGGTCGGGGGCAACATCGCCCTCGCCCTCCCCGCCGGCCCGATGATCTCGCTCGCCGCGAGCCTCGATGCCGAAGCGGTGATCTGGATGCCCGGGGGCGGTGAGCGCCGGATGCCCGTCGTCGAGCTCGTCACCGGTGTCATGAAGACCGCGCTGGTGCCCGGCGAGGTGTTGCGCGAGATCGCCATCCCGCTCACCTCGCTCGAGTCACGCACGGGATTCCGTCGCATCGCCCTCAACGACCTCGGCCGCACGGGAACCCTCGTGATCGCGCGGCAGGCACCGGACGGCGAAACGGTGTTCACGGTGACCGGGGGCACCTCGCATCCCGTGCAGCTCAGGTTCGCTGAGCCCCCGACCGCGGCTCTGCTGCGGGACCACCTCGGCGCGATCGACCGCTGGTACGACGACGCGCACGGATCACCCGACTGGAGGCGCGCCATGAGCGGGCGATTCGCGGAGCAGCTGCGGCAGGAGTTGTCATGAAGTTCTCGGTGAACGGTTCCCCGGTAGAGGCGACCCCGGCGGCCGGGCAGGTGTTGCGCACGGTGCTGCGCGACCTGGATGAGTTCGACGTGAAGAAGGGCTGCGACAGCGGAGACTGCGGCGCATGCACGGTGCTGCTCGACGGCGACCCGATCCACTCGTGCCTCTACCCGGCCCACCGCCTCGAAGGCACGGAGATCACGACCGTTGCGGGTCTCGGAACTCCGGAGCATCCGCATCCCCTGCAACAGTCCTTCGTCGACGCAGCGGGATTCCAGTGCGGATTCTGCACCGCCGGCATGATCGTGACGGCATCGACCTTCGACGAGAGCGACCTCGACGACCTGCCGCGCCTGCTGAAAGGCAACATCTGCCGCTGCACCGGCTACCGGTCGATCCGGGATGCGATCTGCGGCACCTCGAACACCCAGACCCCCGCCTCGGGCGAGGCAGCCGGACAGTCGGTGCGGGCGCCGGCCGGAATGCGCATCGCCACCGGCGAGGAACCGTTCACCCTCGACTTCCGCACGACCGGGCTGCTGCATCTCGCGGTGCTGAAGAGTCCGCACGCCCACGCGCGCATCCTCTCCATCGACACCTCCCGGGCGCTCGCCGCCGACGGCGTGCACGCCGTGCTCACCCACTACGACTCCCCCACGACGCTGTTCTCGACCGGACGACACGAGATGCGCACCGACGATCCGGATGACACCCTCGTGCTCGATCCGGTGCTGCGGTTCATCGGACAGCGGGTCGCCGCCGTCGTCGCCGACACGGTCGCGATCGCCCAGCGCGCGCTCGCCCTCATCGAGGTGGAGTACGAGGTGTTGGCCGGCGTCTTCGACCCGGAGCTCGCGCGCCAGCCCGGCGCTCCTCTGCTGCACGCGGAAAAGGGAGCCGAGCAGCGCGTGTCGGCTCCCGAACGGAACGTGCTCGCCCAGATGCACGGGGAGATGGGCGACGTCGACGCGGCGATCGCCGCGGCGGATGCGGTCGCCACCGGAACCTGGCGCACGCAGCGGGTGAACCACGCTGCCCTCGAAACCCACGCGACCCGCGGCTGGCTCGACTCCGACGGGCGGTTGGTGCTGCGCACCTCCTCCCAGGTGCCGTACCTGGTGCGGGACGAGCTCTGCCACATCTTCGACCTGTCGCCCGACCGGCTTCGCGTCTTCACCGCCAGGGTCGGCGGTGGCTTCGGCGGCAAACAGGAGCTCTTCACCGAGGATCTCGTCACCCTCGCCGTTCTGCACACCGGGCGGCCGGTGCAATACGAGTTCACTCGGGAGGACGAGTTCACTCTCGCTGCTCCGCGGCACCCGATGCGCGTCTCGGTCACCCTTGCCGCGACATCCGACGGCACCCTCACTGCGATGGCGATCGACGAGCTCATGGACACCGGCGCCTACGGCAACCACGGCATCGGCGTGATGTACCACAGCGTTCACGAGTCGATCAGTGTGTACCGCTGCGCGAACAAACGGGTGGATGCCGAGTCGGTCTACACGAATAACCTGCCCTCCGGTGCCTTCCGCGGCTACGGCCTCGGCCAGGTGATCTTCGCGATCGAATCGGCGATGGACGAGCTCGCGCGCACGCTCGGAATGGATCCGTTCGAGCTTCGTCGGCGCAACGTCGTCGTGCCGGGGGACGACATGGTGGTCGTCGAGCCGCATGCCGAAACCGACCTCATCTACGGCTCGTACGGGCTCGACCAGTGCCTCGATCTGGTGCAGGGGGCGCTCGCCGGCCCGCCACCGCCATCCTCGCCCGGGTGGCGGGTCGGCACCGGAATGGCTCTCGCGATGATCGCCTCGCTGCCTCCGCGTGGACATTACGCGGATGCCACGGTCACGCTGCAGCCCTCCGGCGACATCGAGATCGGGGTGGGCACCGTCGAGTTCGGCAACGGCACCACCACCGTGCACGCCCAGCTGGTGGCATCCGCTCTCGGCACTACGGTCGATCGTGTGCGGATCCGACAGTCGGACACGGACGTGGTGACCTACGACACCGGAGCCTTCGGATCCGCCGGTGTGGTCGTCGCCGGCAAGGCCCTCCTGGCCGCCGCATCGGCGCTCGAGCAGCTCATGCTCGAGCGGGCATATTCGATGACCTCACTCTCCGCGGGGGTCGTCGAGCACGGCGGGGTTCGTTTCGGTGAGCGTGTCGTGACAGCGTCCGAGCTCCTCGCTGAGGGTCCGCTCACGGCGTCCGGCCGCCACGACGGCACTCCCCGTTCGGTGGCGTTCAACGTGCACGGCTTCCGCGTGGCGGTGAATCCGACCACCGGCGAGGTGCGCATCCTCCAGTCCGTGCAGGCGGCGGATGCCGGCACGGTTCTCAACCCCGAGCAACTGCGCGGACAGATCGAAGGAGCCACAGCGCAGGCCATCGGCACCGCGCTCTACGAGGAGATGCGTCTCGATGGCGCCGGGCGAGTCACCACCACGGCGTTCCGCAACTATCACGTGCCGCGGTTCGCGGACATCCCCCTCACCGAGGTGTTCTTCGCCGAGACCTTCGACGCGCTCGGGCCGCTCGGAGCAAAATCGATGAGTGAGGCGCCCTACAACCCGGTGGCGCCCGCGCTGGCCAACGCGATCCGGGATGCCCTCGGCGTGCGACCACACGAGCTGCCGATGTCCCGCGAACGGCTCTGGCGCCTGGCCGGGTCGGCCGAGTAGCCGCCCGTCACGGCGCTTCCACCGCCGGCTGCTCACCGGGGGACGCCCACGCGTCGCGTCATCCGGGATCGAGTCGGGACAAGATGCGACCTCCGACGCAGCCAAGTCACCACAACCCCCGAGTCGATCCCAGGGAGCGGGAGAGTCGACCCCCGGCCCGAATCGAGTCGTTCCTCGGACCGAATCGAGTCGGGATTAGATGCGACCTCGGACGCGGCCAAGTCGCCACAACCCCCGAGTCGATCCCAGGAGCGGCATCGTCGACCCCGAGGCCAGCAGCGTCGACCCCCGGCCCGAAGCGAGTCGGGACTAGATGCGACCTCCGACGCGGCCAAGTCGCCACAACCCCCGAGTCGATCCCGATACAGGCAGAGTCGACCCCCGGCCCGAATCGAGTCGGGACTAAATGGGACCTCTAACGCGGCCAAGTCACCACAACCCCCGAGTCGACCCCGGGGAGCGGCAGAGTCGACCCCCGGCCCGAATCGAGTCGGGACAAGATGCGACCTCCGACGCGGCCAAGTCGCCACAACCCCCGAGTCGATCCGGAGACAGGCAGGGTCGACCCCGAGGCCAGCAGCGTCGATCCCCGGACCGGCAGAGTCGACCCCCGGCCCGAATCGAGTCGGGACAAGATGCGACCTCCGACGCGGCCAAGTCACCACAACCCCCGACTCGATCCCGGGGCGGGCAGCGTCGATCCCCGGCCCGAATCGAGTCGGGACTAGATGCGACCTCCGACGCGGCTAAGTCGCCACTACCCCCGAGTCGACACGAAGACAGGCAGCGTCGATCCTGGGCCCGGCGGCATCAAGACCGGCGAGGCGAGAAGGGCGAGGCGAGACCAGCGAGGCGAGAAGGGCGAGGCGAGACCTGCAGAGCCGCCCCCCACAGAGGGCCAGACGACCGTCGCGAGCCGATCCGACCTAGTCGGCGCGCACGGCGCGGACGGCCGCATCCCTGACGGGCACCGGATGGATGGCCCCGGCAGTCGTCGACAACGGCAGGGCGGATGCCGCGGACCGGGACGCAATCACCTCCGCGAGGATCGCCACCGCTGTCTCCTCAACGGTGCTGGCGCCGAGGTCGAGGCCAATCGGTGATCGCAGCCGCGCAATCGCCTCCTCGCTGACGCCGCGCTCGCGCAGGGAGGCGACCCGACGATCGTGGGTGCGGCGCGACCCCATCGCACCGACGAAGGCGGCAGGCGAATCGAGTGCGAGGGCGATGAGCTCGGCGTCGAACCGGGCGTCGTGGCTGAGCACGCAGATCACCGTGCTGTCGTCCACCTCCGCCGTCTCGAACCACACGGTCGGCCACGAGACGACGATCTCGGCTCCTGGGAATCGGGCGGGAGTCGTGAAGAGGGAGCGTGGGTCGCACACGGTCACGCGATATCCCAGCACTTGCGCCGCCGACGAGAGGGCAGCCGAGAACTCCATCGCCCCGAACACGATCAGGTGGCGTTCGACCGGTGCGCGCTCGGTGAATCCGGCACACACGTCGAGGTCGCGCTGGGCCGCGAGCGCGGAGATCAGGTCGTCGTCGAGAATCTGCACGTGGATACGCAACTGTCCGCCGCAGGTGAGCCCCACCGAGTACGCGGACTCGTCGCTCACCCCGTACTCGACAGTGCGCGGGATGCCGTCGGAGAGAACGAGCTCGCAGGTCTCGACCACGGCGCCCTCGACGCATCCGCCCGCGATACTGCCGATCACCGAGGAGCCGTCGAAGGCCATCGAGGTGCCGACCGTGCGCGGCGCGCTGCCGTCGATGGACACCGCTGTGGCGACGGCGAGCCGGCTGCCTACCGCGGCGGCGGCGAGCAGGCGATCCGCGATCTCGAACATGGTTTCAGCATCGCACAGGCTCATCACGCGAGGGTTACGGCCTGCTGTGTGCCAGCCGAGCCCTGATGCAGCCGAGAGAGCGACGGTCGAGGGCGGCCGTGTCACGTGTACGACACACGCGGGTGCTAGAAAATCATCATGCTCACAATCGCGAACGCCACCCGCATCGTCGTCGACGAGAGGACCGAACTCACGGGCACGCTCGTGCTGCGGGATGGCGTGGTGGCAGAGACGCTGACCGGAAAAGAGACGGCGCCGGGAGAAGTGACGGCGGCAGGCGAGCCGCAGAACCCCGAAACCCTCGATGCGAGCGGATGCGTGGTCACGCCGGGTCTCGTCAATGCGCACCACCACCTGCTGCAGTCCGCCTTCCGCACCCTCCCCGGCACGCGTGGCGTGGCGATGCGGGACTGGCTGCCCACCATGGCGGCGGCCTACGCCCGCGCGGGTGTGGACGCCGAGCTTGCCGCGGTCGCGGCATCCGTCGGTGTGGCCGAGGGGTTGCTCTGTGGCGTCACGACGGTCGCGGATCATCACCTCACCTGGCCGAGCGGCGCGGATTCGGTGGCCATCGCCATCGCGACCGCGGACGCCGCGCGAGCCCTCGGCGGCCGGCTGGTCTTCGTGCGGGGGTCCGCGCGCGACGATCCGCAGGAGGCCGCGAGTTCGGCGGAGGCCATCGTGCGGGCGCTGCTCCCCCGCACCGGCGACGGGATGCTGCAGCTCGCCATCGGTCCGGCCGGAGTGCACAGCGACAGCCGGGAGACTTTCGAGCTGTTCGCGGAGGTCGCCGCGAAGTACGGGCTGCGGCGGAGGACTCAAGCCAACGAGCAGGTGGATGTCGCGATCGCACTGGAGAAGTACGGCAAACGGCCGATCGACCTGCTCGAAGACTGGGGCTGGCTCGAGTCGGACGTGACACTCGCGCACCTCTGCGACGTGACCGGTGAGGAGATCCGGCGGCTCGCGGCATCCGGCATAACGGCCACCCACGCGCCGGGCTGCGACCTGCCGATGGGCTGGGGGATCGCCCCGGTCGCGGCGCTGAGGGCCGCCGGCATCGTCGTGGGCCTCGGAACCAGCGGCGGCGGGAGCAACGACGCGGGACACCTGCTGGCGGATGCCCGGCTCGCGATGCAGGTGGCGCCGCTCGTCGGGCCGCCGATCGCGGCGCGAGAAGTGCTCGCCATGGCGATGGCGGGCTCCGCCGCCGGACTCGGTCGTTCCGAGCTCGGCAACCTCCGCCCCGGATCCGCCGCGGATCTCTGCATCTGGGATGTGTCGGGCGTCGCCGATGCCGGCGTCACGGATCCCGTGGCCGGCCTGCTGTGGGCCAATCCCGGGCGCCGCCCGAAACACGTGGTCGTGGCCGGCCGGGTGGTCGTACGGGACTACGAACTGGTCGACGCCGACGAGCGCGAACTGGTGGCGCGCCTGTCCGCTCGGGTTCCCCGGCAGGCCTAGAAGGCTAGAGCTCCAGCACCAACCTCGGGCACGCGGCCCTGGAGACACAGATGTACATCACGGAATTCTGCTCCTGCTCGAGGGGCGTGAGGATCGAGTCGCGATGGTCGACCTCGCCCTCCAGAACCGGCGTCTCGCAGGTGCCGCAGGTGCCCTCGCGACAGCTGGAGAGCACGAACACTCCGGCCTCCTCCACCACCTCGAGGATGCTGCGGTCCGGCGGCACGGTGAGGGTCTCGCCGCTCAGGGCCAGCTCCACCTCGAAGTCCCCCTCGAACACCGGAGCCGCAAGTGGTTTGGCTTCGAAGCGCTCGACGTGCAGCGGATGCCCCCCTGCGGCCGCCTCCACCGCCTCGATGAAGCGTGTGGGGCCGCACGCATAGATCGTGGCCGCCGGGTCGAGCGAACCGAGAAGCTCGGCGAAGTCCACCCGAGTGCCCTCATCGCTGAGATGGAGCGTCGCCTCCCCGATCTCGTCGAGCAGTGCGAGGGCGGACCGGGATCGCCCCGAGTAGTGGAGCTCGTACCGGATG
This sequence comes from Frigoribacterium sp. UYMn621, assembly GCF_040549525.1. Classification (NCBI taxonomy): domain Bacteria; kingdom Bacillati; phylum Actinomycetota; class Actinomycetes; order Micrococcales; family Microbacteriaceae; genus Frigoribacterium; species Frigoribacterium sp. UYMn621. Next base: position 58,482 of record NZ_JBEPTM010000011.1, on the reverse strand, counting down.
CCGGAGGCCGCAGCCGCCCGCGCCATCGACGCGATCGGGGTGATGCCGACCCCGGCCGCGAGCAGCAGCACGGGAGAGCCGGGAAACGGCGCGAATTCGAAGTGATTGCGCGGCCCCCGCACCCGGATCGTGTCGCCCACCGTGAGTGCGTCGTGGAGCCACACCGAACCGCCTCGGCCCGAGGGCTCCCGCAACACGGCGATGCGCCACGTCGGGGCATCCGCAACCAGCGGAGGAAGCAGCGAGTACTGGCGTTCCTCGCCCGATGGCAGCACGAGGTCGATGTGCGCGCCCGGTTGCCAGTGCGGCAGAGACGAGGAATCAGAGCGGGCGATGTCGAATACGTCGATCGAGTCGGCGACCGGCATGCGACCCACCACGACGGCGTCGAACTCTGTCTCGTGCGAACTCATCGCGACTCCGGTTTCTCTTTCACGACGAACAGCCGGTAGCCGCCCGGTTCGGCGGCATGCCACCGATGACGGATGCCGCCCGCGAAGTAGACCGAGTCGCCGGCGCGCAGCACCGAGGACTCGCGACCCTCGAAGTCCACGATCACGACACCCGAGACCACGTGCAGGAATTCATCACCCTCGTGCTCGTAGAACTCGCCGGGAACCTGGTTCGAGCCGCGAAACTCCATCGGGTGAAACCGTCGCCGGCCATGCACGAGAAGGCGCCCCTCTCCGTCACCATACGGGCCGCGGGTGCCCTGGTCTGCGTGCACCACCACGATGTCCGACTGGTCGGCCGCATCGTCCTCCGCAGCGGCCATGAGCTCGAGCTGGCTGCTGCCGAGGGCGCGCGCGATCTTCTCCAGCGAGGTCATGCTCGGGCGTGCCCTGCCCCGCTCCAGCTGGCTCAGGAAGGGGTGGGACAGGTCCGCGCTCACAGCGAGCTGCACTAAAGTTAGTCCTCTGGCTCGACGCAGTTGACGGATGCGGCTGCCGATTCGTTCGGCTTGCAGGTCAATCGCGGAATCGACGGTAGTGACGGGGTCCTCCCCACTGTGAGAGCGCTAGCGATCTTGCAGGACGGGAGCGGCCCGGGCAACCCGACGGACTCAGGCTTAACAGATGGAAACGATGCCGTTACATGTCGGAAACGGGGTGTCCCTAGATTCGATGATGTTGACGATATCAACATTTTTCAGCGACCAACTCACCGGTGCGATGGTCGCCCACCCCCGTCGTTCGAGGAAGGTGCCGCACCGTGTCATCCCTGCCCCGTAGCATCCGCCAGCTGACCAATGCGACTCTGCCCGATGGCTCGCGAGTGGATGTCACGCTCGACGGCGGCACGGTGAGCGCCGTGTTCCCCGCGGCGACGCTCGCCGCCGACGCCGACGTGCACGCTGACGTGCAGAATGACGGCTCGACTCTCGACCTGAGCGGCTTCCTGCTGCTGACCGCCCCCGCCGAACCGCACGCGCACCTGGACAAGGCCCTCTCGTGGGATCTCATCGATCCGCCGATGGGAGACCTCGAGCTCGCCATCGAATCCTGGCGTGACTACACCGCGGTGATGACGGACGAGAGCATCGCCGAGCGGGCTCGCCAGGCGGCCATCCTGCTTCTGCGCCAGGGCACCACCGCCGTGCGCACGCACGTGGACATGCTCGTTGGCGACGACCCGATGCGCGGCGTCCGCGCGCTCGTGCGGGTGCGCGAAGAATTCCGCGAACTGATGGACATCGAACTCGTCGCGCTTGCCGGGCCGTTCGTGCCGTCAGAACTCGTCGACGAAGCCCTCGACCTCGGCGTCGATCTGGTGGGCGGTGCGCCGCACCTGGCCGAAGATCCTCTCGCCGACCTCCGCCGCCTCATCGCCATCGCCGAGCGGCGCGGTGTCGGAAGCGACATCCACACCGACGAGAGCCTCACCGGCGCACCGACCCTCGGAGAGTACGCCCGGCTTGTGCGCGACTGGACGGTGCCGGCATCCGCTGGCCACTGCGTGCGCCTCGGCACTCTCGAACCGAGAGAGCTCGCCGCCGTCATCACCGAGGTGCTGGCGAGCGACCTGGGCATCATCTCGCTGCCCATCACCAACCTCTACCTGCAGGGCTGGCAGCATCCGGTGGGCACCCCGCGCGGGCTCACCGCGCTGAGGGCGCTGCTCGATGCCGGAGTGCGCGTCGCGGCCGGAGCCGACAATGTGCGCGATCCGTTCAACCCGGTCGGTCGCAGCGATGCACTGGAGACCGCGTCGCTGCTGGTCTCGGCCGGTCACCTCACTCTCGACGAGGCCTACGCGGCCGTGAGCTCCGGGGCTCGCTCCGTGATGTCGCTTCCCGTCGCCGGCGTCGAGGTCGGCGCTGCCGCCGAGCTCCTTGCCGTGCGCGGAACCAATCTCTCGGATGTCATCGCCAACGCTTCGGCTGACCGCTTCGTCATCCACGCCGGGCGTCTCGTGGCACAGAGCACCGTCAGCTATGACGTTGCGGCGCCTCGCGTCGCCGCGGAATCCCCCACCCCCTCCCTAGCCGAAACGAGGTGATGCTGAGCATGTCAGCCCCAGCACTCATGAAACCGTCTCGCAGCGCTGCATCCAGTGGCACACTGCTCGACTTCCGCAATGTCGCGATGCAGTTCCCCAACGGCACGGTCGCCCTCCGCGGCATCGACCTCACCGTGAACCGGGGGGAGTTCGTCACCGTCGTCGGACCCTCCGGCTGCGGCAAATCCACCCTCCTGCGCATCGCCTCCGGGCTCGAAACCGCCTCGGAGGGCACGGCAGAGGTCGACACGAAGCGCATCGGCTATGTCTTCCAGGACGCGACGCTGCTTCCCTGGCGCACGGTGCAGGACAACGTCGAGCTTCTCGCCGAACTCAATGGCGTCAAGCCGAGGGAACGCCAGGCGAAGGCGAAGGAGGCGATCGAACTCGTCGGCCTCGGCGGCTTCGAGAAGAACCTGCCCAAGCAGCTCTCCGGCGGCATGAAGATGCGCACCTCGCTCGCCCGCTCCCTCACCCTCGAGCCGGAGCTGTTCCTCTTCGACGAGCCATTCGGCGCCCTGGATGAGATCACCCGCGAGCGACTGAACGACGAGCTTCTCAAGCTCTTCGTCGAGAAGCAGTTCGCCGGCCTCTTCATCACCCACTCGGTCTCAGAAGCCGTCTACCTCTCCACCAAGGTCATCGTGATGTCCGGCCGCCCCGGATCGATCGTCGGCACATTCGACGTGCCGTTCCCGATGCCGCGGGATCCGGACATCCGCTTCACCGCGGAGTTCGCGGAACTCGTCGGCGAAGTGTCCCACGCGCTGCGAGAGGGGCACCGCTGATGTCTGTCGCAGGTTCGGAATTCGTGTCCGGCGCGGGCGCCGGCGATTCGCTGTCCCCGCGCGCGCTCCGGCAGGCGCGCATCAACCGCGTCTACGCCCGGCGGGCCAATCAATGGTGGCCCCCGCTCGCCGTTCTCGCCGTGCTGATCGGGCTCTGGTATCTCGTGGCGAACTACTACGCCAGCCAGCAGCTCGCCTTCCTCGTGCCCTACCCGCACCTCGTGGTGAAAGCCGCGTTCGCGGATCCGCTGTTCACCCCGCAGCTCGTGGCCGACCTCGGCAACTCCACCCAGGTCGCCCTCACCGGTCTCGTCATCGCGATCGTGATCGGGGTGGCCTGGGCGACGCTGATGGCGCAGGCCAAGTGGGTCGAGCGATCCCTGTTCCCCTACGCGGTGATCCTGCAGTGCATCCCGATCCTCGCGCTGGTTCCGCTGATCGGCGCACTCTTCGGCTACGAATTCCTCTCTCGCGTGATCGTGACGGTGATGATCTCGATCTTCCCGATGGTGTCGAACACGCTCTTCGGACTGCAGTCGACGGATCTGGCCCAGCGCGAACTGTTCGCGCTCCAGGGCGCGAGCAAGTGGACCACCCTCACCAAACTGCAGTTTCCGGCGGCCCTCCCGTCGATCTTCGTCGGACTGCGCAACGCCGCAGGGCTCTCGGTGATCGGCGCGATCGTCGGAGACCAGTTCTTTCAGCGGGGCACCCCCGGCCTCGGCGTGCTGATCCAGGTCTCGACCTCGCGGCTCAACGGCGCGGGCACCTACGCGGCCATCCTCACCGCTTCCCTGCTCGGCGTCGCCGTCTTCCTGCTCTTCGGATGGCTCAGCCGGGTCGCCATCGGCAAGTGGTACGACTTCGGCTGATCCGCCCACAGATTTCCACCCGCACCACCCTCCGCAATCACCCGCAGAATCACACAGCACACGAGGAGTACCAATGCACAAAACAGCAGTCCGCTCCACCATCGCCGTCGGCATGGTGTTCGCTGCAGGAATCGCCCTGGCCGGCTGTGCCAGCGCGTCGCCGAGCAGCAGTTCAGCCCCGACCGCCGCAGCAGGCGCCGTCGACCTCTCCGGCGTCTGCCCGGCCACCGTCATCATCCAGACCGACTGGAACCCCGAGGCCGACCACGGTCACCTCTACCAGCTGCTCGGACCGAACCCGGTGATCAACGCCGACAAGAAGTCCGTGAGCGGTGACCTGTACTCCAGTGGCAAGTCCACCGGCGTCAAGGTGGAGATCCGCTCCGGCGGACCGGCGATCGGATTCTCGACGGTGAGCTCGGAGATGTACAAGGACAAGGACATCACCCTCGGCTACGTCTCGACCGACGAGGCCGTCCAGCTGTCGGCGAGCCTGCCGACGACCGCGGTATTCGCCGAGAACGACATCTCCCCGCAGATGATCATGTGGGACCCGGCGACCTACCCCAAGGTCAAGACCATCAAGGAACTCGCTACCGCGCTGAAGTCCGACGGCGGAGTCGTGCGTTACTTCCAGGGCGCCGCGTACATGGGCTACCTGCAGGGATCCGGCATCCTCCCGGAGGCCCAGACCGATGGTGCCTACGACGGCACCCCGGCGAAGTTCGTCACCGCCAAGGGCAAGGACGGCCAGCAGGGCTTCGCCACCGCCGAGCCGTACATCTACCAGAACGAGGTCTCGGCCTGGGGCAAGCCCGTCAACTTCCAGTTGATCAATGACACCGGATACCCCATCTATCCCGAGGCGATGTCGGTGCGTTCGTCGGAGCTCTCCACCCTCAGCCCGTGCCTCAAGAAGCTCGTGCCGGTGCTGCAGCAGGCCGATGTGGACTACATCTCCAAGCCTGCCGCCACCAACAAGCTGGTCACCGACCTCGTGACGGCGTTCAACAACGGCTGGGTCTACTCCGAGAAGATCGCGGACTTCGGCGTCAGCCAGATGAAGAAGCTCAAGATCGCCTCGAACGGATCCAACGCCTATGTCGGCGACATGGATGAGGCCCGCGTGCAGAAGGTCATCGACATCGACACCCCGCTGTTCACCGCCTCGGGTTCCGCGCCGAAGACCGGCCTCAAGGCGGCCGACCTCTTCACCAACGAATTCCTCGACACATCGATCGGATTCTGAACCACCCATGAGTGATCCACTGGTGACGACGACCCTGGCCCGCCCCGCGCGGCTCGCCGGACAGCGACTTCTCACGAAGCGTGTCGTCGTCACCGGTGGCGCTCGGGGAATCGGCGGCGAGATCGCGCGCCGCTTCGCCTCGGAGGGTGCGCGGATCGCCGTTCTCGACAGGCTGGTCGAGGAGGGCACCCGGCTGGCCTCCGAGGTCGGCGGCACCTTCATCCCCGTCGATCTGGTCGACCCCCTGGACACGGCAGATGCCACCGCACGCGCGATCGACCACCTCGGTGGCGTCGACATCCTCGTCAACAGCGCCGGCATCCTGCGCTTCTCCCCGCTGCTCGAGGTGACCGTGACCGACTGGAACGAGATGTTCTCGGTCAACGCCCGCGCCATGCTCACCACCATGCAGGTGGCCACCCGGGCGATGATCGCCGCCGGTTGCGGGGGCAAGATCATCAACCTCGCGAGTATGGCCGCGAAGACGGGCGGAGCCGGTGAGGGACACTACGCCGCCTCGAAGGCCGCGGTCGTCGCCCTCACCCGCGTCGCCGCACTCGAGTGGGGAACTCACGGCATCACGGTCAACTCCCTCTGCCCCGGCTATGTACTCACCGACATGGGCGCGGCCACCCGCACCGACGAGGACATCGCGACCTGGTGCGGATACTCCCCCCTCGGCCGACTCGGCGAACCCGCGGATGTCGCGGGCGTCGCCCTGTTCCTCGCGTCTCCCGACGCCGACTATCTCACCGGACAGGCGATCAACGTCACCGGCGGGATGGTCATGCACTGATGTTGAACCCGCACTGTTGTTGAACCTGCACTGATATTCGATTCGAAGGACCATTGATGAACGACTCCCCCATCGCCGCACTCGAGGCCGAGTTGCGCGAACTGCTCGGTGACCGCGGCGTCAGCGTAGAACTGGCCGCACGACAGCGGGCCTCCACCGACGGGGCGCACCTCTCCCCCGTGATCAAGGAGCAACTGCCGCTCGGGCTCGCGGAGCTCGTGGCTTATCCGGCGAGCGCGGAGCTGATCGCCGCGACGGTCGCCGCTGCCGTTCGCCACGGCATCCCGATCACTCCCCGGGGCAAGGGCACCGGAAACTACGGCCAAGCCATCCCGATGGCCGGAGGCCTCGTGCTCGACATGTCCCGCGCCCGGGCGATCACCGAGGTCGGCGACGGGTTCATCACCGCGGAGGCCGGTGCCTCGATGGCGGCTCTCGAGCAGGCAGCCAACAAGGCCGGCCAGCAGATTCTCATGTATCCCTCCACGGCCAACTCCTCGCTCGGTGGCTTCCTCTCCGGGGGCTCCGGTGGCACCGGATCGATCAAGCACGGCTCCAACAGCCAGGGCTTCGTCGCCGCGCTCGACGTGGTGCACGCTGTGGCGGATGCCTCGCTCGTGCACGTCGCCGGTGAGGCTGCACAGCCCTACGTGCACAACTACGGCACCGCCGGGATCATCGCCCGGGCCACTGTCGTCACCGAGCCGCTGCAGGACTGGCGCGGATTCTTCGCGAGCTTCGACACCTTCGAGCAGGCGATCTCCGTGATCAGGGAGATCGGCGCCCTGGAGCCCACTCCCCGCCTGGTCTCGGCGGACCTGGCGACCCTTGCCAATGCCCTTCCGCCGGATCCGGCCATTCCCGCCGACCGGGCGAGCCTGCGGGCGATCCTCGATCTCTCGACTGTCGCCGCGGCGACGGCCCTGGTCGAATCGGCCGGGGGCCGCGTCGAGGACGTGCGCGAGGGCGCGCAGGCCACGATGAGGATCAGCATGATGTCCTACAACCACCCCATCGAGTTTCTGCAGAAGGTCTACCCCGACCGCTACTTCCACGTGGAAGTCAGCGGCGACGCGCTGGTGGATCGCATCGACGAGGTGCACGCGGTGTACCCCGGCGGCATGCTGCACATCGAGGCGCAGCACGAGCGCCCGATCGGCATGCTCGCCGGTGTCTACTCCAGCGCGGAAGAGGTCTTCGCGGGCTTCGAGAAGCTCACCGAGCTGGGCGTCGGTTACCACAATCCGCACCAGTGGTTCGTGGACTTCGAGCCGGAGCGCACCGCCGCCCTCGCGGCGACGACAGACCCGCAGCGCCTGCTGAACCCGGGCAAGCTCGTCGCCCCGTCGGTGTCCACCGGAGCCAAGGTCTCATGAGCATCACGTCCCGTGACCTGGTCAACCTCTCAGGGCCGGCCGCCACCGCCGCGCTCACCGAGGACTCCATCCTCGTGCTGCCGACCGGAGCGATCGAGCACCACGGCCCGCACCTGCCCCTCTCGACCGACTTCCTGATGGCCGACATGATCGGGCGGGCGGTCGTCGAGTCCGCGGCATCCGCCGGCCAGGATGTCTGGTTGCTTCCGCCGCTCGCCTACACGAAGTCGGACGAACACCACTGGGCACCCGGCACCGTGTGGCTCACCTGGGACACCCTCATGCAGACGGTGGTCGACATCGGACGCTCGGTGGCCGCGACCCCGGCGAAGACTCTCGTGTTCTACAACGGGCACGGCGGAAACATCGCCCTCCTGCAGGTGGCCCTCAGAGAACTGCGGCGGCGCTTCGGCCTGCGCACCTTCCTCATGGGCACCGGCATCATCGCCGGTGACGGCGACGTCGGCCCGGATGAACGCGGCTTCGGCATCCACGGTGGTCACGAGGAGACATCGATGATCCTGCACCTGCGGCCAGATCTCGTGGACATGACACAGGCCGACCGGTGGGTTCCCGACCACATGGCCGACCTGAAGCACATCAAGTTCAACGGCGGCCCGGTGAGCTTCGGCTGGCTGTCGAACGACTTCGGGCCAGTGGGCGTCATCGGCGACGCGACCGGTGCCACCGCGGAGCACGGTCGCGTGATCTTCGACCGTGCCGTGGCAAACGGTGTCTCGGCGCTCGACGAGATCGCCCGATTCCGGCACCGACCATGAGTGAACCGCAGAGCCCCTGGCCGGTGGTCGAAGAGTGGCTGCCCGGCAACGACGAGCCCGAGCGCCCGCAGATGAACCTCTCGACCGTGAGCATCACCGGGGAACCGGATGCCCGCACCGTGCTGCTGAGCGAATACGACTCCGAGGGGTTCTACTTCCACACCGACGCACTGTCGCGCAAAGCCGCCGCGATCGTCGCGAACCCCGCCGTCGCCCTCACCTTCCTCTGGCCCGGATTCACCAAGCAACTCGTAGTGCAGGGGCGCGCCGAGGTCGCCCCCGCGCACGAGATCGCTGCCGCCTACAGGGCCCGCTCGCCCTTTCTCCAACAGTTGGCCTGGCAGAACACCTTCGAGTTCGCCCAGTTGCCGGATGACGAGCGCCGCGACCGCTGGGCGAGCTTCACCGAGGAGCACAGCGACGGGGCATCCGAGCCCATCTTCTCCCAGCCCGAGACCTGGATCGGCTTCCTGGTGCGCCCCACCCGCATGACCTTCTGGTCGAGTGGATCGGATGCCCCGAGTCGCCGGGTCGAATACCGCGCGACCTCCGGCGGCTGGACTGTCGCCTACCTGCCAGGCTGAGCCACCCCTCTTCTGCATAACTCCTGCAGTCTGGCGGCCGCCAGCCTGGGGTGCCCACAAACACGGGGTTCCTCTCGCCGCCCGGGGCACACTGCAGGAGTTGTGCAGCAGGAGACTGGGTCTGCCGGGATGAGAGAATCGGGTCATGTCCGCTCCCCAGCTCACCGACGACGGCGTCCGCTTCGTGACCGAGCGGCACCTCGCCACGCTCTCGACTCTCTCCCGCAACGGATCCATCCACACGGTGCCGGTCGGATTCACGCTTCATGACGGCACCGCGTTCGTCATCACCTCGCGCTCCTCGCAGAAGGTTCTGAACGCGCGTCGTTCCGGCCATGCCACCATCTGCCAGGTGGAGGGTGCCGGCTGGATCACCCTCATCGGCCAGGCTGAGGTGCTCGAAGATCCCGAGAGCATCGCCCTCGCCGTTGCCCGCTATGCCGAGCGCTACCGGCAGCCGCGGGTGAATCCCGAGCGGGTCGCCATCGCCGTGCGTGTGGAGCGGATGCTCGGATCCTCCGGGTTCGTCGAACGCTAGATCACGCGGGCTTCGTCGCGAGCAGGATCGTGTCGATCGCCACGGAGCCGTCCGCCGTCGTGCGGTCGTAGCGGCGGCACTCGATGATGTCGAGACCGGCTGCGGCCGAACGCACCGCCTCGAGGCCCCAGAGCATCGCTGGATCCTTCGGGCCGCCGGTCCCGTGCTCGAGGTTCTCGCTGTCGTGGCCGATCAGGGCCAGCGTGCCTCCGGGCGCGAGGGAGGCTATCGCATTCGAGATCGCCGCGGTGAGCTCTGCCGCGGGCAGCTGGAGGTAGGCGACGACCACGAGGTCGGCGGGGGTCGGCGACACCCAGGTGGTGGCATCCGCCGTCACCCAGTCCAGTTCGAGACCCGCGGAGGCGGCGCGCTGCCGCCCGATCGCGAGGCCCTCCGAGGCGAAGTCGACAGCCGTGACCCTCCAGCCGCGCGAGGCCAGCCACAGGGCGTTCCGCCCCTCCCCGGCGGCAAGGTCGATCGCTGATCCGGGAGGGAGAGTGCCGGTGACCCGCTCGATCCAGGCGTTCGGTTCTATCGACCACACCGGTTCGCCGGATGCCGCGGCGGCGGCGTAGCGGTCATTCCAGAAAACGTCACTCATGAGACATCCAATTCGTCGGAGATGCGGGCGAGGGCCTCGGCGAACCAGGCTTCACGCCCGGGACCGGTGCCGCCAGAGAGGTTGATGCCACGGACGCCGTCGATCTGCAGCAGTTCTCGCGCGAGTTCGACCGCGGCGGCGATGCCCTCGGCGAACGGATCGCGCGCGGCGAGGATGCGGTCGAGATAGCCCTCGGGCAGCACGAGGGTCGTGAAGCTGCGAAGCAGTTCCGCGCTCTCGCGGTCCACCACTATCGGCACGCACGGAACGAAGATCATCGTGGCGCCGAGCTGCCGGGCCGAATCGACGAACGCCGCGACAGGCGCCGCGCCGCCGGCGTGATTGACGAAACAGACCTCCGCGCCCGCGTGCATCTTCTCCAGCAGTCGGGCCGGGCGCCGGTCGACGGGAGGCGTGGCCGGGGACTCTCCCACGGACACCAGGTGACCGGCGGCACGGGCGAGTGCGGCGGTCTCGGTCGAGTCGAGGTCGAAGACGGGCGCGGCATCCGGTCGGCTGCCGGTGAGGGTGTGGTCTCCGGTGACGCAGTGCACGCCCGCGACTCCGACGTGCGCCAGGCCGGCGAGCTCGCCCTCCAGCGCGACCCGGTTGCGATCGCGGCAGTTGAATCCGGTCCACACCGGAAGGCCGGCGGATTGGATCAGGTGCGCACGATAGGAGGGTGGGAACTGCACGCGGGCGGCACCCGCGTCCCCGGCGAGCACGGCATCCACCCTGCCGGAGAGGATGTCGGCGCACTCGGCGATCGAGGCGGCATCGAGGGCACGCGCCGGGAAATCGGCGACGACGATCGCGCGAGTGTGCAGGAGGGCTCGCATCCGCTCCGCTCCGGCGGATGTCACGGGCTGGGGCAGCGGGTCGGCCGCACCGGGCTCCACCGCGCGTTCGATGCCGTGCCAGCGAACCGTCGGCAGCGCGAGGAACACGCACGGAGCCGGTGACACCTCGCAGCTGCCGTCGAGCTCGACCCCGCCGCACGGACCATACTCCATGCGCTTGGGGCACGCGTCGAGCGCTGCGATCGTCATCCCCTCATTATTCAGGAACCTGTGGGACGGATCGGGCGGATGTCACCCACCGAGGTCCCTCTGGTAAACAGTCGTCCCTCCCGCCCCACAGGTTCCTGAATAATGAAGAGGAGCAGACGAGGGGGAGCGGATGACCGCACGGTTCGAGTTGGTCGTGGGGGCAGCATCCGCACTCGTCGACGGGGTGTTCCGCCCCGCGTGGGTCGGCATCACCGGGGGCCTGGTCGCCGCGCTCTCCGACCGACCGCTCGAGGGCGCGACCGAAGTCACCCTCGCGGAGGACGAGGTGCTCCTTCCCGGACTGGTCGACACCCATGTGCACATCAACGAGCCCGGCCGCACCGAGTGGGAGGGCTTCGCCAGTGCCACCCGCGCCGCGGCCGCCGGCGGCGTGACCACGCTGATCGACATGCCCCTCAACAGCATCCCCGCCACCACGACCGTCGACGCGCTCGAGATCAAGAGACGCAGCGCGGCCGACACGGCGATCGTCGATGTCGGATTCTGGGGCGGCGCCGTGCCGCAGAACCTCGGTCGGCTTCGTGAACTGCACGACGCCGGCGTCTTCGGGTTCAAGGCCTTTCTCGCGCCATCCGGGGTGGACGAATTCGATCACCTCGATTCGGCCCAGCTGGAACGGGCCCTCGCGGAGATCGCCGGGTTCGGCGGACTGCTCATCGTGCACGCCGAGGACCCTGGCGTACTCGACGCCCATGCCAACGCCGGCGGCACCGACTACCACCGCTTCGTCGAGTCCCGGCCGGATGAGGCGGAGGTGACGGCGATCGAGCGGGTCATTGCGGCAGTACGCCGCACGGGAGCGAGAGCGCACATCCTCCACCTGTCGTCCGCCGCGGCCCTCCCGGCGCTGCGCGAGGCACGGGCGGAGGGGCTGCCGATCACCGTGGAGACCTGTCCGCACTACCTCGCGATCAGCGAGGAGCAGGTGCCCGAGGGTGGCACCCAGTTCAAGTGCTGCCCGCCCATCCGCGGGGATGCAAACCGGGATGCCCTGTGGCAGGCCCTTCTCGACGGCGACATCGACATCGTGGTCACCGACCACAGTCCGAGCACCGCCGCGCTCAAGTTCGCCCACGACGGAGACTTCGGCCTGGCCTGGGGCGGCATCGCCGGGCTGCAGACGGGACTCGCCGCTGTCTGGACGGAGGCATCGCGCCGCGGAATCCCTCTCGAACGGGTGATCGGCTGGATGGCGACGGGCCCGGCAGACTTCGCGGGACTCTGGGCAAAGGGCCGCATCGCGGTCGGTGCGGCCGCGGATCTGATCGCCTTCGCGCCACAGGCGACCTTCACGGTGCGCGCCTCCGAGCTCCTGCACAAGAACCCCGTGAGCGCCTACGACGGGCGCGAACTGCGCGGGCTCGTGCGGCGAACCTGGCTGGCGGGGCATCCGGTATCCGTCTCCGCGGATGCAGCGAGCGGCGGCACGCTGCTCAGTCGGCCGTGAACGCCGTTACAAAGAATGTTGACCACGGAAACATCGCGGTCACACGAGTTTGCGAGGATCCCACAATGGCAATCATCCTTGGCGACAACCAGTACGGCAAAGCCGAGTGTCGGCTCGTGCGCATCTATCGCGATTCGAAGCGGCACGAGATCCGCGACCTCAATGTGTCCACCGCGCTCCGCGGCCCGTTCGAGCCGGCCTATCTGGTGGGAGACCAGTCCAACGTGCTCCCCACCGACACCCAGAAGAACACGGCTTTCGCCTTCGCCAAGTCGAAGGGCATCGACTCGATCGAGAGCTTCGGCCTCGAGCTGGCCCGCCACTTCGTTCGCGACGTCGACCCGGTGGAGGGGGCCCGCATCGAGATCGAGGAATATGCCTGGGAACGCGCCATCGTCGACGGCGCCGAGCACGACCACACCTGGTTGCGCAAGGGCCAGGAGGTCCGCACCGCCGCGGTGACGGTGGATGCCTCTGGCGAACACGTCATCGGCGGATTCAAGGATCTCGTCATTCTCAAGTCAACGGGCTCGGAGTTCTCCGGATTCCTCACCGACGACTACACGACCCTCAGCGAGACCCACGACCGCGTCATGGCCACGGCCCTCGATGCCAAGTGGCGCTTCACGACGACGGATGTCGCGTGGGACGAGGTCTACCGCGGCATCAAGAGCATCCTCGTGCGGGAGTTCGCGACGCTGCAGTCCCTCGCCCTGCAGCAGACGCTGTGGCACATGGGAAAGGCACTGCTCGAGACCTACCCGTGCATCGCGGAGGTGCGACTCAAAGCGCCCAATCGGCACCACTTCAGCTACGACATCGGCCAGTTCGGCTTGGACAACAGCAACGAGGTCTTCATCGCCGCCGACCGGCCCTACGGACTGATCGAGGCCACCATCCTGCGCGACGACGCCCCGGATGCCGGCCAGGCCTGGCGAGCATCGGCGGGGCTCGCATGACCGCCTTCGACGCGGATGACACCCGCTGGCTCGAACGCACCGTCGAACTCGCCACCCGGAATATCGCCAACGGTGGCGGACCCTTCGGCGCGGTCATCGTGCGCGACGGCGCGCTGGTCGCCGAGGGGCAGAACCGGGTGACCGCCGATCTGGATCCCACCGCCCACGCCGAGGTGGTGGCGATCCGTGCGGCCTGCCAGGTGGAGCGGTCGTTCTCGCTGGCCGGGGCGACCCTCTACACCTCCTGCGAACCGTGCCCGCTCTGTCTCTCCGCTGCCCTCTGGGCGCGGGTCGATCGGGTGGTCTTCGCCGCCGACCGGCACGATGCCGCCCGCGGGGGTTTCGACGATCTCGAGTTCTACGAGTTGTTCGCGCGCGACCGAAGCACCTGGCACATCCCGGTGGAGTCCGTGCGCATCCCGCAGTCCCCTGCGCCGTTCGACGACTGGCTGGCGAATGAGGCTCGCACGGACTACTGAGGTGTCGGCCGGCGCCGCTGTGCCCGCCCTGATCCTCCTGCCCTCCCTGACCCCCGCATGCATAACTCCTGCGGCTCGACGCCGGCTCTCGGGTCGACCCCGAGATTGCGGGGACCATTGCCGCGAAAGACCCGGATTGCAGGAGTTATGCACGACGGCGTTGTGCAGCGCGCAGGCGGCGGGCGACACCCCGCACGGAGCTCAGCTGCCGCGATAGGTCGAAAACGCGAAGGGGCTCAGCAGCAGCGGAACGTGGTGGTGGGCGGTCCCTCCGAGAACGAAGTCGATCGTCACGAGCGGGAAGAAGTGCGGAGCTTCGCCGAACCAGGTGCCGGTATCGAAGCACAATCGGTAGCGACCCGGGGGGAGGGCATCCGGTCCGAGGGAGGCGATACGGCCGTCGGCGTCGGTCGACCCCGTCGCGAGGGCAGATCCCTCGGCGGTGAACAGAGTGACCGGCACACCGACCGCGGGTCGTCCCGTCGCGGTGTCGAGCACATGGGTGGTGACGTGGCTCACGGCAGCTCGCCCTCGACGGGAGCGGCCCACAGCTTCTCGATGCGCAGCAGGGCGATGTCGCGCAGTTGCTCGCCGACGATCTCGAGCTCCGAGCTGTTCGGCAGCTCGAGGCGCCTCTCGAGTTCGGCGAGGATCTCTGCCCGGGACCGTCCGGCGGCACGGATGATGAACACGCGTCCGAACCGCTGCTCATAGGCGACATTCCCGGCCGCGATCTCGGCGGCGAGATCTTCCTCGTCCGAGCCGAGGCCAGCCTGCTCGTTGCGGCTGAAGGCCTGCGCCGCGCCATCCCCCACCGGCTGCTCACCGATGCGCGGGTGATGCCCGATCGCCTCGTCGATCTCGCTCGCACTGAGCGGGGTCGCGGCCGCGCTCGCCACCTCCAGCAGCTCCGCGACGGACTCGAACGGAGCAACCCGCACCACATCGTCGACCCAACGGGGCACCGCGAGGCTCGCCATCAGTCCGGCTCGGAGTTCGGTGAGGGGCAGCTCGATCATCTGCCTAACATTACCCATGGCCACGCTCACCGGAATCGTGCTCGCGGCGGGCAAAGGCTCCCGCCTCGGGCGACCGAAGGCGCTGCTGCTCACCGCGGAGGGCGAGCCCTGGATCGCCCGAGCCGCTGGCCTGCTTCGCGAGGCCGGCTGCACCCGCGTGCTCGTGGTGCTCGGAGCGGCCGCCGAGGAAGCGGGAGGCCTCGTGCCGGTGGGCTGCGAGACCCTGGTCGCGGAGAACTGGGCCGATGGCATGGGCGAGTCCCTGCGGGTGGGACTCGACGCGGCCAGCGGGGATGCGGCACTCATCACCCTCGTCGACATTCCCGGTCTGCCGGTCGCGGTCGCGGAGCGGATGCTCGAGCAGCCGGTGACCAGCCACACACTGAGGCAGGCGGTGTTCGACGGTCGACCGGGGCATCCGGTGCTGATCGGCAATGCGCACTGGGACGCTGTCGCCTCGACCCTCGTCGGTGACCGGGGTGCGCGCGACTACCTCGCGGCCAACGGCGTGCGGGAAGTGGAATGCGGGGACCTCTTCGACGGGCACGATGTCGATCGGCTGTAGCCCCCGACCGGCCCGTCGTCATCCGATGTCAGTACTCTGACACCAGGTGGCGAACCGCAGCCTCATACGCGTCGAGCGCTGCCGCGACATCCGCCGCCGTCACATGCTCATCCGGATGGTGACTCACGCCCCCGCGACAGCGCAGGAACAGCATGGCGAATCGGGTGAGCGCCGAGACGGCGACCCCGTCGTGGCCCGCACGGCTCCAGAAGGCCATCGGATCGGCATCACCGGTGGAGCGGATTCCCGCACCGATCGCCGCCTGCAGGCCGGGATCGCAGCTGACGGCGTCGGCCCGGTACGTCTCCGTCGCGGCGAAACCGAGCCCGCGCCGGGTGCAGATCTCGTCGGCGGCGGCGCGGATGCGTTCGAGACAGTCATCGCGGTCGGCGTCGAATTCGGCGCGGAGGTCGAGGCTCAGCTCCACCCTGCCGGGAATCACGTTCACCCCGCCCGGGAACGCCTGCAGGCGCCCGACGGTGCCGATCGTTCCCGTCTCCTTCGAGAGTCGCTCGATGGCGACGACCAGTTCGCTCGCGCCGACGAGGGCGTCCCGGCGACGGTCGAACGGCGTACCACCCGCGTGCCCCGCCGTGCCGGTCACCGTGAGTGCGAAGCGGCGTGCACCGGCGATCGAGGTGACGACGGCCAGCCGCCGATCGGCGTCCTCGAGTTGCATGCCCTGCTCGATATGCGCTTCGAGGTAGCCGACGAGCGACTCCGCGCGGCGAAAGGCCCCCGGCAGACGCGCGGGGTCGAGCCCGAAGTCCTGGAAGGCCTCGGCGAGCGTGATGCCGTCCCTGTCAGTGAGCTGCCACCACTCCTCGTTCCAGGTGCCGGCCAGGGCCCGGCTGCCGAGCAGCGCTGTGCCGAAGCGGGTGCCCTCCTCGTCGCTGAAGGCCACCACCTCGAGCGCGAAGGGCAGGGTGATGCCGGATCGGCGCAGGCGGTCGACGACGGCGATCGCGAGAAGCACGCCGAGCATGCCGTCGTAACGACCGGCATCCGGAACCGTGTCGATGTGCGAACCGAGCAGCAGGGCTGGCAGCCCCGGCGTCGAGCCCTCCAGGCGGCCACACTGGTTGCCGGCGGCATCCTGCCAGGTCGAGAGGCCGGCCTCGGTCATCCAGCGGGCGACGAGGTCGTTGGCGGCGCGATGCTCCGGCGAGAGGTGCACCCGCTCGAGCCGGTCCGGCTGGCTCGACAGCCCCGCGAGGTCGTTGCACCGCTCGAGGATGAGGGCGGCCTCCGGAGCGCTCATGAACCGTAGAAGTCGAGCGCGGAGCCGACCCCACTGCCCGCCGTCACCGCGACACCACCGCGGCGGAGCACCTGCTCGAGAGCCGCGAGGGTGGTGAGCACGGTGTCTCGCCGCGCGTTGTAGCCCATGGTGCCGATGCGCCAGACGCGGCCGTGCAAGGGGCCGAAGGAGGTGCCGATCTCGATGCCGTAGTCGCTGAGCATCGTCGCGCGCGCGCCGTCTCCGTCGATCCCGGAGGGGATCTCGACCCCGACCACGTTGTTCATGCGCACCGACTGGTCACCGAAGAGGTCGAATCCGAGCCCCAGGAGACCCGCGACCATCGCCGAGCCATGCAGCCGGTGACGTTCGATCGCCTCGGGGATGCCCTCCTCGATGAGGATTCGCGCGCACTCCCGGGCGCCGTAGAGCATCGTCGTGGCCTCCGTGTGATGGTTGAGCCTCTTGGGGCCCCAGTAGTCCATGATCATCGCGAGGTCGAGATAGTTGGAGCGGATCGGGCTCGCCAGCACGGCATCCCCCTCGGAACGGATGCCAGCCTCGATGCTCTTGCGGCGGTTGATCACGTCCACTGCCGCCGCCGAGAGCGTGATCGGTGCACTGCCGGAAGGGCCGGCGAGGCACTTCTGCAGGCCGGCGGTCGCGACATCCACTCCCCAGGCATCGGTCTCGAACTCATTGCCTCCGAGGGATGCCGTGGTGTCGGTGTAGAGGAGCACGCCGTGTTTCGCGCAGATCGCGCCGAGCTCGTCGAGGGGTTGGGCGAGGGTCGTGGAGGTGTCGCCGTGCACGATGGCGAGGATCTTCGGCTTCGAGGTGAGGATCGCCGCCTCGATCTCGGCCGGGGTGAAGACCGTGCCCCACTCGCGTTCGATCACGTGCACCTCTGCGCCGCAACGCTCCGCGATCTCGCGAAGGAGGTGGCCGAATCGTCCGAAGATCGGCACCAGCACGCGATCGCCCGGCTCGATGAGAGAGACGAGCGCGGCCTCGATTCCGGCGCGCGAGGTGCCGTCGACCAGCAGGGTGGCCTCGTTCGCCGTGCGGAAGACGCCCCGATAGAGCTCCATGGTCTCGGTCATATAGGCCGTCATCGCGGGGTCGTACTGACCAACCAGCTGGGCGGACATCGCCCGCAGCACGCGCGGATCGGCGTTGATGGGGCCGGGGCCCATCAACAGCCGCTGCGGAGGATCGATCGGGTAGCTCTGCATGGTGTCCTCGCGGGGTGGATGAATCTGCTGTTCGAGAAGTCCAGCCTACGGAACGGGCGTTTCAGACGGGTTTCGCGAAGTGTGATGGACTCGGGAGCGTGACGATCAATTTCTCCAGTTATGTGGCCATCGGCGACAGCTTCACCGAGGGTGTCGGGGACGATCTGCCCGACGGACGCGTGCGAGGGTGGGCCGACCTGGTCGCCCTCGGTCTCGCCGCGGCATCCCCGGAGCGGGTCAGCTACGCGAACCTCGCCATCCGGGGGCGGCTGCTCGCGCCGATAGTGACCGAACAGCTCGATGCCGCCATCGCGCTCTCCCCCGCTCTGATGAGCATCAACGGGGGAGGCAACGACATCCTGCGGCCGCGGGTCTCGATCGGCTCGATCGCCGACCAGCTGGAGGCCGCGGTCGACAGGGCGGTCGCGAGCGGAGTGCACGTGATCCTGGTCAGCGGCGCGGACCCCACCCGGCACATCCCCCTCGGATCCTTCGTGCGCGCGAGGGGAGAGCTGCTCGCGGCATCCGTTCGCGGCCGACTGCCCAAGGAGCACGTGACCTTCGTCGACAACTGGGCCGATGCCGAGCTCGGGCAGCTGCCGTACTGGTCTCGCGACAAACTGCACCTCAATCCGGTGGGTCACGCTCGGGTCGCCGGAAACGTGCTCGCGGCGCTCGGAGTTCCGATCGCGGATGCTTCGGACCCCGGCACCCCCGCCGAAGCGCATGAGCGCACCTCCGCCTACTGGCGGCGTTACGTGCTGCCGTGGATCGGACGTCGCCTCACCGGCCGCTCCTCCGGCGACAACCGTGCGCCGAAGATCGCGAGCCTTCAGCCGGTGGAGCTGCCGACCCACGACTGATCGGCGCGTTGCGGTGCGAGGTCCCCGCAACGGGCGGCGCTCTCCCGCGGTCACCCCGGGCGCCACCCGTCACACCCGGTCGCCTTGGCCCGCCGAGAGGACAGTTTCTGCCGGTGACTCTCGTCCCTCCCCGGCCCGCCCGCGCGCGACCAGTCCCCGCCGCCGCCCACCCCGTGCCAACCGTCACAAACGGTCGCCCCGGCCGGCCGAGACAGCAGTTTCTGACGGGTGGGCCCCATCTTGCTCGAGCCGCCCCGCGTCAACCGTCACAACCAGTCGCCCCGGCTGGCCGAGACAGCAGTTTCTGCCGGGTGGGCCCCAACCAAGGGGCAGCTCTCACCGGGGATGCTTCCCCACGCTCGACCGCGCCCGGGGCAACCTCCCCCGCGCGCGACCAGTCCCCGCCGCCGCCCACCCCGCGTCAACCGTCACAAACGGTCGCCCCGGCTGGCCGAGACAGCAGTTTCTGACGGGTGGGCACTCACCCTCCCCCAGCCGCCCCGCGCCAACCGTCACAACCGGTCGCCCCGGCTGGCCGAAAGAACAGTTTCTGACGGGTGGGCCCCAACCAAGGGGCAGCCCTCACCGGGGATGCTTCCCCGCGCTCGACCGCGCCTTGGGCAGCCTCCCCAGCGCGCGACCAGTCCCCGCCGCCGCCCACCCCGCGCCAACCGTCACAAACGGTCGCCCCGGCTGGCCGAAAGAACAGTTTCTGACGGGTGGGCCCCGCCTTCCGCGGGCCGCCCCGCGTCAACCGTCACAACCGGTCGCCCCGGCTGGCCGAGACAGCAGTTTCTGCCGGGTGGGCCCCAACCAAGGGGCAGCCCTTATCGGGGATGGGGATGCTTCCCCGCGCTCGACCGCGCCTCGGCAACCTCCCCCGCGCGCGACCAGTCCCCGCCGTCGCCCACCCCGCGCTAACCGTCACAACCGGTCGCCCCGGCTCGCCGAGACAGCAGTTTCTGCCGGACGGGCACTCACCCTCCCCCGGCCGCCCCGCGCCAACCGTCACAAACGGTCGCCCCGGCCCGCCGAAAGAGCAGTTTCTGACGGGTGGACAAAGCCGGAAAGGCAGAGCCGGCGGAACACCGCGACACCGGCACCCCGGCACCCCGCGACACCGGCACCCCGCGACACCGGCACACCGGCACCCCGCGCTACGCCGCTACGCCAGCGACTCCCCCAGCGCGATCAGTGCCACGTCGGTGTTCGGCGGTCCGACGAGGCCGAATCCGACCGGTGCACCTTCCACGGTCAACAGCGGCACGCTCAACGCCGGCCTGCCCGCGATCCCGGCGACACAGGTGAGGCGCAGAGTGCTCTGACGCACCTGCTCGATCGTCTCGGCATCCGCTGTCGTCGACGGGGCGACGGATGACGCGGACGGTAGCAGCAGTACCCGCTCGCCGACGATCGATTCGATGCGCTCGCGGGCGAGCTCGAGCGCCTGCCGCGCGAAGGACTCGGTCTCCGGGTCGATCGTCGCGCCGAACGCGAACCGGCCGGCGATCTCCGAGCCGAGGGCGTCGGGATGCGCGGTGATCCATTCCCCATGGGTCGCCCACGCCTCGGCGGACTGCACCGTGCGGAAGATCTCGTGCAGGTCGTCGATATCGGGCAGGGTCACCTCGACCAGATCGTCGGTGAGGCCGGCTTCGGCGAGTCGGGCGAGCGTCGCGGCGAAGGCATCCTGCAGCTCCGGCGACGCGAGCGCGAGGAGCGCCGGAGCGACGGCGAACCTCCCGGAGACCTCGGCACGGCCGGCGCTGCCGAGGGACGCGGATGCCGCGGCGCGCAGCGTTGCCGCGTCGCGCGTCATCCATCCCACGGTGTCGAACGAGGGCGCGAGCCCGAGCAGGCCGGCGCGCGCCACGGCGTCGTGCGTCGTGCGGAGCCCCCAGAGGCCCTGGTAGGACGCGGGAACCCGGATCGATCCGCCGGTGTCCGTGCCGAGCCCGATCGAGACCTGCCCGGAGGCGACAGCCGTGGCCGCACCGCTCGAGGAGCCGCCGGGGATCGCGCCGGCGACGGCGGCGTTCGGCGGAGTGCCGTAGTGCGAGTTCTTGCCGGCGACGCTGTAGGCGAATTCGTCGGTCTGGGCGATCCCCTGCACCGTCGCGCCTGCCGCGAGGAGCGCGGTGACCGCCGAGGCATGTGCCACGGTGCGAGGCGCTTCGGCGAGATACGCCGGCACTCCGGCACCCACGGCGAATCCCGCCACGTCGAAGAGGTCCTTGACCGCGACGGTCTCACCGACCAGCGGACCCTCCGTGGCACCGGTGACCAGCGGGCTGCCGACGACCCGCCAGACGGATGCCGCGATCGCGGGCGCCGGAACGCTCACGTGGGCGGCCTCGACGAGCCAGTCGACGTCTCCGTCGTTCGTGGAACTGCGGTGCCAGAGCTGGGTCTGCTGCCCGCGGCCGCCGGTAGCGGGAAGGGTCACGGCAACGACGAGCGCACGATCGTTGCCGAGGTCGCGCACGTGGATGTCGCCGATGCTGCGGGCTGGAGCTCCTCCGCGACCCTGCCGGAAGGCACTGATCGCATCGTGACCCACGAGGACGCCACCGGCGTCACTGCGCAGCGTCCCGTCGCCGGGAGCGAAGAGACGGTCGAGCGCGCCGAGGTCATTGGCCATGAGGGCCCGCTCATATTCCCAGAATGCGTCGAGGAGGCCGTCTGGAGCATCCCCTTCTACCGTGCTGTCAGTCAAAATCTGCCACCCTAATCTTTGCGTGAACGCCTTTCACGATATCCACGACCTGCGAGATGTTGAAGTCCGTCGCCGCACTGAGGTACGCGTACGCGTGTGCGGCGTCGAGTGAGAATCGGGCCTGCAACAGGGCGATCGCGGCGCGCACGCACGCCTTGACCGCCTCATCCAGGTCTTCGTCCATGCCGGTCGGCACGAGGTAATCGGTGGTCTCCACCAGCGGGCCGACCAGGGCGCCGAAGGCGTCGAGTGCGTCCTGCTGGGTGAGCACCTCGAAGCGCAGGGTCGCCCGCAGGGAGGCCTCCATCGCGGTGAGGGCGACTTCGCCGTCGCCCTGCGCGAAGTGCGGGTCTCCGACGTAGGCGAGCGCGCCCTCCGCCTGGATCGGCAGGTAGAGACTGCTTCCGACTGTCAGCAGGTTGATATCGATGTTGCCGCCGTGTGGCCCGGGCGGCACGGAGTGCGGGCGCACGTCTCCCGCGACGGCCACCCCCATGATTCCGAGAAACGGTGCGAGCGGAAAGCGGATGCTGTGCTCACCGCCGAGCACGCGCGGCATCGTGCCGAAGCCGTCGGAGACGCCCGCGAAGACGCTCACGCGCTCCCCGTCGACCGGATACTCGCCGGGGAGAGCCCCGCGGCCGTGTCGGTTCGACACGATTCCGTAGGGCACCCGCTGCAGGGTCTCGAGCACGGTGATCTTGAGCAGGTCCCCGGGCCGGGCGCCGCGGATGCGTACCGGGCCGGTGACCACGTGGGGGCCGTCGACCGCCGGGTCGCGCCGGTAGTCGGAGGAGGCGAGCGCAACGGCATCCGTCAGCACGCTGTCGGCGTCCACCCCGAATCCGGCGAAGAAGGCGAGCGGATCGCGGCCCTGGTCTTCGTGGATGCCCTCGTGGCTGATCGTGTCGATCGTGACCTCATCGCCCGCATCGATCGTGAGCACGGGACTGTCGGTGGCGCACGGAAGCCGCCCCCACACCACTGCGGAGGGATCGGCCGGCAGGTAGTGGGGTGCGCGGATCGGGCCGACACCGGGCTGGAGTACGGCGTCGGACATCGCGCGCTCGCTTTCGGCTCGGTGGGCGGCACGGGCGATCCGTGCTTTCTGAACCCTACAGAGAGCTCCAACGGGGGCGGCGACGCCATGCGGTGGGGGCGCAGATCCGCCCTGCGGCACTCAGCGCGGGTACACCGCGACTTCGTCCTCCGGCAGGCTGAACCATACCGGCAGTCCGGGACCGAGCCCGAGCACCGCCGCGCGACCCGGCGAGATGTCGGCTGACATCGACGCCGAGCGCACGCGCACGCTGTCCCCCCGGGGCTCGAGGTCCTGCACCGTCACCGGGAACGCGTTGGCGCCGGCGGGACGATCGAGCTGCACGGAGATCGCGGAGGGGCGCGCCGCGGCGGCGGCGGGCGCGCCGAGGGTGCCGGTGCCCGCACCGGTGACCACCGTGCCGTCCGACATCCGGAGCCCGGTGGCGGTACGCACCCCGGTGAGCAGATTGAGTCCGGCGAGACCGGCGGTGAACGGATGCCGCGGCCGTTGCAGCACCTCGGCCGTCGCCCCCTGCTCCACGATCTTCCCCTCGCCGAGCACCACCACACGGTCGGCGAGGGTGAGGGCGTCGAGCACCTCGTGGGTGACCACGATTGCGGTGCGGCCGGCGAGCACCGTGCGGAACATGCGCCGAAGGGTGGGTGCGACCGCAACGTCGAGGGCGGCGAGCGGCTCATCGAGCAGTAACAGTCGAGGCTCCGGTGCAAGGGCGCGCGCGATCGCCACCCGCTGCGCCTGTCCGCCCGAGAGCTGGGCCGGGCGGCTGGCGCCGAGTTCCGCGGCCTCGACCGCGGCGAGCCACCGGTGCGCGGATGCCCGTGCTTCCGCACGCGACCGGCCCGCGCTCCGCGGCCCGAAGGCCACGTTCTCCAGAGCGGTGAGGTGCGGGAAGAGCAGTGCTTCCTGGGCGAGCAACGAGATGCCCCGCCGATGGGGTGGCGACCAGTGCCCGCTGGTCAGGTCGAACAGGGAGTCGCCGCCGAGATCCGCCCGGCCGGAGTCGGGCCGCAGCAGCCCGGCGAGGATCGAGAGAAGGGTCGATTTGCCCGCCCCATTCGGCCCGAGCACGGCGAGGGTCTGCCCCTCGGCCACGTCGAGGGAGACGTCGAAGCCGCGCTCGGCGACCGTCGCCTGCAGGTGCAGTGTCATGCGGTGAACCTCGCCCGGGTGGCGGGGGCGGTGCGCAGCGTGAGGCCGACCACCACGAGGGACACGACGACCAGCACGAGCGAGAGGGCCACGGCGGCATCCGGATCCGTCTCCCGCTGCAGGTAGATCTCCAGGGGCAAGGTGCGCGTGACCCCCTGGAGGCTGCCGGCGAAGGTGAGGGTGGCCCCGAATTCACCGAGGGCGCGTGCGAAGGACAGCACGGCGCCGGAGAGCAGCGCGGGCAGCACGAGGGGCAGCGTGATGCGCCTCAGCACTGTGCTCGGCCGCGCTCCCAGCGTCGCCGCAACCGCTTCGTATCGCGTGCCGGCCAGGCGGATGGCTCCCTCGAGACTCAGGACGAGGAACGGCAGGGCGACGAAGGTCTGGGCGATCACGACGGCCACCGTGGAGAATGCGATGCTCAGCCCGAGCGCCTCGAGCGGGCGGCCGATCAGCCCCTGTCTTCCGAAGGCCGCGAGGAGCGCGATGCCGCCGATCACCGGCGGCAGCACCAGGGGAAGCAGAACGATCGTGCGCACGACCCGCTGGCCGGGAAAGGTGGTGCGCGCCAGCAGGAGTGCCATCGGCACACCGAACAGCACGCAGAGCGCGGTCGCGGCGAGCGAGGTGCGCAGACTCAACAGCAGGGCATCGACGGAAGACGCACTCGTGACCAGAGCGACGAATCCGCCCCAGTTCACCCGGGTCACCATGGCGACCAACGGCAGCAGCACGAAGGCCGCGCCGACGATCGCGACCGCGATCACCCAGCGAGGCAGTCCGGAAAAGGCTGTGCGGTCCATGCTCAGGGGGCGCCGAAGCCCGCCGCGGCAAGCACGGACCGGCCGACCGAGCCGGTGACGAAGGCAACGAAGGCTGTGGCGACCGCCTGGTTCGTTCCCGCCTTCACCGTGGCGATCGGGTAGGTGTTGACGGCCGCGCTCGATTCCGGGAACGTGATTCCCGTCACGCTCGAGCCGGCACCCTTCACGTCTGTCACGTAGACGAGGCCGGCATCCGCCTCACCGGACGAGACCTTTCCGAGCACATCCGTGACCGCATTCTCCTCGCTCACCGGGCTGATGTTCACCCCACCGGCGGTTTCGACGGCCGCCGTCGCCGCACCGCACGGCACGGCCGGGGCGCAGACCACCGTCTTGACACCGGGCCGCGCAAGGTCCGCGAGAGTCGCGATCTTCGCCGGGTTGCCCGGTGGCACCGCGATCTCCAGCACATTGGTGGCGAAGTTCACCGGAGTCGCCACCAGGCTCGAGACCTTCGTCATGTTCGTCGTGTCGGCCGAGGCGAACACGTCGGCGGGCGCACCCGCGGTGATCTGCGAGACCAGGTCGGCAGACCCCGCAAAGCTCGTCGCGACGGTCACGCCGGGGTGCGCTGCCTCGAACCTGGTGGCGAGTTCTCCGAAGGTCTGGGTGAGGGATGCCGCGGCGAAGACCGTGATCGACCCGCTGAGGCTGTCATTCTTCGGCGTCGCCGATGGCGCCGAGGCGGCGCATCCGGCTGTGGCGAGAAGGATGCCGAGAGTAAAGACGGCGAGGAGCGGTCTCCTCACTGCTTCCCCCCGGGGGTCTCGATGATCACCGTCGTGGCTTTCACGACCGCAATGGCGACGGATCCCGGCTCGAGTCCGAGGTCCCGAACGGCCTCACTGCTCATGAGGGAGACGACGCGGTGCGGCCCGCACTGCAGTTCGACCTGCGCCATGACGGTGTCCATCACGATGTTCGTGACCAGGCCGACGAAGCTGTTGCGGGCCGACCGGGAGACGCCGGAGGGGTCATCCGGCAGCACCGCGTGGTCCCGCGCCAGCGTCGCGAGGGCGAGGCCGTCGACGACCGCACGCCCCGACTCGTCCTTTTCGGCGACCAGGGTGCCGTTGTCGACCCAGCGGCGCACCGTGTCGTCGCTCACTCCCAGGTAGAGGGCGGCATCCTTTATCCGTATCTGCGGCATAGATAGCATTCTATGTCCGCTTTCACGGAACTGAGGACCCGTCTACGCTTGCCCTATGGAGCAGAGCGGCGAACCCTCGACAGCCCGGATCGCCACGGCGGCAGACCTCGACGGCATGGTGCGCACACTCACCTCCGCCTTCCTCAGCGATCCGCTCTGGGGACCCTCGTTTCCGGATGACTCCCACCGGGTGGAGCAGATGTCGGCCTTCTGGCGGCTCTTCGCCACCTCGGCGCTGCGCTATCCCTGGAGTTTCGTCACCGAGGGCTGTGCATCCCTCTCGATCTGGCTGCCACCGGGCGGCGAGGACCTCACCGATGACGAGGCGCGCGGGTATGACGCCTTCCTCGTCGACCTGGTCGGCGCCGAGGCCGCCCGCCGGATCGCGGTCGTCTCTGGCCAGTTCGAGGAGCTGCGCCCGACGGAGCCCCACTACTACCTCAACTTCCTCGCCACCCACGACGAGCACCGTGGGCACGGCCTCGGCATGACCCTCCTGCAGCACAACCTGGACCGCGTCGACGCCCTCGGAGCGGCCGCCTACCTCGAGTCGACGAACCCGGCGAACAACGCCCGTTACCGGGGCGTCGGATTCGAGCCGAGGGGCGCGTTCACCACGGCGACCGGGCACGTCGTCACCACGATGTGGAGGCCAGCGCGCTAGGGCGCGACCGCTGCCACCCGTCACAATCAGCTCGGAAAGCTCTTCCTGACCACAGAATGCGACGGGTGGGAGTGGACCGCTCGAGCGTCCCGTTCGTCGACCTGCGCCCCCGCTCGAGCACACCTGCGAGAATCGAAGGATGCAGGCATCCCCGAGCGCGCGATATTCCCGCCAGCTCGCCCTCCCCGGCTTCGGGCCGGAGGCGCAGCAGCGGCTGGCGGATGCCCGCGTGCTCGTGATCGGGGCCGGTGGACTCGGCAGCAGCGTGATTCCGGCACTGGCCGCGGCGGGTGTCGGCACGATCGGCATCGTCGACGACGACACCGTGGAGCTCAGCAACCTGCACCGGCAGCTCGCGCATTCACTGGCGGATGTCGGCCGCACCAAGGCTCGCTCGGCAGCGGAGACGGTGGCCGCCATCGACCCCGCGACCACGGTTCACACCGTGGAAGCTCGCCTCACCGCCGCCAACGCGCTCGACCTGTTCGCCGGGTACGACCTCGTCGTCGACGGCAGCGACAACTTCCCTACCCGGTACCTCGCCAATGACGCCGCTGCGCTCACCGACATCCCCCTGGTCTGGGGCGCGGTCTCCCAGTTCGCCGGTCAGGCCGGCGTCGCATGGGCATCGCGGGGCCCGCAGTACCGCGACCTGTTCCCCGCTCCCCCGCCCCCCGGGTCCGTGCTCTCCTGCGAGGCCGGCGGGGTGCTTCCGACGGTGGTGGCCGTGATCGGGTCGATCATGGCCGGAGAGGCACTGAAGATCCTCACCGGAATCGGGACCCCCCTCATCGGACGAGTCACCACCTACGACGCCCTCGGCGGTGGGTTCCGCGAGCTCGCCTATGCCCCGGATCCGGATGCCGCCCCCATCACCGCCCTCATCGACTACGAGCTGTTCTGCGGCATCCGCGACACCATCGACGTCGACGAACTGGCGGCCTCTCTCGAGGGAGTGACGCTCATCGATGTGCGCGAGCCCTGGGAGGCGGAGATCGCCAGCCTTCCCGGCGCGACGCTGCTGCCCCTCGGGTCCCTCGAATCGACGATGGCGCAGATCGACAGCTCGAAGCCGGTGGTCGTCTACTGCCACGCGGGAATCCGCTCGGCCACCGCGGTTTCTCTCCTCGCCGCGCACGGCATCCCCGCCCGCAGCCTGGACGGCGGCATCGACGCCTGGTCCCGCCGCATCGACCCGACCGTCGTGAGGTACTGATGGCCCACCGCAGCGTCGAGGAACACGCCGCGCACGTGCGCGCTCTCCTCACTCCCGCACTGCCCACCGGCGTCGAGACCGTCCACCTGGCGGACGCCCTCGGGCGCGTGACGGCGGGAGCGATCCCCTCGCCCGTGGATCTGCCCCTCTTCCGCAACTCCCAGATGGACGGATTCGCCGTCGTGGCGGCCGACCTCGCGACGCTGCCGGCGACGCTCCCCGTGGTCGGCGAGGTCGCCGCGCAGCCCGGGACTCCGCCCCCGCTCGTCGCCGGAACCACGGTGCGCATCATGACCGGCGCCGTCGTGCCGGAGGGCGCGGATGCCGTCGTCCCGGTCGAGGACACGACCGCGGCCGGCGATTCTGTGACGATCCTCCGCGGCCGCATCAGCGGGGAATACGTGCGCGACCGCGGCAGCGACCTCCACGCCGGGGACCCGCTGCTGCCCGCGGGGCTCCGCCTCGCATCCCGTCACCTCGCCGCTCTTGCCGCGGCCGGCATCATCGAGGTCGAGGTGCGAACCCGCGTGCGGGTCGTCGTCATCAGCACGGGCGCGGAACTCGCGCCGCTGGGTCGGGAAGCGGGCCCCGGTGAGATCTACGACTCGAACAGCACCGCGCTCACGGCAGCCGCGACCGCGTGCGGAGCGAGCGTGACCTACGCGATCCATCCCGCGCACGACGAGGTTTCCCAGCTTCGTGAGACGCTCCTGTTCGCTGTGTCCAATGCCGACCTCATCCTCACCTCCGGCGGGATCTCGATGGGCAACTACGAGGTCGTGCGCGAGTTCCTCCTGGCCAACGGCGGCGAGGTCGGGCACATCGCCATGCAGCCCGGCGGACCGCAGGCGACGGGGGTCTTCAACGGCGTGCCGGTGATCAGCTTCCCCGGCAACCCGGTCAGCACCCAGATCTCCTTCGAGGTATTCGTGGCGCCGATCCTGCGGGAGGCCGCCGGGCTCCCGGCCGCCCGCCGCGAGTTGCGCACGCTCGCCTCAGACCTGCGTTCCGCACCCGGTAAGCGACAGTTCTTGCGCGGCCGCGCCCTGCCCGACGGACGCGTCGAGGTCGTGGGAGGCCCGAGCTCCCACCTGGTGGCCGGGCTCGCGGCATCCGACCTGCTCATCGACATCCCCGAAGACACCATCGAACTGAAAGAGGGCGACCCCGTGGAGACGATCGACCTGTGAGCAATCTGAGCCATCTCGATGAAGACGGTCGCGCCCGCATGGTGGATGTCGGCGACAAGGCGATCACGGCCCGCACCGCCACCGCCACCGGGCGGCTTGTGACCACCCCGGATGTCGTCGCCCTGGTGCGCGCCGATGACCTGCCGAAGGCCGATGTTCTCGCCACCGCCCGCATCGCCGGAATCTCGGGCGCCAAGAAGACGAGCGAGCTCATCCCGCTCTGCCACCAGGTGCCACTCTCGTCGGTCAGCATCGACTTCCAATTCACGGATGACGCGATCCTGGTGTCGGCGACGGCCAAGACAGTCGGCCAGACCGGGGTGGAGATGGAAGCGCTCACCGCGGTGGCGATCGCCGGCCTCACGCTGCACGACATGGTGAAGGCTGTGGATCCGGCGGCGGTGCTCGGCGAGATTCGGCTCGAATCGAAGACCGGCGGCAAGCGCGGGCACTGGACCCGGCACGGAGTGCTGGCGCCACCGGCGGTGCGCCCCGGCACTGCGGCCGTCGTCGTGGCCTCCACCGCCGGAGCCGCCGGAACGCGGGAGGACACGACCGGGCCGGTCATCTCCGCCTGGCTCGCCGAGCACGCCTTCGCGGTCGACGCGGTCACGGTCGTGGCCGACGCCGATATCGCCTCCGAGTTGTCGCGGGTGGTGGCATCCGCCCCCGCGGTGATCATCACGACGGGCGGAACGGGCCTCAGCCCCACCGATCGCACCCCCGAGGCCACCATCGCCCTGCTCGACCGCGAACTACCCGGGGTGGCCGAGGCGATCCGCGCCCGGGGGCTCGCTGCGACACCGACCGCGGCCCTCAGCCGCGCTGTCGCCGGCACGGCCAACGGCACCGTGATCGTGAACCTGCCGGGATCCGCCGGAGGCGTACGCGACGGCCTCGCGGTTCTCGACGGGCTGCTGGAACACCTCGTGGCCCAGATCGCCGGCGGTGGCGCCCATGGGTGACACCGTGCATGCCCTCATCTCCGCCGAGCCGATCGACGAAACGGCCATCGAGGACTTCGTGATGGATGCGCAACAGGGCGCTCTCGTGACCTTCCGCGGGGTCGTGCGCAATCACGATCACGGGCTCGCGGTCACGTCGCTCGAGTACTCCGCCCATCCGGATGCCGCCCGGTTCCTGACGGAGTGCTGCGAGACGATCGCTGCCGAGACCGGCCTCCGCGTGGCCGCAGCCCACCGCGTCGGCCCGCTCGTCGTAGGTGATGTCGCCCTCGTCGCCGCCGTGGCCGCCGCCCACCGCGGTGAGGCCTTCGCTGCCTGTGAGCGACTGGTCGACCTCATCAAGCTGACGGTGCCGATCTGGAAGCGCCAGCACCTCGCCGACGGCGTCACCGAGTGGGTCGGGCTGTAGCCCGGTCGAATCACTTACTTGACGTCAAGTAGTTACCTGACGTTCATCTTCGCGCACTTCACCACGACCTCGCGCGGGGCCACGATGGAATCACGATTCCGGCCAGTGGAGGCACTACAGAATGACACTCACTCGAACTAAGAAGACGATCATCGCGAGCATCGCGGCGCTCGCAACCATGGCCGGTGTCGGCTTCGCCGCGGCCCCCGGATTCGCGTCCGGTTCTGACGACAATCACCGGAGCGAGTTCCACGCTCCCCGGGTGGGCCACGTGTGGACCATCATGCTCGAGAACAAGTCCTACGAGTCCACCTTCACCGGTCTCAACCAGAACGACTACCTCTGGAAGACGCTCCCCTCCTACGGCGAGCTGCTCACCCAGTACTACGGCACCGGCCACTACTCGCTCGACAACTACGTGAGCGCCGTCTCCGGCCAGGCACCCACTCCCGGCAACCAGGCCGATTGCCCGCAGTACAGCAATGTCGCGCCGGGACTGCCGGCCCCCGATGGCCAGGTCTACGCATCCACCGGCTGCGTCTATCCGGCATCCGTCCAGACGATCTTCAACCAGCTCGACACGAAGAAGGTCTCCTGGAAGGTCTACAACCAGGACATGGGCAACGATCCCACCCGCGAGAACGTCTACAAGTGCGGCATCCCCGGTGATCCCTCTGGAGCCGGCGTCGTCGACCCGGGCGGTGCCACCGCGACCGACCAGTACGTGGCGAAGCACAACCCGACCGCCTGGTTCCATTCGGTCTTCGACAACCCCGCGGACTGTGCACGTGTCGTTCCGCTCGACGGCTACGCGGCAACCGCCGGCCACGCCGCCATCCCGAGCCTCGCCGATGACCTCAAGTCGGAGAAGACCACGCCGGCCTTCTCCTGGATCACCCCGAACAACTGCTCTGATGCCCACGACGCCACCTGCAAGGGCGACAACCTCTCCGGCGACCCGAACAATCACCAGGGTGGCCTGTACGCCGCGGACCTGTTCCTCAAGAAGTGGATCCCGGCGATCATGAGCTCTGCGGCCTTCCAGAAGGATGGCGAGATCCAGATCCTCTTCGACGAGGCCTTCCCGCCCTACAAGATGTACGGCAACTCGATCGCGGACCAGCAGTACGCGGCAGACAGTAAATTCGGCACCGACACCGGCACCGGGGCATCCGCGCAGGCCGAGGCCGACACCGCCCAGTCGGTAGTCGCCTGCTGTGGCGAACTTCCGGGGCCGAACACCACCCAGCCCGGCTTCCAGGCCTTCAACCAGGACACGACCCCCGGCGGTGGCGTGACCGGAGCCGTGCTCATCAGTCGCTTCATCACGCCCGGTTCGGTGAGCGCCCAGCCCTACAACCACTACAGCTGGCTGCGCACCATCGAAGACACCTTCAACATCCACCGGGGAGGAATCGACGGTGACGGCCACCTCGCCTACGCCGGCACCGATGGACTTCGACCGTTCGGACCGGATGTCTACAACAACGCGGCGGGGCGCGCCCTGAAGCCCGCTCCGTCTGGCAGCTCCCTCTACCCCGCGACGGCGAGTGTCAACGAGCTGCCACAGGCGAAGATCCTGAAGCAGCCCGTGCCGGTCGACGGCAAGTGAGGTCGACGCTGAGGGGTCTGGCCGGTGTTGTGGTGACATCCGCCCTGCTGGTCGGGATGCTGAGCGGATGCACCACGGCACCCACCGCGGCAGCGGTGACGGACTCGCTCGGGGCCGTACCGATCCCGACGGCTCCGGCGGTGGATCCGGTGCCGACCGCTACGATCGGCAAGCCGCAGGTGCTCGCAATGGGAGCGCCGACCCTCGTGGTCCTCGACGCCTCGACGCGCGGCACGGCCACGGCCACCGGCCCGGACCAGACGATCACCCAGCCCGGGACATCCACCCTCGTGGGTGGGGTCGCCATCAGCACTGCGGCCACGATCACCCTCACGGTGACATCGGCGAGCGGATCCATCGCGCTCTCCACCGCGGATCTCGTCTGCCGAGACGAGACCGGCGACGTGATTCCGCTCACCGCTGTCGGTCCGGCGAGCGCGACCGCCCAGGCGGGAGGCACGGCCCACCTCGTGGTTTCGGGCACCTTCGCCAGCGGTGCGGCGCAGGTGACCTGGCAGCCCTCCGGGCATCCGATCGCTCTCTGGGACTTCAACATCGAACTCGACTAGCCTCGCTCGCCCGTCGTCGTTAACCTTCCGGCCATTCGGGGGTCATCCGGGTCTTCTACTGTGCAGTCGTGACGGCGCACTCCTGCGCCGTCACACTCCAGCAGACCTCAGGAGAATACTCATGCGACGACGAATCCCTGTTCTCACCTCCGCAACCCTCATCACCGCGCTCGTGGCCACCGCCGTTGTGGCCGGAACCGCCGGCGTGGCCTCCGCACACGGCGACTCCGGCGACGACCGGGGGCGCGCCAAGAACGTGATCTACCTGCTCGGCGACGGCATGGGACGCACCCACGTCACCGCGGCCCGCGAGCGCTTCTACGGCTCCGACGGCAAACTCACCATGGAGACGCTCCCCGCGCAGGGCTACGTCAGCACCTACGCCGTCGAGAAGCTGTCGGGCCAGCCCGGCTCGAAGGACTTCCACCCCAACCCCGTCACCGACTCGGCCTCCGCCGCGACCGCCTGGTCGTCCGGAGTCAAGACCTACAACGCGGCCCTCGGCATCGACGCCACCGGCACGGTCAAGCCCACGGTCATGGAGCTCGCGAAGAAGGCGGGTCTGCGCACCGGCAACGTCTCCACCGCGGAGATCACGGATGCCACCCCCGCCGGCCAGATGAGCCACGCTCTCGCGCGCGGATGCCAGGGCCCGGTCTACTCGGACGCCGCGTGCCAGGATCTCTCGATCACCGGCACCGCGCTTCCGACCAGTGACATCCGGGTGACCCCGATCGCCGACCAGATCGCCCGCAACGGGACCGCAGACGTCATCCTCGGCGGAGGACTCAGCCGCTTCGACGCCGCCGACGAGAAGGCGCTGAAGGACCAGGGCTACTCCGTGCTCGGATCTCCCACCAGCCAGACCGTCGCGACGAAGTCCGATCTCGCCGCAGCATCCGGCCAGAAGGTCTTCGGTCTCTTCAACCGGGGCAACCTCACCATCGAGAAGTCCAAGCAGGACAACCCGACCTCAGTGCAGGCCAAGGAGCCGACCCTTCCCGAGATGACGAGCAAGGCGATCGCGCTTCTGACCAGCAAGTCGAACTCCAAGGACAAGAGCGCCAGCAAGGGCTTCTACCTGCAGGTCGAGGGCGCCCTCATCGACAAGCGGTCGCATGCCAACGATGCGGCGCAGACCCTCGGTGAGATGAAGGCCTTCGACGACTCGGTGAAGATCGCGAAGGACTTCGCCGCCAAGGACGGCAACACCCTCGTCATCGTCACGGCCGACCACGAGTGCGCCGGCTTCAACATCATCGAGAAGGGCACCTTCACGAACGCCGAAGCCACCGCCCCTCCCGCGAATGTCGACTCGGGCAACACGGCGAACAACTCCTCGCCGAGCCGGCCGAACAACGCCAAGGACGCCACCCGCTCGACCGGGATCATCAATGGTGCGGGCTCCGCCGACCCGAAGAACTTCGCCCCGGCGACGTTCCGCATCCCGAGCGACCCGGCCGGCGTGGTCGACGGATCCCCGGAGGCCGGCCTCTGGCTCACCTACCTCTCGGGCAACCACACCGGTGCCGATGTTCCGGTGTACGCCTACGGGCCCGGCTCCGAACAGCTGGACGGCACCATCGACAACACCGCGCTGTTCGGCATCGTCGGCAAGGCGCTCCGCGTCATCAGGTAGGTAGCACCCATCACGGTCCGGGCCGGGGAGCGCATCCCCGGCCCTGGCCGTCGATCTGCAAGGACATCCCCATGAAGAGAACACGCCCGATCGTCGCCATCGCCCTGGCCGCAGCAGCCGTCTTGGTCGCGGGCTCGATCGCGGTCGGAGTTGCCGTGATGGCGCGCACCGACGCCGCGGCCCCGCCGCCGACGGATGCCGTGACGACCACGCTCCCCGGACTGGCGGCCGCCAGCGGCGCACCGGAACTCGCGAGCATCCGTCTTCTTCGCCCGAAGCCCGGAGAAGTGGGCCAGGCGGCCGGTCCGTTCGACGAGCGATTCACGGTCGACGATCTCGCGTTCGACGGGAAGGCTGTGAGCGGCGCCCTCCGGGTGACGAGCGATGTGAGCGCGGTGCTCGACCTGGAGATCATCGCCGGGTTCTACGATGCCGGCGGATCAGTAATCGGCAGCGCCCGCTTCGTCTATCACGCGACCGATGACGGCCCGGTCGACCCGGTCACGGGCACCCCCGTCGAATCCATCCCGTTCCGGGTGGCCGTGCCGACGGAACTCGCCGGGCGTGCGGTGTCGACGTCGATCGGCGTGCCCGTTCTCGTCAACGAGTAGCGGAGCCGTCGACCGGGCTCAGCCCCCGGCGAACGGCGGAAGCACGTCGACCCGGGCACCGAGCGCACGGGAGTCGTCCCGACTGACCACGCCGTCGACGAGGAACGAACCGGATGCCAACACCCGGGTCATCGCGTCGCCGTAGCGCTCCACGAGCAGCGCTCGCAGCTGGCCCACTGTGGCGACGGAAGGCAGAACTTCCTCCTCGCGCCCGGACGCCTCCGCGGCGGAGGCGAAGTAGCGCACGAGGATGCCGGCCGGCTCAGCCACCGATGGCGCCCATGCTGCGCTGCGGGCGCACGAAGTCGGCCCGGTCCATGCCATGCCCGGCCTGCTTGCCCCACTGGGCGGCCCGCCACCACTGCGCGATCGTCGCATCGTCGGAACCGTTGCGCAGCAGGGCGCGGAGGTCTGTTTCGTCGTCACCGAACAGGCAGGAGCGCACGGTTCCCTCCGCAGTGACGCGGGTGCGATCGCAGGCCTCGCAGAACGAGCGGGTCACGGAGGCGATGATGCCCACCGTGGCTGGACCGCCATCGACGGTCCACTCTTCGGCGGGGGCCGAGGGGTCTTCGCGGTGCGGCTGGCTCAGCCTGAAGCGTTCGCCGAGCACATCGAGCAGCTCCGCGGCATCCACCATGTTGTCGCGCGCCCAGGCCTCATCGGCGTCGAGGGGCATCTGCTCGATGAAGCGCAGTCTCACGCCATTCGCGAGGGACCACTCGAGCAGGTCTGCCGCACCGGCGAGGGTGTCGCGCATGAGCACGGCGTTGATCTTGAGCGGGGTGAGTCCGGCATCCTTCGCGGCCTGGATGCCGGCGAAGACCGACGGAAGCCGGTCGCGGCGGGTGAGCCGGGCGAAGTGGTCGCGGTCGACGGTGTCGAGGGAGATGTTGATGCGGGTGAGCCCGGCCTCCACCAACTCGTGGATGCGGTGATCGAGCCCGATGGCGTTCGTCGTCATCGAGATCGACGCCCTGCCACCCCCGGGCAGCCCCGCGACGGCGGAGGAGCGACGGATGATCTCGGCCAGGTCCGCTCGCATGAGCGGCTCTCCCCCGGTGAAGCGGACGTCGTGCACGCCGAGGTCACGAACCGCGATCTCGACGAGCCGGGCGATCTCCGTCGCCGTGAGCAGGTCGTCGCGGGCGATCGCGGGGAGCCCCTCCTCCGGCATGCAGTAGGTGCAGCGAAGGGAGCACTTCTCGGTGATCGAGATTCGGAGGTCGCGG
The DNA here is from genome assembly GCF_040549525.1 of Frigoribacterium sp. UYMn621. Taxonomy (NCBI): domain Bacteria; kingdom Bacillati; phylum Actinomycetota; class Actinomycetes; order Micrococcales; family Microbacteriaceae; genus Frigoribacterium; species Frigoribacterium sp. UYMn621. The sequence goes on along the minus strand of NZ_JBEPTM010000011.1, from coordinate 22,514 downwards.
GCCGTGCGGCCGAAGGTGTCGAGCAGGCCGGTCTCGTCCGGGCGCCCGACCGTCGGCGGCAGACGTGCCGGATCACGCCGGATCCCCGGGATGCCGAGCGCGAGGGAGGTCATGGAATCAGCCTACGTGACGGGGTCGGGGCGAATGCCTCCCCGGCCCCCCACGAAACACCGGACGGGCCGACGGGGGAACAGCCGCCTCGACGGGACTGCGGGCCCGATGCCCCGGGCCTTCAGCCGGGCGCGCGGTGCACCGCCCGACGTGAAAGAGTTGACTCCATGCCCGACGAAACTCTGCGACTGCCGAACACGATCTTCCAGGCGGTCTTCGACCTCGGCGACAAGCGTGCGGCGAAGATCACCCTGCCGCCGACATTGCGCGAGCCGGAGATCTTCGCCGAGTGGCAGGACGACGAGAACGTCGTCTCCCTCTATGTCGGCTACGACGACGGGCAGCTCCACCTCGACCTCGGAAGCAACGGAGGCGAGCACCACTTTCACGGTGCGAATGGCGACGCGAGCGAGAACAGCCCCTGGAACGCTGCCGACACTGCGGTGTTGCTTGCCTGGTCCAGCGCTCTCGCCGCCAACTTCTTCGAGCGGATGCCAGAGCTCATGGAAGACATCGAGGAGGCGGCGGCCTGGCATGAGGAGGGCTATCCCCTCTATGTGTGCGAGACGGAGCCCACCCAGCTCGACCTGATCGAGGTGGAGATCGAGGGGGAGATCCTCACTCTGCCGTGGCTCGGCTCCGGGGGCGTCAGCCAGGACCACGTCGACGGAGAGAACCATCCGATCGCCCTGCTCTGGAACCCGGTGGATGGCGCCACTCCCGATCGCACGATCGCCCGCGCCTGGCTCGATCCGGTCTCGGGTGAGCCCGTGACCTCCACCGAACGGGGCGTCGACTGGTCTGCGGTCGGCCTCGAACGCGACGAGGTGCTTTCCTGGCTGGAGGGCATCTACCTCAACCACCACATCACCCCGGATGCCGAGATCGAGCTGGTGCACGCGGTGCTCGAACGCATGGGAGGACTCGACCGCGAGCAGTAGGCCTCGCTATTCTGGGATCGACCGAAGGAGCTTCTCATGGCTGTCATCTCTCGCGGTTTCACCGGCCGCGGTCGCGAACACAATCCGGAGCTTCCCCCCGGCCAGTACCTCACCGCGGACTTCCCGGTGCTCTCGGCTGGGCCCACCCCCGACATCGACACCGCGGACTGGCAATTCGGTATCCGCACGGATGACGCGACCCTCCACACCTGGACGTGGGACGAGTTGCACGCCCTGCCGATCGAAGACATCGACACCGACATCCACTGCGTCACCCGCTGGTCGAAGTTCGGTACCAGCTGGCGGGGCGTCTCCCTCGACACCCTGTTCGCCGGGGTGGAGACGAGCGACGAATACGTGATGGCTCACTCCTACGGGGGCTACACGACCAATGTGCCCCTCGAGGATCTGCTGGGCGGCAAGGCGTGGATCGCTGTCGAGTTCGACGGTGAGCCGCTCGATCCCGAGCATGGCGGACCGGCGCGGCTGCTCATCCCGCACCTGTATTTCTGGAAGAGCGCCAAGTGGATCCGGTCACTCGAGATGATGCCGTCGGACGAGCCCGGGTTCTGGGAGCAGAACGGCTACAACATGTACGGCGACCCGTGGCTCGAGCAGCGCTATTGGTGAGAGGCAGTTGGTGACCGAACGCGAGACCCGGGATGCGCCGCCACACCGGGTCGGGCTCTGGCATGTCGGTGTGGTCGTCTCGACCAACACCGAGACTCCCACCGGGCGCAGCATCGTGGTCGACGTTCCCGGCTGGGGCGGCAACATCGCCGGCCAGCACGCGGATGTCCGACTCACCGCGCCGGACGGCTACCAGGCAGTGCGCTCCTACTCCATCGCCTCTGCGGGGGACGGGGACCGTGTCCAGCTCGCCGTCGACCGCTTCCCCACCGGAGAGGTGTCGCCCTACCTCGTCGATGAACTCCTGCCCGGGGACGAGCTGGAGCTGCGCGGTCCGCTCGGCGGGTGGTTCGTCTGGCGTCCCGTGCAGACCGAGTCGGTGCAGCTGATCGGCGGGGGCTCGGGAATCGTGCCGCTGATGGCGATGATCCGTTCCCACACCGCATCGGGCAGCACCGCTCCGTTCCGGCTGCTCTATTCGGTGCGCACCCCGGATGACGCGTTCTTCCGTTCCGAGCTCGAGACTCCGACTCCCCACCTCGACGTCACCTGGCTGTACACCCGCCGAACGCCGGACGGATGGCCGCGGCCGGCCTCCCGCATCGCGCTCGCCGACCTCGAGGCATCCACCTTCGCCGCGTCGCAGGGCCCGGCAGTGTTCGTCTGTGGGCCGACCGGATTCGTTGAGACCGTCGCGAACGACCTCGTCGCGCTCGGGCACGACCCGCAGCGTGTGAAGACCGAACGATTCGGAGGCGCCTGATGCCGGAACCCGTGGACGGCAACTCCCTTGCGGGGCCCCTCTCCGAGCTGTTCTCCGCGGATATCACCCTGGCGGTGGCGCGCTGCATCGGCTGTGGCGACGTCTCCGAACTCGCTCGCGCGACGGTATACCCGGATCCGACCGGCTACGTGGTGCGCTGCGGCCAGTGCGATGACGTGCTCATGGTGGTCGTCGAGGAGCCGGACAGCATCTGCCTCGAGCTGCGCGGGATGTCGTGGCTGCGGGTGCCGCGCTAGCGAATCAGGCGCGCGCCGACCGCGAAAGCCCAGCCGAGGATCCCCAGCAGGCAGATCCGCTCGGTGAGGCCGACGATCTGCGGCAACAGCGCGAGGCTCAGGCCGAGTGACACCAGCCCGACCAACGCGACCACGAAGAAGACCATGATGCTGCGCGTGCGCCCGAACCACCAGGTGAGCAGCGCCATGGCCACCAGCACGGCGAGGAATCCGGATGTCGCGAAGACCACGTGCACGACCCCGAGGCTCGTGCGCGGGGTCATGCCGAATTCGCCGGGACGGTTGACGTCAGTGGGGAAGAACACGAGGGCCGCCGAGCAGAGCCCCGCCAGCGCCAGGAGGGCCGAGCCGGCTCTCCGCCGCGGCGAGGGCGGAGCCGTGACTGAAATCGCTATGACGAGGCATCCGCTCATCACCGCCCGGGCCAGGAAGTTGAGGTTCATGGCCCAGCCGAACTGACCGACGGCGAGGTCACTCTCAGCATCGGTCAGCACCGAGTAGTGGGGCGGCAGCAACTGCAACACCGCGTCTACCGTCACGTAGAACAGCACGAGGACCATCGCCGCGGTGGCGAATGCCCGGCGCACCCGGGTTGCCAGCGGCGGAGTCATCCCCCCAGCCTCGTGCATAACTCCTGCAGATTTTGCCGCGCCGGCCCTGGCCCCCCGGAAATCCGGGCGCACCCGCCGGCCCCGCCGCAAATTGCAGGAGTTACGCACGAGGGAGTGATGGTGACGGGGACAGCGAAGAGGCCCCGGTTCGACAACAACCGGGGCCCTTTCGCGGGGAACGACTAGCGGGCGGCGGAGCCGTCGGTGTAGTCCTCGTCGACCTGCTTCCAGGCGAAGAGAGCGCGAAGCTCCTTGCCGGTGGCCTCGATCGGGTGAGCAGCACCCTTGGCGCGCAGCTCGAGGAACTCGGGCGCTCCGGCATCCTGGTCGGCGATGAAACGCTCCGCGAAGGCACCGGACTGGATGTCGGCGAGAACGGCCTGCATGTTCTCCTTCACGTGCGGGTCGATGACGCGCGGGCCGGAGACGTAGTCGCCGTACTCGGCGGTGTCGGAGACGCTCCAACGCTGCTTCGCGATGCCGCCCTCCCACATGAGGTCGACGATGAGCTTCAGCTCGTGAAGCACCTCGAAGTAGGCGATCTGCGGCTGGTAGCCGGCCTCGGTGAGGGTCTCGAATCCGTACTGCACGAGCTGCGAGACGCCACCGCAGAGCACGGCCTGCTCACCGAACAGGTCGGTCTCGGTCTCTTCGGTGAAGGTGGTCTTGATGCCGCCGGCGCGGAGTCCGCCGATCGCCTTGGCGTAGGACCAGGCCAGCTGCCAGGCCTGGCCTGAGGCATCCTGCTCGACGGCGACGATGACGGGAACGCCACGGCCGGCCTCGAACTCGCGACGCACGGTGTGACCGGGTCCCTTCGGGGCGACCATGATCACGTCGACGCCCTCAGGCGCGGTGATGTAGCCGAAGCGGATGTTGAAGCCGTGGCCGAAGAGGATCGCGTTGCCGGGCACGAGGTGCGGCTGGATGTCGGCGGCATAGAGTCCGCGCTGGTGCTGGTCTGGCGCGAGGATGACGATCACGTCGGCCCACTCTGCGGCCTCTGCGGACGGCAGCACGGTGAATCCGGCCTCCTGCGCCTTGACGACGGACTTCGAATCGGGCTTGAGGCCGACGACTACCTCGACGCCGGAATCGCGGAGGTTCTGCGCGTGCGCGTGGCCCTGCGAGCCGTAGCCGATGACGGCCACCTTCTTGCCCTGGATGAGGCTGAGGTCGGCGTCTTTGTCATAGAAGATCTCGGTCACTTGGTTTCCTTTTCCGTTTCTGCTGGTTGAGTGCGCCCGCCAGGGCCGCATTTCTGCTGGTCGAGTAGGCCGCAATGGCCGTATCGAAACCTGCGGTTTCGAGGTTCTGTGTTCTGTTATTCGAGGTCTCGCTCCGCGCGGCAGAGCGCGCCGCTCGACCACCGCCTAGCTCTTGAAGACTCGTTCGGTGATGCTCTTGGACCCGCGCCCGATCGCGAGAAGGCCCGACTGGGCGATCTCCTTGATTCCGTAGGGCTCGAGCACCTTGAGCAGCGCATCCACCTTCGCCGTATCGCCGGTGACCTCGATCACCAGGGCGTCGGTCGCGACATCCACGATCCGCGCACGGAACAGCGTTGCCGCCTCGAGGATCTGGCTGCGCGTGGTGTTGTCCACCCGCACTTTGATCAGCATGTGCTCGCGCTCGACGGTCTGAAGCGGATCCAGCTCGACGATCTTGATCACGTTGATGAGCTTGTTGAGCTGCTTCGTCACCTGCTCGAGCGGCAGCTCCTCGACATCCACGACGACGGTGATGCGGGAGAGTCCGGGGATCTCGCTCGCACCGACAGCGAGGCTCTCGATGTTGAACCCACGGCGCGCGAACAGACCGGCGACGCGCGTGAGCAGTCCGGGTTTGTCCTCGACGAGAAGCGAGAGTACGTGCGTCACGGGCCTACTCCTCGTCCCACGACGGCGCGTGGTCTTTCGCGTATTGCACGTTCGAGTTGCCGACGCCCTGGGGCACCATCGGCCAGACCATCGAGTGCGGACTCACGATGAAGTCGATCACCACCGGACGGTCGTTCGTCTCGTTCGCCAGCTTGATCGCCGCATCCACGTCTTCCTTGTTGCGCACGCGGATGCCGAGAGCGCCGTACGCGTCGGCCATCTTCACGAAGTCCGGAATCATCACCGTGTCGTGACCCGTGTTGAGGTCGGTGAAGGAGTGGCGGCCGTCGTAGAACAGCGTCTGCCACTGTCGCACCATGCCGAGGGAGGAGTTGTTGATGATCGCGACCTTGATCGGGATCTTGTTGATCGTGCAGGTGGCGAGCTCCTGGTTGGTCATCTGGAAGCATCCGTCCCCGTCGATCGCCCAGACCGTGCGCTCCGGCTCGGCGACCTTCGCACCCATGGCCGCGGGAACCCCGTAGCCCATGGTGCCAGCACCGCCGGAGTTGAGCCAGGCGTTGGGGCGCTCGTACTTGATGAACTGCGCCGCCCACATCTGGTGCTGGCCGACGCCTGAGGCGTAGATCGCCTCCGGCCCGGTGATCTGGCCGATGCGCTCGATCACGTACTGGGGGGAGAGCAATCCGTCTTCCGGCTCGTCGTAGCCGAGGGGGTAGCGGGCGCGGAGCAGGTCGAGACGCTCCCACCAGGCCGTGAGGTCGGATGGCGTGGTCGCCACCGCATCGCGGAAGGCGGTCGTGAGGTCGGCGATGACCTCCTTGGCATCGCCGACGATCGGCACATCGGCGAGCCTGATCTTGGAGATCTCGGCCGGGTCGATGTCGACGTGGACGACCTTCGCGTCCGGCGCGAATTCGCTGGGCTTGCCGGTGACCCGGTCGTCGAAGCGGGCTCCGAGGGATATGAGCAGGTCGGATTCCTGGATGGCGAGAACCGCGGGCACCGTGCCGTGCATCCCGGGCATGCCGAGGTTCAGCCGGTTGGAGTCCGGGAACGCGCCGCGCGCCATGAGAGTGGTGACGACCGGTGCTCCCACCAGCTCGGCGAGCTCCAGCAGTTCGACGGATGCCTTGGCGCGGATTACACCGCCACCGACGTAGAAGACCGGACGCTTGGCCTCGGCGAGCATCTGGGCCGCCGCGAGGATCTGCTTGCCGTGGGCCTTGAGCACCGGTCGGTACCCGGGCAGGTCGACCTTCGGCGGCCAGATGAACGGCGCGCTGTTCTGCTGGCAGTCCTTCGTGACATCCACCAGCACCGGTCCGGGGCGGCCGGTCGTGGCGATGTGGTACGCCGCGGCGATGGTCGCCGGCACGTCTTCCGGCCGGGTGACCAGGAAGGAGTGCTTGGTGATCGGCATCGTGATCCCGGAGATGTCGACCTCCTGGAATGCGTCGCTTCCCATCAGGGTCGAGAACACCTGGCCGGTGATCGCGAGCAGCGGAACGGAATCCATGTAGGCATCCGCGATCGCGGTCACGAGGTTGGTGGCACCGGGGCCGGAGGTCGCGATGCAGACCCCGAGTCGGCCGGTGGATGACGCGTAGCCCTCGGCAGCGTGGCCAGCACCCTGCTCGTGGCGCACCAGGATGTGGCGGATTCCCGTCGACGACATCAGCTCGTCGTAGAACGGCATGATGGCCCCGCCGGGAAGCCCGAAGACGTCGGTGACGCCGAGGTTCTCGAGCGAGCGCAGGATCGCGCCCGAGCCGGTGAGGATCTCGGGCTCGGTGGCCTTCTTGGTCGGTGCTGCTGGCACGGGAGCGGTTTCCGTGGACATGGAATATTCCTTGCGAGACATAGAGTGCGAATGGTGGGGGGCGAGACGTCCCGACCCCGGGTTAGCCCGTGATCGCGCCCTCTGCGGCGGAGTGCACGAGCTTCGAGTACTTTGCGAGAACGCCACGGGTATAGCGCGGGGGAAGCGGAGCCCAGCCAGAGCGGCGAGCAGCTAGCTCGGCCTCATCGACAAGTAGATCGAGAGAACGAGCGGCGATATCGACCCGTATTAGATCACCATCGCGCACGAAGGCGATGGGACCTGCGTCCACCGCTTCGGGTGCTATGTGGCCGATACACAGTCCGGTTGTGCCGCCTGAGAATCGTCCGTCCGTCAAGAGTAGTACATCCTTGCCGAGCCCGGCTCCCTTGATGGCGGCGGTGATGGCGAGCATCTCGCGCATCCCCGGTCCGCCCTTGGGTCCCTCATAGCGGATGACGACGATGTCGCCCTTTCCGATCCTGCCCTCGGTGAGGGCGTCCATTGCCGCGCGCTCGCGCTCGAAGACCCGCGCGGGGCCCTCGAAGACCTTGGCGTCGAACCCGGCGGTCTTGACGACGGCGCCCTCCGGTGCGAGGGATCCGCGAAGGATGGTGAGTCCTCCGGTCGCATGGATCGGGTTGTCCAGGGTGCGCAGCACCATGCCGTCCAGCGGCGGGATGTTCAGCTCGGCGAGATTCTCGGCCAGGGTCTTGCCGGTGACGGTGAGCGCGTCGCCGTGCAGCAGTCCGGCATTCAGCAGTGCCTTCATCAGAACGGGGATGCCTCCGCGACGATCCAGGTCGTTCATCACGAACTGGCCGAAGGGCTTCATGTCGGCGAGGTGGGGAATGGTGTCGCCGATGCGGTTGAAGTCGTCGAGCGAGAGGTCGACATCCGCTTCCCACGCGATGGCGAGGAGGTGGAGCACGACGTTGGTGGATCCGCCGAGGGCCATCGCCACGGCGATCGCATTCTCGAAGGCATCCTTGGTGAGGATGTCCCGGGTGGTGATTCCGAGGCGCAACAGGTTGACGACAGCCTCGCCACTCTTGTGGGCGAAGTAGTCGCGGCGCCGGTCGGCCGCGGCCGGACTCGTCGAGCCCGGCAGCGCCATCCCGAGCGCCTCTGCGACGCTCGCCATGGTGTTGGCCGTGTACATGCCGCCGCAGGCACCCTCGCCCGGAGCGATCGCGCATTCGATGGCGTAGGCATCCTCGTCGCTCATCGTGCCGGCCTTGACGCCTCCGACCGCCTCGAAGGAGTCGATGATGGTGACCTCCTTCTCGGTGCCGTCGCTGAGACGCACCCATCCGGGAGCGATCGAACCGGCGTAGAGGAACACGGAGGAGAGGTCGAGGCGGGCGGCAGCCATGAGCATGCCGGGAAGGGACTTGTCGCAGCCGGCGAGCAGAACGGAGCCGTCGAGTCGCTCGGCCTGCATGACGACCTCGACGGAATCGGCGATCACCTCGCGGCTCACCAGCGAGAAGTGCATGCCCTCGTGCCCCATGCTGATGCCGTCGGACACGGAGATGGTGCCGAACTGCAGTGGGTAGCCGCCGCCGGAGTGCACGCCCTCCTTTGCGGCCTGCGCCAGGCGGTCCAGGCTGAGGTTGCAGGGGGTGATCTCGTTCCACGAACTCGCGATGCCGACTTGCGGCTTTTCCCAGTCGGAGTCGCCCATGCCGACCGCGCGCAGCATGCCGCGGGAGGTCATGGCTTCGATACCGTCGGTTACGGTGCGTGAACGGGGCTTCCAGTCGACTGTTTCGGGCATGTAACAGAGTCTAGAACGCCCTCACGCATGCACGATCGCCGCCCGTGTGACCCAAAACGCAGGAGATCCGCCACCAGTGGGGCTGTTCCGCCGCAACAGGGGCCGATCGATGGCGAATCTCCTGCATTTTGGGAGGAAGGAGGGAGCGGAGACTCAGCGGATGCGACAGAGCTACTGCTCGTGTACGTCACCCTCGCGGAGGTCGGCGAGCAGGTTGATCGCGCGGGCCACATCGATGGGGCCGGCGACCCGGAAGTTCGCGAGAGTCGAACCGTGCCCGCTCTTGAGGCCAACGTCATCCGCACCGAGAGCCGCGAAGGCATCCTCGTCCGTCACGTCGTCGCCCGCATAGAAGACCGCCGTGGCCTTCGTGTAGGTGCGCAGATGCTCGACGGCCTCGCCCTTGGTGGTGGACCGCACCGAGAACTCGAGCACATTCTTGCCGCTGCGGATGGTGAGGTCATCGAGCTCGGCGGCGGTCTCGCTGCGAGCGACCAGGTGCGCGATCCGGCTGTTGCGCTCTGACGCGAGCCGGGTGTGGAGAGCGAATCCTGCCGGCTTCTCCTCCAGCCAGACCTCGTCGAAGGAATTGGCCACCTCGTTGAGCACCTCGCCGAGAACGTCGATGCGCTCGAACTCCGTCGTGTTGAGGGTGACGCTGTCACCGGGGTTGTCGAGTCGGAGCTCGATGCCGTGGGACCCGACGAGCAGCACGCTGTCCGGCAGGTCCGACACCTCGATGAGGCTGTCGAGGGCGCGACCGGAGACCAGTGCCACCCGCGTGTTGGGCATGTCGTTGAGGCGAAGCACGGCGGCGCGCGCCTCGGGCAGCGCACGGGCATGCTCCGGCGCATCCACCTCCGGCGCGAGAGTGCCGTCGAAGTCGAGCGCCACGAGCAGCCGTCGGGTGCGCGCGAGTTCCCGCAGCGCTCCGATGAACGGCTCGGGCAGTCGAGAGAAGTTGGGAGGGGTGTCTACGTCGACCATCAGGAAAGTCTGTGCCCCTCGGATCCGTGGTGCGCCCGGCTCTCGAGCACATCCAGGAAGTCGCGCGACCAGCGGGAGACGTCGTGCTCGAGCACCCGCTTGCGAAGCGATCGCATGCGCGCGGATCGTTCACTCTTCGGCATCGCGATGGCCTGCAGGATCGCCTCCTTCACGCCGTCGATGTCGTGCGGGTTGACGAGGAGCGCCCGTTTCAGCTCGTCGGATGCCCCGGCGAATTCGCTGAGGATGAGCACACCACCGTCGTCGAAGCGGCAGGCCACATATTCCTTGGCCACGAGGTTCATGCCGTCCCTCAGTGCCGTGACGAGCATCACGTCGGCGGCGAGGTACAGCGCCACCATCTCATCCCGGGGGAAGCCGTGGTGCTGGTAGCTGATCGGCACGTGGGCGATCGTGCCGTAGTCGCCGTTGATGCGGCCGACCGTGAGCTCGATGTCATCGCGCAGCGCCATGTAGGCCTGCACCCGCTCGCGACTGGGGTTGGCGACCTGCACGAGCGTGACGTCCTCGGAGCTCAGCTTGCCCTCGGCGAGCAGTTCGCCGTAGGCCTTCAACCGGTGGGTGATGCCCTTGGTGTAGTCGAGGCGATCGACCCCGAGCATCACCGTTCTCGGATTGCCGAGCTCTGCGCGGATCTGCTTCGCTCGCTCCTGCACCTCAGGAGTGCGGGCGAGTTCTTCGAAGCTGGCACTGTCGATCGAGATGGGGAACGCGCGGGCGACAACGGTTCGGAAGCTTCCCTGGCGTTTGATCTCTCCGTAGACGCGAACACCCGGAGACGCATCGACGATGGGCACCTCGACCTGGTAGCCCTTGGTGGCATAGCCCTTGAGGCGACGCACCGCCCGCTGGAAGTTGCTCGCATCCGCGACCCGCTGGAATCCGATCACGTCGGCTCCGAGGAGTCCCTCGATGATCTGGGTGCGCCACGGCAGCTGGGAGTAGATGCCGTAGGGCGGGAAGGGGATGTGGTTGAAGAACCCGATGGTGAGGTCCGGGCGGATCCCGCGCAGCAGTTTCGGCACGAGCTGGAGTTGGTAGTCCTGAATCCAGACCACCGCGCCGGGTGCTGCTGCCACGGCCGCGGCATCCGCGAATCGCTGGTTGACCTCGACGTAGCTGTCCCACCACTCGCGGTGGTAGCTGGGCGGGGCGATCACGTCGTGATACAGCGGCCAGAGCGTGTCGTTGGAGAAGCCCTCGTAGTACTGCTCGATCTCGAGCGCGGTGAGGGCCACGGGGATGATGCGGATTCCGTCGCTGTCGAAGGGGTCGAGTTCGAGGTCCGGCTGGCCACCCCAGCCGATCCAGGCACCCTCGTTCTGCTTCATGACCGGCTCGAGGGCGGTAACGAGGCCGCCGGGAGACCGGGTCCAGCTGGCGGAGCCATCGGCACCGACAACGCGGTCGACAGGGAGGCGATTGGACACGACGATGAAGTCGTAGGTGCCGCTTGTCGTTGAAGTCACTGTGCCACCAAGGTTACTGCACAGCACGGAACTAGCATTGCCCGATGGCAACTACCCGGCTCTACAACCACGGCGTACTGAAGACCGAAGGGTTCCCGGTCGAAGACATCTCCGACCACATCCTCGAGGAGGGCTGCACGGTCTGGGCGGACTTCCTCTCCCCCGGTGAGTCGGACCTCGCGACCATCACCGAGGAGCTGGGGCTGCATCCGCTGGCGGTCGAGGATGCCGTGCATTCCTCCCAGCGGCCGAAGCTCGACCGCTATGACACCCACCTGTTTCTCGCCGCCTACGCCGTCTCTCTCGACACCGTGACCGGGGAGCTCGAGACCCATGAGATCAAGGCCTTCATCACGCCGCACGCGCTGGTCACCGTCCATGGCCCGGATTTCGACATGTCGAAGGTCGTCCAGCGGTGGGACAGCGACAAGGACCTCGCGAAACACGGCGTCGCCTACCTACTCTGGGGGCTTCTCGACGAAATCGTCGACGGTCACTTCGAGACTGTGCAACAGCTCGACACGGCGTCGGACGAGCTCGAGGATGCCCTGTTCGACGACCGCCCCCGCGACAAGGAGGTGCAGCGGCGATCCTTCGAGTTCCGCAAGTCTCTCGTGCTCTTGCGGCGGGTGGTCCTGCCGATGCGTGAAGTCGTGAACACAGTGCTCCGCCGCGATCTCGAGGCCTTCGACACGGAGATGACCCCGTACTTCCAGGATGTCTACGACCACGTGCTGCGCGCTACCGAGTGGACGGAGTCGCTTCGCGATCTGATCTCGACCATTCTCGAAACGAATCTCAGCATCCAGAGCAACCGCATGAACCTGATCATGAAGAAGGTGACGAGTTGGGCGGCCATCATCGCCGTGCCGACGGCGATCACCGGATTCTTCGGCCAGAATCTCAAGTTCGCCGGGTTCGGCACGACCTGGGGTGTCTGGCTCTCGATCGGGCTGATCGTCGCGGCGTCCCTCGGGCTCTACCTGCAGTTCAAGAAGCGCGACTGGCTCTGACGCTGCGGGGCGAACGGAAGAGCCCGACGACAGCGGCGATCGACCGCACGGGCACGAAGGCCTCGCCCCGGCCGTTTCCGGCGATGAGTGGGCCTTCCGCTGCACAGGCGCCACCAGTGCCGAAACCGTTGAGAGCGCGGCGACACCGGAGAAATCAGCCCTGCGAGAGAGCGAGCCCGAGCGTCGCGAGAGTCACCGTGATCGGCGCCGCGATGAGCCCGAGCAGGGCGTAGCGACCCCACGAGATCTCGACGTCCAGTGCCTTCAGCCGTTCATGCCAGAGGAGTGTGGCCAGCGACGCCCAGGGGGTGATCAACGAACCGACGTTCACGCCGATCAGCAGCGCGACGAGCCGAACGGGGTCGCCGGCCACGGGCTCGAGAGCCAGATACGCCGGCAGGTTGTCAATGGTGTTGGCGCCGAGGGTCGCGACCCCCGCCAGCCGCAGCAAGCTCAGCGGGTCGTTGCCGGTGCCCGAAACGGTGGCGAGCAGCATTCCGAGACCGAGCGAGTGGGCGGCTTCCACCACGAGGAAGAGGCCGGAGGCCAGCAGCACGAGTTGCCACGGAAGCAGTCCGAACCGCAGCACCGAACGGCGCCTCACGAGAAAGAACGCCCCGAGAACCGTGGCAGCGATGACCGTGGGGATCCAGACCTCCAGCCCCGAGACGAGGGAGGGGATGAGCAGTGCCACGACCACACCGCTCGCGATCAGCAGCACGCGATCGTCGAGCCCCTCGGCCGGCTCGGTGCGATAGCGCACCAGGAGGTCCCGCCGGAAGACGAGGAACAGGATGAGCGCGGGCACCACCACGGAGATGAGCGCTGGCACAGCGGTGAGGGCCGCGAACTTGAGGGGACCGATGCCTGCGAGCTCGTGTTCGGCGAGCAGGTTGGTGAGATTCGAGACCGGGAGCAGCAGCGACGCCGTGTTCGCCATCCAGACCGTCGTGAGGGCAAAAGGCAGCGGGGACAGCCCGGCATGGCGGGCCAGGATCACGACGACCGGCGTCAGGAGCACGGCCGTGGTGTCGAGTGAGAGGAAGATCGTGCCGACCACCGCGAGGGCGAGCACCAGCAGCCAGAGCAGCCACGCCCGGCCGCGACCCCAGCGGGCGGTCTGCTCTGCGACGAGGCGGAACAGTCCGGCTTCGGCCGCGAGCTCGGTGACCACGGTGATCGCGACCACGAACAGCAGGATCGGCCAGACACGCTCCCCGATCGCCAGCGCGTCGGCGGCGGGGAGGATGCCGGTGGCGATGGCCACGAACCCGAGGAGGAGGAGGGCGGCCCCGAGAATCGCAGTTCGCACGTCACATCCTCTATTGCTCGGCGCCGTTCCGGCGCTCAACACTATCCCGGGCTGTGCGCCCTTCTCACAGCGGAGTACCGTGGAAATATCGACTTGAAAGGCATCCGTTGCGCAAATACATCTTCAGTGGCACCTTCGTCAGCGCCGTCCTCGGCGGGTGGGGTACCCTCCAGACGACAAGAAAAGGTCCGCGCGACTGGCGACTCGCCCTCATGTGGATCAGCTGGGTCATCACCGTCGTCGTGGCGGTGGACACGGTATTGGAGCAGTCGCGCAAGGTCGACGAGCTAGAGGAGTAACCATGCACAACCCACTGATTCCGGGAATGTACGACATGGGTGCGGGGGCCCTCGGGTTCCTCGGATTGGTGGTCTGGGCCTTCTTCTCGCTGCTCGCCCTCGCGATCGTCGTCGGACTCGTCTTCCTCCTCGTGCGCTTCCTCCTCGTGGCAACCCGGGCAGCGCAGTTGTACGTCGCGAAGAACGAGCCGCCGAAGCCTCCGGCCGCGCCGCTTCCGACTCCCGCGGCCCCCAGCGCCCCCGCCGCTCCCGCCCCCTCATCGACCTCGCCTGCCGCCCCGAAGTCTGCGGCACCATCCGCCGCGTCCACGACGGCATCCCCGACGGTGACGTCCCCGACCGCATCCCCGACCGTGGCATCCCCGACCGTGGCATCCCCGCAGAAGACGGCCACGACCAAGGTCGCGCCCGTGGTGCCGAAGGCCGCCCCTCCGACTCCCACCCGCACCATCACCCCGGCGACTCCCCCGGTGTCGGCGACTCCCCCCGCTCCGGATACTCGGGAAGCGAGGGTCGCCCCTGCTAAGCCACCGGTCGTCAAGGCACCGGTCGTCAAGCCACCGGTCGTCAAGGCACCTGTCGTCAAGGCACCGACCAAGCCGCGCACCCCGAAGACACCGCCGACCGTCTAGCTCCAAGCGCGTCCAGCGCCACGGTACCGCACGCCACGAACCCGGCTTCAGGCGAGGAACGCGCGCAGCAGCGCGGCAGAGCCCTCGAGGTGTTCCTGCATGGCGGATGCCGCCCGTTCGGCATCCCCGGTGAGAATGGCGATGACGATCGCCTCGTGCTGCTGGTTCGAGTGTTCGATGTTGGGCTGCAGCAGCGGGATATCGTCGAGCAGTCCGTTCACCAGCATCCGGTTCTCCGCCAGCAGCGGCACAAGGGATGGCGCTCCCACGAGCTCCCCGATGGTGAGGTGCAGGCGGGAGTCGAGCCGCCGATAGTCGGCGATGGTCGCCGCCGCCGTCTCGCGCAGTCGGGTCCAGAGCAGTTCGCGGTCGCCGGCTGTGAGACTGCGGGTCGCAGCGGATCGCGCCGCTCCGACCTCGAGGATGTCGCGCAGCGCGAGCACGTCCTCGATCTCCTCGGCTGTGGGAGGGGCGGATGTCGCAAAGCCGTCGATTCCCGAGACCGCGACGCGCGGCGGCGGCGCGTCCACGACGAAGGTGCCGCCGTAGCGACCACGACGCGAGACGAGGAATCCCGCATCGGACAGCGAGCGGATGGCATCGCGGACGGTGTCACGGCTCACCGAGAATCGGGTGGCGAGATCACGCTCGGAAGGCAGCGCCTCCCCCGGCGGCACGATCCCGAGGCGGATGGCCTGCAGCAGGCGGCTCACCGTCTCCTCGAAGGCGTTGCCCGCGCGAACGGGTCGGAAGAGGGCATCGCCGGCGACATCCGCCCGCAACAGCCCTCCCCCGTCGCTCACGATTACAGGGGTGTCACGTAGGCGGCGCTGATGCCTCCATCGACGAGGAACGTCGAGCCGGTGATGAAGGAGGAATCATCGCTCGCGAGGAACGCGACCGCCGCGGCGAGCTCTTCCGGCTCCGCAAAGCGTCCCTTGGGAATGTGCACGAGACGACGCTGGGCGCGTTCCTCATCCTTGGCGAAAAGCTCCTGCAGCAAAGGAGTGTTGACCGGACCGGGGCACAGGGCGTTCACCCGGATGCCCTGGCGCGCGAACTGCACGCCGAGTTCGCGGCTCATCGCGAGTACGCCGCCTTTGGACGCCGTGTAGGAGATCTGGCTGGTCGCCGATCCGAGCACCGCCACGAACGAGGCCGTGTTGATGATCGAACCGGACTGCTGGGCCACCATGTAGCGGAGCGCCGCGCGGCAGCACAGGTAGACCGACTTGAGGTTGACATCCTGCACGTGCTGCCAGGCAGGCAGCTCGGTGGTCTCGATCGAGTCGTCGTCCGGCGGAGAGATGCCGGCGTTGTTGAAAACGATGTCCACCGATCCGTAGGTCTCGTTGACGGTCGCGAAGAGGGCGTTCACCTGGGCCTCGTCACTCACGTCGACCTGCACGAAGAGCCCCTCCACCTCCATGGCCGCCGCCCCGCCCGCCGCCGGGTTGAAGTCGGCGATCACGACGGCCGCTCCCTCCGCCGCGAACCGCCGGGCCGTGGCGAGACCGATGCCGCTCGCTCCCCCGGTGACGACAGCGACCTTTCCCGCGAGCCGCTGCGTGAGGTCGATCTTCGCTACTGCCATGTGATGGTTCTCCTAACTGGTGCTGGTCGAGTGGGCCGCGCGCGGCCGCATGGAGACCCGCGGATCGGTCAATCGGTGCTGATAAAGACGTTCTTGGTCTCGGTGAACGCGGTGGCGGCATCCGGTCCGAGCTCGCGCCCGAGACCGCTCTGCTTGAAACCGCCGAAGGGAGTCGAGTACCGCACAGAGGAGTGCGAGTTGACCGAGAGGTTGCCGCTGTCGATCGCGCGGGAGACGCGGATGGCGCGGCCGACGTCCCTCGTCCAGATCGAGCCGCTCAGGCCGTAGATGCTGTCGTTGGCCAGGGCGATGGCGTCTGCCTCGTCGTCGAATGGCAGCACACTGACAACCGGACCGAAGATCTCGTCCACCACCACCCGGTCGGTGCGTGAGTCGGGCAGCAGCACCGTGGGAGCGAACCAGTAGCCCGCCCCCTCCGGAGCGCTTCCGCGGAAGGCGACCTGCGAGTCATCGGGGACGTACGACCGCACCTTGGCCAGGTGAGCCGCGGAGACCAGCGGACCCATCTCGGTGTCCTCTGCGAGCGGTGATCCCACCCGCACGCCCTTCACCGCGGGCTCCAACAGCTCGAGAAAGCGGTCGTAGACGCTGCGCTGCACCAGAATGCGGCTGCGCGCGCAGCAGTCCTGGCCGGCGTTCTCGAACACCGCGTAGGGGGCGGTCGCCGCGGCCTTCTCCAGGTCGGAGTCGGCGAAGACCACGTTCGCCGACTTGCCACCGAGCTCGAGGGTCACCGCCTTCACCTGGTCGGCGCAGCCGGCCATCACACCCTTGCCGACGGCGGTCGAGCCGGTGAACACCACTTTGCGCACATCCGGATGGGTCACGAACCGCTCCCCGATCACGGAGCCCTTGCCCGGCAGCACCTGGAACAGCCCGGGCGGCAGGCCGGCCTCGAGGGCCAGCGCACCGAGGCGGATCGCGGTGAGCGGCGTCCACTCCGCGGGCTTGAGCAGCACCGCGTTGCCGGCGGCGAGCGCGGGAGCGAAGCCCCAGGCCGCGATCGTCATGGGGAAGTTCCACGGCACGATCACCCCGACGACGCCGAGCGGCTCGAGGAAGGTCGCGTCGATGCCACCGGCCACGGGGATGGTCTTGCCGATCATCCGCTCCGGGGCGGCGGCGTAGTAGTCGAGCACGTCGCGAACATGCCCGGCCTCCCAGCGCGCCTGCGAGATGGGATGCCCGGAGTTCGCCACTTCCAGCCCGGCGAGATTCTCCAGGTCGGCGTCGACGGCCCGCGCGAATCGGCGAAGGGCCGCGGCCCGCTCGGCAGGCGGGAGTGCCGCCCAGGCGCGCTGGGCGGATGTCGCAGCGGCGACCGCGTCATCCACCTGCTCGAGGCTGCTGTGCTCGACGGTCTGCAGCGATACCTCGGTTGCCGGGTTGATGAGGGTGATCCCCGTCATCGGGCCGCCTCCGCGCGATGGTAGTCCCGGGCGGCATCCACGAGGCCGGCGAAGAGCCGGAGGTCATCGCCGGTCTGCTCCGGATGCCACTGCACGGCCACCCCGAATGGCACGCCCTCGAGCTCCACCGCCTGGATCACGCCGTCGTCGGTGCGCGCGGTCACTCGAAGTCCCTCTCCAACGCGGTCGATCGCCTGGTGGTGGTAGACCGCCACCTCGAGCGGATCGGTGCCGACGAGTCGGCCGACCGAGCTGTCCGCATCCGCCTCAACGTCAACCCGGCTGAAGGTGCCGCCGCCGAGCTGGTACTTGTCGGTGCCGATGATCTCGGGGAGGTGCTGGTGCAGGGTTCCGCCGCGCGCGATGTTGAGCACCTGGGCGCCACGGCAGATGCCGAGGAATGGCAGTTCGCGCGAGATCGCCGCGGTGAGGAGCGCATCCTCCCAGGCGTCCCGGTCGGTGCGCGGGGTATCCGTGGTGGGATGCGGTTCCTGGCCGTACCGCGCCGGGTCGACGTCTTTACCGCCGGTGATCAGCAGGCCGTCGAGGCCATCGAGCACCCGATTGGCGATCTCCTCGGAGACGGGCTGCGGTGGCAGGAGCACCGCGATCCCCCCCGCGCGGGTGATCGCCTCGAAGTAGACCTTCGGCAGGAAGGCGGCCTGCACGTCCCACACCCCTGTCTGCGCCTGCTCGAGGTAGGTGGTGAGCCCGATGATCGGGCCGGCCGAGGTCTCGACACGCTCGCTGGTACTCGCTACTCGACCAGCAGAAGTATCTGTTGGTCGAGTAGGGCGCCCAGCACCCGTGGCTCCCCTGAGTAGGTCGCTCCGCGACCGTGTCGAAGGGTCGAGACCCGCCGTATTCTCAGAAACGCTCAAAGCCGCGCACCCGCTCCCAGTCCGTAATGGCGGCATCGAAGGCCTGGACCTCGATGCGCGCGTTGTTGAGGTAGTGCTCCACGACATCCGCCCCGAAGGCTTCACGGGCGATCTCGGATTCGCCGAAGAGTTCCGCCGCCTCCCGCAGCGTCGTCGGCACGCGCGGGGCATCGCTGCCGTAGGCATTGCCCTCGAACATCGGCTCGAGCTCCAGCTCGTGTTCGATTCCGTACAGCCCGCCGGCGATCAGCGCCGCCGTGGCCAGGTACTGGTTCACATCTCCGCCGGGCACCCGGTTCTCCACGCGCATCCCGAGGCCGTGCCCGACGACGCGAAGCGAGCAGGTGCGGTTGTCGAGCCCCCAGGCGACGGCCGTCGGGGCGAAGCTTCCGTCCACATAACGCTTGTAGGAGTTGATGTTCGGCGCGAAGAACAGCGTCATCTCTCGCATGGTCTTCAGCTGCCCCGCGAGGAAGTGGCGGAACATCTTCGACATGCCGAGAGTGTCGGCGTCATCGGCGAAGACCGCACTCCCGTCGGCGCCACGGAACGAGATGTGGATGTGGCAGGAGTTGCCCTCCCTCTCGTTGAACTTGGCCATGAAGGTGAGAGCCTTGCCGTGCTTGTCGGCGATCTCTTTCGCGCCGTTCTTGTAGATCGAATGGTTGTCGCAGGTCGTGAGCGCGTCTTCATAGCGGAAGGCGATCTCCTGCTGCCCGAGGTTGCACTCACCCTTCACGCCCTCGCAGTAGAGCCCCGCTCCCTCCATGGAGACGCGGATGTCCCGCAGCAACGGCTCCATGCGCGTCGAGGCGAGTAACGCGTAGTCGATGTTGTAATCGCTCGCCGGGGTGAGACCGACGTAGCCCTTGCCCCACGCATCCCGGTAACTGTTGTCGAAGACGATGAACTCGAGTTCCGTGCCGACGTAGGGCACGAGGCCCTTCTCGGAGAGCCGGGCGATCTGCTTCTTCAGGATCTCGCGGGGAGCCGGGTCGACCGGTCGCTCGTCGAGCCAGGTGAGGTCGGCCATCACGAGGGCTGTTCCCGGAAGCCACGGCACGAGTCGGAGCGTCGACAGGTCGGGGATCATCGCCATGTCGCCGTAGCCCTTCTCCCACGAGGAGATGCGGTACCCGTCCACGGTGTTCATCTCGACATCCACCGCCAGCAGGTAGTTGCAGCACTCCGCGCCGTGGCGGCTGATCTCCTCCTTGAACAGGCGGGCGGACGCCCGTTTGCCCACGAGTCGCCCCTGCATGTCGGTGAACGCCACGATCACGGTGTCGATTGCGCCGTCATCGATGAGCTCGTTGAGCTGTTCTGTGCTGAGCATTCCCGTGCGAGCGGCCATGGGGGTTCCTCGTCTTCTCGAGCGTTTGCCAACCATTGCATCACGGTGGCACGACCCCGATCCTAGAGCGTGTAATGCACTGTTTACGTCCAAAGGTAGACACGAAGTACCAATAAACGCCATGCTCTCCGGTAAGCGTGACGCGGTGGCACATCGCGCCCGGCTCCCGACGATCCCCTCCTGGAGGAATACATGTCAAAGAACACGGTCTCCGGCGTCACCTACACGAAAGCCGAGGACGGCTACTTCGAGAAACGAAGCCTCAAGCGCACGGCCGGATTCTGGGGCCTCTGGGGCATCGGAATCGCCGCCGTCATCTCGGGCGACTTCTCCGGATGGAACGTCGGCCTCGCGACCACGGGCTGGGGCGGCCTGCTCATCGCCACCATCGTCATCGTGATCATGTACTTCACCATGATCTTCTCCATCGGGGAGATGTCCGCGGCGATGCCGCACACCGGCGGGGCGTATTCGTTCGCCCGGGCCGCCCTCGGTCCGTGGGGAGGATTCGTCACCGGGATCTCCGAGTCCATCGAATACGTCGTCACCACGGCCGTGGTCGTGCTGTTCTCGGCCGCCTACGCCGGGCAGATCATCACCGACCTCACCGGCGCGGAGGTGCCGGCCTGGCTGCTGTGGATCATCCTCTACGCAGTCTTCATCGGCCTGAACTCGCTGGGAGCCTCGGTCGGATTCCGATTCGCCCTGATCGTCGCGATCATCTCGATGGCCGTGATCCTGCTCTTCGCGGTGTTGTCCATCGCGAATGGCGCGGTCGACTTCTCCCGACTGTTCGACATCGCCCCCACATCGGGCAATTCCAGTTTCCTGCCCTTCGGCGGCATCGGCATCCTGTTCTCCCTGCCCTTCGCCATCTGGTTCTTTCTCGGCATCGAAGAGTTGCCTCTGGCCGCGGAAGAGGCGAAGAATCCGGCGAAGGACATCCCGCGCGCGGGAGTCTGGGGCATCATCACCCTGGCCTTCTTCGGTCTTCTCATCCTGTTCCTGAACCCCGCGGTGACGGGCTCGAAGGCCCTCACCGTGTCGCCGGGAGACGGCGACGAACCGCTTCTCGCCGGCTTCCGGGCGTTCCTGCCCGACAGCGTGGCCGCTCTGCTCGCACTCTTCGCACTCATCGGGCTGCTCGCGTCGCTGCAGGGCATCATGTTCGCCTACGGCCGCAACATGTACTCGCTCTCCCGGGCCGGCTACTACCCGAAGTTCCTCTCCCTCACCGGCAAGAAGCACCAGACTCCCTGGGTGGCACTTCTCGTCGGAGGAGTGATCGGCTTCGTGATCCTCGTCGTCGTTGCGCTGGTCATCCCGGCTGTCAACCCGAATGCTGCGGGTGCCGCCACCGGAATCATCCTGTTCATCGCCGTGTTCGGCGCGGTCATCTCCTACGTGATGCAGATGATCTCGTTCATCGTGCTCCGCCGCAGGTTCCCCTCGGCGAAGCGCCCCTACAAGAGCCCGACCGGCATCGTCGGCGCCGTCGTCGCCGGCGTCATCGCCGTGGCGGCGTTCATCGGCATCGTGGCGAACCCCACGTTCAATCTCGCGGTGATCACCTTCGTCATCATCTTCGTCGTCGGACTCGCCATCTTCGCCCTCGTCGGGCGCAACCGCCTCGTGCTCTCACCAGAGGAGGAATACGCCCTCAGCG
The DNA here is from genome assembly GCF_040549525.1 of Frigoribacterium sp. UYMn621. Taxonomy (NCBI): domain Bacteria; kingdom Bacillati; phylum Actinomycetota; class Actinomycetes; order Micrococcales; family Microbacteriaceae; genus Frigoribacterium; species Frigoribacterium sp. UYMn621. The sequence continues at coordinate 1,100 of NZ_JBEPTM010000011.1, read as the reverse complement.
GCGGCCTCCACGGCGACCCCCAGACCGAGGGCTACGACGCGATGGAAGACGAGATGTTCACCAAGTAACCTGCACCGCTCGGAAAAGGCTCCGGATGTCGCATCCGGAGCCTTTTCCGTGTCGGCGTGTCATCTGCCCTGTTCGAGGGGTCGGGCGCATACTGAGCAAACTATCAACCTGAACTTGAAGGGTGAGTCGTGATGGAATCACGCACGCACAGTCGTACGATCTCGCCCGAGGAGTCGGCAGAGCTCGAAGAACTCGTCTTCGAACTGGTGCGCGAGCGATTGCTCAAGGCCGTCGGGGCGGGTGGCATGTGGACACTGCAGTTCCGCGCCAGCACCGACACCGACTCGCTCTTCGGCGAGACGATCTCCGAATACATCGCCCGTGACATCGCCGACCAGATCGCCGCGCCCCGCGCCGCGGGAGACCTCGCCGAGACCTCGAGCGAGGCCGACCTCGATCGCGTCGAAGACGACGTCCAGATCGCCGTCGACGAAGAGATCCCCGTCGACGAACAGATCCCCGTCGACGAACAGATCACTGCCGAGCAAGAGATCACCGTCGAAGCCCTCGACTGGTCCACCGCTCCCGCGCCGGCGGAAGCCGACGTCGTTCTCGTCGAAGAGCAGCACGACGAACACCGCATGTTCAAGCCGCGCAAGGCCGCCTGAGCGGTCGGTTCGGCGAGTGCGGACCCGCGCTTTAACCACAGGGCGTCAGTCGATCTCGGCGTGAGGCATCCGCCGCTCAGGAATCACGAGTCGTTGCCCCGTTAAACACTGATCGCCGCCGCTCCGAGGAGCGGCGGCGATCGGGGTTTAGACTCGATTCCCGAACCGAGGCAAACCTGAATCTTCGTGCCAAAAGCGCCCCCGCGCTCGACACACGATATTCAGGAGACCCAGAGTGTGTGTTGCCCCCTGCATCTGGCTCAACTGTACCGCCGCACTGCCGAGCTTGTCTCTAGTGGGGAATACCCCAGAACGGGTGGTTAACGCTCGCTAGCTGTAGTTCCCGAGGACGTTGTGATCAGCGTGGCGTGAGCTGAGATAGCGAAGACCTCCGGTATCGAAGTGGGTTACCACACTCATTCC